>NZ_ACCB01000030.1 GCF_000173735.1 Yersinia aldovae ATCC 35236 | reverse complement strand
ATGCCAAAAGCGTGGGGTTTTTGCTGTGTGCGAAATATAAAAAACATTACAAGTGTTGGTTTTTGCTTATAGAATTATGTACTGAGAGATAAATTAAAGGTAACTCTTGGGGGCGGGTTTTATCGTTCTTGTTATTCCTTTCTATCCACTCAGTGAGGTTTAAATACGCTACTAACGATATGACGTCTTAGTTTGATTTAGTGCTGAAGTCACGTTAGTTAACTGCTTGGTAAAGGCTATAGCCAGTCACCGCACCTGCAACATCCCAGGCAAAATCTTTCCAACTCCAACCAGTACCACCTTGGCGGCTATCATATAGCTCCTTACCTGCGCCGATACCTATCGAAAATAGCAGACCGAAATTGCGGCTTCTTGCATCTGACCAATTCTGGTGTTCGCCATAGGCGGTGCCCGCAGCGGCAAAAGCTGCGGAGGCAAAGAAATGTTGGGCTTTATCTTTCCCCGTCCAACTGTCATTGGCCATATGGGTACATGCTGAACTGGTGAAAAGTAGCGGGGCAATAATTAAAAGGCGAAGATAAGGTGAGCACCACATGCAGCCTCTCCTTTGGCTTGATACAAAAACCCGCTCTATAGAGCGGGTTTTTATGTTTTAGATATTAAAGAATACGGCTAATAAGCCGATCGATACGAATTCTGCGCAAACGACGGATCAATTTGCGAACCTTGACTGGATATTGCTGAATATTTTCCAGCTCAAGGTAATGTGAAACAACTTTAGTATGAGTACGGATACACTCCAGCTCTTTAGCGCGCTGCTCATGCATCTCATGCTTAGGATCGTGGATCAAAATGGCATTTTCCAGATCTAAACGCCATGCTCGTGGGTTCAGGTTATTACCGGTAATCAATTGCCAATTGTTATCTACCCACATTCCTTTCAGATGGTAGGTATTATCACCATCTTTCCACAGACGCACCACTAATTGCCCGCTATCGACAAAACGCTGTAAGCGACTAAGGAAACGACGTAGATTGATTTCATAGAGGTAAGGCAGTGCGCCAATAATTTTAAACGGTTGATCTTCTGGAATATAAAAGTCGTTCGCAGTTTTGTCGCCGACAATAATCTCAACCTGTTTACCTTCGCGCAGCAGATAAATGATATTACGAACCAGCAGTGCTGGCAGGTTAAAATATGGCGTACAAATAATCAGCCGTTCATCCGCAGAGGCCATCAAGTGATGGATTGTTTTGTTCAACTGACTCTTTTTGCCTAAGCCGACCAATGGCGTCACCGTCAATTCATCGTTGCCAGCTTGCGCCGAAAATTGATAGCCAATATCACGCAGTGATGAGCGGAACTGCCGCGTCTCATTTTTGATCTCAGGATTGGTTGGTCGATCTACACGATCAAGGCGTTGAACCGCTCCAGCACTGAGTACTCGCTGTTTCACGTAATCGACCATAACGGCTGTCAGCGCAGGGTTGGTGATTAGCTGATAGCGATCATAACGATATTTATCATTTTGATAGAGATAGACGTCATTGATACTGGCTCCGCTATAAATCACGGTATCATCAATGATAAAACCTTTCAGATGCAAAACGCCAAGCGCTTCGCGGGTATTGACCGGAACGCCATAAATAGGGACGCAAACATTTGGATGTTTGGCCGCCATCTCGCAATACCAATCTGCATTGGTATTGACCGCCGCTGCGCCAATACGGCCACGTTGAGCGCGGTGCCAGTCTACCAACACGCAAATCTCTAGATCAGGGCGCAGGAGCTTGGCCTGATAGAGGGCGTTCATCACATCACGACCTGCATCATCCTGCTCAAGATAAAGCGCCACCAGATAAATACGTTGCGTTGCCAAACCGATTAAATCCAGCAGAGTAGAGCGGAAAACCTTAGGACAATAAAGTGTTTGGACATCTTCAACTGACTGGGGGAGTTTGGGCAGTTGGGCAAGGTGTTGTTGATGTTTACTACGTTTGAATTTTGACAACATCACAGTGCGCTTCTTCTCTTGTTATTTGATGGCAGAACCGCCATATCCTAAAAACACTAATCCATTGAGTCGGGCGATAATACCACTACTTTTCCGGATTGTGCGCAAGTTTTGCCTGGCTATAACCGAATCACTTCGCTACGTGGGCGATATCACGGTGATTCATGTAACGTAAATTACAGTGTTAGCTCCAGATTAACGATTCCATCCTCCATTTGTATATCAATACTAAAACCGAGTTTTCTCGCCAAACCAATCATGCCTTGGTTGTTTGGCATAGTGACCGCGGTTAGTCGGGCTAACCCGTGGCTGCGAGTGTATTGGATCATTTTCTCAAGTAATTCCCGCCCCAGGCCAAGTCCTTTTAGATCTGAACGCACCAACACAGCAAATTCAGCATCGATATTATCTGGATCAGAGAGTGCCCGTGTGACACCAATGATTTCCGGCCCTGCTGAAGTTTGGCGCACAGCAACGAAGGCCATCTCCCGATCATAGTCAATCTGCGTCATATTCGCCAAATCATCATGGCTGAATTCGCTGATTTCACTGAAATAGCGATAGTAGAGATCTTCTTTAGTGACTTGATCAATAAACAGTTTTAGTAGTGGTTCATCTTCCGGCAAGATGGGGCGGAATAAACAATGAGAGCCATCTTTAAGTACCACAGCCTGTTCCAGCTCATGCGGATAGGGGCGAATTGCCAGCCGTGCCTGCGGGTCGCCAATCACCGGGGCTAGCTGCATTGACACATCCAGTAGCGTGAACTCACTGCCAGACGCAAGCACTGGATGAATATCTAAACGGGTAATTTCAGGGCAATCAAGAATCAGGTTGGAAACTTGTACCAATAAGTGGCTAAGGCCTGGGATATCGAGAGGTTGCAGCGCCCCGCGACTGCGAATTTTACCACCTTTGACTGCTTGTAAGATCAGATAGCGGGCTAACGCCATGTTCAGCGGCGGTAGCGCGACCGCCGCTTGTGTCTCATGATGCCACTCGACGCCACCTTCACCCAGCATAATCAGTGGGCCGAAAATCGCATCTTGTTCTACTGCAATCCGCAGTTCCTGTGCTCCCGCCCGGTTGGCCATACTTTGCACCAGCAGCCCCTGAACTCGGGCTTGGGGGAAAGTACGTTTCACGCGGTCGAGAATGTCATCCGCTGCCCGTTGCACTTCCATTGCGGTACGCAGGTATAACATTACCCCCTGAACTTCTGATTTATGCACAATATCGGGTGAGCGCAGTTTGATTGCTACCGGGTAACCTAGCTGCTCGGCGATATGCACGGCTTCCGCGCTATCACTGGCAATCCAGGTTGGTAGCGTGCTGAGGCCATAAGCTTCGAGGATCGGTTGTACTTCATGGGTGTCGAGTTGAGTAATGCCTTCAGCCAGTGCCTGACGGATCAACTGATGTACATGGGCGGTATTCGCGGTAAGGCCCACAGGCAGCGATGGCGTTTCCTTCAACTGTTTTTGGTTGCGGCGGTATTCCACCATATGCATAAATGCAGTGATAGCCCCTTCCGGGGTGCGATAGGTTGGGATACCGGCCTCAGTGAACAAACGGCGGGCATCTTGTGATGAATATTCACCGCACCAGTTAGTGAGCAGGGTGATACGTTTGCCACGCGGATGCTGGCGAATAGCCGATATCAATAACTCAGCAGTTTTACTGCCTGGAGCTGCTGCACTGGGTGAATGTATTAGCAGCAAGGCATCATAGTCGGTACTGTCCAGTAGGGGTTTTAGCGCCGCCAGATAGCGCTCAGAGTTGGCATCATCCCGCAGGTCTATTGGGTTACGTAAGGAGACAAAAGACGGTAACGCTGCGCTCAGGGCGGATTGAGTGGTATCCGCGAGTATTGCCAGCTTACCGTTACGGCTAATCAGTTCATCGAGTGCCATCGCTGCGGGTGCCGCACCATTGCTGACAATCAATAACCGTTCTCCGCGCAATGGGTGCATATGGCTCAGTGTTTCGACCGCCGAAAAGAGTTCGTGAGTATCCTGCACCCGCAACAGGCCAGCTCGTTGAATTGCCGCATCATAGGCGGCATCCAGCCCTTGCTGTCCCCCCAGTAACTGCTGGGCGCGCTGGCTGCGGCCACTTTTAACAACTAAAACAGGTTTATTGCGCGAAGCACTGCGTGAAGCCGATAAGAAGCGACGCGCATCGCTAATATGCTCGATATACAACATGATAGCGCTGGTTTTACCGTCTCGGGCAAGGAAGTCGAGCAAGTCATCGACATCAATATCGAGGCTATCGCCCAGTGCAATAAAATATGAGAAACCCACCTCCCGCTGCTGTGCCCAATCGAGGACGGTGTTAGCTACAGCGGCGGATTGAGAGATAAACGCCAGACGCCCTTTCTTGATAGGTACTGGCGAGAAACTGGCATTTAGCCCTTGCCATGGAGCCAGCAAACCCAGGCTGTTTGGGCCAAGCAAACGCATGTGGTGGCGTTGCGCGCAGGCTTTTAGTTCCGGAAATTGCTCCGTTGCCGCAGACAGGATAATCACCGCCTTACAGCCACGGGTACCCAAATCTTCCAACAGTGATAGATTACGGCGGTCATGGGTGCACAAAATGGCTAAATCAGGCGTGATGGGCAGGCTGGCGATATTGGCGTAAGCCAGTACACCGCAAACTGCTTTATGAGAAGGGGTGACGGGGAGAATAGGGCCGTTAAAGCCACCATCCAGCAAATTGCGCATCATCAGGAAACCGGCGCGCTCAGGCTTTTCGGACGCGCCAATAACCGCAATAGACTTCGGGCGTAGTAGGGCTTCTAGTCCACGTTGACTCATAATTTATCCCCGTCATCTTTCAAATTGCAGGTGTGTTGGCTGCGTTCGGTTACTCGGCCCATCCATGAGCCTCGCCTCGTTGAGGCCGCAGCAAGCAGCGTTCAAATCTGCTCCCGACAGATTTGTTCCCAAATCACTGACTGATGCCAGCTCATGTCGCCTTTCTGTACCCGAAATCTATTGGGGAGAAGTCAACGGCTGCTTATCTGATTTTATGCGATTTCTTCGATACTTGCTGTGACTCGGCCCACTGGATGATGAGGTTTTCCGGCTAAATATTGCTGACGAAAATAATGAAAATGCGCAGTTAACCCATCGGCTGCCTGAATATCGCCAGCTTGTTGCAGCAGAGCGGCGGCAATCTCTACGGTGCAATGTTGTTCCGGCCGTGGTGCTTCGCGTAGCAGATAATCTGAAGTACCCGCCACATTGAGCGATAGCATCGGTAGACCGGCCAGATAGGGGCTTTTGCGGAACATTTTTTTAGCTTCGTTCCAGGTACCATCCAGTAGAATAAATAACGGAGGTTTATTGCTAATGGGTAATTGATTGAGTACTTGGCGTTCGGGTTCGGCGTATTTTTCCGGGAATACCACATAAGGCTGGCGAGAAGGATCGCGAATAGCGGTGAGTAGCGCAGGTTCAACTTCTGTGCGCGCCCAGAGAAAGGCTTGGGTATCCGGCAGAATATCAGCAATCAGGCGGCCAGTATTACTGGGTTTTAGAGGTTCGGTATCAAACATGATAAGGCAAAAGCGGCTGTTGGCTGGTTGTGGCTTAATGGTATCACACAGACAAAAACGCTCAGTCAGCAAGCAGCCTTGGCAGCGAATGGCGCGACAGCCACGGGCACGATAAGCGCGCGTGGATGCGGCTAAACGCTGTTGGCGTAAACGCAGTACGGCATTTTCCGTCGTTATGACCGTAGGCAAAACATGGTCGATATCAGATGATTCAGTCACGACGGACTCCTGAAGAAATAGCGCTATTCTAATTAACCCTTGTACTCAGTCATACCACAAAAGAAAAAACAACGCCCTAACAGAAAACTGTCAGGGCGTGGGCTTTATCGGGTACTTGAGCGCAGCTAAAACACATGCAACTTGAAGTATGGCGGGTATAAATGAGTTAAACTACCTTAGCGGGCAACCGGCTCTACTGATAATTGTTCATCTAACCAATGATCAAAAGGAGCTTTTGGCAATGCGCCGCTTAGCATATCGACCATTTTCCCGTTTCGGTACAGCATAATAGTCGGAATGCTGCGGATACGGAAGCGGGCGCTGAGCTCGGGTTCAGCCTCAGTATCTATCTTGACGAAGCGAACTTTTCCGGCGCGCTCTGTGGCTGCATCTTCAAAGATAGGCGCAAAGCTGCGGCAAGGGCCGCACCACGTTGCCCAGAAGTCGATGACCACCGGCAAGTCATCTTGCAGCAGTTTATCCAGTGTTTCGGCGGTGGCGTTAATCACTTCGCCATCAAATAAAGAGTGGCCACAGCGCCCACATTTAGCGCCGTCATCAATACGTTCTTCCGGTAGGCGGTTGGTCGCCATACAAGCTGTACATACCGTATTCATAAATTAGCCTTTATTTAGTATCTCAATAGATAGAAGAGAAACCAGACAGCCAAATATCACTGAATTGTTTCGTTGATGTTATCTATTATGGAGATAAACGAGATAAGTGCCAAAAAGGTTTATTCGATGAATACGATAGTTGTTAGCTTTTAGCGCTTGCTTATGGCTAACCGGGCGGACATCAGGTAATCTTCGCGCCCTGCGCGTTGGTGGAGAAGACAATGAACGATTCATTTAGTGGCAAAAACGGCAAAGTTAAAGTGATGTACGTCCGCAGTGACGAAAACAGCAGCGACGACCGTAACAGCAATAACCGGGTAAAAACCCGCGTCCGGCAGGCAAAGGTCGTCCGGGTGATAATGCGGGTCGGGGCAGTTCACCGCGTAATAATGACTCACGTCGTAACGATTCCGGCCGTAATGAACGCGTGAGTCCGAGTCGTCCGGCGCGTTCTGATAGCAGTGGCCCTTACGATTCACCGTGGAAAACCGTGTCTCGTGCGCCATCTGAAGAACCTGAGTTTGATCACGGCGGTATCAGCGGCAAAAGTCATGTGGATCCTGCGCAATTGCGTCGTCAACGGGCTGAAGAGACACGCGTTTATGGCGAAAATGCCTGTAAAGCGCTGTTTGAAAGCCGCCCTGATGCTATCGTGCGTGCCTGGTTTGTGCAGTCCGTGACGCCACGTTTTCGCGACGCGCTGAAATGGATGGCGGCTAACCGCAAGGCTTACCATGTGGTTGAAGAAGATGAACTGGCAAAAGCGTCTGGCACTGAACACCACGGTGGCGTGTGCTTCCTGATTAAAAAACGTCAGGGTTTGGATGCAGAAACTTATCTGCAACAGCAGACTCAGGCGAAAGATTGTGTACTGGCACTGGAAGACGTGGGTAACCCACATAATCTGGGTGGCATTATGCGTACTTGTGCGCACTTTGGTATTAACGGCGTGTTGCTGCAAGATCCGGCGATACTGGAATCCGGTGCGGCAGTTCGTACCGCAGAAGGCGGTGCGGAGCATATTAAAGCAATCAATGCTGATGATTTCCTCTCGGTGCTGGATACCTTCCGTAAAGCCGGTTACACCATCGTGACCACCTCAAGCCATAAAGGTGTCAGCCTGTCAAAAGCTGAACTGCCAGCCAAAATGGTGCTGGTTTTAGGGCAAGAGAGTGATGGCCTGACCGACAGCGCCTGGCAGCAGGGTGATGTGAGTGTGTCTATCGGTGGTACGGGCAAAGTCGAAAGTTTGAATGTGTCTGTCGCGACGGGGATTCTCCTGGCAGAGTGGTGGCGTCAAAATACCCTGCGTCCTTGAAGCCGCAGGGGTGTTAGCGGCGCTCACACACCCGAATCACTTACTTGAGTAAGCTCATCGGAATGTGTTTGCTGGCTGCCTACCTGCAACTCCAATGACTTTGGGTATATATAACTGAACCATAAAATAAAAAAGGGCGCTGATGATAAGTCAGCGCCCTTTTTGTTGCTCAGTGTTAGTCGCTAGTGCGCACCGCCGCCGCCTCCGCCGGAGGTAAATGGCGGTTTAGCAAACCACACCAGCGCAAGCAGTAGCAGGAATACCCCCGCTGAGAGCCAGAATATTTCATTGGCAGAGATAATCAGCCCCTGGTTGGTAATCTCCCGCGCCAAATAAGCCGACGCTTGCTGCTGGTTCATCCCAAGTTTCTCCAACTCATGATAAGTCTGCGTGGCATTTGGGTTGAACGGATTAACAAACTCCGTCAACTGCGCATGGTGCATCGACTCTCTTTGCGTCCACAAGGTGGTGGTGATTGAGGTACCAATCGACCCGGCCAGTGTTCGCAGGAAGTTAGACAAACTGGATGCTGCCGCCATTCGTTCCGGTGGCAAGCCAGATAATGTAATAGCGGTCAACGGCATAAAGAAGCAAGCTATCGCAAAACCTTGTACAAACTGCGGCCACGCCGAGGCCCCAAAATCCATTCCCGGTTCGAATGTGTAAGCCCGCCAGTAGAAACAAACCGCATACATAATGAAGCTGAATGTGACTAGTTGTCGCATATCAATTCGATGCGAGAAACGCCCAATGATGGGGGACAGCAACACCGGCAAGATCCCCACTGGTGCTGACGCCAGGCCGGCCCAGGTGGCGGTATAGCCATATACCTCCTGTAGTAACTGGGGCAGTAATACAATTGCGCCAAAGTACAACATATAGGCCAGGCTGATACATAAACAACCGATGGTAAAGTTTCTCGATTTGAATAATGACAAATCGATAACGGGGTGGTCGTCGGTCAGCTCCCACACGATCAGGAAGGTAATAGCAATCACGGCAATCACTGTCAGGACGATTATCTCGGTCGAGTTAAACCAATCCAGCTCCTTGCCTTGGTCGAGCATGATTTGCAACGCACCGATACCCACCACCAATAACACCAATCCCACGGTATCAATCGGTTTGATTTCGGTTTTAGTCTCTCGCCCTTTCAACGTACTGCCCGCCACTAAAATGACTAGCAGCCCGATTGGGATGTTGATAAAGAAGATCCAGCCCCAGTGATAGTTGTCACTGATATAACCGCCGAGGATCGGCCCAAAGATGGGGGCGACAACAATGGTCATCGACCACAATGCCAGGGCCATACTTCGCTTGGCGGGCGGGTAGTTATTCAGGAGCAAGCTTTGTGACAACGGGATCAATGGCCCGGCAACCAGCCCTTGAATGACGCGGAAGAAGATAAGCATCCCCAGACTGTTGGAAATACCACACAACCATGAGGCCAGGGCAAATAACCCGGTTGACCACAGGAACAATCTGACCTCACCGATGCGTTTTGCCAACCAACCGGTGATCGGGATGGAAATCGCATTTGCCACACCGAATGAGGTGATAACCCAGGTGCCTTGGGAGTTGGACGAGCCAAGATCTCCGGCAATCGTCGGAATAGCCACGTTAGCAATGGTGGAATCCAGCACCTGCATGAAGGTCGCTAATGATAGCGCAACCGTCATCCAGGCGAGTTGGGCACCTTCAAGCGGTTTTTGTGCCACACTGGCCTCCGGCGCGCTTAACTTGCATTTGCATCAGCATTAACCCGCATTCGCATGAACGATATCGCTAATTATTTGATTCACCGGCGCTAAATCCAGTGACAACGCATTAGTGACAAATGCCGGTTTTTTACGCACGTTTTGCGCTAACACTTGGCCATCTGTATTGGCGGTATCTACCCTCACCGTGGTAGAGAGGCCAATACGTAGCGGATGTTCAGCCAACTGTTTGGCGTCCAGTGCGATACGAACCGGCAAGCGCTGCACCACTTTGATCCAGTTACCGGTGGCATTCTGTGCCGGTAACAGCGAGAAGGCACTGCCCGTTCCCATATCCAGACCCACCACTTTCCCCTGATAAACCACATCATCACCATAGAAATCAGCGATAACGGTAGCGCTTTGACCGATACGCATATTGGCTAATTGTGTTTCTTTAAAGTTGGCGTCAACCCACATTTCGTTCGCCGGAATCACCGCCATCAATGGCGCACCATTGGCAATTTCAGCGCCCACTTGCACGCTGCGACGCGAAACAAAACCGGTGATCGGGCTGACAACTTTGGTACGTTGCAGGGCGAGCCAGGCATCACGCAGTTTGGCCGCAGCTTGTTCTACCGCCGGTTGTTTTTCCAGCGGTGTATTGAGAACCAGCGCCTGATTGGCGTTGTATTGTGCAATCGCCACATCCAATGAAGCTTGTGCTGCATCGACTGCATCACGAGCGTGTTGCAGTTCTTCACGACCAATTGCATCAACAGAACCCAGCACCACACGGCGTTTCAGGTCATTCTGTGCTTTGCTCAGCTCCGTTTTCTTCAGCGCGATATTGGCCTGGTATTGTTTGCTATTAATCATCAGCTGGTGGGTTTGGCGCACAGTGTTTGCCAATGCGGTTCTTGCCTGCTCATAGGCTTGTTCGGCATCCGTTGGATCAAGAGCTAACAGTACATCACCACTTTTAACCAGGTCAGTATTCTCGAAATTGACACTGACGACACTGCCAGGAACCTGCGACATGATCTGCACCTGATTGCCAGAAACATAAGCATTATCAGTCTCTTGGTGATGGCGCAGCACCAGGAACCAATAAATAAGGTAAGCCACCCCAATAATGATAAAAATAACCGTCAGTAGCAGCAGCACGCGTTTACGTTGCTTCTTTTTATTCTGCGGTTGTTGCGGGATTTGAGCTTCCGCGCTTGTACTCATGGTTTTCCCCACATTTATAGTGTTTTATTTTGTGAACTATCACTGACGGGGGCTTGATAGCCGCCACCCAATGAACGGATCAATCCAATCTTGGCCTGCAATAAATTGCTACTGGCGGTCAGTTCTGATTGCTGCTGCTGTAGATATTGTGATTCGCTTACCAACAGTTCATCGCGGCCAATAATCCCTGCTTTATAACGGGCGTCGGCGACGTTATAAACCTTCTGCATGGATTGCGACGCTGATGCCGCCTGCTGCAATTGAAGTTGGCTACTTTCCTGAATAGTGATGGCATCAGCCGTTTCTCGCACGGCATTGAGAATGGTCTGGTTGTAGGATTCAACCGCTTCATCATAGAGTGCGGATTCCTCGCCTAACTGACTGCGCAGCGCGCCTGCATGGAAAATAGGCAATGAAATAGCCGGAGCAAAGTTCCATGCCTGGCTGGCGGCTTCCAATAAATTAGGGTTGGTGCCCTGGAAGTTGGTGGTAGATAAACCGGCAAATCCGCTAATCGATAGGCTTGGGTAAAACTCTTTACGTGCCGCTTTCACTCGTTGATCATAAGATTCAACCAGTTGGCGCTGGGCGGTAATGTCCGGGCGCTTGCCGAGTAAGTCGGTAGTTAGCTCGCCTTTCGGGGCTAAACGGGTGATTTCAGGCAATGGTATTGGGCGCAGATTTTGCGTACCACTTGGGCCTTGGCCTGTCAGGGCTGCCAACTGATGTTTTAGTTGTTCACCTTGAGATTGCAGTTGAATAATTTGTTGTTTGGCCGTGTCAGCCTGAGCTTGCGTTTGCTGTGGAATTTCAATGCCATAGATACCGGCTTGATATTGCTTAGTGCGCAAATCAGCCAGCCGCTGGTTGTTATCCACTTCCTGTTGCAACACGTTTTGTAGTGCAAAGTTGCTCTGCAACTGGTAATAAACCGATGCCACTGAACTGGTAAGCGTCAGCGCGGCCTGTTGCTGTTCGGCACGAGCGGCATTCACTTGGGCATTAGCGGCATTGACCCGGTTGCGATATTTTCCCCACCAATCAAACTCATAACTGAGATTCAGGCCAAGCTGGTTGGAGGTTTCATACAACGGTTTATTAGGATAAGCCTGCAAAAACGGCTGCAAAGTATTTTGCGAGACTTTTTCCCGTGTGCTGCTGCCGTACAAATCCAGATTTGGGCCATTGGCCGCGTCAGCCTGGCCCATCACACTCTGCGCTTCCCGTACCCGTGCCGCCGCTTGTTTAAGCGAGGGTGAGGTTTGCAGGCTTTGTGTCATCAACGCATCGAGTTGGGCGTCTTCCAACACCCGCCACCACTGAGGACTTAATGCCAGCGAACTGACTTTGGGCTGTGCCAGTTGCAGTTGCTGGTTATCCAACATTTGAGACTGAGGAGCAATATTGTCGCTTGAGGCGCAACCTGCCAGTATTAGCACGGCGAATAGGGGCGCGAGTCTCCAGCTATGTGGGGATGACATAGTGATTTACCTGGATAAAGTTATGTATCTGGATAGAACCGATGGAATTACTGTTCCGGAACTTCCATTTGATCTAAGCGGACCAGTAACTTACGCGTGAGCGTTTCAAGCTGCTGCTGCTCGTCGGCATCGAGCGTAGACCAAAGAAAGTGCAGACATTTATGTTGTGGTGGAAGGAGTTGATTTAAAAACTCGACACCCGCCTCGGTTAAATGCAAATGCAAGCAACGGCGGTCATTGTGGCTTTCACGGCGTTCAATCCAACCTTTCTTTTCTAACTCGTCAGCAATGCGGGTGGCATTGGTGCGCGAAGAACCGAGTGCAGCACTCAATTCTGACGGTTGAATACTGTGGCTTTCCTGAGCATCCAGCGTAATTAATGCCATAAACAGGGTCTCGTTGATCCCTTGTGCTTTAAGCATTTTGTTACGGTTTTCGAGTAATTTACTGTGCATATGCATACACAAACGCGTCAACAGAATCTCTTGATAAGGGAAATCTTTCTGACGTTTTGCACGAAAATTAAGCATTTGTTCGATGGGCGTGAACGAACTTTCCATTATAAGGAGCCTCATTAGTTTCAAACGGTACAGTAACGATAGTTACTAATAATGTAAACGGTATAATACGATAAAAATTTAGCAATTCGTGTTATTCATTCGTGGTGTGTAAGCAATTAGTATTAATAAATGTAGGGATATTGTGTTTTTGCTCATAATTCGGTCAATTTATTAGCCAAGAATCATTAGTAACTTGAATGTCAGGCCATAACTGAGTGCGCCGAATAATGTGGCGAAAATGATACTGTTGGTTTTGTAAAAGTATCCGCAGATAACCAAAAAACCAATTAATGTGGGAAGTAATTTCTGCGGGTTATGCACGATTTCCGGTGCGCTGGAAACCACCAATAATGCGCAAATAGAGGCAATGCCAATGCTGTCCAGCAACAGCGAGATTTTCCCCCGTGGCAATCCGGCTTGCTTGCGCGCTGGCCCGAGTCGCAGCGGTAAATAGCGAAATAAGTAATTTACCGTTCCCACCACTAGGCCAATGATCAAAACCTCACTGTTCATGGCGTTGGCTCCTGTTCGTTATTCTCATGTTGTTCTGTTACTGCTTCAGGAGCGGATTGCAGCAGGGTGGCCAGGCAACCCCCCCCGATCCCGGCCAAAATAGCCACTGGAATAGAGAACAACAGTGCGCCCAACAAGGCTCCGGTCAGCGAGGCAATAACGGTTAGGCTGTATTGGCGCTTAAATGAGGCCAGCAGGAAGCTGAGAAATAACGCCGGTAGCATAAAGGAGAGGGAAGCTTCGATAGCCGGATAATTATCCAACGGCCCATTACCAAACATCGCACCAATAGCTGTGCCTGCTATCCAGGATAGCCACGAAGTGAACGCGATACCGAGCATCCAGTTCTCGCTCCAGCGTCTTTGGTCTTTCATTAGCTTGGTGGTTGCAGCGGCAAACACTTCATCGGTCAAGCCGAAAGCCCACAGGGCGGTTTTTTTGTCAGATAATTTTGCCAGAATGCGATGTTTAAGTGCCGGCCCGTACAAAATATGGCGAACATCCATCGCCATCACGGTCAAGGCGGAAACCCACAGTGACATTCCCGCGCTGAGCAGGGCGGTGATAACGAATTGGCTGGCTCCGGCATAAATAATGCAAGAAAAGAAA
This sequence comes from Yersinia aldovae ATCC 35236, assembly GCF_000173735.1. Taxonomy (GTDB): domain Bacteria; phylum Pseudomonadota; class Gammaproteobacteria; order Enterobacterales; family Enterobacteriaceae; genus Yersinia; species Yersinia aldovae. Next base: position 41,133 of record NZ_ACCB01000030.1, on the reverse strand, counting down.
ATGCTTTCCAGCGGCGTAAACCCCAGTTTTACTGAACTCAAACCAAAGGCGAAAGCCACAGGTAAGTAGCCGATAACAATGGGCAGGCTATCGGTAACGCCCTCGATAAAGGTGGCAGTCGACCGCGTCGCTGGCGGGGCGTTGGTGATTGGGTTTGGCATAAGATCTTTGGGTTACAGGGCGAAATAATACGTAAGGTAACATTACCAGAGTGGTTATTGTCTTAATACCCTATAACCCAAATTTATATCTATATTGATTATTAGTTAGGTAATTAATAATTATTCGACGGGCTGATCTGCCGCAGGATCAAAGCGTTTACCGGCCAGCCAAGTGATGATATTCAGTATGCACAGGACTAAACCTGCCAGCGCCACACCATACCAGCCTGCATGTTGATATGCGGCGGCTGAAATCATCGAACCTAATGCACCGCCGATAAAATACGTAGTCATATAACCGGCGGTTAACCGATTGCGGGCTTCCGGCATCATACGATATATCACGCTCTGATTGGTGACATGCACCCCCTGTACCGCCAGATCCAGCACCACAATCCCGATAATCAGCGCGATAACTGAGTGCTGACCAAGCGCTACCGGTATCCATGACAGTAGTAGTAAGCCCAAGCTAACGCTGGTGGTAATACGTGCTTTACCTTTATCGGCTAATTGACCGGCTTTCGTCGCCATTAACGCACCGGCGGCACCGACCAAACCAAATAGCCCGATGGTCGCTTCTGAGTAGCCGAATGGGGGAGAGGCCAGTAAGAAGGCCATTGAAGTCCACAACACACTAAAGTTGGCAAACGACAACGCACCGAGCAAGGCGCGGGTGCGCAATACTGGCGTGCGGATAAACAGTGAGAATATCGATCCCAGCAGTTGGCCGTAATTCAAACCGGTATGTTGTTTATAGCGTGGCAAGTAGCGCCATAGGACTAATGCCATCACGAACATCAATGCACTGGCAACCCAATAAATTGTGCGCCAGCCACCAATAGAAGCTAATGCGCCCGCCACTGTTCGCGCCAACAAAATCCCCAGTAGCAGGCCGCTCATGATAATCCCGACTACTTTGCCGCGTTTTTCTGGGCTAGCCAGTGTTGCCGCCAGTGGAACCAACAATTGAGCCACCACTGAGAACAAACCGGTGAGAGCGGTGCCGACAATCATCATGGTGAGGTTTTGCGACATGGCAGTAATCAACATGCCGCCTGCGGCCAGCAGAGTCATAGCGACAATCAACCCGCGCCGTTCAAACATATCACCCAGTGGCACCAGAAACATTAGCCCCACCGCATAACCTAACTGGGCGGCCGTGACGATAAAACCAGCCTGATTGACCGAGAGATTAAAGGCTTGCGCGATGGTTTCCAGTAATGGCTGGGCGTAATAGTTACTGGCAACCGCCAGCCCGGTAGCGACCGACATCAACACGATCAATGCCGGACTTAAACCGGCGTTTTCAGCTTTTTGCATCATGGGAGAGACTGTTCTTATTTGAGAAAAGCGACAGGCGATAGTATTAGATAATTAATAATGATAATCAAAGTTATTATTTTTAGTTGATGAATTTTAAATAAGCGGCTGGCGGTAGCCAATACGACCTGGCCCCTGAAGGGCAACGTGCCGTATCGGTTGGTTTTTACACCAATAAAAACTTGTCGCCATCCCGCCATGCGGGGAATGCTTTCCGATAACTCAGCAGTGCTTTCAATGATAATTCCGCATCCAGTCGTGCCGCTTGCCCCGGTTCTGTCTGGGCCAGAATTTCGCCCTGGGCATCCAAAATCACACTATCACCCTGATAGTAATGGCCATTATCATCATCACCAACCCGATTGCAGCCAGCGACATAAGCCTGATTTTCTATTGCTCGTGCTGCCAATAGCGTTTGCCAATGTTTAGCGCGGGCGGCAGGCCAGTTAGCGACATAAAGAGCTAAATCATAATCTTGCTGATTGCGCGACCACACCGGAAAGCGCAGGTCATAACAGACTTGCGGCAGAATTCGCCAGCCGCGCCACTCAACAACTTTACGCTCTTTACCCGCCAGGTAGTGATGGTGCTCACCCGCCATACGGAATAAGTGGCGTTTATCATAGTGATGGATTGTCCCATCTGGCTGCACCAACAGAAAACGGTTAACCGCGCCGTCAGGGGTATTCAGAGCTACGCTGCCGCCAATCAGGGCATCGGTGCGCGCCGACCAGTGGCGTAACCAATCAATGACCTCAGTTTCTGGCAATGCATTTTCAGCGGCATTCATGGCAAAACCGGTGGTAAACATTTCCGGCAACACAATCACATCACGCTGCTGTATGGATTCCAGCAGCATGGCAAAGTGACGCAGATTCGCCTGAGCATCCAGCCACACCAGCGGTTGTTGCAGCAGAGTCAGTTTTAAAGTTGACACAATCGCTCCGCAGCGGCATCCAGCGTGGCATCCTGTTTGGCGAAGCACAATCGGATCAATTTATGGGGGAACGGGCCTGCGCAGAATACTGATAACGGTATCGCAGCCACACCGACGTGTTCGGTGAGCCATTGGCAAAACTCAACATCGTCGAGATCAGAAATAGCGCTGTAGTCGGCCAACAAGAAGTAGGTTCCTTCACTGGGCAGAATGTTGAATCGGCTGGCTGACAGCGCATTGACGAATCGATCACGGCGCGCGCGGTAAAATTCCGGCAATTGTTGCCAATGTTCCGGTTCGCTATTAAGCATGTCAGCCAGTGCAAACTGGACTGGAGTGCACACCGAAAATGTCAAATATTGGTGAATTTTGCGCACTTCGGCACTGATCGCCGCGGGGGCGATGCAATAACCCGCTTTCCAGCCGGTCATATGAAAAGTTTTGCCGAAAGAGGAGACCGCAATAGCCCGCTGGCGCAATTGTGGATGGGCCAACACACTGGCATGGCCTGCCGCGCTGAAACAGATGTGTTCGTATACTTCATCACTGAGAACATAAATATTGCGCTCAGCAATCACTTGCCACAATTGTTCAAAATCTGCTGCGCGCCACACTGTTGCCGAGGGGTTATGTGGCGTATTCACAATCACCAATCGGGTGCGTTCAGATATCAAATCAGCAAACTCAGCCCAGTCGGTGTTGAATGCGGGAGGTTTAAGCGCAATGCGTTTGAGTATTCCGCCGGCCAATTTAACCACTGGGGCATAACTGTCATAGCTGGGATCAAAGCAAATCACTTCGTCGCCTGGGCGCACCAGCGCGGTAATGGCGGCAAATAGCGCTTCACTGGCACCGGTGGTCACCGTGACTTCGCTTTCAGCATCGGGCTGCCAGCCATAGATTTTAGCCGTTTTCTCAGCAATAGCATGGCGCAGCGGAGCCACACCAATCATCGGGGCATATTGGTTTGCGCCCTGGCTGACATGATAGGCCAATCGTTGTTTCAGGTAATCAGGGCCATCAAAATCAGGGAAGCCCTGCGACAGGTTAATTGCCTGATGTTTTTGCGCCAACGCACTCATTTGCGTAAAAATTGTGGTGCCCAGTGCGGGTAATTTACTGTCTGGAATAAAAGATAACGTGCTCATGGCAGATGAATACTCCCGACGCTGTTATGTTGCCGTTAATATAACACGATGTTAAGATTTGGCAATCGAGACGCTTAGATGGTTAAACGGCTAAACGACGAGGTTGACTAAGCATCAGTGAAAAATGTGCTTAGAATAATCGTCTGGCTGATTGCAGTAGCAAAATGCGCTGGCACATCAACACCACAACAGGGATATGCAATGACAGAAAATGTACAACTCGGCGCGCTGCTAGCCGCCTGCCACTGGATTGGCGAGAAGGGCTGGTGCCCGGCGACCGGCGGCAATATGTCCCTGCGACTGGATTCCGCTCAATGTCTGGTTACGGAGTCGGGCAAAGATAAAGGGAGTTTGACTGCGGATGATTTTTTGCTGGTGGAGACGGCCAATAGCCATGTTCCCAGCGGGCGCATCCCGTCAGCGGAAACGGGCCTGCATACCCTGCTTTATCGGCTATACCCTGAAATCAATGCGGTATTACATACTCACTCGGTGAATGCTACGGTGCTATCGCGCGTCGAGCGTAGCAATGAGTTGGTATTGCACGGCTACGAGATGCAGAAATCCCTCTCAGGGCAACGCAGTCATCTGGATAGCGTGGTGATCCCCATCTTCGATAATGATCAGGATATCCCGGCCTTAGCGCAGCGAGTTGCCGCGCTGGCTGATAATCATCCATTACGGTATGGCTTTTTGGTCCGTGGGCATGGTTTGTATTGTTGGGGAAATAGTGTGTCTGAAGCCCGCCGTCATTTGGAAGGGCTGGAATTCCTGTTCCAGTGTGAACTGCAACGCCGTCTGTTGGATGCCAATTTTAAACTGGGGGCAAAATGATTCAGGCAATAGTGACCGATATTGAAGGCACCACTACCGACATCCGCTTTGTTCACCAAGTGTTGTTTCCTTATGCTCGTGAGCGGCTGACGCCTTTTTTACGTCAACATCAGCAGGATGAAGAGGTTGCGAGCGCATTACTCAGCTTGCGGCGCGAGATTGAACAACCGGATGCAGATAGTGAAACGCTGATTGCCACATTGCACAGTTTTATGGATGAAGACCGCAAATCTACTGCACTAAAAGCCATTCAGGGAATTATTTGGCGCAGCGGTTATCTGCAAGGTGATTTTCGTGGCCATCTGTACCCCGATGTTGCGCCGCAACTGGCTGATTGGCAGCAGCAAGGGCTGAAGTTGTATGTCTATTCATCCGGTTCGGTTGATGCTCAGAAATTATTGTTTGGTTACAGTGATACAGGTGATTTACAGCCATTATTCAGTGGTTATTTTGATACCCATGTTGGGGCAAAGCGCGAAGTGGGCGCTTATCAGAATATTGCTCATCAGCTGGCTATTGCCCCGCAAGCATTGCTGTTTTTATCTGATATCCGCCAGGAATTGGATGCCGCACAGCTTGCCGGTTGGCAGACTTGTCAGTTGATTCGAGATCTTCCCGACAGCGAAAGCCGTCATCGCCAAGTCAGCCGTTTTGATGAAATAGACATAGAGGGTTTTACAGCATGAGCGGATTAACCATTTTTAGTGATGAGCAGCCAGAACAGCCGCTGTGGCAAAGCCGCGATGCTGAGGAAATTCAACAGCAATTGACCGCTATTGGCGTACGATTTGAGCGCTGGCAGGCGGATCGCGAACTGGGCGAGAACCCACAACCGGACGCGGTGATTGCAGCTTATCAGCATGAAATTAACCGGTTGGTAGCGGAAAAGGGCTACCAGAGCTGGGATGTGATCAGTATGCGTCCTGATAATGCGCAGCGTGAAGTCTTGCGCGAGAAATTCTTATCAGAACATACCCACGGTGAAGATGAAGTGCGTTTCTTTGTCGAAGGAACCGGGTTATTTTGCTTGCATCTCAATGATAAGATTTACCAAATTCTTTGTGAAAAGAATGATTTACTGTCAGTTCCAGCGGATACACCGCATTGGTTTGATATGGGGTCTAAACCGAATTTTACCGCTATTCGGGTATTTGATAATCCAGAGGGTTGGGTGGCGCGTTTTAGCGGCGATAAGATAGCTGATGCCTACCCGCGCCTGGACTAATCCCCTTCGTCCTTAAAGCCGCAGGGGTGTTAGCTGCGCTCACACACCCGAATCACTTACTGGTCTTGATCTTAAAATATAAGTAAGCTCATCGGGATTAATGAGCCTCATCCTTGAGGCTCGTCCTACGGGCTAGCATAAATGCTGTTCAAATCGGTTCCCGCCCGATTTGTCATACGCTTGCTGCCTACCTGCGACTCCAATGACTTTGGGGATAAAATTTCAAATACGGCTTAATTCTTCGGCTGGAAGAATCCTGCGGAGACTTGTTCTGGCGTGATAACACCACTATCTAACACCCAACCACTGATTAATGCGGCTGGGGTAACATCAAACGCCGGGTTATACACCGGCGCATTCGCAGGTGCCCATTGGCAATGGCCGAAACCGCCGGATACCCCTTTGATTTCGCTGGCATCCCGTTGCTCTATGGGGATGGCCGCGCCATTCGGGCAGTCAGGATCATGGGTGGTATGCGGGGCCGCTACGTAGAATGGAATGCGGTGATAATGCGCCAATACGGCCAAACTGTAGGTACCAATTTTATTCGCTACATCGCCATTCGCCGCAATGCGATCAGCGCCCACCCAGACAGCATCGACTCTGCCCTGAGCCATCAGGCTGGCAGCCATCGAATCACAAATTAATTGATAGGGAATCCCTAATTCGCCGAGTTCCCAAGCGGTTAAGCGACCACCTTGCAGCAATGGGCGGGTTTCATCTACCCACACCTGCTTGATCTTACCTTGCTGATGCGCTTTCAGTAGCACGCCGATAGCCGTACCAATGCCCGCAGTGGCGAGCCCGCCGGTGTTGCAGTGGGTAAGTAAGTTACTGTCAGGCTTAACCAATTGCACCCCATGCCGGGCAATGCGCTCACATAACTCGCGGTCTTCCTCTACCAGACGCAATGCTTCGTGAGTCATGGCTGCGACCCAATTAGCTTGCAATAATGCCTGCTGCATCCGCGCCAGATTATTCATTAAATTCACGGCGGTTGGGCGTGATTCCCGCAGCGCAATCAGCGCTTGTTCAAGCTGGGCTTGCGGCAAACCGCGCTCTGCCAACAAAGCCAACAACAGGCTGGCTGATAAACCAATCAATGGTGCACCGCGTACGCGCAATGCTTGAATATGCTCAATCAGCAATTCCACCGTATCGGCGGATAGCCATTCCTGGCGTTGTGGCAAGGTTTGTTGGTCAAGTATCCACAGCTTCCCATCAACAATCTTTAAGCTGGTCGTTTGTAAATCAAGCGTGTTAAGCGTCTGCATTGTCAGTTAAATCCATGTTGCGTTATTGCATCTGGTTTCTTATTCTGCCAACATAACTTACGGATGTATGGACGTCTACATGGTTTTACGCCTAAATGCGTTTTTTGCTCGAACAGGGAATGATTTCACGGCTAAGCAAATGACTGGCGGTGAGTGAATCTGAATCAGATAAAGAATAATGAGGTTAAAGATGTCGCGCTACCATACATTTACTGCTGCGGATGCCGTTGAATATGCTCGCCAATTTGGTCAGGTAGCTGACCCGCAATCTTTAGTCACTGCCGATGAGATTGGCGATGGCAATCTCAACCTGGTGTTTAAAATCCGTGATGCTACCGGGATTAGCCGGGTGATTGTTAAACAAGCACTGCCTTATGTGCGTTGTGTGGGCGAGTCTTGGCCGCTGACCCTGGATCGCGCCAGAATTGAAGCAGAAACTCTGTTAACCCACCGCCAATTTTGCCCACAACATACGGTTAATATTCTGCATCATGATGCCGAGCTGGCGGTGATGGTTCAGGAGGACTTATCTGATCACGAAATCTGGCGCAGTGAATTGATTCAGGGTAAATATTATCCTCAGGCCGCAGCACAACTGGCTGAATATTTAGCGCAAACCTTATTCCATACATCCGATTTTTATCAGTCGGCCCAAGCTAAAAAGGCGGCAGTCAGCCGCTATACCAACCCGGAATTGTGCCAAATTACTGAAGATTTGTTCTTTACTGATCCCTACATTGATCATGATCGTAATAATTTCGATCCGGCGTTATTACCCGAAGTACTGGCATTGCGTCAGGATGATGCGCTCAAATTGGCGGTCGCTTCGCTAAAACACCGTTTTTTGAGCAAAGCCGAAGCATTGCTGCACGGTGATATTCACAGTGGTTCCATTTTTGTTGCCGAGGGGCGTTTGAAAGCCATCGATGCTGAGTTTGGTTTCTATGGCCCGATAGGTTTTGATGTGGGCACCGCACTGGGTAATTTACTGCTCAACTACTGTGGTTTGCCGGGGTTAGCTGGCCCAAGGGATGCAGCGGCGGGTCGTGAACAGCGGTTGAAAGATATTCATATTTTGTGGGAAACCTTCGCCCACCGTTTTCTGGCCTTAAGCGAGGAAAAAACACAAGATTCAGCGCTGGCAACGGCGGGTTACGCCCAGCTATTTCTACAGCAGGTTTGGCAAGATGCAGTGGGATATTGTGGCAGTGAATTGATTCGACGCACCATTGGGTTAGCCCATGTGGCTGATCTGGATAGTATTGCTGATGATGAGATGCGCAGGACATGCCAGCGCCACGCACTAAGTTTGGGGCGAACCTTGATATTAGCCGCATTACACATTGATGGTGTTGATGATTTAATTGCTCGCATTCGACAGAATGGATGATAAATTTATTAATGTAATAGCATGATTAATAATATTAAAGAGAATATAAGAACCCCGTTCAGTCATGCGGGTTTTTTTATTATTATTATTTGTCTGCTGCATGGTGCTTTTTATAACGTCTTGTTTGGCTTTTTGGTAGGTTCTCGCGTGACCACAGAGTTGGCTTATCTGTTAATTTTTTATATTTCACTAACTTATGTTATGGCGTTTGCATTTCTGTAGCATATGGCTATTTGAATAATTATTTTATATTTAAAGTAATTATTCTTTCATGTCGATAATACTATATCAACCATAAATAACTATTTGTGACAAATAAGCTGTGGCTACTAGGCTGAAGCAGCAAAGAACGACTGTTTTGATGTTTATTTCTATCTCTCGATCTTATTGGGGTTTATTTTAATGTGCTTTCATAAAAGCATTTACTTGCTAATTAAAAATAACTAACTATGCGGGCCAGTATTAAACAACAAGGGTTTATATTGTTTTAGCTGGCGTTTTAATCATGTTAAGCAGGCATATTTTATGCGATATCTTTATTATCCAGCAGTGCTACGGTGCCAGTTCCAATTGAAATTCTGTGTAATATTGTTTGTTCTTTTTTTTTGCTCACAGTTAATTGCTGCCCCTCGGGTAATACGTGTGCCAAATGCTGGTACGATTAGTAATGAAATACGGCAAACAACAATAGAACCATTACGTGCACCAGAGGAGGCGGAAATTAATCTCCCACCTTTGGCTTCTTCTGTGTTATCAGACCGCTCTAATACGTCTGGCACCATCATTTTACGTGAGGTCAAGTTTGAGGGGGATATCCAGTTATTGCACTCGGGTAACGTAAATAATAAAGCCTTACCAGGCGTGATTAAGCCTTGGATCGGCCAGCGATTAACCTTTAATGATTTACAGGCTATGACGTTGGCTGTAACTCGTTTTTACCGACAGCAAGGCTGGGTTGCTGCTCAGGCTATATTACCGCCGCAGGCGGTTCATGGGGGCATTGTTGTCGTACGTATTATTGCTGGCAGATTAGATAAACCAGAAGTAAATAATCAGAGCCGGTTGAACACCCGATTTGCTACTGCTGTGATTGAAAGTAATAGTTGCAGCAAAGAAGCCGGTTTTTTAGGTGGGAAAGATTGCACGGCTTCTCTGGCTGAATTATCCCGCCTGGAACGTACCGCCCTCATACTTAATGAAATACCCGGAGTTGATGCTTCTTTAGCATTAAAGCCGGGGACTCAATCAGGAATGACTCGAGTGTATGCTGATATTATCCCCGGTCAAACTGCGATGGGTTATCTCGGTGTAGATAATCAGGGAAATGATTACTCTGGTCACAATCGCTTATTAGCAGGTGGTACGCTAAATAATATGACTGGTTGGGGTGACCAATTACGGGCCGATTTTATTTTATCCAGTTCGGCGGATGTTTTTAGCGGTTTGCTGGATTACAATTTTCCTATTAATAGTTACGGTACGCGTGCAGCACTTAATTATAGTCATCTGAATTATACCCTAACAGGGCCGTTTGACCCATTGGATGCTCATGGTTATTTCGATAGCTGGGGGATTAATTTACGTCATCCGTGGATACGTAATTCGTCGGTGAGAATTGATGTGAGTGCTGGTTATTATCAGTCGAGAATGCGTGACTCACTCATTCTGTTGCCAGAACAAAAGCGCAATCTGAATGCCGGTGAGTTTGGTATTTATGGCACTTTTGCTGCGGTATCCCGTGGGCTTAGCAATTTCAATTTGCTGGGAACGGCGGGTCACTTGACGCTGGATGACGAATTCAGTCAAAGCATGAACTCCTTGACGGGCATTGACGGTGCTTTTAGCCGCTTTAATTATCGTGTTGGTCATGATCAGGGCTTTGGTTCTGACTTATCTTTCTTCAATCAATTCACTGGCCAGATGGCTAGCAAAAACCTCGATAGCTCGCAAAAACTGTTGCTGGGTGGGCCTCTTGCCGTTCGGGCCTATGGCATCGGCGAGGGTGCGGTGGATAAAGGCACATTTTTCACCACTGAATTACGTACCCGCTGGTTGCCTCCATTGCCACTCTGGGCTGGGGCCGCAAATCAAGTCACGTTTGCCGCATTCTTTGACCAAGGGTGGGGGAGTTATTATCGCCAGCCTATCCAGGGCCTGGCAGGAAATAATATCAACCTGTCTGGTTTTGGTGCCTATATCACTCTCTCTCGTTCGGCAGATTATTCCCTGAATCTGACCTGGGCACATCGAACCGGCCAGGCCGCAACTCCTCAACCGGATAACGATCAATTATGGCTTAGCGCTTACAAGATGTTCTAGCGCTGATCGGCATATTTGTCAGATTGAATGGATACGAATAATGAACAGTACATTATACAAACTTATTTTCTGCCGCCGGTTGGGATGCTTGATTGCTGTTGGAGAATTTACCCGATCTTATGGCCGCTCATTTTCGCCTGTCGGTGGGAAACGAGTGAATGATTATAAAACAAAAGCAAGAGTATTTAGCCGTCTGGTCATGCTGATGGGAATAGTGCCAGGTACATTGTCCCCGTTGGTATTCGCCCATCCTCCACTACCAGCTAACGGCAATATTGTGGTCGGCCAAGGTGTGCTGGATGCTAATAACACGACCCTTACCGTAATGCAGCAAAGCGATAAGCTGGCAATCAACTGGGGGAGTTTTGATATCGCCCAGGGCAACAGCGTTATTTATAACCAGCCAGGGACGCAGAGCATTGCGCTAAATAGGGTGCTAGGCCGTGATGCATCACAGATATATGGCAACTTAAAAGCAAATGGGCAGGTCTTTTTGCTTAATCCGAATGGCATTCTATTTGGTAAAGGTGCGCAAGTTGATGTGGGGGGGTTAGTTGCCAGTACTAAGTCTATGTCTAATCATGATTTTATTAACGGATCCTATACGCTGACCAGCCTAAAAAGTGAAGGCCAAGTGATTAATCAGGCCCATCTGAGAACCACTGCGGGCGGTTATATCGCGCTGATTGGCCAGCAGGTTGATAATCAGGCATCGGGTGTTATCAACGCGCCGCAAGGGAAAGTGGTATTAGTGAGCGCGAGCCGTGTCACGCTTAATTTGGACCACGGTAGCTTGCTGGGTGTGCAAGTTCAGGGCGAACAAGTTAGCGCTTTGCTAAAAAACGGTGGGCTGATTCAGGCTAATGAAGGGGTTATCCAACTAACAGCTCGCGGCAAAGAGATGTTAATGAATACCGTGATTGATAATACCGGTATTTTGCGGGCTCAGGGTTTGTCTGAAAAGAATGGGGTTATTTTTCTTGATGGCGGCAGTGAGGGGGGGGGTTGGTGCGCCAGCAGGGGCTGATGGATGTCAGTAGCTCGCAGGGCTATGGCGGGTACGTTATCCTGCAAGGTGAAAATATACATTTGGTTGCCGGCAGCAAAATAGATGCACAGGGGAGCATTGGCGGTGGCAATGTATTGGTCGGAGGAGGTTGGCAGGGCAAAAATAGTCGCATAAGAAACTCTCGCTCAGTTGTCATGGATAAAAGTGCGAATATTGATGTTTCTTCATCAAACAAAGGCGCGGGGGGGACTGCGGTGTTATGGTCTGAATATTACACCGGTTTTTATGGTGATATTCATGCCCGTGGTGGGTCGCAGTCGGGTGATGGTGGGCAGGTTGAAACATCCAGTCGGCGTAATTTACAGGCTTTTGGTCATGTTGATACTGCGACTATTCATGGTCGTAGGGGCCGCTGGCTGCTCGATCCGGCAGAGGTAAACATTGTTAGCAGCGGTACTGAGACTGGGGCATTAGTTCAGATAGGCAATATTCCTGCCGGATATGCCACCAACACACAGATTTTCACGCCAACCGCCAATATTGCCCAAATATTAAATAGCAGTATCAATGCTCAGCTTAATAATGGCACCGACGTGACAATTACCACCAGTAATAGCAGTCTATTGAGTTGTCGCTGGTGCAATATTACACTGCAAGCCGATATTAATAAAACGGCAGGGGGTAATGCGACGCTGACGTTGCACGCTGATGGCAATATTGTGAGTGATAGTAATATCACTTCTACTGCGGGGCGACTGAATCTGAACTTATTGGCGGGTAATACTACGGTAGATTCGGTTATTACATTAAATAACAGTTATATCTTATTAAATGGCGGTGACCTACTCGCAAAACATGCTAACGAAAATAATACCGCACGTATAGAGTTAATTGGAGGTCGGTATGATGTCGGCAACCTCACTCTTAATGGAAATACAGGGGCAGCATCTCAGGTTGGGGTGAACATTAGTCACGCGGCTAATATTACTGCGGTAGGGGAGGTACATATATCCGGTGAAAGCAGTAATGCTAATGAGCAAGGGTGGCGTGGTGTTGATATATCCGATGGTTCATCCATAGTCAGCGCTGGTGATATGATCTTCGAAATAAACTCTAACTCTAAAATAGCATGGATGGGGGCGTTCAATAATGTAAGTATTGTTAGCGGAAAAGACCTTGCATTCAAGGCTAATGGTAATGCATGGGGTGGGATAGTCTTCAAGAATAGTAAGATAACCGCTAATTCTGGTGATCTTTCCTTTAGTGTTAATGGCGATATTATCAGTGGGGCTAATAAAGGTATTTACTTAAATGCGTCACATGCTAGCGGGGAAAATATTAATATTAAAAGCCATGTCACTGGCGCTGACGCATTTTTATTATTCGATGGGAGTATGACGGCAACCTCTGGTAATATTAATGCGAATGTCACTACAACGCATAAAGGGATCTGGATCTCAGGCAATAGCAGTGTAAATGCTCATAAAGATATCAATATGAAAGGTATCACAACGGGAATGCAAGCAGATGCTGATGGTATAAATATCAGTGGCAATACCAGTAACTATGTGAATATTAAGGCTGGCGCTAATATAGCGATGGTGGGGAGTCATTCCGGTCAGGGGGCTGGAGCCAGTATTGTTGTCGATTATGCCAATATCGAAACGGGTAATGGTAATTTTACCGCCAATGCTCATGGTGTAAAGAGCATGTTATTTAGCAACGCTAATGTAACCGCCAATGGTATTGAAGTAAATTCTGATGCTACTGGCGCTGATGGGATTGTATTAGAGGGGGGCAATTTCACCTCGACAGCTGGTAGCATTAATTTTAATGCTACTGCGATGAATAATGGTGTTTTTATTAAACCAAACTCATCATTGAATGCACAGAAAAATATTACGTTAATTGGTGTTGGGGAGGCGAATGGCGTTATTATTCAAGGTGATTCGGTGGGCGCGCGTAATAATATTACGGCGCAAGGAGATGTTGCCATATTAGGTAAGAATAGCACCGGCAGTCACTCATCAATTAATTTATCAAACCTGAGTTTGATATCTGAGAGTAAGAATATTGACATCAATGGCTCATCGGTTGGCATGGGAAGTATTTACATAAATAATATTGATTTTAACGCCTCGCTAGGTAATGTTTCCATTTATGCGGAGACTAATTCGCCATTAGCCTCTTCGCAAAGTGCAGCATTAATTCTAGAGGGAAATAACACGTTGGTTGCTAAAAATGGTTCGTTTACCGGTAATGCACTTAATATAACCCAGGGAGTAGGTATTGGTTTTAGATCAGGCAATACATTTTCAGTCGACGGGAATGTCGCTTTTCACGGTGTGACAGACGGTGTGGATACAGCAAGCCGAGGGATTGATTTTCATGGTAGTAATACATTCAATATTGCTAAAGGCAGTCAATTAGCTTTCCTTGGTGAAAATAAAGGCGCATCAGATACTACTGGAGGAGATGGCATAACCCATTCAGGTGCGACGATGTTAACCATAAATAATAATGGTTCTTTAACCATGGAGGGCCGCTCCAGCAGCGGTACGGGAATTAATTTCCCTACCAGTAATAATACGGTGATATTACATGGCGAGGGTGACACGTTAATTAAAGGCAGTAGCATTGCGGGAACGGGTGTTTCTCTTTCTGGCATTGTTAATAACAGTAGCGGCCCCGTGACGCTTGTCGGAGCCAGTACCAACGGCACCGGTGTTCATCTTTTCAGTGCAGAACATCAAATTAATCGCATTAATGTCACAGGGCATTCGGCTCATGCCGAAGGGCTGAGAATGAGCGGTAATACCACAATTACCGATACTACTCTGACCGGTAAGTCAATTAATGGCAGCGGTGTGACGGTGGATTCATTACCGGGTTCCAGTGGGGTTGCTAACACGATTTTGGATAATATAACGCTCAATGGCCGCAGTAATAACGGCATCGGAATGGAAATAACCCGTGATATCAATGGCATTAATCAAAGCACCATTAATGGCATCACTGATGGAATAGGTTATGGCATTAATATTAAAGAAAATATAAATGTCACGGGTACCAGTCAGGCTGATTTGCTTACCATAAACGGCATTGCAATAACTGGCTCTGGTGATGGTATAAAACTAAACGGAAATAATGACTTAAGCAACACTAGCTTATATGGCTCTGCTGTGGACGGCATTGGGTTAGATATCAGTGGTTCGCTAACCGACGGTATCAATACGGGATTAACCGGTACGGCTTCCGGTGCAGGTATTGGTGTGCAGGTTAATGGCTCGCTTAGCGAAAGTGTGGTGAATGGTACCTCAGCCAGCGGCATTGGCGTGCAAGTTAAAGGCACTCTTGACGATAGTCGTATCAACGGTGTCTCTGCCAGTGGCAGTGGGGTGAAAGTCGATGGCGAAACGGTTCTTAACAATACCGTGCTGATGGGGAATAGTGCGGAGGGTAAGGGCGTGGAGATTTCAGGCGATCTCATTGGTGACTTTGGTAGTACGGTGCATGGCGATACTGTAAACGGTACGGGTGTGTATGTAAGCCACGATCTCAATCTCACTAGTGATGGAACAGGGGGGCTGCTGATTATCAGCAGTAATGCGACCGGTGAGCAAGGTAGCGGCGTCATGCTGATGGGCAATAATACCCTTGATAATATCAAGCTGAGTGGTAATGCCACCGCTGGCATTGGTATCAATATCAATGGCCCGTTTACTCACAGCGGCAATACTACTGTCGACGGTAAAGCCACTGATGGCGATGGTATTCAACTAAACGGGGCTGTCGCAGGCGGTAGAATTGAGGGCGGGTCGACCAATGGCCGTGGTATTAACGTGAGCGGTGACTCCAGCCTGAATAACGCCATCTTGAACGGTAACAGCATCAATGGCAAAGGTGTGGAAATCGCCGGTAACCTTGCGAGTAGCAATGGGAGTGCGGTGTATGGTGATACTGTCAATGGCACCGGAGTAGAGGTTGATATCAGTACCCACCTTAACGGTGGCGATGGTGTTGATTTATTGGTCATCAGCGGTAACGCCCACGGTGAGAAAGGCACTGGCGTTACATTGGATGGTTTCAATATCCTCGATAATACCTCGCTGGCAGGCAATGCCACTAACGGGACGGGGATTGATATTAGTGGCTTGCAGCAAAATGAAGGTAATACCACGATTGTCGGTAAGGCGGTTGGTGGTAACGGTGTACAACTTGCCGGTGCTGTCAGTGGCGCAATGGTCAGCGGTATATCAGATATGGGCAGCGGCATCAAAGTTGACGGTAACACTCAACTGCATAACGCCACCTTGAATGGCAGCAGCACGGATGGCAGGGGGATGGAAATTGTTGGTAATTTGTCTGGCGCTCACGGCAGTGTGGTGCAGGGGAATACCACCAACGGCATAGGTGTTTATGTGGGTAAAGATGCCACACTGAGCGGTGGCGGCGAGGATGACTCGCTACAGGTGAGCGGCAATGCCCACGGTGAGCAAGGTATCGGCGTTACATTGGGCGGTTTCAATATCCTCGATAACACCTCGTTAAATGGTAACGCCACCGATGGTCATGGTGTGGAACTGTCCGGGCCGGTGACTAATAGCGGTAACACTACGGTCAATGGCATAGCCTCTAACAGCGGTCATGGGGTACACGTCAATGGTACCGTCAGCGGTGGCGCGATAAGCGGTAATTCTGGCAATAACCACGGCGTCCTCCTCAATGATGCGGCTATTGTTAGTGACATTATGATTGGTGGCAGCAGCACCATGACCCGCAAGCTTTCTGTCTTGATAACCTTGCCGGAAAGCGTCGGTGAGAATGTCACTATTAACGGTCAGGCGGTTGATAAAAATAACCTGGATGATTACACCGTGGCTGATAGCATTGTCACCACCAATACTTCGGTCAATACCACTGTCAATACCACTGTCAATACTAATACGGCTGCCAATACCCAAGCTGCTCTTATCTCACCTGAGCGAACAACAACAGTGGCCGGCGCTACAGTAATGCCGCTTCAGGAGGGGAGTCAGCCGGATTTGTTATTGATAAAACGAAACCAGATCCTCAGTTCTCTTGAAGGGCATACCTCACCCGCGCCTATCGTGATCGAGTCTGAACATGATATCTCAGCCAATATCAGTGTCGACGTTTGTCTCCCTGAAGGTGTTAACACGCCACCGCAACCTTGTGATACGCATGTTCTCGGCCGCTGGAAGCCTCTACCTGCTATCTCAGACCTGAAGTGACAAATTCTTAACCAACTCAATTTGCTAGAGAAGTCGGAATGTCGACGTGACAAAGAGGACGGGCAATGGTGGACAAAACGGTTGAATTAACACCCGCAGTAGAGACGCCGGTAGACTTTTCATTACCTTATTTCGAGTTTCTCGTCTGTGTGCGGCGCTATGAGGAGGCCGGGCGATTATTACTCTTGGTATTGGAGCAACTGGACACCCAATATGGCCGCTGGGATGTTTTTTCGCTTAATCAACAATCGGTACAGCAGCAGGAGCGTTTCTGTAATCGTTTAGCTGCGGCCATTAGCAACCTGTTTTCTGATCCTGGTTTTGTGATTTCAGATAAAGGCTTTTTACAACTGATCAATTTCCACCGCTGGATTGCGTTGATATTTGCTGCATCACCTTTTGTTCATGCGGATCATGTTATTACCAATCTTAACCAGGCGGGGGAGGGGTGCGCTCACCCTTTACGGTTTGAGCACAATAATTTCCTGAAGTTTTGTCTGATGTATTTACCCGAATCGGGTATTCCGCTTCAGCCGGATTTATTGTGGCAATTTAATCCTCATGCGGCGGCGGCACTTTTTTTGGCATTATTGTCACCGCGCATTTTACCCCGTGCGGCGGGCCATGCGAAACGTGAGCTGTTATTAGCGTGGTTGCCTGAAAAACTGTTAACCCTAGAGAGCCTTGAACACTTACCCGAGCGCATCCTCCACGATGTGTACATGCATTGCAGTTACGCTGATATAGCGAAAAAACATGCCATAAAGCGCAGCATTAATTTTCATCTGCGTAATGCGCTGCTACACAATGGGTTATCTGATAATGACTCTCGCCCCCCACCACGCAGCAAACCCTTGATGCTGGTTATTTTAGAATGGTTTAACAGCGGGCATTCTATTTATCGCACTCACTCCAGCACTCTGCGGGCCGCTCGCCAGCAGTTTTCTACTCATGGTGTTACGATAATGGAGGCAACCGATGCCACAACTCGCGAGGTTTTTGATGACTTCACCGAGGTGCTGCGGGCGGGGGCGGTTGAAGCGATAGCCGCTCTGGCACAGCAACTGCGCCCGGATGTTATCTATTTCCCCAGTGTCGGGATGTTTCCACTTACCATTGCTTTGAGTAACTTGCGCCTGGCACCTTTGCAGGTGATGGCATTGGGGCATCCAGCAACGACCCATTCCGATTACATCGACGCGGTATTAGTGGAAGAGGATTATCTGGGCGATAGTGGCTGCTTCTCTGAAAAAGTCGTTTCATTACCTAAGGATTGTTTGCCATATGTGCCGCCGATAAATATCAGCCAACCGGAACCTATACATCAATTTGATGAGCGGTCTGTTGTCCATATTGCTGTTTGTGCATCGGCGATGAAAATTAACCCCCGTTTTCTCGCGACCTGTGCCGAAATAGCTGATCAAGCGGCGACTCCGGTGGTATTTCATTTTTTTAGTCGGTTTTTTGCTGGGGGATTACCCATCGGGTGATGGAAAAAGCGGTCATTGATATGGTTACCGAAGCCAGAGTTTACGAGCATTTGAGTTATCCCGCTTATTTACAGGTGATTAACCAGTGTGATCTGTTTATTAATCCGTTTCCCTTTGGCAATACCAATGGCATCGTCGATACCGTGCGTCAGGGGCTACCGGGTGTTTGCCTCAGTGGATCGGAAGTTCATGAGCATATTGATGAAGGGCTATTTCGTCGTTTGGGGCTGGCTGAGGAGCTGATCACGCATAATATAGCAGAGTACATCGCAGTCACGGTACGTCTGATTAATGACACCGATTGGCGCAATAGTTTACGGCAGCAGTTATTAGCGATTCAACCTGACAGCGTGCTATTTACCGGTAAACCGGAGCAATTCGGACTGATTGTCCGTGGCCTGCTTGATGAGCGCCAGAGCGAGTAATCAGGTTAATATATCGAAATGACCGCTAACTAGATGAATAATAAGAAAAGCCTCCTTAAGTGAACGGAGGCTTGAATAGACACAAACATCAATGAGACTAATTTATTATGCAGCTTCAATTTGCCGTGGTTTAGCCGGCTGCTTTACGGCGGGTTTCGCTGCCAAGGCATCTGCTTCAAATTCATCGACATTAATTGAACGCAAACGGCTATGTTCTGCTTTGGTCAGAATGGCCGCTTCTTCGGCATTGATTTTACCTTCAGCTAATGCCTTTTGCGCCAGTATATCCAGGCGGGTGAATGGCAAACCTCTACCCGCTTCTTTGCTCAAACGCTTGTGGATAGGCTCCGCCGCAATCACATCTTGCAATGCTTCTTCCAGCAAACCAACTGGGTTAAATTCACTCGGTGTCAGGTACTGACCACGACCAATACGGCTACGAGTGGCAGATGGAACTTGTAATAGTTGTGCTAACTGATGGTCCAGACGGTCTGACGGCGCTTGATGTACGCGACCAAATGGGAACACCACGAACCGCATCAACCCGGCGATAAGGCCATTGGGGAAGTTACGCAGCAAATCATCCAGCGCTTGTTCCGCCTGATTCAGCGCATCCTGCACCCCCCAATGCACCAGTGGTAAGTCCTCTTTCTGACGGCCTTCATCTTCATAGCGTTTCAACGTGGCTGAGGCCAGATACATTTGGCTAAGAATATCCCCCAAACGGGCAGAGATACGCTCACGGCGTTTCAGGCTGCCACCCAGCACGCCCATTGAGACATCTGACAGCAATGCCAGATTAGCGCTCAGGCGGTTCAACTGCTGGTAATAACGGCGGGTACTGTCTTTAGTTGGTGTGGCACTGGTGCGGCCATTGGTCAGGCCCAACCATAAGCTACGTACCTTGCAGCTACCGACATGGCCCAGATGGCCAAACAGCGCTTTATCAAAGGCAGAGACATCATTAGATTGCGCCGCCGCCATTTCATCCAGTACAAACGGATGGCAGCGGATAGCGCCCTGGCCGAAGATGATCATGCTGCGGGTTAGGATATTCGCGCCTTCCACCGTGATACCGATTGGTGCACCTTGGTAACCACGCGCCACAAAGTTTGCCGGGCCAAGGCAGATGCCTTTACCACCGGCGATATCCATCGCATCCATCACCGCACGTTGACCACGGTGGGTACAGTGATATTTGACGATAGCAGAGAGCACTGCCGGTTTTTCACCCAACATAATACCGCTGGTAATTAAGGTGGCAGCGGCATCCATCACATAAGCATTACCGGCAATACGTGCCAGCGGCTCTTCAATCCCTTCCATTTTACCGATTGAGATTTTGAATTGACGGCGAATATAGGCATAAGCGCCAATACCCATTGCCACACTTTTCAAGCTGCCTGTGGCGTTGGACGGCAAGGTAATGCCACGACCAACCGACAGACATTCCACCAGCATCCGCCAGCCCTGACCGGCCATTTTTGGCCCACCGATAATGTAATCAATGGGGACAAAGATATCGTTACCACGCGTTGGGCCATTCTGGAACGGCACGTTTAGCGGGAAGTGGCGGCGGCCAATTTCTACCCCTGGAGTGTTGGTTGGGATCAGCGCACAGGTAATGCCCAAATCAACGGTGTCACCGATCAGATGGTCAGGGTCAGACAGTTTGAATGCCAGCCCTAGCACCGTGGCGATGGGCGCGAGAGTGATATAGCGTTTGTTCCAGGTCAGCCGCATCCCGAGAACCTGTTTACCTTGCCATTCACCCATGCAAACTGTACCGGTATCCGGAATCGCACCGGCATCTGAACCCGCTTCGGGACTGGTTAGGGCGAAACAAGGGATTTCATCGCCACGGGCCAAACCCGGCAGGTAATGATTTTTTTGCTCTTCAGTACCGTAATGTTGCAGTAATTCGCCGGGGCCAAGAGAGTTAGGTACGCCGACGGTGATGGCCAATATGCCAGACACGCCAGACAGTTTTTGTAGCACTCGTGCCTGAGCATAGGCTGAGAACTCAAGGCCGCCGTACTCTTTCTTAATGATCATCGCGAAGAAGCGATTTTCTTTCAGATAGGCCCACAGCTCTGGCGGCAGATCAGCCAACTCATGGGTAATCTGGAAATCATTGGCCATACGACAGGCTTCTTCGACCGGCCCATCAATAAAGGCTTGCTCTTCTGCGGTTAATTGCGGTTTTGGATAGTTATGCAGTTTTTTCCAGTCTGGTTGGCCCTGGAACAAATCGCCTTCCCACCAGGTGGTGCCCGCATCAATCGCTTCTTTTTCGGTGCGAGACATGGCGGGCATGACTTTACGGAAAATGCGTAACGCTGGGGCTGAGAACAGAGACTGGCGCAGTGGAGTCAGGGTCAGTGGCAGCAAAACAATCACCAGCGGCAATAATGCCCAGTATGACCATAACTGCGCCGCACCCATTGCTGCGGTATAAACCACAAGAATCAAACTACTGAGGTAAAGGTTCACCCGGTGATAGAACAACACACTAATAAGAACCAGCAAGGCAACAATGCTTAGAATCATCATAATGAAGCTCCTGAGATGTAGGAGGTCTGACCTGTTGAGTGATACATTTGTTGTAGTTCATTCCATTATTTTTATCAATACCATTACATGTTATTTACAACTAATCTCACAAACTGACCGCATTAAAGGTTAAAAGCCTGCGGTCAAATTCATCACAGCGCTTCTCGCTGTTTATGCGATCCGGTACACTGGCGACGGACAAATATTGATGGCATAGAACGATAAAGAGGCTCCCATGTACCATGATTTAATCCGCAGTGAACTGAACGAAGCCGCAGATACATTGGCAAACTTTCTAAAAGATGATGCCAATATTGATGCCATTGAGCGCGCAGCCGTGTTGCTGGCTGATTCTTTTAAAGCTGGTGGTAAAGTATTGTCATGCGGTAATGGCGGTTCCCATTGTGATGCTATGCATTTTGCCGAAGAGTTGACTGGCCGCTATCGTGAAAATCGCCCAGGTTATCCTGCGATTGCGATTTCCGATGTCAGCCATCTCTCTTGTGTCAGTAATGATTTTGGTTATGACTACGTTTTCTCACGTTATGTCGAAGCGGTAGGTCGCGAAGGTGATGTATTACTGGGCATTTCCACCTCAGGGAATTCTGGTAATATCATCAAAGCGATTGATGCTGCTCGCGCTAAAGGCATGAAAGTCATCACGCTGACCGGCAAAGATGGTGGCAAAATGGCAGGTTCTGCTGATATTGAAATCCGAGTTCCTCATTTCGGTTATGCCGATCGTATCCAGGAAATTCACATCAAAGCAATTCACATCTTGATTCAATTAATCGAAAAAGAGATGGTAAAAGCCTGATGTACTGGGGTGATCAACGAGTGTTGATCACCTTGAATGTGGGTGATCGGTATGGCGATTGGCCGGTATCAATCGTAGCTTAAAGGTTTATACCCAAACTCATCGGTGTTGCTGGTGGGCAGCAAAAAAGCAAAGCCCGTAGAGCGGATTTAAGTCAGTGATTCGGATGACGGCCACCGGTGCAACGTCAACAACAAAGGGTATATGCGCGGAGGACTATATGTGCGAACTGCTCGGGATGAGCGCGAATGTGCCAACAGACATTTGCTTTAGCTTTACCGGCCTGGTGCAACGTGGTGGGGGAACTGGCCCACATAAAGATGGCTGGGGAATTACTTTCTATGAAGGTAATGGTTGTCGCACGTTTAAAGATCCGCAACCGAGTTTTAATTCACCCATTGCCCGTCTGGTGCAGGATTACCCGATAAAATCCTGTGCGGTGGTTTCCCATATCCGTCAGGCTAATCGCGGTGAGGTGGCGTTGGAAAATACCCATCCGTTTACCCGCGAAATGTGGGGGCGCAACTGGACTTATGCCCATAACGGCCAGCTCAAAGGTTATCGCCAATTGGATACCGGGACTTTCCGGCCGATAGGTCAAACAGACAGCGAATATGCATTCTGCTGGTTACTTAATCAACTGGCAAAACGCTACCCTCGCACCCCAAGTAACTGGCCGGCAGTATTCCGTTATATCGGCACCTTATGCGAACAGTTACGGGCAAAAGGGGTATTTAATATGTTACTGTCGGATGGCCGTTTTGTGATGGCATTTTGCTCGACCAATCTCTATTGGATTACTCGCCGTGCGCCTTTCGGCAAAGCAACATTGCTAGATAGGGATGTAGAAATTGATTTCCAGCGCCAGACCACACCCAATGATGTGGTTACGGTGATTGCCACAGCGCCACTGACCGCAAATGAAACCTGGCACAAAATTGCACCAGGTGAGTTCGCATTATTCTGTTTTGGTGAGCGAATTTGATTGGGTCAGTACATATTGTGTTGCTGGCTCACTGGAGACCGGAGGGCGGCTCAACACATACTGCCCATTGATCACCGCAACTGACGGTGGCATCCGGTTCTTGGCAAAATAAGCATATCCCGGCTGCAACTGACGCCAAAAGTTGTAATCAGATGAGTTACGGTGGCGCTGCATGTTCTGTTCTGTCATGCGGAAAGGATAAATACTGATATCCACCTTTTCCTGACCGAAGATAAATGCCGTCTGTACGTAGTTAAATATCTCGTCCATATAGGCATCAGTCATGGCATAACAGCCGATTGATTTACATGCGCCGTGGATCATCAGATATTTCCCTGAATAGCCCTGCGATTTATCATATTCATTTGGGAAGCCAATATTGATTGCCCGATAAAACTTACTATCGGGTTTCAAATGGCGCATATTTACAGTGTAAAAACCTTCCGGACTCTTAAAATCCCCTTCACGGCGTTTCGGCCCAAGGCCACCGGAGAATTCACAGATACGATAGCTTTGTACCAAACGATATTCGCCCTGTAATCTGGCATATAATTCCAGAGTACGTTCTTCTTTGAAGATCTGAATATAGACTGATGAACCGAGTAATTGCTGTTTTAGCTCTTTGGATACCGCCACAGGCTCACTGGCTGAGCTAATGAACGAAACCGCAGGCAAACAAATTATCGCTGCAAACATTATCGTTGCAAACATTCTCGCCGCAAACGACGGCGCAATTTTGCCCATTTATTATTCCTACTTATATTATGTAAATTCTGCCACTGCATCTTTTGATTTATAGGCGCAGATTATCAGTCAGAAAATTTTTAGCAATATATGTTTGTATAAAATAAACACAAAGTCGGTAAAGGTGAATTAGCAATACGGTTTTACCGAGTATATACACAAATTAACCGTAATTTATTTGTGTTTGCTTGACCTGGGTCACTGCATTTGTCAGACACTGCGAGATGGAAATGCTAAAATCATGCGCTTCTGGTCACCCACATCTGTCATGCTATTTCAGTCTATTTTATCTTCAGGCATTCAATTCGGGTATCAGTATTAATTTCCGAGATTCTTTCAGCTAAAACCACGATGATAGGATGGTTTTGTAGTAAAGCGCCGTTTAACTGTACTGTGAATGGATCTCATTTTTACGCCGCTGTACGCTGTTGGCTTATGTGCAGCATCTGATATAACTAATGAAGTCGTTTAAACCTATGATTAAAATAAAGAAAGGGCTAGACCTTCCCATCGCTGGAGCACCTGTTCAGGTAATAGAGGAGGGGCCTGCTATTCATCATGTAGCGCTACTCGGTGAAGAGTATGTCGGTATGCGGCCTTCAATGCTGGTGCAAGAAGGTGATTGGGTTAAGAAAGGCCAGCCGCTATTTGAAGATAAAAAAAATCCCGGAGTGCTGTTTACCGCACCTGCCAGTGGCAAAGTAAGTGCCATCAATCGTGGCGAGCGCCGGGTATTGCAATCCGTTGTGATTGATATTGACGGTGATGAGCAGGTTCCTTTTGAGCATTTTGATGAAGCCACCCTCAATCAACTGAGCCGCGAACAGGTACAACGCCAATTGCTGGCTTCTGGCTTATGGACTGCACTACGAACCCGTCCTTTCAGCAAAACACCGGTACCTGGCAGTAGCCCGCGGGCTATTTTTGTCAGCGCAATGGATACCCAGCCACTGGCGGCCAACCCGCAGGTGATTATTGCCACTGAGTTGGCGGCTTTTAACCACGGTTTAACCGTTCTTACCCGGCTGACTGAAGGTAAAGTGCATGTTTGCCATGCGCCGGGGCAGGCTACTGTTGGGCATACCAGCGCTCAGGTGACGTACAATGAGTTTTCTGGCCCACATCCCGCGGGGTTGGTTGGTACTCACATTCATTTCCTCGAACCGGTCAGCCTGCGCAAAATGGTTTGGCATGTAGGCTATCAGGACGTTATTGCCATCGGTAAACTGTTTACCCGTGGCGAGCTTTGTACCGACCGTATCGTCGCTCTGGCAGGCCCGCAGGTAAATCAACCGGTGTTACTGCGCACCCGCTTAGGTGCCAGTTTATCTGAACTGACCGCCGGTAAGCTAAAAGAGGATGATAACCGCATCATTTCAGGTTCGGTGCTCAGTGGCACTGCCTCTTCAGCTACTCATGGCTATCTTGGGCGTTTTCATCAGCAAGTGTCGGTTATCCGCGAAGGGCGAGAAAAAGAGCTATTCGGCTGGGTGATGCCGGGCCGTGATAAATACTCAATCACCCGCACCACGCTAGGCCATTTCTTCAAACATAAGCTGTTTGCATTCTCTACCGATATGCATGGCGGTGAGCGCTCGATGGTGCCAATTGGTAACTATGAGCGAGTGATGCCACTGGATATTCTGGCCACCCATCTACTGCGTGACCTGCTATCTGGCGATACTGACAGTGCGCAAGCGCTGGGATGCTTAGAGTTGGACGAAGAAGACTTGGCTTTATGTACATTTGTTTGCCCCGGCAAGTACGAATACGGCCCGGTACTGCGCGACATACTGACCAAGATTGAGCAGGAAGGATAACTGATGGGCTTGAAAAATTTTCTTGAGAAAATCGAACACCACTTTGAAGCGGGTGGCAAATTAGAAAAGTACTATCCGCTCTATGAAGCGGCTGCCACTATTTTCTACACACAGGGTAAAGTCACCCCCGGCGCTTCTCACGTTCGCGATGCTATCGATTTAAAGCGGATGATGATTCTGGTGTGGCTGGCGGTATTCCCCGCCATGTTCTGGGGTATGTATAACGTAGGGTTACAGGCTATTCCGGCCTTAAATCAGCTCTACAGTGGCGCAGAGTTGCAACAGGTTATTGCTGGTGATTGGCATTATCGCCTGGCGCAAATGTTAGGTGCATCACTGACGCCAGATGCTGGCTGGATAAGTAAAATGGTGCTGGGGGCCGCCTATTTCCTGCCGATTTATGCGGTGGTGTTCTTGGTGGGGGGCTTCTGGGAAGTGGTCTTTTCCATTGTCCGTAAGCATGAAATCAACGAAGGCTTCTTTGTTACCTCAATCCTGTTCTCTCTGATTGTGCCACCGACATTGCCATTATGGCAGGCGGCGTTGGGGATCTCTTTCGGTGTGGTTATCGGTAAAGAGATCTTCGGGGGGACCGGGCGTAATTTTCTGAACCCGGCACTGGCGGGGCGTGCTTTCCTGTTCTTTGCTTATCCGGCTCAGATATCAGGTGATTTGGTTTGGACTGCGGCGGATGGTTTTTCCGGTGCGACCCCATTGTCGCAATGGAGTGTCAACGGTAGCCACAGTTTAATTAACAGCATCACTCATCAACCTATTACGTGGATGGATGCTTTCCTCGGAAATATTCCCGGTTCTATTGGTGAAGTTTCCACGCTGATGATCCTGATTGGCGGTGCCATTATTCTGTTTGGTCGTGTGGCATCCTGGCGGATTGTGGCCGGTGTGATGATCGGGATGATCGCAACTGCTTGTCTGTTTAACTGGATAGGTTCTGCCACCAATCCGTTATTTGCTATGCCGTGGTATTGGCATCTGGTTCTGGGCGGTTTCGCTTTCGGCATGATCTTTATGGCCACCGATCCGGTATCCGCTTCCTTTACCAATAAAGGTAAGTGGTGGTATGGCGGTCTGATTGGTGCAATGTGTGTGTTAATCCGCGTTGCGAATCCGGCTTATCCGGAGGGAATGATGCTGGCGATTCTGTTCGCCAACCTGTTTGCGCCACTGTTCGATTATGTGGTTGTTCAGGCCAACATCAAGCGGAGGAAAGCCCGTGGCGAGTAATAAACCAAGAAATAATGACAGCATCGGCAAAACGTTGCTGGTGGTGATTGTGCTGTGTCTGGTGTGCTCAGTCGTCGTGGCTGGCGCTGCGGTTGGCTTGAAAGCCCGGCAACAAGAACAGCGGCTGCTGGATAAGCAGCGTAATATTCTGGCAGTAGCCGGTTTGCTGCAACCAAGAATGCCGGCAGAAGACGTGCAGCGAGAGTTTGCAACACGAATTGAACCTCGGTTGCTTGATTTGCAAAGTGGTGAGTTTATTCAACAAGACCCTGCAACATTTGACCGTACTCAAGCATTGCGCGATAACCAAATGAGTATCGCACTGACCCCCGCGCAAGATATCGCCGGTATTCGCCGTCGCGCTAACGTGGTTGAAATCTATCTGGTGCGTAGTGAAAGTGGGCAAGTTAACAAGATAGTTCTTCCTATCTATGGCTCAGGTTTGTGGTCGATGATGTATGCCTTTGTCGCGATTGACACTGATGGCAAAACAGTACGCGGCATCACCTATTATGATCAAGGTGAAACGCCAGGGCTGGGTGGCGAAATTCAGAACCCAATCTGGCGTAACCAATGGATTGGTAAGCGGCTATTTGACGATCAAGGGCAACCGGCTATTCGTATTGTTAAAGGGCGTGCACCTGAGGGTGATCCTCATGCAATAGATGGTTTGTCAGGAGCGACGCTGACCTCCAACGGAGTGCAAAACAGCTTCGATTTCTGGCTCGGTGAAAACGGCTTTGGCCCGTTCCTGAAAAAAGTACGCGAAGGAGCGTTAAAAAATGGCTGATACCAAAGAGATTAAGCGGGTTTTATTCGGGCCGTTATTTGATAACAACCCGATCGCATTACAGATTCTAGGCGTGTGCTCAGCGCTGGCAGTGACCACCAAATTGGAAACAGCCTTAGTGATGACACTGGCTGTTACCTTGGTGACCGCGTTTTCCAGTTTCTTTATCTCATTGATTCGAAATCATATTCCAAACAGTGTGCGGATTATCGTTCAGATGGTGATTATTGCCTCATTAGTCATTGTGGTCGATCAGATCCTGCGCGCTTATGCCTATGAGATATCCAAGCAGCTATCCGTATTTGTTGGCCTGATTATCACCAACTGCATTGTGATGGGGCGTGCTGAAGCTTATGCGATGAAATCCCCACCCATAGAAAGCTTTATGGATGGCATCGGCAATGGCTTGGGCTATGGCGTGGTGCTAGTACTGGTCGGTTTTGTCCGCGAACTGATTGGCTCCGGTAAGTTGTTTGGTGTGCCGGTATTGGAGACAGTGCAGAACGGTGGCTGGTATCAGCCGAACGGATTGTTCCTGCTGGCACCTAGTGCATTCTTTATCATTGGTTTGCTGATTTGGGGTCTGCGCACCCTGAAACCTGCGCAGATTGAGAAGGAGTAATTGACGATGGAACATTACATCAGTCTATTTGTCCGCGCAGTGTTTGTGGAAAATATGGCATTAGCGTTCTTTTTGGGCATGTGTACTTTCCTGGCGGTTTCAAAGAAAGTATCAACCGCTTTTGGTCTGGGGATTGCGGTAACCGTGGTCTTGGGCATCGCAGTGCCGGCTAACAATTTGGTTTATAACCTGGTGTTGCGTGATGGTGCGCTCGTTGAGGGCGTTGACCTCAGCTTCCTGAATTTCATCACTTTTATCGGCGTTATTGCCGCTATCGTACAAGTGCTGGAGATGATCCTCGATCGCTACTTCCCTGCACTGTACAACGCGCTGGGAATTTTCCTGCCACTGATCACCGTGAACTGCGCCATTTTTGGCGGGGTATCATTCATGGCACAACGTGATTACAACTTCCCTGAGTCAATTGTCTATGGTTTTGGCTCCGGTATTGGTTGGATGCTAGCCATCGTCGCGTTAGCGGGTATTCGCGAAAAAATGAAATATGCCAATGTGCCTGCGGGCTTACAGGGGTTAGGGATCACCTTTATCACCACCGGATTGATGGCATTAGGTTTTATGTCTTTCTCCGGCGTGAACCTATAAAGGCAGGAATAATTGATGGAAATAATTCTGGGTGTAGTGATGTTCACCCTCATCGTGCTGGCATTGACGGTGATGATTTTATTCGCCAAATCAAAATTGGTGAATACTGGTGAGATTACCGTTGATGTTAATGACGATGCGGATAAAAGTTTTACCGCGCCAGCAGGCGATAAACTGCTGAATATGCTTTCCAGCCAGGGCATCTTTGTGTCTTCAGCCTGTGGCGGTGGTGGCTCTTGTGGGCAGTGCCGTGTGACAATAAAAGAAGGTGGCGGTGATATTCTGCCAACCGAACTTTCTCATATTTCCAAGCGTGAAGCGAAAGAGGGTTGTCGATTGGCTTGTCAGGTTAACGTGAAGCAGAACCTGAAAATTGAGTTGCCGGAAGAGATTTTCGGTGTGAAGAAATGGACTTGCGAAGTTATCTCTAATGATAATAAAGCCACATTTATCAAGGAATTGAAGCTGAAAATTCCTTATGGTGATGTTGTTCCTTTCCGTGCCGGTGGATTTATTCAGATTGAAGCTGAACCGCATACGGTCAAGTACGCAGATTTTGATGTGCCGGCGGAATATCGTGGTGACTGGGATAAATTTAATTTGTTCCGTTTCGAGTCGGCGGTTAGTGAGCCAACCGTGCGTGCTTATTCTATGGCAAACTATCCCGAAGAGCGTGGCATTATTATGCTTAACGTGCGTATTGCCACACCACCACCGTCATTACCCGATGCGCCTCCGGGGATAATGTCCTCGTATATCTGGTCATTAAAACCGGGTGATAAAGTGGTTATATCGGGGCCATTTGGTGAGTTCTTTGCCAAAGATACTGATGCGGAAATGGTCTTTATCGGTGGGGGCGCGGGGATGGCACCGATGCGTTCACATATTTTTGATCAGCTCAAGCGGCTACATTCGAAACGTAAAATCAGCTTCTGGTATGGTGCACGTTCGCGCCGCGAAATGTTCTATGAAGAAGATTTTGATCAGCTACAGGCTGAGAATGAGAATTTCCGTTGGCATGTTGCGTTGTCTGATCCACAACCCGAAGACAACTGGACGGGTTATACCGGTTTTATTCATAACGTGTTGTTAGAGAATTACCTCAAGAATCACCCCGCGCCGGAAGATTGTGAATTCTATATGTGTGGCCCGCCGATGATGAATGCGGCCGTTATCAAAATGCTGAAAGATCTTGGTGTGGAAGACGACAATATTATGCTGGATGATTTTGGTGGTTGATTTGCCACCACTCGGCTTTTTACAGTAATTGGGGATATTGTGCAGAAATATATAACGCATTGGCTAATGGCGGTGGTCGGGGTTTTACTGCTCTCAGGGTGTGGTCCTGAGCAAATCAATCTCGAAGGTAAAACGATGGGAACCTCATATTCAATTAAATATGTTAGTGACTCATCCACCCCCGGCGCAGAGCAATTACAGCAGGAAATCGACCTGGAATTGGAACGGGTTAATGATCAGATGTCGACTTATCGGCCTGACTCGGAACTGAGTCGTTTCAATAAAAGTCGCGAATTGAACACACCGTTCCCGGTTTCAGCTGTGACCGCTAAAGTGGTGCGTGAGGCTATTCGTATAAACCGTCTGACTGATGGTGCACTGGATGTCACCGTTGGGCCGTTAGTCAACTTATGGGGTTTTGGCCCTGAAGGGCGGCCAGATGTTGTTCCAACTGATGCGGAAATAACCACTCGTCGGGCATGGGTTGGTATTGATAAGCTGGCCGTGGAGCAGGGGGCTTTAGTCAAACGGCTCCCTGAGTTGTATGTCGATCTCTCATCAATTGCGAAAGGATATGGGGTTGATGTGGTTGCCGAATATTTGGAAGCACAGAATATCACCAACTATATGGTTGATATCGGCGGTGAGGTGCGGACTCGCGGTAATAATGGGGAAAATAAACCCTGGCGCATCGCCATTGAGAAACCAGTTGCTGGCTCAGCACAAAATGCTCAAGAGATTATCGAACCGGGGCGAATGGCAATTGCAACCTCAGGGGATTATCGTAATTACTTCGAGCAGAATGGTGTGCGTTACTCACACACGATTGATCCAGAGACAGGGCGGCCAATTAATCATCGGCTGGTATCAATAACTGTGTTAGATCCAAGCTGTATGACAGCAGACGGTCTTTCTACCGGTCTGGATGTCCTTGGGCCTGAACGCGGGATGGCCTTGGCCAACTTGCTGGGGATTCCGGTATTTATGATAGTCAAAACAGACGAGGGATTTGAGGAGCGTTATTCTGATGCATTCAAACCCTATCTGCAAAAAAGGCCATAGCAGGAGGGGATATGTTGACAACTTTTATCGCATCTTTTGTCTTTTTTCTCTTGGTCATCGGCGGGATGTCGTTAGGTTATATCGTAAAACGTAAAACCTTGCAGGGCAGTTGCGGCGGAATTGGAGCTTTAGGGATGGAAAAGGCATGTGATTGCCCAGAGCCTTGTGATTCTCGCAAGAAACGGTTGGCTAAAGAGGCTGCTCGTCAGAAGAAGCTAGAGCAATATCGTATCTTATAAAAGATATTATAGATCACGATATGGTCAATACAGTGGTGGTTGTGTATAAAAATTAGTTATATACGACTGGATCATATACAGAAGAAAAACCCCAAGGGCCTGTACCGGATTTTGTGTAAATGCCTTTTTATAAATACTCAGTCAACCTCTCTGGGTATTTAATCATAAAGTGGTTTAACGCCTGACGCCAGTTATGGATCGGCAGATCCATTTCGCTGAGGCTGACTCGATGGCCAGATAAATGACCTTCAGGGCTGACTGATCGTGTGAAAATATTTTACGCTTCTTGATGGCTTTACGGATCATGCTGTTCAGTGATTCAATCCCATTGGTTGTATAAATAACCTTCCTGATTTCATCAGGACAGGAGAAAAATGTTGATAAGTCAGCCCAGTTTCTGCGCCATATTTGTGACACTGTCGGATATTTATCATCCCAACGTAACTCGAACGCTTCCAGCTCCTGCAAAGCAGCCTCTTCCGTCGCCGACCGGTAAATAAGTTTAAGGTCTGCACATAAGGCTTTTTGGTCTTTCCAACTGACATATTTTACCGAGTTACGCACCCTATGGACGATGCACAACTGGACCGATGTCTGAGGGTAAACGGTATTTACCGCCTCTGGGAAGCCCTTCAGGCCATCGACGCAGGCAATGAGGATGTCGTTTAGGCCACGATTTTTAAGCTCAGTCAGTATCGATAACCACGTCCCCGCCCCTTCGGTATCGGCGATCCACAGGCCCAGACATTCCTTCTGGCCCGCCAGATTAACACCTAACGCAATATAGACAGATTTGTTGATAACCCGTTTATCCTGATGCACTTTAATGACAATACAATCCCTATAAACAATAGGATACAGACTATCCAGTGGGCGATTACGCCAGGTTGTGACTTGCTCTATTACCGCGTCTGTCACTTTGGATATCAGTGTTGGGGACACATCTGCATCGTAAAGTTTTTTAAACATGTTGGTAATCTCTCGGGTGGTCATCCCTTGAGCATAAAAGGCTAAAATTTGCTCATCAAACCCAGTCAGTCGGGTTTGCCCTTTTTGAACAATAATGGGGTCAAATTCACTGTTGCGATCACGGGGCGTCTCGATGGCCAGCTCGCCGTACTGTGAAGTGAGCATTTTGGGTGAGAAGCCGTTGCGACTCTTACCACTTCCTCGGCCTTCAGTGGTACTTTAGCATAGCCGAGGTGGTGTTCCATCTCAGCGTCCAACGCGGCTTCTACCGTCATTTTGACGAACTGGTTGAGGATCTTATTGAGGTCAGCTTCAGTTTTGATATCTTTTGCCAGTTCACCCGTAATCTGACGCAACATTGCGAGCTGGGGAGTATCCGGTGTTCGAGGTTTTTTCGCCATGACTCATATCCTTTTTGACTTAACACGCTATAGGAATATAAGCATTTACACAATTTTCAGGACAGGCTCGAAAAACCCCCAGCCAAATAATAATTAACTGGGGGTTTTGTATTTACTTAGTGAAGAGTTTATTACTTATCTGGTTTTTCTGGTCTGCTTTCTTGGCTTACGGCGTTAAAGCTATTATTCATCATGTTCTGATTTGTCGCTATACCCGTCGTGTTACTTTTTGCTTATACATTCTTATTTGTTAGCTATATCTTTAAAAAGTGCAGGGGAATCAACCATGACACCATTTACCTGTAGTTCTTTTGCTTTCTTATAGTCTTCAGCGGTATTTATCCCGAAGAAAATGATATGTGCATTACTGTTTCTTCTAAAGCAGTCCATCGCTTCTTTGTCCCAGCTTAACACTGCGTCAGAACTTGCTGTACCCAAGGTATATTCTTCCACAACTTTTACTTTGCGATGCAGCTCTAAACCATACCAACGCTCTTTATCATCTGCCGGTAATTCACACTTGTGATCCATCGTGATATTCGCTAATTGAGTACGAGTATAGTTACGGCTTTCGAAAAGTTTGACTTTATGTGAAGCATCGCTCTCTTTATTAACCTCATTCAACGCGTTTAGATAGTTATCATCCGTAGAGTAAACTCGGGTACGCGCAAAGCGGTTTTTCTCACCTTTAGAGGGAGTTGAAAGCGTTTTTTGCAAGGCTTTGGCGAATGTTTCAGGATTGGCATCAGGTGATTTAATATCCAGATAAAATGTGGTGTCAGGATATTTCTTTAGCACTTCATCAAGAGTAGGAATGCCAATATGTGAATCAGGTTTGCCCTGAATATTATGTTTCTTATTAAAGGCAACGCTGGCATCCACTTTAGCGAGTTGTTGGGCGGTATAACTGGAAATCGCTCCTGACTTATCCGTCAATTCTTTAAGATCCGAAGGGCGATAGAGGACAGGAATAATATCTTTAGATAACTGTAATGTGATCCATATAGCATTCGCACCATTAGACAACGCCTTATCGATTGCCGGTAAGGTATTTTCAGGAGCATCGGCGGTCCCTGCACGGTGTGCAATAATTTGTGGTGCAGGGAGTGTGACTGATTGAGCGTTAACGATAAAAGTAGCTGTGAGCAGTAAGGTAGCCATTATATAATTTCGCATGATATATAGTTTCCATTCATTATTTTATAATGAATTTGTGAGATGAAGGGTAATCATATAACTAACTTTTTTCGACACTGTCGAATTTAATCATTTTTTATTAAAAATAAATAACAAAATGCTAAATTAAGCCAATAACAGAATTGAATTCTGTTATTGGCTTAATTTGTTGTCATTTTGATTAGGAAAATCACTAAATGTATCTTACTTCACTTTCGCGGTTCTGCCACTTGATATCGCTAATCATTGGGGAATTGCGTCTAAATTGATATTCTTACTCAGATTAATCTCCCTTGTGTGATGAGAGATTTCTGCTTAAATCTTAAAAACCATTAGTTAAGCATGATGTCATTGGTTTAGTGTTATATCGGATTCTATCCGGTTATGCACCTCTATGTGCCAGATTTTAAGAAGGAATGTTGCGTGTCGAAATTGCGGGTTGGTGTGATCTTTGGTGGTAAGTCGGCTGAACATGAAGTGTCATTGCAGTCGGCCAAAAACATCGTTGAGGCGATTGATAAAGAAAAGTTCGATGTCACGCTATTGGGGATTGATAAGCAGGGTCAATGGCATGTTAACGATGTATCCAACTACTTGTTAAATGAAGAAAATCCGGCGCTGATCTCGCTAAATCACTCAAACAAAAATGTCGCATTGATTCCAGGCCAACAACGTCAGCAACTTATCGCTGCGGATAATGGCAGCGCACTGGCTCAACTGGATGTTATCTTCCCGATTGTGCATGGCACGTTGGGCGAGGATGGGTCATTGCAGGGCCTGCTGAGAATGGTAAATATTCCGTTTGTCGGTGCTGGTGTTGTGGGGTCTGCGGTTAGCATGGACAAAGACATGACCAAACGCCTGCTACGTGATGCTGGGCTGAACGTTGCGCCATTTATCACGCTGACTCGCACCAATAAAAACAAATACCGCTTCGAAGCGATAACCGCAAAACTGGGTTTACCCCTATTTATCAAACCGGCAAATCAAGGCTCGTCAGTTGGCGTGAGTAAAGTACGCAATGAGGACGAATATCATCAAGCCATTGCGTTAGCGTTTGATTTTGACCATAAAGTGCTGGTGGAGTCTGCCATCGTTGGGCGAGAGCTTGAATGCGCAGTTTTGGGTAATGATGATCCACAAGCCAGTGTCTGCGGTGAGGTAGTGATCAGTGATGAGTTTTACTCTTACGAGACCAAATACATCAATGAAACCGGTGCGCAGGTGGTGATTCCTGCGGTGATAGACAATGCAGCCAGCCTGAGAATTCGCACTGTGGCGCTAGAGGCCTTTCGTGCGCTGGAATGCCTTGGTATGGCGCGAGTTGATGTCTTTTTAACACCGGATAATGAGGTTATTGTTAATGAGGTCAATACGTTACCAGGTTTTACCAATATCAGTATGTATCCCAAGTTATGGCGTGCCACGGGCGTGAGTTATACGCAACTGATCACCACACTGATTGAGTTGGCCTTGGCGCGTCATCAGCAAGATAAGTCACTGAAAAATTGTATTTTTAACCACTGTTGAGTGTTGTGATCTCCGCCATGTTGAGGTTGCCTGTTCCGCCGTCTTACCCCTGAATTTCAAGTTGTAAGACGGCGGGGGGCGCTGAAGATGGCCCCATTAGCAATCTGTTACGACGATATTACTCAGGCTCACCAGTGCCTTATCGAAGGGCCGTTTTGGTCTGGCTGCAAATTAGGATAATCTTGAATTCTCCCTGCGAATAACTGTATACTTGTACAGTTGTTTGGGCGGGGGGGAAAGATAACATGCGGAAGATTATTCATGTCGATATGGATTGCTTCTTCGCGGCGGTTGAAATGCGTGACGACCCCAGCCTGCGTGATATCCCCATTGCGATTGGTGGTAGCCGAGATCGGAGAGGCGTTATCAGCACGGCTAATTATCCGGCCAGACGATTTGGTGTGCGCAGCGCGATGCCAACGGCAATGGCGCTCAAGTTATGCCCACAACTCAAAGTGATCCCCGGCAGAATGGCGGCTTATAAAGAAGCCTCACTGCATATCCGTGAAATTTTCGCCCGCTACACCCCACTGATTGAGCCGCTGTCGCTGGATGAAGCCTATCTGGATGTCTCTGATTGCACCTTGTGTAGTGGTTCCGCTACCTTGATCGCACGAGAGATCCGTCAGACCATTTATGATGAACTGAATCTTACGGCTTCTGCCGGTATCGCCCCGATAAAGTTTTTGGCCAAAATCGCTTCAGATTTGAATAAGCCGAATGGTCAGTATGTGATTACGCCTGACCAGATCTTACCTTTCTTATATGAACTGCCGCTGAGTAAAATTCCCGGCGTCGGGAAAGTGACCGCTAAACGCTTACAAGAATTGGGGCTGGCAACTTGCGGTGATGTACAAAACTATTCACAGGCTGAATTACTAAAGCGGTTTGGCAAATTTGGTCGCGTGCTGTGGGAGCGCAGCCACGGCATTGATGAGCGCGGAATATCGCCAGACCGGTTACGTAAATCGGTCGGCGTTGAGCAGACGCTAGCCGAGGATATTCACGATTGGGAAAGCTGTGAATCATTGATTGAGCAGCTTTATGTTGAATTGGAAACCCGCTTACGCAAGGTCAGGCCAGACCTGCATATTGCACGTGAGGGCATTAAATTGAAATTTCATGATTTTCAACAAACTACGCAGGAACATGTCTGGCCCGAGCTGAATAAAGCAGATTTACTGCAAGTGGCACGCATGGCCTGGGATGAACGACGCGCCGAGCGCGGTGTGCGGCTGGTGGGGCTGCATGTCACGTTGCTCGACCCACAACTTGAACGGCAATTGCTGTTAGATTGGGAATAGTGCTGCCAATAAAAACGGCGGGCCTGAGCGCCGCCGTTATAACATAAAAAACAATCAGGTTGGCTTATGCACGCTCTGGAATGGCCTTCAGCAGTGCGGTCAGTAACTGCCAATATTGACCCACACTTTCGATATGAACCTGTTCATCCGGTGAATGCGGGCCGGTCATGGTTGGCCCAATGGAAACCATATCCATATCTGGGTAAGGTTTTTTGAACAAGCCACACTCCAGACCGGCATGGATAACCATGATATTGGGTGTTTTATTAAACAGCTTCTGGTAGGTTTCGCGCACCAGCGCCATCACCGGCGATGTTGGATCAGGCTGCCAACCAGGGTAGCCCCTTTCGGTGCCGTTTGCGCGCCCGCTAACTGACCAATGGCAGTTAACATGCTCACCACATAATCTTTGCCGCTGTCGATCAGTGAACGAATCAGGCAGACAATCTCTGCTTCGTTCTCATTCATGGTCACCACACCGACGTTCAGTGAGGTTTCTACCACGCCCTTAACGGCATCACTCATGCGAATGACACCGTTTGGTGTGGCGTTCAATAGTGCTACCAGACGCTGTTGCGTCTCTTTGGTCAGCGCTTTTGCCTCGCTAGAAACTGGCTCAAGCACAATGGTCAGATTTTTTTCAACCGCAGCCAGTTCGTTTTTCAACGTTGCCAGGTACTCTTGGCTCAGGCTTTTCAACTGATCCACTTTGTTTGCGGCAATCGCCAGGGTGACAGAACCTTCTCGTGGAATAGCGTTACGCAGCGTGCCGCCATTCAAATCCAATACCCGCAGGTCCAGATCTGTTGCGTGTTCAAACAAGAAGCGCGCCAGCAGTTTGTTCGCATTGCCCAAACCTATATGGATATCGGCACCAGAATGGCCGCCTTTCAAACCCTTAATCGTCAGTTTCAGCGTCTGATAACCGACGGGGATTGCTTCGCGCTTTAGGGCTAAGGTGGTAATAAAATCAATACCACCTGCACAACCCATATAGATCTCACCTTCCTGTTCGGAATCGGTGTTGATCAGAATATCGGCGTTCAGCCAGTTGGGTTGCAGGCCGAACGCACCGTCCATGCCGGCTTCTTCGGTCATGGTCAACAGCACTTCCAGCGGGCCATGTTCAACGCGTTCATCTGACAGCACTGCCAGCGCAGAGGCCATTCCAATGCCATTATCCGCCCCTAATGTGGTGCCACGGGCTTTAACCCATTCACCGTCGATATAAGGCTGGATGGGATCTTTGGTAAAGTCATGTACCGTATCATTATTTTTCTGCGGCACCATATCCAGATGCGCTTGCAGCGCCACAGGCTTGCGGTTCTCCATCCCTTTGGTGGCGGCCTTACGCAGCAGGATATTACCGACCTTGTCGCGTTCGGCGTACAGCCCTTTTTCCTTGGCCCAGGTCATAATATGTTGTGCCAGCGCTTCTTCATGGTAAGACGGATGGGGGATAGAGCAGATTTTTGCGAAAATATCCCACAACGGCTGAGGCGAAAGTTGAGACAGTTCAGACACTGTAAGTCTCCTGTAACAGCATACTCATATCGGCAGCCTCGCAAGGGAGGTGTCAGAGGTGCTATTGGGTTGATGACTAAAGATTTTAAGGGTGATGACAAACCGCCATCGGGATGGCGAGATAGTTTGAGAATATCACTTTCATTGGCATCGTGCGCGTGCCGCCGCACGATTACCGCATTCGTTTCGATTAATTAGCCCGATAATTGCTGGTTTTTATCCGCCTGCCTCACTATAATCTCGCGCAACCTTTTTTCCCCTTTTGATTCATGGCAAGCCACTTCTTAATACTGGCTGGGATTACACTTTATGAGCGAAAAATACGTCGTTACCTGGGATATGTTGCAAATTCACGCCCGTAAATTGGCGCAGCGTTTACTGCCTGCGGATCAATGGAAAGGCATCATCGCGGTTAGCCGTGGTGGCTTAGTACCGGCGGGTATTTTGGCGCGTGAGCTGGGTATTCGTTATGTTGACACCGTTTGCATCGCCAGCTATAACCATGATAACCAAGGCGAACTTAAAGTTCTGAAACGTGCTGAAGGTGATGGTGAAGGCTTTATCGTGATTGATGACTTAGTTGATACTGGCGGCACGGCGAGAGCTATTCGCGAAATGTATCCTAAAGCACATTTTGTCACCATTTTTGCCAAACCCGCAGGTAGTCCATTAGTTGATGACTATGTAATTGATATCCCTCAGGATACCTGGATAGAACAACCGTGGGATATGGCGGTAACCTTTGTTGCCCCACTCAGCGGTAAGTAATTTAGTTCGCTTTCAATGCCCGGTGCTTACCGGGCGTTTCATTTTCCCCGCAGTATGAGTACACTTGACCCCATCTGACCAGCCCTTAACGGGCCTGAATCACGGCTTATGGAGGCTATTGTTATCATGGCACAAGCCAACCTTTCTGAAATTCTGTTCAAACCAAAATTTAAACATCCTGAAACCTCAACGTTGGTGCGGCACGCGCATTGCAACAATGCAATGAATGTTCATTCGGCACTGGATGGTGATACTACCAGCCATTGGTACCGCATGATCAACCGCCTAATCTGGACCTGGCGTGGTGTTGATCCCCTTGAAATTGAAGAGGTTTTATCGCGCATTGCCTGCTCGAAAGCAGAGCACAGTGATAACGAATTGCTCGATACCGTGGTGGGTTACCGTAACGGTAACTGGATCTACGAGTGGGCGCATCAGGGAATGTTGTGGCAGCAAAAAGCCATGGAAGAGGCTGAGCCGATAAACGCGGGCCAATATTGGCTGAATGCGGCTAACTTATACAGTATTGCTGGCTACCCACATCTGAAAGGGGATGAGTTGGCTGAGCAGGTCGAGGTGATGTCTAACCGCGCGTATGAAGAAGCGGCTAAACATCTGCCTTACACCTTGAAAGAACTCAGTTTTGATATCTCAGATGGCGGTACGCTTACCGGGTTCTTGCATATGCCGACGGTCGGCAGCGCCCCCTTCCCGACAGTATTGATGTGCGGCGGGTTGGATACCTTGCAAAGTGACTATCATCGCCTGTTTCGCGACTATCTGGCCCCCAAAGGGATCGCGATGTTGACCATCGATATGCCATCGGTCGGGGCTTCATCACGCTGGAAACTCACTCAGGATACCAGTTTCCTGCATCAGCAAGTATTGCAGGCATTGCCGAATATTGCGTGGGTTGACCATCAGCGCGTCGGTGTATTTGGTTTCCGCTTTGGTGCCAATGTGGCGGTGCGTTTGGGGTATTTGGAGCCGCAACGTGTGCGCGCTGTGGCGTGCCTGGGGCCGATCGTTCACCACCTTTTATGCAACGCAGATAGTCAGCGCAAGGTTCCCGACATGTATATGGATGTGATGGCCAGTCGCTTAGGTATGGCGGATGCTGCGGATGAAATACTTAGAGCAGAAATGAACCGCTATTCTTTAAAAACTCAAGGATTATTAGGGCGACGCTGCCAAACGCCAATGTTGGCGGGTTTTTGGGAGAATGATCCGTTTAGCCCGAAAGAAGAAGCTAAACTTATTTGTTCTTCCTCTGCCGACGGTAAACTGCTGCCTATACCATCAACGCCGCTGTATGACAATTTCCACCGTGCATTACTGCAAACCAGTCAGTGGTTAGAAGATAAAATGCGTTAATGAGTTGCTAATTTTTAGCAGTTTGCTACAAAGGATCTTCTACATAAGGAGATTTAAGAATGACGTCAACCAGTGCTCATCCTAAAAGTAAGCTTATGAAACGATTTGCAGCTTTAGGGCCATATCTACGTGAAGGGCAGTGTCAGAACGACCATTTTTTCTTTGACTGTTTGGCGGTGTGCGTCAATGTGAAACTTGCTCCAGAGAAGCGTGAGTTCTGGGGATGGTGGTTAGAGCTGGAACCGGCGGCTGACCATTTTACCTATGTTTACCAGTTTGGCCTGTTTAATAAAGACGGTAACTGGAAAGTAGAAAAGATTAAAGATTCTGAAGTACAAGAGAAACTGGAAACTACATTGCGCGGTTTCCATCAACGTCTTAAAGAGATGCTTACCTCGATTGAAATGAGACTGGAGCCAGCACAAGATTTTAGCGAGCAACCCGTGAAGTTGTCGGCATAAGAATAGGCCTGTTTAACTGGCATTGCAGGCTTGTACCCTAAATAATTCGAGTTGCGGGAAGGCGGCAACGGAGAGACAAATCGGCCGGAACCGATTTGAACAGCATTTATGCTAGTCCGC
>NZ_ACCB01000031.1 GCF_000173735.1 Yersinia aldovae ATCC 35236 | reverse complement strand
CAGGACGAGTCATCCCGCACGACCCACCATCAGAGACACGCTCTCCCAGCTATACCTTCCTGGTCATATGATTTATACTTCTCATCCCAGCAACCCAAACAGATCCCTATAATCATCTGATATTCCCTCCGCCACTCAGCGCCCCCCTTATTTTTAACTCTATTAAACATTTTTGCCATTCTGAGACAAAATTTGGCGACTTTTAGCTGATTTTTGGTTATTTTGTTTAGGATAAAAAACAAACCAATCTTACTGGCAGCCTGAGAGATATCATGGCTCCGGAATCACTGGCAATAGAGATGTGAGCGATGAGCGAAACCTTTGATGTGAATGCGGCTATTTACCCATTTCCTGCACGGCCCGTCCTGCTTGATGCAGATGAAAAAGCTTTTTACCGTGAGAAAATCAAAACACTGTTAAAACAGCGCGATGCCGTGTTGGTCGCTCACTATTATACCGACCCTGAGATTCAGGCATTGGCCGAAGAAACCGGCGGTTGTGTCGCCGATTCACTTGAGATGGCGCGTTTTGGCAGTAACCACCCAGCATCGACTTTACTGG
The DNA here is from genome assembly GCF_000173735.1 of Yersinia aldovae ATCC 35236. Taxonomy (GTDB): domain Bacteria; phylum Pseudomonadota; class Gammaproteobacteria; order Enterobacterales; family Enterobacteriaceae; genus Yersinia; species Yersinia aldovae. The sequence continues at coordinate 51,652 of NZ_ACCB01000031.1, read as the reverse complement.
TTGCAGGCGTACGTTTTATGGGGGAGACGGCCAAGATCCTTAGTCCAGAGAAACAGGTATTGATGCCGACTCTGAATGCAGAATGTTCACTGGATCTGGGCTGCCCGGCTGATGAATTTGCTGCATTTTGTGATAGCCATCCTGAGCGAACCGTGGTGGTGTATGCCAATACCTCAGCGGCAGTCAAAGCTCGGGCGGATTGGGTGGTCACTTCCAGTATCGCGGTTGAGCTGATTGAGCATCTCGATAGCTTGGGTGAGAAGATAATCTGGGCACCGGATCGGCATCTGGGCAATTACGTCCAGAAGAAGAGTGGTGCCGATGTGTTGTGCTGGCAGGGGGCGTGTATCGTCCATGACGAGTTTAAAACTCAGGCGCTGGCCCGGATGAAAGCGTTACACCCTGATGCCGCTGTGTTGGTTCACCCAGAGTCGCCACAAGCTGTTGTCGATATGGCTGATGCTGTCGGTTCGACCAGCCAACTGATTATGGCGGCAAAAAATCTGCCACAGAAGAAACTGATTGTGGCGACTGATCGCGGCATCTTTTACAAAATGCAGCAGGTATGTCCGGATAAAGAGTTATTCGAAGCACCAACCGCAGGTGAAGGGGCGACATGTAGAACGTGCGCCCACTGTCCTTGGATGGCAATGAATGGCCTCATGGCCATTGCTGAGGGGTTGGAGCAGGGCGGAATGATGCATGAGGTTCATGTCGATGAAGAACTGCGTCAGCAGGCGTTGATACCGCTCAATCGTATGTTGGATTTTGCCAACCAGTTGAAGCTACAGATCAAAGGCAATGCGTAAGCATTTATACTCGTCATACTTCAAGCTGCATGTGCGTTGGCCGCGCTCAATCACCCGAATCACTTACTACAGTAAGCTCGTCGGGATTCATTCGCTTGCCGCCTTCCTGCAACTCGAATTATTTAGAGTATATTCACTACTGTATTAACAGCAAAAGGATAGCCAGATGGATTTTTTTAGTACCAGTAACATATTGGTTCATATTCCGCTGGGTACAGGCGGGTATGATCTTTCATGGATTGAAGCAATAGGTACGCTGTTTGGATTGCTGTGTATCTGGTTTGCCAGCAAAGAAAAAATTATCAACTATCTTTTTGGTTTGATAAACGTGACGTTGTTCGCGGTCATTTTCTTTCAGATCCAACTCTATGCCAGCTTGTTATTGCAGTTATTTTTCTTCGTTGCCAACATCTACGGTTGGTATGCCTGGAGTAAACAAACCTCGGATAATCAGGCTGAATTAAAAATTCGCTGGCTGTCCTTGCCGAAAGCATTGGCGTTGGCGGTGGTTTGTGCGGCCGGTATCACCTTAATGACACTGTATATCGATACGGTATTTGCCTGGTTAACCCGTGCGGCGGTGACGGTGATGCAGAGTCTGGGGGCGAATGTGCAAATGCCTGAGTTACAACCTGATGCCTTCCCGTTCTGGGATTCCACCATGATGGTATTGTCGATTGCAGCCATGATTCTGATGACGCGTAAATATGTTGAGAACTGGCTGATTTGGGTGGTGATCAATGTGATCAGTGTGGCAATTTTTACCTATCAGGGGGTGTACGCAATGGCGCTGGAGTATGTCTTGCTGACGCTGATTGCTCTGAACGGTTCATGGTTGTGGATTAAGAGTGCGGCGCGAAATCATTCACGCCCGTTGTCGACTCAGGATCAGTAACCACTCAGTCAGGCCACTTTCACGGGTATCCCGTTGAAGAGTGGCCTGCTTGCGATTAATGGTTATGGCTTGGTGCCGGGGGCGCTTGATTAATGGCACAATCGGGCGCTGCGCAACGCTGGTACTCCATTTGAATGGTGGCGTGGCCAATGTGGTAATGATGCAATAAATGGTGTTGGATACGTTGTAGCAACTCATCGTTATCCAGGGGTGGGATTACCTGCACATGAAGCGTCATCAGCCGTTGCTCACCCACTTGCCATAAATGGACATGATGTACATCGCGAACTTCATAAATATTGGCGCATAAATCTTTGCGCAGTTTTGCGATATCAATCTCTTGCGGCGCACCTTCCAGTAATTCGTGGAAACTCTCTTTTAGCAAGCGCCAGGCACTGCGCAGCACCAGTATTGAAACTAACACTGACAAAATGGGGTCAATAGGCGTCCAACCGGTCGTCAGTATCACCAGCGCGGCAATGATAGCGCCTACTGAACCGAGTAAGTCACCCAGCACATGTAACGCAGCAGCCCTGACATTGATATTCTTCTCTTCCTCTCCGCGATGCAGTATCCAAAAACAGAAAATATTCGCAAATAACCCAGCAATAGCGATGATTAACATCGGCACGCCCATCACCTCATGGGGTGAGAAAAAGCGACGAGCAGCTTCCCAGACAATCAAAACCACGATAAGCAATAATGCGGCTGCATTGACAAACGCGGCCAGAGTCGTCAGCCGTAGATAGCCAAAGGTATGGCGGGAGTTAGGTTTACGCTGAGAAAAATGCACAGCCATTAACGCGATGAATAATGCGGCCGAATCGGTCAGCATATGTCCGGCATCGGCCAGTAGTGCCAGAGAGCCTGATAACCAGCCACCAATGGCTTCTGCCACCATAAACACGGTGGTGACTGCGAAGGCTATCAGCAGGCGACGGCTATTGCGGTCTTGTGGGAGCAGTGAAGAGAGTCCAGCCATTGTTGTTCCTTTGACCGTTAAATGGGTAAAGCTATTTCTTTATGTTAACTCTGACAAAATTTCATTCAAGTCATGAATTAACTGTTCTAGCAAATTTTGCAATTGCGTATAGGCCCCGTGCGTGATTTGACTGTGCTGCATCTGGTTAATCAGTTGTTGGCACAGTGCTGCGGCTTGGGTGTTCTGTAATATCAGCAAACTGCCCTTAATGCGGTGTAATGTCTGCCGGGTGTCAGCTAATGGCTGATCCGACAAAGAGATGTGTTGGAGGTCTTGCGTCAATGAATCACACAGGGTTATCGCCAGTTTGCGGATCAGTGCCGGATGATTATTTCCTAAATGTGAAAGCATTGCTCGCAGATTATGACTAGCCTGATAACGCGTTGGAATATCAGCCTGTAGACGTAACACTTGCTCAATATCACTGAGTGTTACCGGCTTGGTCAACCAATGATCAATAACCACATCTCCCGGCCTGATGCGGGTAAACTCCTGTACATCCGCCGAACATAAGACGATTTTTGCCGGTTGCCCGCGTCGTTGTCGTTCTTGTCGGCGGATGATGCGGGCAACGGTAAAACCGTTCGGCGCGGGCATGTTGTAATCGATAAACAGCAGGTCAAAGGGCTGTTTTTGATGAGCGAGTAACAGCTGGTGACCGCTATCAAACAACTCAGAGTCAATGCCAAAATGTCTGAGTTGCTGTTGCATCAGCAGCAGATTACTGGGGTGATCGTCAACAATGGCAATACGTTGCGCTGGCAATGATAAGGGATGGGTTTCCTGTTGCGTGGGTAGGGCCATTGCGGGGGAAACTGCAACGGACATACGCACGGTAACCACAGTACCTTGATTCAAAACCGATGTCAGACTGATATTGCCATTCATCCGTTCGATGAGTTCTTTGCAGATTGATAAACCTAAACCGCTCCCTTGAATCATCAGGTTATCGTTGGTTTCTGCCCGATAAAATGGCTGAAACAAATAGGGGATTTCAGATTCCGCAATACCGCACCCGCTATCGGCAACTTGCAACAGTAATTCGCCTTGTTGCCCGGCCTGTGGTTGCCACTGTATGCGGAGGCTTATCGTGCCACGACGGGTAAACTTCATGGCATTATTAATCAGATTATTCATGACCTGAAGTAAGCGCCCACCATCAATCAGAAGCGTCTCCGGTAAATTGTCGCTGTAACTGATATCTAAGGTGATGGGCCGCATTCCTAACAATGGCTGATAAACCGCACCAATATGATTAATCCACGGAATTAATGCCGTAGGCTGTGGTGACAATTGTAATGAGCCGGTCTCTAACTTGGCATAGTCTTGTAAGTCATTGAGTAAACTCAATAATGATGAAGCGGAACTGTAGATGACGGGCAGGTTACTCTTATTTTGTATCGCGTTGTTTTTCTTCAATTCAAGTTCGAGCAAGCCAAGAATTGCGTTCATTGGAGTACGTAGTTCGTGGCTAATCGTGGCAAGAAACTTGCTCTTCATCTGATTGGCGGTATCGGCCTGCTGGCGTGCGCGCTCTAATCTTTCCCTTTCACGTTGCTCTTTTCGCTGTTGAATAAAACGACGAATAGCCACCAATAGAAGCAGTGTCAGCAATATGCCGAGGGCGGTCAGCAACCAAGCAGCGGGCGGCATCATACGATTCTCATTCACCGCATCAATAATATTCTTCGGGTCGGACACCCATTCATCACGCAGGGATTGCAGCGTGGCTGAGGGAATTTGCAGCACGTTTTTATTGAGAATAGAGAGCAGCAATGGCGATTGCTGGGTAACACCGAAGGCGAGTGGGTACGCGATATTATCTGCCGTAAATGCCAATTTAATGACGCCAGCATAGCGAGAAAGCACGATGAAATTGGCAGAGATAACATTATCGATCAGCCCATCCAACTGCCCGTTGGCGAGTGCATCGTACATGGCTTTACGGTTGGGGAAGACCACGGCGGTGGTTTGCGATGGGATCAACTGTTGGCCAGGATCGCCGTCGACTACACCGAGCCGCTTACCGGTAAGATTTTTCCAAGTGGAAGTATCATTACTAAATTGGGGGTATATACCCCCCATAAAGCGCGGTGAATCGGTATTGAACTGTCATATTGCACTTTAAATCCTGCTGCCAGGGGTAATAATGCTCGCATCATCGCCTGATTTTGCTGCACTTGCCGATCGGCCTGACGCGGGTTGCTGCTCCAGACTGGCAAAAATTGCAGGCCGGTATTTTGTGCAATGATATTAAGAATATCGACAATATAACCACGCGGTTGTTTATCGGCACCGCGATAAGTGAAAGGGTAGTCATCATCAATGGCGGCATAATAGATAATCGGATGAGCCTTAACCCACTCTTGTTCCATGCGTGTTAAATCAGCATTACCGGTATCGAGATAGCGTGGTATTTTTTTACTCCAGCGGCCCTGAATGGTATTGAGTGTCTCCATCGGGATATTCGCGATAACGTGATCAAGCATCTCAATTAAAGGTTGGTTGGTTGCGGCAAAGACCAGAGAAAGGCTGCCGGGTTTTATATCGCTTTCAACCTGATAAATTTGCCCCAGTTGTAGCTGGTCAATAATAAAACTGGCACTGGTTTCATCAGCGATGAAATAGTCATTTTTACCATTTAATAATGAGTAAATCGCTTGCAGATTATTGTCAAACAATTGGCTATGTGAGTTTTTATTCTTAATTTCATCCACGATTTGCATACCGGCCATTTTATTGACAGCAATACGCGCATCGCCAGAGTTTAACATCACCTGTCGGGTATTTTTTCGGTTACGTAACACCAATAATTTACTAATATAATAGGGTTTTGAAATAAATAAATCAGCATGTAATGCGCTGTCGGGCAAACCAAACAGCAGATCGATATCCCCACGCTGGAGTGCCTGATTCAGCGTATTGGCATCTGCGAACCCTTTTATTTCAATGTTGGCCCCAGTGGCCTGTTGAATAGCATTAAGATAATCAGCATTCAAACCGTAAAAGTCATGATCAACAATAATATTATAAGGGCTGGTATTCTCACTAAGTATACCTACTCGCAACGTTTGATTGCGCCATTGATTATTTGGCGTGGTAAATGGCGTATCAGCCGGCATATTCAAGCTATTGACCAAATGGTACTGCAATGCCGCTGCTGCCTGTGCCGGGATTAACAGAGTGAATTGAACAATGAATAATAATCCCAGCCAGAGGTTTCTCATGGTTGCAACTCATTAAATACGGCGATTAATTCCAGTAAATTGGTGGCACCGGTCTTATTGAGAATATGAGTCTTATGGGTACTGACGGTTTTATTGCTGATGTTCAGCAACTGAGCGATATGCAAATTAGAATGGCCTTTAGCGAGTAAGCCCAATATCTGTAACTCTTTCTGTGTCAGGTTATATTCCCCGGTATGGTGCGTTGAACCACTGTTTATACATCCTGTAGGGAATATCCGTTGGCCCGCAAGCACCGCATCAATCGCCTGCAACAGTTGTTCCATCGGCTGCCCTTTATGCATAAAACCCTGTGCGCCGGCGGTATAGGCCAATTTTGCGTAAACCTCTTCCTCCTGAGCGGTATAAATTATGATGGATTGCTGCGGATAATGTCGGCGAATTTTGCGTAAAAACTGTAGACCATCCAGTTGCGGCAGGCTGATATCCAGAATAAGCAGGTCAATATGATATTCGGCCAGCAGTGCCAGAGCCTGGCGCTCATCCGCAGCACAGTGCAAGCGATAAGGCTGTATCGCCCGCGTCAGTGCGGCTTCAAGGGCAACATGCACTACTGGGTGGTCGTCAACGAGCAATAAAGTGGGCATAAAACGTATTAACCTTTTGAGGCGATTTCACGGTGGTAAGCGAAATAAGGCGCTTGATAGTGAGCTTATAACAAATAACAGAAATTGATGCTTCCATTCAATAAGTTGATGCGTCATGGGATTCGATGGTTCTGTTGCAGATAATCTGCACTAAATTCCTAAAGCAACAAAGTAGATTTACAGCGTTACATTCACAAGCTAGATTGGTTCAACTAGATTGGTACAAATAGACGCTGTGCGATGACTGTCACAAGACTTAATGGATGAACTATGACTTACCAGAATGATGACCTACGGATTAAAGAAATTAAGGAACTCCTGCCACCTGTTGCACTGTTAGAGCGGTTTCCCGCAACCACTAAGGCGGCAGAAACGGTATCCAAGAGTCGCAATGCCATTCACAACATCTTGCGTGCTAAGGATGATCGCTTGTTGGTGGTGATTGGCCCATGCTCCATTCATGACACGCAAGCGGCGACCGAATATGCGGCCCGTTTGCTGACATTGCGTGATGAACTGCAAGGCGAGCTTGAAGTCGTGATGCGGGTTTATTTTGAAAAACCGCGTACCACGGTGGGTTGGAAAGGTCTGATTAACGATCCCCATATGGACGGCAGCTACGATATTAATGACGGTTTGCGTATCGCACGTAAGTTATTGTTAGACATTAACGACAGCGGGCTGCCAGCAGCGGGTGAGTTTTTGGATATGATAACCCCGCAATATCTGGCTGATTTGATGAGCTGGGGCGCCATCGGCGCGCGTACGACTGAATCCCAGGTTCACCGTGAGCTGGCTTCTGGCCTGTCTTGCCCGGTCGGTTTTAAAAATGGCACCGATGGTACGATTAAAGTGGCAATCGATGCTATTAATGCGGCCAGCGCACCGCATTGCTTCCTGTCAGTGACCAAATGGGGCCATTCAGCGATTGTAAATACCGCTGGAAACGATGATTGCCATATTATTCTGCGTGGTGGCAAAGAGCCAAACTACAGTAGTGCCCACGTTGCTGCGGTTAAAGAAGGGCTGAACAAAGCGAAGTTGGAACCACAGATAATGATCGATTTCAGCCATGCCAACAGCAGCAAACAGTTCCAAAAGCAGATGGAAGTGAGCAAAGATGTGTGTAACCAGATTGCTCATGGTGAAAAGTCGATCATCGGTGTGATGATTGAAAGCCATTTGGTGGAAGGTAATCAGAATCTGGAAAGTGGCGAGCCACTGATTTATGGCAAAAGTGTTACTGATGCCTGTATCGGCTGGGAAGATACCGAAACGGTATTGCGTGAGTTGGCTGAGGCAGTGAAAGCTCGCCGTCAGTAAGCTATCGTGCTTGCTTAAATTGCAGGTAAAGAAAAACCCCCGACATTCATAATGAGCGGGGGTTTTTTATTGAGCCTGAAATCAGAGATGATTACTTCGCTTTACCCTGATTGGCAACCGCAGCGGCTTTAGCTGCGATTTCATCTGCGTCACCCAGATAGTAACGTTTGATTGGTTTGAAATTTTCATCAAATTCATAAACCAATGGTACGGCGGTTGGGATATTCAGCTCAAGAATCTCTTCTTCGCTCAGGTTATCCAGATATTTTACCAGTGCACGCAGTGAGTTGCCGTGGGCGGCGATAACAACGCGCTCACCACTTTCCATGCGAGGTTTGATAACCTCTTCCCAGTAAGGGATAACGCGTTCGATGGTCAGTGCCAGGCTTTCAGTGGTTGGCAGTTCTGCATCGGTGAGTTTTGCGTAGCGTGGGTCATGACCAGGGAAACGCTCGTCGCTTTTTTCCAGCGCAGGTGGAGTGATAGCAAAACCACGACGCCACAGTTTGACTTGTTCGTCACCGTATTTGGCCGCTGTTTCTGACTTATCCAAGCCTTGCAGTGCGCCGTAATGACGCTCATTGAGCTTCCAGGTTTTTTCCGTTGGCAGCCAAGCCTGATCCAATTCGTCCAGCACACTCCATAGGGTGTGGATAGCGCGTTTTAGTACCGAGGTGTAAGCGAAATCAAAAGTAAAGCCTTCGTCTTTTAACAGTTTGCCTGCTGCTTTTGCCTCAGCGCGGCCTTTTTCAGATAAATCAACGTCATACCAGCCAGTGAAGCGGTTTTCGTTGTTCCATTGACTTTCGCCGTGTCGTACCAGAACCAGCTTAGTTACTGCCATAGTTCGAACTCCTCAATCTAACTTGTTCAATGATAACTATTATCATTATATTGCGGGACTGCCACCAACAGCAATCAATAGTATTTAACCATAGCCAATTTTTTATCGTAAGGTCATAAGGCGCAACGATTCTGCTAAATCTATAACCCATTAATCTACAGGGTATTAAATACCCTGTAGGGCTGCGTGGGGTTAAGCTGCTTTCTTCAGGCAGGTGCTCATAAAGGTTTTACGCGCATCGCCTTTTAACTCTTTGGTGGCGGCCTCAGCGTTACAGCTTTTCATTTTCTGCTGCTGTGGCGTCAGGGCTTTTTCATCGGGCTGAACCTGTGCTTTCAGACACTGACTCATAAACTTCTTACGGTCATCGCCTTTTAGCGATTGAGTGGTCGCCTGCTGATTACAATCGGTCATTTTTTTCTGTTGCGCGGCCTGAGCCGGCGACGGTGTTTTCACCGTATCTGCTGCCATCACATTCGCACTAAGCAGTAATCCGGCGGAGAGTAACCATAAGGTAGTTAGACGCATAGGAGTTCCTTAAATAATGTTGAGATCTGAAAGTGTAGGCAACAGGTCATACGACCGCCTGACAGACGCTGTTAAGCGTAGTCGGCAGCCGTAAATAAGGACAGTTATAGGGCGATAAAGTGATAAACCGTGGTTGCGTGATAGGTCTTCCCCGGTTTTAACCAGCAATCGGGTTGCGGCCATTCAGGGTGGTTGGGGCTATCGGGTAGGAATTCGCTCTCCAGTGCCACACCGGTATAATTGGCATAAGTACCGCCGTTACGTGCTGGCGTGCCGCCGAGAAAATTACCGCTATACAATTGCAGCGCTGGTGCTGTGGTGTAAACGCTCATTTGCACCCGATTATCCGATGACCACAAATGTGCCGCCGGGCTTTCGGTGGCACCACAAGTCCGATGCAGCAAGTAAGCATGGTCATAGCCTTTTACCCGTTGCTGGCAGCGGTCTTTCAGGAAATCGCGCGCCAGGGTTTTTGGCTGACGGAAGTCCATACCCGTCTTTTCTACGCTGACCAGCCCACTGGTGGGAATCCCCTCGCTGTCGACAGGCAGATAACTTGCGGCAAACAGTTGCAAACGATGTGCCCGCACATCAACCCCTTCACCATCGAGATTGAAATAGGCATGATTGGTCAGGTTCACCGGGCAGGTTTTATCCACCTGTGCCTGATAGTGAATCTCTAACCGGCTGTCTTCGGTGAGTAAATACTGAGCCTCTACCGTCAAATTGCCGGGAAACCCTTGGTCACCGTCCGGCGAATGCAACTGATAGGTCACCTGCTTTTCATCCTGCGTCACCTTTTGCCAGCGTTTAGTGTGAAAACCGTTCGGGCCACCGTGCAATTGGTTTGGCCCCTGATTGGGTATCAACTTAAAGGTTTCGCTGTCAGTCGTGATTTGTGCGTTGGCAATACGGTTAGCATAGCGGCCCACGGTGGCACCGAGGTAAGCCGCCTGATGCAGATAATCAGCAGGGGTTTGACAACCCAGCAGCAGTTCGCGTTTTTCACCGTTTTTTAACGGCAAAATCGCGGATAGCCACGTCGCACCCCAATCCATCAGGATGACGGTCACACCTGCTTTATTGCGTAATTCGGTCAATTCAAACGGCTGACCATCGGGTGCTAACGGGTCAAACCTGCCTGGTGGATCCGCATCGTTTTTCAGCATAAACCTGCTCCTTGTGAAGCCTGACATACATAGAATGTCTCCGTTCGACCACTGCTGTATGCCGGATATTCCCGCGCCACAGTAACCCGAACCTGCTCGACCAGCGCCTGTGGCATCAGCGCAACAATACAGCCGCCAAAACCACCGCCGGTCATACGCACACCACCTTGCTCCCCAATGACCGATTTCACAATATCCACCAGGCTGTCGATCGGTGGAACTGTGATCTCGAAATCATCACGCATCGAAATATGAGACTCCTGCATCAGTTGCCCCATCAATTTCAAATCGCCAGCAGCCAAAGCATCCGCCGCCGCCAGTGTGCGCTCATTTTCAGTAATCACATGGCGGGCACGTTTGGCAACCACGGGGTCCAGTTCATCCTGAATAGAGAAGAACAGGCTTGGATCGACATCACGCAGGGCTTTGACACCGAAGAAACGCGCCGCAGTTTCACACTGCTGGCGGCGAGTATTGTATTCGCTATCGACCAGACCACGTTTAACATTGGAGTTGATAATCACCACTGCAACGTTTTCCGGCATCGGAACGGCGCGGGTTGCCAACGTGCGGCAATCAATCAGCAATGCATGGTCCTGCTGACCCAACGCTGAAATCAACTGATCCATGATGCCGCAATTACAGCCGACAAACTGGTTCTCTGCTTCTTGCCCGTTCAGCGCCAGCTCCACGCCGCTCAGCGGCAATTGATAGAGTGATTGCAGCGCCTGGCCCACCGCCACTTCCAGCGAGGCTGAAGAGCTAAGGCCAGCACCTTGTGGCACATTGCCACTGATCACCAGAGAGGCACCGCCAAAATCGGCATGGCGCAGTTGCAAATGTTTTACCACGCCGCGCACATAATCTGCCCAGCGAAATTCAGGGTGCGGCACGATGGGGGCATCTAGTGAGAATATATCTTGCTGATTATCATAGTCAGCAGCGATAACATGGATCTGGCGATCGTGGCGTTTACCACAACTGATCACCGTTTCATAATCGATAGCACAGGGCAGGACAAATCCATCGTTATAATCGGTATGTTCGCCGATAAGATTAACGCGGCCCGGTGCCCTAATAGTGATTTCAGGCGCATGACTAAACTGCTGGCGGAAAATGGCTTGGGTATGCTGCTGCAAACTCATTATTTGACTCCTGCTTCTCGATAATGAACATCACTTACAGCCCGCAGCAGCTCCGCCGCCTGTTCTGCCGTAAGGTCACGCTGGGTTTCGGCCAGCATTTCATATCCAACCATAAATTTACGCACTGACGCCGAGCGCAATAATGGGGGGTAAAAATGTGCATGTAGCTGCCAGTGCGTATTGTCACTGGTATTATCATTGTTATGAATGCTATCAGCCCCGTGAATGTTATAAGGCGCACCGTGCCATCCCATTGAGTAGGGGAAGGAGCATGAGAATAGATTGTCATAACGGCTGGTGAGCTTTTTCAGTGCAACGGCCAAGTCACGGCGTTGTTCGGCCGAGAGGTCTTCCATGCGCAATACATGTGTTTTGGGCAGTAATAAGGTTTCAAACGGCCATGCCGCCCAGTAAGGTACTACGGCCAACCAGTGATCGGTTTCCAGCACGGTTCTGCTGGTGTCACGACGTTCACGCTCGGCATAATCGAGCAGCATTGGGGCGTTATGCTGCTGGAAATAGTGCCGCTGTAGCCGGTCTTCTCTGGCGGCCTCGTTCGGTAAGAAACTATTGGCCCAGATTTGCCCATGCGGATGTGGATTAGAACACCCCATCGCGGCACCTTTGTTCTCAAATACTTGAACCCACGGGTAAATTTTACCTAACTCGGCACTTTGTTGTTGCCAGGTCTGGATAACCTCTTCCAGCGCTGGCAGTGTCAGTTGCGGCAAGGTTTTACTGTGATCGGGGGAGAAGCAGATAACCCGGCTGGTGCCGCGTGCGCTTTGGCTGCGCATCAGCGGATCATCACTTTGCGGCGCATCGGGGGTGTCCGGCATCAGCGCGGCAAAGTCATTGGTAAATACATAAGTTGACTGATAGTCAGGATTGATATCGCCAGTCACGCGGGTATTACCGGGGCACAAGAAGCAATCAGGGTCATGCGGCGGTAAGTTCTCTGTGGCTGGCGCTTCCTGTTGGCCCTGCCACGGGCGCTTGGCTCGATGTGGCGAAACCAATACCCACTGATCGCTCAATGGGTTATATCTGCGGTGTGGATGGTCTACAGGGTTAAAATCAGTCATAACGATACCTTAATCGGGATAGCCCTGAGGGTTTTTTGATTGCCAACGCCAGGTGTCTGCTGCCATTTCATCAATTGAACGGCTGACGTGCCAGCCTAATTGTTCAGCGGCTTTGGTGGGGTCGGCCCAGTAAGCTGGCAGGTCACCTTCGCGGCGTGGCGCAAAATGGTAAGCCAGTGGTTTCCCGCACGCTTTGCTGAATGCCTCAACCACTTGCAAAACACTGTGGCCGACACCGGCACCCAGATTGAAAATATGCACACCGGGTTGATTGTGCAGCCTTTTCATCGCCGCGACGTGACCGTCAGCCAGATCTACCACATGGATATAGTCGCGCACCCCAGTGCCATCAGGGGTCGGGTAGTCATTGCCAAAAATGGCCAATGATTCACGGCGGCCAACCGCAACTTGAGCAATAAACGGCATCAGGTTGTTAGGGATACCTTGTGGATCTTCGCCCATCAGCCCTGATGGATGTGCACCAACCGGATTGAAGTAACGCAGAATGGTCATATTCCATTGCGAGTCAGCCAGTTGCACATCTTGCAAGATTTGTTCAACCATCAATTTGCTGTGGCCATATGGGCTGGAAGGGGAGCCGGTCGGAAAACTTTCAACATAAGGAATCTGCGGCTGATCGCCATAAACGGTAGCAGATGAGCTGAAAATAAAGTTTTTAACCTGTGCTGCTTGCATGGCTGCCAGCAACACCAGTGTGCCGAAGACATTGTTATCGTAATAGGCTAGTGGTTTGCTGACAGATTCACCCACCGCTTTTAGACCCGCGAAATGAATGACCGCGTGAATAGGATGAGCCGCGAATATTTGGTCGAGCAGCGCACGGTCACGAATATCACCTTGATAAAATTCAGGTGTATGGCCGGTCAAGCTGTGGATCCGCTCTAATACACTGGATTTGCTGTTGCAAAGGTTATCGAGGATCACCGGTTTATAACCAGCTTCAATCAATTGCACACAAGTATGGCTACCGATGTAACCGCTACCACCCGTTACCAGAACGTACATAAAAGACTCCTCGAATAACTTTAGTTTAAGAAAGATAGCATGACATTACGTGAAAAAAGGTGATCTGCACTCAATAATGGAATCGTTTACATTTTATTTGCTGTTAGCGTAATCCTCGTGAGTGCATAAATACAAGGAGACAAACAAGGATAGGCAAATAATAAGAGAAATGATGGTCACAACAAAGATATCTGAAGTGGTAGCGTTCCCATCCATCAATTTAGCAAGAATGTCCTGCTCCAAATGGGCTGAGGCCGATAGCTGACAGATTCAGATATCGGCTCAGCATCAGAGTGGTTAGTGTGATAAATACAGTGGATAGGTGAAGAACAGTAAATGCATTAAGTTGAGTGCGAAATGGAATGCCACCGCAACCCATAAGCGCCCGCTCCACAACCATGCCAGACCATAAATCACCCCAGCCAGTGCGGCAAATACCATTAACAGCGGGCCGCCTGCAAAATGCGCCGCACCGAAGAGGAGTGCGGTGATCAATAGCGCCGGATAGGAGCCTAGCCATTGGCTTAATCGTTGTTGTAGATACCCACGGAAAAGTGCTTCTTCAGCCAGGCAGACAAAGAATACGTTGGCGATAACAAAAGAGCCAATCCACGGTGGCGTGTGCAGCTCAATCTTCAGACCGCCTAACGCCACCGCCAGTAACAGTAATGCTGGTATGCAGGCGATCAGCGCGGCCCAAGCCATACGGCCAACCGAGGGATGTTTTGAGACAACAAACAGCGTCGGCAGGCAGGCCAATAAGATGAATGGCACCAGTGCTTTATCGAGATTGTAATACATACTAAAGGGCGCACTGAGTGGCCCTGCTTTAACGTGATCCAATACTTTTAGATTGTTAAAGCCGGGAACCAGGTGCAGGAACAGCGCGATCGACGCGAATACCAGCAGCAGCTCCAGCCCACAGGCCAACCACGTTCGTTGACGGTATTTTTGTAATAGCAGAGCAATAAGCAGCGTCAACAGCAAGAAGGCGGCTGAGGGGAGTGTCAGAACACCGTGATAGAGAGCCATTGCCAACGATAACAGCATGAGAAACAGGGCTAGCACCCGGTTTAGTGACAAGAAAAGTAAAGAAGCTGCAAGCATGCCCCACATAAGTCGTCCCTTTGTTGTTAAATCCTAATGAGTTATTGAATATTGTGAGTCAGATAAGGTCAGACATTATCCGCCATCAGCTCTGGGTATGGCTGATGGCAGGCATAATAACATAACAGACAGAGGATAAATGCCAGACTAATTGAGAAATACCTCACTGATTCTGTTGAAAAGAGTGTAACGATAAATGTCAGTTATGTTTGGCGGGCAACCTATCCTGCCGGTAGTAATAAATATCATCGCTGGGAACAAATGTTAGGCGATGGGTGATACATTGCGGTGCATCTTCGGCATGGTGAGAGACGAATAACAGTTGGGTTTCTCCCTCGCTAATCATCACATCAATAAAACGCCGTACCAGCAGGCGGTTAATGGGATCCAGACCTTGTAGCGGTTCATCTAGAATCAACAGCGCTGGGTGCTTTACCAGTGCTCTGGCTATCAAAGCCAGCCGTTGCTGACCCCAGGATAAGCTGTGAAAAGGCTGATTAGCCGTGGTGGTAGAGAAGCCCAGTAAAGCCAGCCATTGGTCAGCCAATTGCTGTTGGCGATCAGATACTGCCTGATAAATACCAATCGAGTCGAAAAATCCGGATAAAATCACACTACGCACACTGGCACTGACGCGGTAGTCCAAATGCAGGCTGCTACTCACATAGCCAATATGGCGCTTGATATCCCAGATGGTTTCGCCACTACCACGGCGGCGGCCAAACAGTGTTAAATCGTTGCTATAGCCTTGTGGATGATCGCCGGTTATCAGGCTGAGCAGGGTGGATTTCCCCGCCCCATTCTGGCCGATGATTTGCCAGTGCTCACCGGGGTTTACCTGCCAGGTCAGATTATGCAAGATAGGGCGGTCATTGTATTCGACCACACCGTTATGCAATATAATCAGTGGTTTATCCTGTGGTGGGTGCACCTGTTGTTGTGGGTTTTCCGCATCGGGTAACGACAATCCAGCAAGATTTTCGCTGTGGGCCAGTTGTGCAATCAGCGCTTCGGACATGATTTGCTGACGTGGGCCGGTATGCGTTAGGTGGCAATCCGCCAGCACGCCAACGAATCGTACAAAATCGGGGATATCATCAAAACGATTAAGCACCAAAACCAGCGTTACCCCTTGGGCACAAAGGGCTGAGAGCATTTTTGCCAGTTGCGCGCGCGCCGCCACATCCAGGCCATCAAAAGGTTCATCCAGAATCAGCAGGTCCGGTTGTGACATTAACGCCTGGCACAGCAGTGTTTTGCGAGTTTCACCGGTAGAAAGGTACTTGAAGCGGCGTGAGAGCAGGTGGCTAATATTAAATTGCGTTGCCAGTTGCTGGCAACGTTGTGGAGCGTTGACCTCTTCTTGAATGATTTCAGCGGTGGTGCGGCCGGTATCGTCTTCATCGGCGCTGAGTAGGTCAGTATTATTGCGTTGCCACTCTTCGCTGACTAACTGTTGTAGCTGCTCGAATGACAAACGTACACCGTGGTGAAAGTTGCTCTGGCGCGAGCCGTTCAGCAGGATCAACTCACCTGATAATGCTCTGGCTAGCGCAGATTTTCCGCTGCCATTCGCGCCAACAAACGCCCAGCTATCGCCCAATTTAATGTTCAATTGCGGCAAGATGAGTGTCCGGGTGTCACTCAGGCGAAAACAACCTTGCGATATTTGCAACTCAGTCATCATTTTCCCCACATTTTGCAACACAGTATGGCGTTAGGAGTAAGCGGAAAAGTATCGAATGTCAACAGACACATTTAATGTTCAGAGTTAATTACCAAGCTAAGTTATTCAGCAAAGTGTCGCGATAATGACTCTATCTGCATTAAATTGTGCGATAACATCACTGCCAGCGCGTAAGTTAAGGTTATGTAATTCACGGTTGTTTTGTGTCGAGCATAAACTGACTCCCCCGGCTAACGTGACAATAACCTCACTGTGGTCATGGCCCGGTTCGATACTGGCGACGGTGCCTCGCAGAGCGTTATCCGCCGCCCCCGCCAGTGCCTGATCTGTGACCAGTTTTACCCACGGCGCTTTAATTAAGGCTAACACCTCTTTGCCTGCTGATAGTTGCAGACGGTCGGCACTTTGTTGAGTCAGTGCGGCAGATAAACGGGTTTTGCCATCGGAGAGCAGGATATTGACATGCTGCTGCACCTGTTGGTGATCGCGCTCAATGACGGTACCGAAAAACTGATTACGGGCGCTGGTTTGCAGCGAGAAACGCGAAATGGCTGCCAGCAGGCTATCTAACGGCAGTGAATCATCTTTCAGGACATCAAAGGCTTTTTGCTGAATCTTGGCGAGCAAATCATACAACTGAATTAAGCGTTCACCGTAGCGAGTCAGGTTGGCACCCCCGCCCCCTTTGCCACCGGTTGCCCTTTCTACCAGTGTATCCTCGGCCAACGTATTCATTTCATTAATTGCATCCCAGGCACTTTTATAGCTGATTCCGGCGAGTTTCGCCCCCTGGCTAATCGATCCGGTATGTTGAATTTGTTTCAATAGTGCAATACGGCGCGGATCGGCAAATAGGCGTTGCTGAAGTTTTAGGGTAAGAAGAATTTCGGCCTGCATATTTTCTACTCCGGCGGGAAAGGGTTACTGTTATCTAACCGCCTGTTTATACTTAAATCGCACGTTTGGCAGGTTACATTTTTTTCTCATTGGTTAAAATAACAGGGTTCATTCATTGCTGATATAATTTACAGTAAATGATAGGTGTTGGTTATTGTGATAACGTTGGGTTATCGCGAAATAAGCTGTAATGAGAGGCTGGCATGTTAGAACTATTGAAAAGTCTGGTCTTTGCCGTGGTCATGGTACCAGTGGTGATGGCAGTGATTTTGGGGCTGATCTATGGGCTGGGTGAGGTGTTTAACATCATCTCCAAGAGCGGCCACAATAAAGAACGCTCTTGATCTGATTTCTACATGCCCGGTGTATCAACGCTGGGCATTTTCGTTTTTACCCCTCAGCCTGCGCTTTTCCACTTTTCCACTTTTCCACTTTTCCACTTTTCCACTTTTCCTCAACCTCTTGCCCTCACTCAAGTTATCTCACATCTTGCCGATAAATCACATGACCTGCCTGCGATGTTACGTTATATTCCGATCTATATAACGGAAATGACTAACGCGGAGAACAACATGAAGAATCAATACGGTAAAGTGAGCCAATGGGCAGCGAGCGCAGTACTGCTGGCCGCATTTTCTGGCCCTACCCTTGCCGCTGACAACATTACGGTATTTGCGGCCGCCTCGTTGACCAATGCCTTACAGGAGATAGCGGCGCAGTATAAAAAGGAGAAACAGGTTGATGTGGTGGCCTCTTACGCCTCTTCTTCTACCCTGGCACGCCAGATTGAACAGGGTGCTCCGGCGGATCTATTTATCTCCGCTGACCAGCAATGGATGGATTATGCCATTGATAAACAGCAAATAGTGGCTAATACTCGCTATACCCTGTTAGGTAATGAGTTGGTATTGATTGCACCACAAGACAGCCAAATTACTAAAGTGGTTATTGATAAAAAAACCGACTGGAAGAAACTGCTGGATGGCGGCCGTTTGGCTGTTGGTGACCCTGATCATGTTCCGGCGGGGATTTATGCTAAAGAGTCACTAGAGAATTTAGGTGCCTGGGCAACTTTAGCGCCGGAAATGGCGCGTGCTAATAATGTGCGCAGTGCGATGGCACTGGTTGAACGTGCAGAAGCACCACTGGGTATTGTCTATGGTTCAGATGTCATAGCCAGTAACAAAGTTAAAGTTGTAGGGATATTCCCGAAAGCGAGTCATAAGCCGGTTGAATATCCGATGGCGATTGTTAAAGGCCATGAAAATCCGACAGTTAGCGATTTTTATCATTATCTAAAAAGCCCGCAAGCCGCTGAGATTTTCAAAAATTATGGATTTACCCCACGCTAATGATATTAAGCGAGTATGAGTGGCAGGCCATTATTCTTAGCCTGAAGGTTTCCGGTGTCGCGGTGGCGTGCAGTTTGCCCTTGGGTATTTTAATAGCATGGATTCTGGTGCGTTGCCATTTCCCCGGTAAGTCATTGTTAGACAGCGTTATTCACTTGCCACTGGTGTTGCCTCCGGTGGTGATTGGTTATCTGTTGTTGATAAGTATGGGGCGGCGCGGTTTTATCGGTGAGTGGCTCTATAGCTGGTTTGGCATCAATTTCAGTTTCAGTTGGCGTGGTGCAGCGCTGGCCTCGGCTGTGGTTGCTTTTCCGCTGATGGTCAGGGCTATCCGGCTGGCACTTGAAGCGGTGGATACTCGGCTGGAATTGGCGGCCCGCACCTTAGGCGCTCACCCTTGGCGGGTATTTTTCACCATTACGTTGCCGCTTTCGTTGCCGGGGGTGATTGCCGGTACGGTGCTCTCTTTCGCCCGTTCACTGGGTGAATTTGGTGCCACCATCACCTTTGTCTCCAATATTCCCGGAGAAACGCGCACTATTCCGCTGGCCATGTACACCCTGATTGAAACCCCCGGCGCTGAGGCCGCTGCTGCCCGTTTGTGTGTCATCGCGATTATCCTGTCGCTGGTGTCCTTACTGTTATCTGAATGGCTGGCCCGCTGGGGTAAAAAACGCATGGGGGTTCCATGCTAGAACTGGATTTCAGTCAACAGTTGGGTGATTTGGATTTACGGGTTACCGCCAATCTGCCCGCTGAAGGTATTACGGCCATTTTCGGGTTGTCGGGGGCGGGTAAAACCTCGCTTATCAATGTGATTGGCGGCTTGACTCGCCCACAGCAGGGCCGAGTGGTGCTTAATGGCCGGGTGCTGGTGGATGCGGAGCAACACATTTATCTGCCACCGGAAAAACGCCGCGTGGGTTACGTATTTCAGGATGCGCGTCTGTTTCCCCACTATCGCGTGCGGGGGAACTTACAATACGGTATGGCTACGTCGATGCGTGGGCAGTTCGACACTATTGTTGGTTTGCTGGGTATTGAGCCATTATTGGGGCGCTTCCCGCTGACCCTCTCGGGGGGGGAGAAGCAGCGGGTCGCCATTGGCAGGGCGTTATTGACTGCCCCCGAGTTGCTGCTGATGGATGAGCCTCTGGCTTCACTGGATTTACCGCGTAAGCGCGAATTGTTGCCCTATTTGGAACGGTTAGGGCAAGATGTAAAAACGCCTATTTTATATGTCAGCCACAGCATGGATGAAATCCTGCGTCTGGCCGATCAGGTGGTGGTGATGGATGCCGGTAAAGTCCGTGCGGTCGGTGGGCTGGAGGCGGTGTGGGCCAGCAGCGCATTGCGCCCGTGGCTGCAACGAGAAGAGCCGAGTAGCATCTTGCGGGTTAATGTAATTGGTCATCATGATCGTTATGCCATGACCGCACTGGCTTTAGGCGATCAACGCTTGTGGGTGGGTAAACTGGATGCTGATGAAGGCAATTCAATGCGTATTCGCATTAATGCCGCAGATGTGTCATTGGTGCTACAGCCGCCACAAAGCAGCAGTATTCGCAATATTCTGCCAGTGAAAATTGCCGAATGTCTGGATGTTGACGGGCAGGTGGATGTTAAACTCGCGCTCGGTGATCAATGGCTGTGGGCGCGAATTACGCCGTGGGCGCGGGATGAACTGGGGCTAAAGCCCGGTCAGTGGGTTTATGCGCAGATAAAAAGCGTTTCGTTTAATCGGCAGAATTAAACGCTCAGCACTACCCGCCGGTGAGTCAAGGGGCGGGCACTCCGACGGCTTATGCCGTTAGCCCGAACGGAGTGTTTCCCATTGATTCAGCTTTATAAGTTGCCTGAAGCGAGCCTAACAGGGGGGACTCTTTAGACTTAGCTATCAAGCCAGTACATGCTGGCGGATAACGTGAGCAATGCCCGGCTGCTCGTTATCGGCAATCACCAAATCTGCGCGCTGCTTGATGGCATCGGCACTGTTGCCCATCGCCACCCCCAGACCTGCGGTTTCCAACATGCTCAAATCGTTAAAGTTATCACCAAAAGCGACCACCTCCTTCATGCTCAGCCCTTGAGATTCAACCCACTGTTGCAGGCGTTTACCCTTGCTGTTGCCCGCTTGCGCGACATCGACCTGATCATGCCATGACCATTCACAGGCCAGCCCCATCTCGCCTTCGATGGTGGTGGCAAAGGCTTTTAACTGTTCGATATCGACATGGGAAGTGGCAAATTTCCAGATTGATGTCGCACTATAAGCGGCATCTATTAAGCTATCGACATGAAGTAGCGTCGGGCGTTGCTCTGGTGGTAATGACTCAGCCCAATTCAGCGAGCGAATGACGTGGTCACTGGTTTTCTGATACAGCATCGCGTCGTCGACATACATCAAGCCATGAATATGTGTTTGCTCCAATAGCCGCAACACCTGAATCGCTTGTTCTGGTTCTAATGGATCAGAATCCAATACTTTTTTCGCCTGATAATCATAAAGATAAGTGCCGTTACAGCAAATCGCGGGCGTATCAAGTTGTAATGCCTGATAGAACGGGTGAATGGCAACATGGTGGCGGCCAGTCACAACAATCACTTTAACGCCCTCAGCACGAGCTTGAGCCAGTGCCGATAAGGATTCAGGCAGAATACGTTTTTTATGATCCAGCAGTGTTCCGTCCAGATCCAATGCAATTACGCGATATGTCATGGCAGTTTTAGTCTCGTAAATGGCGAATGAAATTATATGGTTGAATATTATTTCCGATGGTACACCGGATGGCGAGTTGATTAAACCTGATAGGGTAATCGCCAGCATGAACGGCTAAAAATAAGCAGGATAAGATGTAAACCGCGCGACGACAGACGGTTGTTATGTCCGCGTAGTCAGGTAAGCTAGGCTAAAATAGTGTGTTAAACGCGATATTTGGTTTAGGTCGAAGTGGCTAAATCAGGCCCATTCGACCAAACAGCATTGTCTAACAGGCGCGACTAAGGAGTAAAGATGAAGCAAGTGGTTTACGTGGCAAGCCCAGACAGTCAGCAGATTCATGTCTGGCAATTAGATTCAGCCGGTGAATTAACTTTATTGCAAACCGTGGATGCGCCCGGCCAGGTGCAACCGATGACAATCAGCCCGAACCAGCGTCATTTGTATGTCGGGGTGCGTCCTGATTTTGGTATCGTCAGTTATAATATTGCAGGTGACGGCACCTTGACGGCTGCGGGAATGGCGCCACTTCCCGGCAGCCCGACCCATATTGGCACTGATTTGCAAGGCCGCTTCCTGTTCTGTGCCTCTTACAGTTTCAATTGCGTGAGCATCAGCCCAATTAATGAACAGGGTGTGGTGCAGGCGCCTATTCAGCAATTAGATAATTTGCCCGCGCCGCATTCGGCAAACATTGACCCGACCAATCAAATCTTACTGGTTCCTTGCCTGAAAGAAGATAAAGTGCGGTTATTTGATTTAAGTGTTGATGGCAAGCTGACGCCTCATGCGCAGGCCGATATCGCGGTGGCCGCCGGTGCAGGGCCACGTCATATGGCTTTCCATCCGAATCATCAAATCGCTTATTGCGTCAATGAACTCAATAGCTCGGTAGATGTGTATCAGATAAGCGATAACGGCCAAGAATATAAGCTAATCCAGACGTTGGATGCGATGCCAACTGATTTCAGCGGTACGCGCTGGGCGGCAGACATTCATATCACGCCAAATGGTCGCCATTTGTATAGCAGTGACCGCACCGCCAGCCTGCTGAGTATTTTCAGTGTCTCCGACGATGGGCGCACCATTTCACCGGCAGGGCATCATTTGACCGAAGCACAACCGCGTGGCTTTAATATTGACCACAGCGGTAACTTCCTGATTGCGTCCGGGCAAAAATCAGATCATATCGAAGTGTGCCGTATTGATAACAATAGCGGTGAGCTAACCACCCTGAAGCGCTATGCGGTAGGGAAAGGGCCAATGTGGGTCAGTATTGGTGAGCCAAGAACTTAATAAATAATGTTACCAGGCGGGGAAACGTGCCGAATGGGTCGTAACGGCACCCACCGGCGCTGTCGCCCCGCCCGTCTCCAGAGTATATTGTCCACCACTGCTTTAGTGGATACTCATCGCCACCGCATCCGTTAACCGCGCCAGTGAGTGCGGCGAGATAATATAAGGCGGCATCAGGTAAATCAGTTTACCGAACGGGCGGATCCAAACGCCATGCTCAACAAAGCTCCGTTGTAGGCGGGCAACATTCACCGGCTCTTTCATTTCAACGACTCCGATAGCTCCCAATACCCGTACATCAGCCACCGTTTGGCGTTCTACCAGCGGCAGTAACGCCTGCTTTAATTGATTTTCTATCGCGCTAACCTGCTGTTGCCATTGATTTTGCGCTAATAGCGTTAGACTGGCTGAGGCCACGGCACAAGCCAGCGGGTTTGCCATAAAAGTCGGCCCATGCATAAAGCACCCAGCATCACCGTTACTGATGGTTTCAGCGACGTTTCGGGTCGTGAGGGTGGCGGATAGCGTGAGATAACCGCCGGTCAACGCCTTACCCAAACATAAGATATCCGGCACAATCTGCGCATGTTCACAGGCAAAAAGTTTACCCGTCCGGCCAAACCCGGTGGCTATCTCATCGGCAATCAGCAAGATCTGATGCTGGTCGCACAAAGCTCTCACCTCCCGCAGATATGCCGGGTGATAAATACGCATCCCGCCTGCGCCCTGAACTATCGGCTCAAGGATAACGGCGGCAATCTCGCCAGAATGCTGTGCAATCTTGTTGGCAAAATCAGTAATATCTTCCGGGTTCCACGACTGGTCGAAGCGGCACTGTGGTGCATCAGCAAACAGATTTTCAGCCAAATAACCCTGATACAAACTGTGCATTGAATTTTGCGGATCACAAACCGACATCGCGCCGAAAGTGTCACCGTGATAGCCATGACGCAGCGTTAGAATACGTTGCCGCCGCTCTCCCTTGGCCTGCCAATACTGCAATGCCATTTTCAGTGCCACTTCCACCGCCACCGAGCCGGAATCCGCTAAAAACACACACTCCAGCGCCGGTGGGGTGATGGCAATAAGCTGCTTACACAACTCTACTGCTGGCGGGTGGGTGATTCCGCCAAACATCACATGCGACATTTTATCGAGCTGCTGATGTGCCGCCTGATTCAGTACCGGATGATTGTAACCATGTATTGCGGCCCACCATGACGACATGCCATCGATTAGCCGCCGGCCATCAGCCAGTTGCAACTCAACGCCATCGGCTGCCACCACCGGATAGCAGGGAAGGGGGTCAGTCATTGAGGTGTAGGGGTGCCAGATATGGCGTTGATCAAAAGTGAGGTCAGCAGGCGTCATAGGGATCTATTGTAAACTAAATTGCATCAAGAATGGTTGACAGTATATCGGGTTTATTTACACTGGCGAAACTTTTTTCTCTTCTGAGAGAGGCCGTAATGGCAAATTATACTCACTGGACCGTCGGGCAAGCCCAAGCCCTGTTTGAAAAACCGCTGTTGGAATTACTGTTTGAAGCGCAATGTGTTCATCGCCAGCATTTTGATCCGCGTCAGGTACAAGTTAGCACTTTATTGTCGATAAAAACCGGTGCCTGCCCAGAAGATTGCAAATATTGCCCGCAAAGTTCGCGCTATAAAACTGGCCTGGAAAGTGAGCGCCTGATGCAGGTTGAACAGGTGTTGGAGTCTGCTAAAAAAGCGAAAGCTGCCGGTTCAACCCGTTTTTGCATGGGGGCGGCGTGGAAAAACCCGCATGAACGTGACATGCCCTATCTGGAGCAGATGGTGGAAGGCGTCAAGGCGATGGGGATGGAAACCTGTATGACGCTTGGCACACTGGATAAACAGCAAGCTCACCGGTTGGCAGAGGCTGGGCTGGATTATTACAACCACAATCTCGATACCTCGCCGGAATTCTACGGTAGCATCATCACCACCCGCAGTTATCAGGAGCGGCTGGATACCTTAAGCGAGGTTCGTGACGCCGGTATTAAAGTCTGTTCCGGTGGTATCGTCGGGTTAGGGGAGACGGTACGCGACCGTGCCGGATTGCTGGTGCAACTGGCAAATTTACCCAAGCCGCCAGAAAGCGTGCCAATCAATATGCTGGTAAAAGTCAAAGGCACGCCGCTGGAAAATAACGAAGATGTTGATGCGTTTGAGTTTATCCGCACTATCGCGGTGGCGCGTATTATGATGCCCGCTTCCTATGTGCGGTTATCCGCTGGTCGCGAGCAAATGAACGAGCAGACGCAGGCCATGTGCTTTATGGCGGGGGCCAATTCAATTTTCTACGGCTGCAAATTGCTCACCACGCCAAATCCGGATGAAGACAAAGACCTGCAACTGTTCCGCAAGCTGGGTTTGAACCCACAACAAACAACCACCGAACAAGGCTCTCGTGAGCAACAGCAAGCATTAACCGAGCAGTTGCTGTATGGCGATACCACTCAGTTTTATAACGCGGCACGCTGATGAGTTGGCAGCGCAAGATAGAACTGGGGCTGCAACAACGCCATGATGCAGCCGCTTACCGCGTTCGTCAGGTGAATAACGGCGCTAACGGGCGCTGGTTGCAATCTGGCAGCCGCCAATATCTCAACTTTTCCAGTAACGACTATTTGGGATTAAGTCAGGATGCGGCAGTCATCGCCGCCTGGCAGCAGGGCGCACAGCGCTATGGCGTTGGCAGTGGGGGGTCTGGCCATGTTACCGGTTATAGCCAACCCCATGCGCATTTGGAGCAGCAATTAGCCGACTGGCTGGGCTATCCACGCGCCTTGCTGTTTATTTCCGGCTATGCTGCTAATCAGGCGCTGCTGGCGGCGTTAACCGCTGCCGATGACCGAATATTAGCCGATAAACTCAGCCATGCCTCGCTGTTGGAGGCGGCAGCGCACTCGCCGGCTCAACTGCGGCGTTTTACCCACAATCAACCTGATTCGCTGCAAAAACTGCTGGATAAACCCTGTTCAGGCCAGACATTGGTGGTAACTGAGGGGGTTTTCAGTATGGATGGTGACAGCGCGCCGCTGGCGGCTTTGCAGCAAAACGCGGCAGCAGCGGGTGGCTGGTTGCTGGTGGATGACGCGCACGGTATTGGCGTTTGTGGCGACGGTGGGCGTGGCAGTTGTTGGCAACAAGGGGTGAAACCCGAACTGCTGGTGGTGACGTTTGGCAAGGCATTCGGGCTTAGTGGCGCGGCCGTATTGTGTCAGGAGCCGGTGGCAGAGTATCTGCTGCAATATGCCCGTCATCTGATTTACAGCACCGCGATGCCGTCAGCACAGGCTTGTGCCTTGCAAGCCGCGTTATTACGTATTCAGCAAGGTGATGATTTACGTTTGCAACTCCAGCAGCGTATCGGCCAATTCCGTGCCGGTGCAGTGGGTTTGCCACTGCAATTAGGGGCATCAGAAACTGCTATCCAGCCGCTGTTGGTGGGGGATAACCAACAAACGCTGACTCTGGCAGCACAACTGCGTGCCGCAGGTTTATGGGTAAGCGCCATTCGGCCGCCAACCGTCCCCCCTGGGGGGGCAAGATTACGTATTACGTTGAGTGCCGCGCACCAAGCGGAAGATATCGACAGATTGCTGGAGGTGTTGCATGACGTATGTCATTGACCCCCCGTTTCCCACAGAAACAATTGATAAACCGGCCATTGCCGCCGCTTTTAGCCGTGCGGCACAGAGCTACGATTCAGCCGCTAAGTTACAGCGTACAACCGGTGAGGCGCTGCTGGAACGGGGTTTACGGCATACAGGGGAAACCGTACTGGATGCTGGCTGTGGAACGGGTTTTTTCAGCCGCCGCTGGCGCGAACTGGGGAAGCGGGTTGTGGCGTTGGATCTGGCGGCAGGTATGTTGGAGTATGCCCGCCAGCAGCACGCGGCTGATGACTACTTACTGGGTGATATTGAGCATATTCCCTTGCCGGATCAATCGGTTGATATCTGTTTCAGTAACCTGGCAGTGCAGTGGTGCTCGGATCTGGCGGCGGCACTGATGGAGCTTTATCGGGTCACTCGGCCCGGTGGCCTGATTCTATTTTCAACGCTAGCCGATGGCTCCCTTGATGAATTGGGGCAAGCGTGGCAACAGGTTGATGGTAAGCGCCATATCAATGATTTTCTTCCATTTGGGCAAATCAGTGCGGCCTGTCAGGGGTATCGCCACCAACTGACGCCGCAGTTACATCAACAACAGTTTCCAGATGTGATAGCCCTGATGCGCTCACTGCAAGGTATCGGTGCGACACATTTACATCATGGGCGCGAGACTGGTCTCAGTGGGCGTCAACGGCTGGCGGCGCTGCAACAGGCTTATGTCGTACAGTCAGGGGGTTATCCGCTGAGCTATCAACTGGTTTATGGGGTTATTTATCGTGACTAAACGTTGGTTTATCACCGGTACTGACACTGATGTCGGTAAAACAGTCGTCAGCTGCGCATTGCTGCAAGCGGCGGCCAATCAGGGCTACCGCACCGCCGGATACAAACCGGTGGCTTCAGGCAGCCAGATGACGGCTGACGGTTTGCGCAATAGTGACGCGTTGGCGCTACAGGCCAATAGCAGCGAGCCATTGCGCTATAGCCAGGTCAATCCACTGACCTTTGCGGAAGCCACCTCTCCCCATATTGCCAGTGAAAATGAAGGGCGCGAGATTCAGCTAACTGAATTATCACAGGGTCTACGGCAGTTAGCGCAATCAGCCGATTGGGTTCTGGTTGAGGGTGCGGGCGGCTGGTTTACCCCGCTGTCGGCACAGGTCACTTTTGCTGATTGGGTTGAGCTGGAACAATTGCCCGTAATTATGGTTGTTGGGGTCAAGTTAGGCTGCATTAATCACGCCTTGCTCACCGCACAAGCTATCCGCCAAGCCGGGCTAACGCTGGCGGGATGGGTTGCCAATGAGGTGATTCCAGCCGGTGCGCGGCAAGCGGAGTATCTGGATACATTGGTGCGGATGATAAACGCACCGCTATTGGGGGTTATCCCGCATCTTACGGATATTACCGAACACCCGCTGACTGAACGCCATGATCTTGGCGGGTATCTGGACCTGAAGCCACTGGCCGTTAGCGAAGGGGGTTGATAGTCGTTATGCATTGCTGGATACGGGGCTAAACGCTATTTTAGCCCCGAGGGTTGCCTTACGGGGTCAACTGGCCAGGTGCTCAATAATCAAATCCTCATCCAATTGGTCCAAGGTTCCTTGGGCCACATTTCGGCCACCGGCCATCAGGCAAAAGCGATCAGCAACATGTTGGATAAAGGCCAAACGGTGTTCAACCAATAAAACCGTTAAGCCAAGGTTGCGGCTAAGTTGATGCAGAATTTGGCCGATATCCTCACTCAGTGGCGGCAGAGTATCGCCTCCCGGTTCGTCCAAAATCAGTAGTTCTGGCTCTGCGACCAGCGCTCTGGCTATAGCCAACTGCTGCTGTTGATAGCGGGTAAGATCTCCTCCGCGTTGGCTGCGTTTATCGTGCAACAGCGGGAAGAGATCAAAAACCCAGCCCGGAATGTGACGTGATTTATGGCGGCCAGCCAGTACGGCTACCAGCAAGTTTTCCTCAACACTCAGTTGGGAGAAGATCTGCTGCCCTTGCGGCACATACCCAATCCCAAGTGCTGTGCGCCCCTCAACAGGGTGTTGCAGCAGGTTTTGCGGTGGTTGGTGATTTGGCTGCCAGGTCATGGTGCCACTTTTGACCGGCAGATGCCCCATAATGCAATTAATCAGTGTTGTCTTCCCCACGCCATTGCGCCCGACCAGACAGGTGCATTGGCCGCGAGGTAACTCCAAACTGATATCCCACAGGATATGGTTTTGACCATAGTATTGATTCACAGCGGTTAAACTCAGCATCAGTGCTTCTCCTTAGTCGATCTCAGTAGCTCACAGGTGCCCCAGTGTTCTGTAACGGCTAGTGAAGAAGTAACCAGCAAATCTGCATACCCGATGGTGGCAGTACAGCATAAAACACCACACTTATAACGCGTGGTTGTTAGTGTAAATAGCAGGGTAATGAGTTGATAACGGCATTAAATGGTGTCAAGTGGCTATTTTTACCCTTAATCCTCCCACTTATTGCTTAATAGCCCGCTCGTTAGTGCGCTGCACTGTATTCGCCCATACCCCCTTATATTGCGATGATTCACAGAGTTAAATGCAACTCTTAGGCCAGCTTAGCGAATACGATAATAAAGTCTGCATGTTAACGGTTTGTAAAAGGTTTTGGTTTTCTCTCCGTGTAAATGCGCGAAGGCCCGCAAGATAAAGACTGCCGAGCGGTCAGGATGTTGCACTTAAGCGGTGCCTCAATGCGAGAAAATGGTGCAATAAGAGACACTTTGGTTAAAAGGTATCGGTTCTGTGAATGAGCTAGTGAAATTTATGGAATTAGCAAGTGGTTCAGTTAGTACTAATTGAAATATATGCCGAAACAAAAATGTATAAAAAACACTAAAAAAGCACGTTTGTCCCTATTTCATCGCTAGGCTGCGATTTTCTCCAACTCCCAGCCTCTATGGGGTTGAATGAGTTATCCACCATTCCTGTGGATAACCTTGTGCATTAGCCATAGAAAACTGGTGAGAGGCTAGAGCGGGCGCGGCTTTGGTACTTGTTGTCCGGATTCTCTACTTTTTATTAAATATGCTTTATTTCAATTAGTTAACTAAAATCAAGCAAGCAAAATATTGCGCTGGAAATGCTGCGTAATGTTTAAGCAAATTGCTGCTCATCGTTTGATGTTGTTAACTGCTGGGGATAAAAAGGCTTTTACAGTGCAATCAGGGGCCTGGCGTCACAGTAACGAGGCAAATATTCACAAAGGAAGAAAATAGTGGCATTTTGGTGCTTGAAGCTGGTTTTATATCCAGTATCATAGAGGTGGCAAAAATCGATGGGGCTTCCATAATTAGCCTCCTGACAGTCTGTGTTTCTCCAACGGGTAGCGAATTCATGAGTAAAATATTCAAACTACATTCTGAGTTTAAACCCGCCGGCGACCAGCCTGAGGCTATCCGTAAATTGGAAGAGGGGCTGGAGAATGGCCTGGCACACCAGACGCTGTTGGGAGTAACGGGGTCAGGCAAAACCTTTACCATCGCCAATGTTATTGCTGATCTCAACCGGCCAACAATGGTGCTGGCCCCGAACAAGACCCTCGCCGCCCAGTTGTATGGCGAGATGAAAGAGTTCTTTCCCGAGAATGCGGTAGAGTATTTTGTCTCTTACTACGATTATTATCAGCCAGAAGCCTATGTTCCAAGCTCTGACACCTTTATCGAAAAAGATTCATCGGTAAACGAACATATTGAGCAAATGCGGTTGTCGGCCACTAAAGCCTTATTAGAACGGCGGGATGTCATTGTTGTTGCATCGGTTTCGGCTATTTATGGTCTGGGCGACCCGGATCTCTACCTGAAAATGATGTTGCACCTGACCCGTGGCATGATAATCGATCAACGCTCAATTCTACGTCGCTTATCTGAATTGCAGTACAGCCGAAATGATCAGGTCTTTCAGCGCGGTACCTTCCGCGTGCGCGGCGAAGTGATAGATATTTTCCCTGCGGAATCCGATGAATGGGCGCTGCGGGTTGAACTGTTTGATGAAGAAGTCGAAAAGCTCTCTGTCTTTGATCCCTTGACTGGCCAGTTGCAGCATGAAGTGCCGCGTTTTACAGTTTATCCGAAAACGCATTACGTGACCCCGCGCGAACGTATCTTGCAGGCAATGGAGGAGATCAAGGTTGAATTGGCTGAGCGGCGTCAAGTGCTGCTGGCTAACAATAAATTGCTGGAAGAACAGCGAATTGCCCAACGTACCCAATTTGATCTGGAAATGATGAATGAGCTGGGATATTGCTCAGGTATTGAGAACTACTCCCGCTATCTGTCTGGCCGTGGGCCGGGTGAAGCGCCACCTACCTTGTTTGATTATCTACCGGCAGACGGTCTGCTGGTTGTCGATGAATCCCACGTCACTATTCCGCAAATTGGGGGGATGTATAAAGGTGACCGGTCACGTAAAGAAACACTGGTGGAATATGGCTTTCGGTTGCCATCGGCGCTGGATAACCGCCCAATGCGTTTTGAAGAGTTTGAGGCACTGGCACCGCAAACTATCTATGTTTCCGCCACACCGGGTAAATATGAACTGGAGAAATCCGGTGATGAGGTTATTGATCAGGTAGTGCGGCCAACCGGTCTGCTTGATCCATTGATTGAGGTTCGCCCGGTAGCGACCCAAGTGGATGACCTGCTGTCAGAAATTCGTATCCGCGCTGCGATTAACGAGCGGGTGCTGGTGACCACGTTGACTAAACGTATGGCTGAAGACCTCACCGAGTATCTTGGGGAGCATGGCGCACGGGTACGTTACCTGCATTCGGATATTGATACCGTAGAGCGGGTCGAGATTATCCGTGATTTGCGTTTGGGCGAATTCGACGTGCTGGTGGGGATCAACTTACTGCGAGAAGGCTTGGACATGCCGGAGGTTTCTCTGGTCGCTATTCTTGATGCCGATAAAGAAGGTTTTCTGCGCTCAGAGCGCTCCCTCATCCAAACCATCGGTCGCGCGGCACGTAACCTCAACGGCAAAGCCATTTTGTATGGTGATAGAATTACCGCCTCAATGGAGAAAGCCATTGGTGAAACAGAGCGGCGTCGGGTTAAACAGCAGATTCACAACCAGGAGCACGGGATAACCCCGCAGGGGCTTAACAAGAAAATTGGCGATATCTTGCAACTGGGCAAACCGTCGACCCGTGGTAAAGGGAAAGGGCGGGGTGGCAAAGTGGCAGATACCCACGACTACCAATCCCTGCCGCCGAAAGCGCTGGATCAGAAAATCCGTGAACTGGAAGCGAAAATGTATACCCATGCGCAAAACCTGGAGTTTGAGCAGGCCGCCGATTTGCGCGATCAGGTGCATCAACTGCGCCAGCAATTTATCGCAATATCTTAATATCTTGCGGCACACCGCGATTCCCCGTAAGGTGTGCCGCTAAAATTAGGGTTACCAGACAATTATATCCCATAGATTTCGAGATGCCGGAAGGCGGCAAGAGCATTCCGGTGAACTGGGTAGAGGGCAGCCAATACACCTGCATCTTGAAGGATAGTGAGTATATCAACGATAAAAAAGGCAAATGATGAGCGACCATTTATCAAAAGATCCGTTACATGGTATCACCTTGGAAGCATTGCTGACTAAGTTGGTCGGACACTATGGTTGGGATGGCTTGGCCGACCGCATTCAGATTAACTGTTTCATTAGTGATCCCAGTATCAAATCAAGCCTGAAATTCTTACGCCGTACTCCGTGGGCCAGACAAAAAGTGGAAGCACTTTATATCAAGCTGACTGATAAAACGGATTGGCTGGAAGGTTCATCCTGATTGCTCTGTATTAATAAGCCTGCAAGTGCGGGCTTATTAATGATAGCCAAAATAGAAAAATAGTTTTTCATTTATATTCTACATAACAGCCAATGCACTTTTTTACCCTCTGTCTCTCTTAATGATTCTTTTCCATTGATTATTTTATAATGAAATTTAAGTATATAGTGTGTATTTAATTTAAATAATGAAATAAAAGTTTTACGCAAGTGTAATTTATTGACATGACTTATAGTTATGATTATTTTCAATGGAGTGAGATAGTGAATTCTCAATAATAACTAATGTTTTTTTCTTTTATTTTTTCTTTTTTTTAATGTGAGTTTATATTAAAGTTTTTTGATATGGACTTTTTATATGAAAGGGATTATCTCAGTAAATATACTGCTATTATTGACGATATTATTCACCTTCACCTTCCCCTCCCAGGCAGATGAAAGTGATGTGAAAAACGATAATTACATGGAAGTTATCGGGAGTGATCATGGCGATGCAATCATTAAACAAAAAGGTAAATTGGCGTTAATTCCGGGTGGGAGTAATCTGATTTTTCCTGACGAAGAAGGCCGATTAGCAACATTAGATGATGCACTGAAGCATCAATCTGGTTTGCTGGTATCGAACTTTTTTGGTGGTGCTGACCAGCCGCGTCTAAATATTCGTGGTTCAGGCGTGCAAAGTGCACCACTCTCCAGAGGTATCACCTTATTGCAGGATGGTTTGCCATTGAATGATGCTGACGGTGGCTTTCATATCAGTTTGCTGGAACCCCGTGAAAGTAAAATAATCAGCGTCCGTCGTGGAGCCAATGCCACTAGCTCGATAACTAACGCTCTGGGTGGGGAACTGGATTTTATTTCTTATACCGGTCGGGACGAATCGGGGCGATTACGCTACGAGTACGGTAGTTTCGGGCGACAAGGTTGGCATGGCGCAATTGGGGGAGAGCTAACCGAGCGATGGGATGGGCGTCTAAGTGTCAGCGGTGATAATTTCCGTGGCTACCGTGATCACTCGTCTTCACAGCGAAATGCAATTAGAACAAATGTAGGTTTTGAGCAAGGTCGTTTTACCAACCGTACCTGGTTGAGCTGGACCGACCTCCGTTTTGATGTGGCGGGGTCACTTTCTCAATCCGAAGCCAAAAATAATCCCACCTCTATCTATCCCTTGGTATGGGCCAGAGATCCGCGGCGCAATGTAGAACAAGCTCGGGCTGCCAATTATTCAATATGGCAAGGCCAAGGTTGGCAGCAGGAACTCGGTTTATGGGCGCAACATACTCACGACAATTTTATCACGCCAGCCGTGTACGTACTGAGTAGCGGAAATACTTACGGTATCTTATGGAATTCAGATTTATCGAGCGGTGAAATGAACTATCGTACTCGTTTGTCAGTTGAACGCTCTGATATGGCACGTGACCTGCGGCAAAATCGTCGTGAGACGACTCAGGATGGCAAATTAATTGGTAGCTACACAATGCTAGCTGAAAATCAAAATGTTGTCCTAGGGTTAGGTTGGCAAGCGAACGAAGACTGGTATTTGAACGTAGATATCAAAGGGACGCATTCGGTACGTAATGCCTATCCCCGTGATGGACGTCAAGAATCAAGGCAAAGTTGGTTTTTCATGACGCCAAAATGGGGGGTTATTTGGTTCCCTCAGCCACAATTTCGTGGGTTTGCCAATCTCAGCTGGAGTCATGAACCTCCGAGTTTCCGAGAGATTCTTTCTAATAATGGCAAAATTAACCGGTTAGCGCCTCAAAAGGCAGTAACAATGGAAGTTGGCGGTGAGGGGCAACTGGCATCTAAAATAAACTGGGATTTAACGCTATATCGTAGCATTGTAAGAAATGAATTAATTTCACTCTATGATCAAGAGGGTAATTCCACTGGCACATTCAATTATCGCCATAAAACATTACATCAGGGTATTGAGGCTGGGCTTAAAGGCGATATTCCGCTAAGGGATTCGGATATAGAATATCGTTTGGCCTGGATGTACAATGATTTTCGCTTTTTGGGAGGAGAATACCAGGGTAAAAGAATGGGCGGCATTCCACCCCAACAATTTTCCGCAGAACTGTTATACAAATGGCAATACTGGCGTGTAGGCCCCAATCTCCATTGGTTACCAGCGCGTACCCCGGTTGATCATGCTAATCGTTATGATGTCCAATTCCGTGATAAATTTGCTGTTTGGGGATTTAAAATTGATTATCGGCATCCTGATGGCTGGTCAACATATTTAAGTCTTGATAATTTAACGAATAAACGGTACGCGACTGCATCAATTGCTGGGCGGGAAGTGATATCAGAAAAAAATAATACATTATTTCCAGGAGTGGGGCGATCAGTTAATGGTGGGTTTACCTATCATTTTTAAAATTACTGACGAGGGGATATTTCCGCTCATGTAGGCTAAGTTGCAACTATTAATATAATTGGTAATGTCACTATGGTTAAGAATATCTATTCTATTATAATTCTCATCTGTCTATTTATATTTTCATCTCTACCGAGGGCATTAGCGAGTAGTGATATTAAATTCACTGATATGAATCAACGAAGCGTGCATTTGAACGGCCCGGTAAAGCGGGCTATTGTTATTCCGATCCCCGCATCTTCATTACTTATTAGTCTTGATAAAGGCTCAGATCGCCTTGCAGGTATACATCCTTTTGCCAAAGTCGCTGCCGAGCAAGGTATGCTGTCAAAAATGTTTCCGGCAGTAGCATCGTTACCCAGTGATACTGTCGGTCACGGTTTTATGCCAAATATTGAAACATTACTGAGTATTCAGCCTGATTTAGTGTGGCAATGGGGGCATTTAGGTAATGACATTATCGACCCTATCGTGCAGGCAGGCTTGAGTGTAGCCATCATTTCATATCCTTATCAAGATGATACGAAAATACAGCAATGGATTTCGCTGATAGGTAAATCTATTGGACATGAATTACGTGCTGAGAAGATTATCCGCTGGCGGCAGAAGGTATTACGGAATGTTGAGTTGCAGGCTGCGCTAAGACCCGATAAGCATAAACCTCGTGTGCTCTATCTTTCACGGTTTTTATCAGAAATTCAAACTATTAGTCGAACCTCTCATACCAATCAGGATATTCGACGTGCCGGAGGCGTTAGTATCACTGAGAATTTTAATAGGCCGCGAACGATTAATCAGGAGCAAATTATTGTTTGGAATCCAGATGTTATTTTAATTGGTAATTTTGAGACCGGTGTAATACCCCGCGATATATATACCAGTCTGGCATTAGCTGAGGTTACGGCCGTTAAGAATAAAAGAGTGTATAAAATTCCTAATGGAGGATTTATTTGGGATGCGCCAAGCCAGGAAACACCGCTCTATTGGCAATGGCTTACTGATATTTTTTATCCTAATAACATCATTTCCTCATTAAAATCAGAAATCGTTGAACGCTATGCCTTTCTTTATGACTACCGTTTGAGCCAACGCGAGCTGAATAAAATATTGCAATTTGACGCTAATAAATTGTCAGTCTATTACACCGAATTATTCAAGGACGAGTCATGAGATATTTCCGTTTATGTCGACAGAATATGACGGTATTTTGGCTGATGACATCGACTTTTTTGATTGCGGTGGTACTGGTTGCACTTTGTTCTGGGCGCTATCCTTTGAGTATCAACACGGTCATCGCTATTTTGTTGTCGTCAATATTTCCAATTGAGGATCTTAATTTATTTTCTCAATGGACAATGACTGAACAGCGTGTTGTCATTTCTATCCGTTTACCCCGGATTTTAATTGCTGCTTTGACGGGCGCGGGTTTGTCCGTTGCTGGTGCTGCACTACAGGGCATTTTCCGTAATCCATTGGTGGGGCCACAAATTATTGGTGTTTCTTCCGGTGCTGCTCTGGGCGGTGCAATCGCTATTGTCCTATTTTCCTCCTTGATATTAACCACCACATTGGCATTTATTGGTGGGCTACTGGCTATGGTATTAGTGTATTTCCTTGGGTGTTATGGCGGCAGTTCTCGGGTTTTGATGTTGATATTAGCCGGTGTCGTGATCAGTGCTTTTTTTTCCGCATTAATTTCTTTATTGACCTATTTTGCCGATCCTAATAGCACGTTACCCTCGATTGTTTTCTGGTTAATGGGAAGTTTTGCAACGATTAATTATCACAAACTATTTTTAGTTACTTTTCCTATTTTACTGGGAATCTTATTGCTGTTTTTATTACGTTTTCGCATCAATGTATTATCGCTAGGTGATGAGAGCGCAACAGCTCTGGGGATTTCAGTTGAAAAAACTCGTTGGTTAGTCTTGATTGCAACAACATTAATTACAGCTGCCACTGTAGCTGTGGCGGGCACTATTGGTTGGGTTGGATTAGTGGTTCCCCACATCGCACGGATGGCTGTGGGGTCGGATCACGGTAGGTTGCTCCCAGCTGCCGCAGTGTTTGGTGCCATCTATATGATTAGTGTCGATACCTTAGCTCGTAGTGCAACCAGTGCTGAAATTCCTTTAGGTGTCCTTACCGCATTGGTTGGCGCACCGGTGTTCATCTGGTTACTACGAAAAAACCAGAAGAAGGAGATAAATCGTGATTAATATTAGTGGGTTAAGTCTATCTCGAGGGGGAAAAATATTATTTGATAATCTATCATTCCATCTCAGTAAGGGGCAGATTGCAGCGGTTATGGGGACGAATGGGCGCGGAAAAACAACATTATTGCGTTTGATTCTGGGGCTTATTTCGCCAACTCGGGGGAGTACATACTTGTCAGCCGCAGCAGCCTATGTTCCGCAACAGGAGAGTACAACGTTCGCTTATACTGTGCGAACGATGGTTATGTTAGGGCGAGTACGCCATATGCGTTGGTATGATTCACCGACGGCAACTGATCACCGTATAACTGAAAATTGTTTAGAATATATGGGGTTACTACCACTGGCCGAGAAGCCTTTCGATCAGCTAAGTGGGGGAGAGCGTCAGTTGGTGTGTATTGCTCGCGCACTTGCCAGCGAACCACAAATTCTAATTTTGGATGAGCCAGCCGCTGCGTTAGATTTATCAAATCAAGACCGCGTGCTAAGTACGTTAAGAGAGTTATCAGTACAAGATGGTATAACGGTACTCTTTACGACTCACTCACCACAACACGCTCAACATATTGCAGATAATACCCTGCTGCTTTACCCGGAGGGCGAGTATTTCTATGGTCCCAGCGCTGAAGTATTGACCGATGAGCCATTGACGCGCTTATATACATTACCAATACATACCAGCAGGGTGAATTATCAGCACCGCGTGTTGGATGCTATTATTCCGATATTCAGTGATAGCTAGCAAGATAAATACAGGCCCAACTTACACAGAGCCTGCACTACCTAATCTTTGCAGCGTGGTTTCCAGCGCCTGGCGTAGTAACTCGCGGTCATGGCGATAAGGAATATCTTTAGCTTCTAACGGTTGCTGGACAATGATTCGGTCTTTTACACCACTGGTATCAATTCGTGGGCTAACAATTGCTGCATCAATAATTTTTCGGCCAATTTTGCTTTCCATTATCGCCAGCTTATCCTGCAATGTTAACGCAGCGGCTGCCACACTCAGTTCGCGACCCAGATTACCAATATAAATCATGCTGGCAGAGCTACGCCGTAGGGCTTGGGTTAAATCATCTAGCAGCAGCAGTGGCATCAAACTTGTTAGAAAACTGCCCGGCCCGATTAAAATCACATCTGCCTGACCGATAGCTTCAACCGCTTCCCGTGTCGCATGTACATGGGGTGACAGCAGCATCTCTTGTGGCATATGGTTCAGTTGGTCAATATTTACCTCACCGTAGACGGGGTGCCCTTCACTATCGATAGCCAACAGGTCGACTGGCTGTTCGGACATTGGGATCAGCCAGGCATCGACTTTCAATAAGCTTCGTACTAGATTGATGGCCTCAATCGGGCGGATACTCAGATGATCCAGCGCTTTGAGCATTAAATTCCCCAGATTATGCCCCGCCAGCTCGCCATTACCCCCAAAGCGGTATTCGAACATCGCGGAGGCAACACTTGGTTCGGTGATCAACTGATTGAGACAATTACGGGTATCTCCCCAGGCAATCCCACCCTCTGAGCGGCGAATACGGCCAGTTGAACCGCCATTATCAGTGGTCGTTACAATACCGGTCAGACGTGAGCCTAATGATGAGAGCGATGACATCACTCGCCCCAGGCCATGACCGCCGCCTAAAGCAACCACCCGATCGAGATCCGCTAATGTGCGATTTCGCATATTTTCCCTGCCTGTATATTGTTGTCCAGCCCTAAATAGCGTAGCCAATGCTTAAATTGCTGCATAAGTTAACGGATTTAGGCTTGAAACGCGATAAAAGCCCTTGTTTTCGTGATTTTAAACAAAGTATTAGCACCTGATTAGATTAAGCTGGTTTTGCGTGGCTTTGATTATATAAGTCGTTGTATATAAAAATATATAGCGAAAACAGCGATTGGCTATCTTGGCATTTTAGCGTTAGAATCTTTACGAATAGTGGGGTTTTTTAGCAATTTACTGTCGTTAAATATCTCACCTTTTTAACCCATGATTCAGCGGGCACTTTCCTAAACTGCCGCTGAACATAAACTCCTAGCCTTAGTGTCTACGTTGTTTCTCTATCACCAACAATATGATGCTCTGGCCGTGGCCTTAAGCCACCAGGGTGCGAGGTAGAAATGCCTGCATCTCCCGTATTTGGAAAGGTGTTATGGTACAACTCACTGACGCATTTGCGCGCAAGTTCTATTACTTACGCCTATCGGTAACCGATGTGTGCAATTTCCGTTGCACTTATTGCCTGCCGGATGGCTATCGCCCCGACGGATTAAAAAGTTTTCTAAGCCTTGACGAGATAAGCCGCGTTAGCCGTGCTTTTGCCCTGTTAGGAACGGAAAAAATTCGTCTGACCGGTGGTGAGCCTTCCATGCGGCGTGATTTCACGGATATTATTGCTACTATTCGGCAAAATCCCGCTATCCGCACGCTGGCAGTTACCACCAATGGTTACCGTTTGGCCCGTGATGCTGCACAATGGCGCGATGCAGGGCTGACCGCCATTAACGTTAGCGTCGATAGTCTGGACCCACGCCAGTTTCACGCTATTACCGGGCAGGACAAATTTCATCAGGTGATGCAAGGTATCGATGCCGCCTTTGATGCTGGTTTTGACAAGGTGAAAATCAACGCAGTGTTAATGCGTGATGTCAATGATCGCAACCTGAACGCCTTTCTCAACTGGATCAAATCTCGCCCCATTCAACTGCGTTTTATTGAACTAATGCAAACCGGTGAAGGGGGCAAACTATTCCACAAACACCATGTTTCTGGTGACGTTATTCGCCAACAGTTGCTCAAACAAGGCTGGCAGCAGCAAGAACGCGCGCGTAGCGATGGCCCGGCTCAGGTATTCCATCACCCAGACTATTTGGGGGAAGTGGGGCTTATCATGCCTTATGAGAAAGACTTCTGTGCCAGTTGTAATCGCCTGCGGGTATCGGCGTTGGGCAATCTGCATCTGTGTCTGTTTGGCGAGCAGGGCATTACGTTGCGTGATTTGCTGGGGAGTGACGACCAACAAGATGAGCTGATGGCGCGCATTCAAAGTGCCTTGCAGACCAAAAAACAGACGCATTTCCTGCATCAAGGCAATAGTGGCATTACGCAGAACTTATCATTTATTGGCGGCTAATGTTGTGGCGCTCGTCGCCCATATAGCGGTAATGATATTTTAGAAAGGTATTCTCTAATATGACCCAATTGACCCATATTAACGCCGCTGGCGAAGCCCATATGGTGGATGTTTCTGCTAAAGCTGAGACAGTACGTGAAGCGCGTGCGGAAGCTTTTGTTGAAATGCAGGCCGCGACACTGGCGATGATTATTGATGGTAGCCATCACAAAGGTGATGTCTTTGCCACAGCGCGAATCGCCGGAATTCAGGCGGCCAAAAAGACCTGGGAATTGATCCCGCTGTGTCACCCCTTGCTGCTGACCAAAGTAGAAGTTCAACTACAGGCGCAGCCGGAGCACAATCGAGTACGGATTGAGACTTGTTGCCGCCTGACCGGTAAAACCGGCGTAGAGATGGAAGCGTTAACCGCCGCGTCAGTGGCGGCACTGACGATTTACGACATGTGCAAAGCAGTACAAAAAGACATGATAATTGGCCCGGTACGTCTGCTGACCAAAAGTGGCGGAAAATCCGGTGACTTCAAGGTAACCTAATGATTCAAATTCTATTTTTTGCTCAGGTTCGTGAACTGGTGGGCATGGAGCGCTTGGAATTGGCCGCAGAGTTCCCGACCGTTGAAGCTTTGCGTCAATCCTTGTGCCAACGCGGAGAGCGCTGGCAGTTGGCGCTTGAAGAGGGCAAATTGCTGATGGCGGTGAATCAGTCGCTAGTGAATGCCCAACACCCACTGGTTGCCGGTGATGAAG
This sequence comes from Yersinia aldovae ATCC 35236, assembly GCF_000173735.1. GTDB lineage: Bacteria > Pseudomonadota > Gammaproteobacteria > Enterobacterales > Enterobacteriaceae > Yersinia > Yersinia aldovae. Next base: position 11,012 of record NZ_ACCB01000031.1, on the reverse strand, counting down.
TCGCGTTCTTCCCGCCGGTCACCGGGGGATGAGCATGGACAATACGCGGATTCGTGTCGGCACTGAAACCTTCAGCGTCGGTGATGAATATCACTGGTTGTCACAGTGTGACGACGATGGCGCGGTGGTGACGTTTACCGGTAAAGTTCGTAATCATAATTTGGGTGATAGCGTCAGTGCGCTGACGCTTGAGCACTATCCCGGTATGACGGAAAAGGCGCTAGTTGAGATTATTGATGATGCACGACGCCGTTGGCCATTGCAGCGCGTTTCAGTGATTCATCGGGTAGGGCCGCTGTACCCAGGCGATGAAATTGTTTTTGTTGGCGTGACCAGTGCGCATCGCAGTATGGCGTTTGATGCGGCTGAATTTATTATGGATTACCTGAAAACAAAGGCACCATTTTGGAAACGGGAAGCTACAACCGACGGCGAACGGTGGGTTGAATCTCGCGACAGTGATCATGTGGCGGCCAAACGTTGGTAAACCGTACGTAAACCCGTGTAAAGATCAGCCCTAAATACCTATTTTTACTCCCTTGTTTGCCCTATTTGTGTGATACCCTTAAAAAGTCGGTGGGCTGTCAGTTGATAGCCTGTATCATTATTAATATGCATAAGGTAACTACCATGGATCGCTATCCACGCTCTAATGGTTCAATTGTCGAACGTGCCAACTCAGGCATTCAGGCATATATGGCGCAGGTATACGGCTGGATGACCTGTGGTCTGTTATTAACGGCGGTTGTCGCCTGGTATGCAGCGAACACCCCTGCGATACTGAATTTTATCTTCTCCAGCCAGATCACTTTTTTCGGGCTGATTATTGTGCAGTTAGGTCTGGTATTTGTGATTTCCGGCATGGTTAATCGCTTGAGCGGTTCAATGGCGACCTCGCTGTTTATGCTCTATTCAGCATTAACCGGCTTAACGATATCCAGCATTTTCATCATGTACACCAGCTCTTCTATCGCCAGCACATTCTTGATTGCTGCCGGTATGTTTGGTGCCATGAGCTTCTATGGCTACACGACCAAGCGTGATTTGAGTGGGTTGGGCAGCATGTTGTTTATGGGCCTGATTGGTATCGTTCTGGCATCCATCGTTAATATTTGGCTGAAAAGCCCGGCATTAATGTGGGCTGTGACTTACATCGGTGTGCTGGTGTTTGTGGGTCTGACCGCTTATGACACTCAGAAGCTGAAAAATATGGGCGCGCAGTTGGATGCCAATGATAGAGATAGCTTCCGCAAATATTCTATTGTGGGCGCATTGACTCTGTATCTTGATTTCATCAACTTGTTCTTGATGTTGCTACGAATCTTCGGCAACCGTCGCTAAGCTGGTTGATTAAGGGCTGCGGTGCGGCAAATTTGCCCGCCGTACGCTGCTAGACATTTGCAAGGACACCAGATTGGTGTCCTTTTTGTTTTGTGTGGGCGCAGCAAATCGCTGTGTTACGCAATTTTCCGCCTAAACATCGCATAAGCGGCACTTCCTGTCGTGGCCGTTATCACCAGCAGCGGCCATAAGCTGTGCCAGATAATATCGAAGCTGGCATCCTTGAGATAAATCTGTTTAGTAATATCGGTAAAGTGGCGGATAGGATTAATCCAGGTGATATTTTGCAACCAGACGGGCATGTTCTCTACCGGCGAGACATAACCGGACAGCAGGATTGCAGGCATCATAAAGACAAATACACCGATAAATGCTTGCTGCTGCGTGGAACATAGCGAGGAGATCAGCAAGCCGAATCCGACCAGCGACAAACCGTAGAGCAACATGGTGGCGTAAAACAGTACCAGCGAGCCGGCGAACGGGATCTGATAGAAAAATATGCCGATAAACAACACAATAGTTGCCTGGAAGGTCGCAACTATCAATGCTGGTACTGCTTTGCCAATAAAAATCTGCCAGGTAGTCAATGGGGAAACCAGTAACTGTTCCAGTGTGCCTTGTTCGCGCTCACGGGCGACCGACAGCGAGGTGACGATCAGCACGCCGATGGTAGTAATCATCGCAATCAATGACGGCACAACGAACCATTTGTAGTCCAGATTCGGGTTATACCAGTTGCGTACCACTAACTCGCTGTTATTTGGCATGACTTTGCCTTTGGTCAATTCCAACTGATAGTTCTGCACGATTTGCTGAATATAATTTGCCGCAATCTGGGCGCTATTTGAGTTCCGCCCATCCAACACCAGTTGTAGCTGCGTGGTTTTACCGTTAGCCAAATCAGCACTGAATTGTTCCGGGAATCGGATCAATAATAATGCTTTCTGGTTATCAATCACCGGCTGGATCTCTTGTGGGCTGTGGAGCAGCAACACATGAGAAAAAGCTTCTGCTTTGGCAAAGCGTTGGGTCAATTCCACCGAGGCGTGCCCACTGTCTTCGCTGTAAATGGCGATAGTGGCATTGGTGACTTCCAGTGTGGCGGCGAACGGGAATAATATTACCTGTAATATCACTGGCATGATTAATATCGCGCGGGTTTGCGGCTCACGTAATAGAGACTGCAACTCTTTGATAATCAATGTATAAAGGCGATGAAACATCGTTAACTCTCTTCCTTTAATCTAGCCGGCGACGAGTCTTCCATGCCGTCAGGCCAATAAATACAACGGCTGATGCTATCAGGAACAACAGGTTAATCACCAAAACTGTACCGATATTCCCCGCCAAGAATAGGGTTTGCAGGCTGCTGACAAAGTAGCGTGCCGGGATGATATAGGTCACAGCACGGACAACCGCAGGCATACTGTCAATCTCAAAAATAAAGCCTGACAGCATGACTGCGGGTAGAAATGCGGCGTTCAGCGCCACCATAGCGGCGTTAAACTGGTTGCGGGTGATAGTTGAAATCAGCAACCCCATACCCAACGTGCTGGCTAAGAACAAGCTGGTCATGACAAATAATATCCACAACGAGCCGCGGAAGGGGACGCCGAGGATAAACACTGACACCACCATACACAGCGTCATGGCTACCATACCGAGGACGTAATAGGGGATGAGTTTTGATAGCAGCAATTCACTGCGGGTAACTTGTGTGGATAACAGCGCCTCCATTGTGCCGCGCTCCCATTCGCGGGCGATCACCAGGGAGGTCAGGATAGCCCCGATGACTGTCATGATAATGGTAATCGCGCCGGGGATAATAAAGTGGCGGCTGATGGCGGCGGGGTTAAACCAATAGCGTACTTGCACCTCAATCAGCGGATCATTTTTTTGCCCCAAATTTTGCGCCTGCTGCTGTTGCCAAATCTGCCAGACGCCTTGTGCATAACCTTGCACAAAATTAGCCGTGTTCGGCTCGCTGCCATCGGTAATCACCTGAATTGGCGCTTTACTCTCTGGCCGTGCCAATTGCTCGGCAAAATCATTAGGAATAACAATTAATCCCCGAATCTTACCGGCTTGCATCGCTTGAATCAGTGCGGCGCGGTTATCGCTAATCAGCGGCGAGATATAGGGCGAACTGGCAAAGGCATTTGCCAGCTCTTGCGCCGGTTTGCTCTGCTGCTCCAACAAAATGCCCACATGCAGTTTGCTGGAATCCAGATTAATGCCATAACCAAAGATAAACAGCAGCAGCAGTGGAATGACGAACGCAATCAACCCGCTGCTGGGGTCACGCAGAATTTGGCGCGTCTCTTTGCGGCATAATGCCCGCAGACGACGCCAGGAGAATCCGGTGTCCTGATAAGTATCGTCCTCATTTACCGGCGCTTTATTTACTGACAACAGATGCGGCTCGGTCATGGGTATTACTCCTTATCGTTTTGCTGGTCATAGTGTAGAACCAGCTCGATAAATGCCTCTTCCATCGACGGGTTGAGGTTTTTATCACTGGCAACCTGCTGTTTTAGCTCATCCGGTGTGCCCGCTGCGATGATTTTCCCCCGATAAACCAGCCCGATACGGTCACAGTATTCAGCCTCATCCATAAAATGTGTCGTCACCATCACAGTCACGCCTTTATCCACCATACCGTTGATATGCAACCAGAATTCACGGCGGGTTAGGGGGTCCACGCCCGAGGTAGGCTCATCGAGAAATAAGATGTCCGGTTCATGCATCAGTGCGCAGGCTAAGGCTAACCGCTGTTTAAAACCCAGAGGTAATGAGTCTGGCGTTTGCTTCAAAATGGGGGTGAAATTAAACGCTGAGATCATATCCGCCATTTTGTCGCGCTGAACTTTTCCTTGCAGGCCATAAACGCCGGAGAAGAACTTCAGGTTTTGTTCAACGGTCAGGTTGCCGTACAGCGAGAACTTTTGCGCCATATAGCCCAGATGTTGCCGCGCTTTACCTGAGCTGGTTTTCAGATCCATTCCCAACACCAATGCTTTTCCATCGGAGGGAACCAGCAGGCCGCACATCATTTTAAAGGTGGTGGATTTACCCGCCCCGTTTGGCCCAAGCAAACCAAATATCTCGCCGCGTTTAACCGCAAAGTTCACATGATCCGTGGCGGCAAAATCACCAAATCTTTTGGTTAATTCCTGCGCTTCAATCACGGTTTCATCATGGCTACCTGCCACTTTGGGCATAATCTTCGCCAGCGCAGATTCACTGGACGGGCCGCCACCTAACAGATCGATAAAAGCATCCTCAAAGCGCGGTTCTGCCTCCATGATCTCGGCATTAGGTTGATTTAACAGAGATAATACCTGGCTATGATCCACGTCTGGCTTGAGGATCAACCGCACATATTTCCCTTGAATTACCCCGTCACTCACCTGTGGTAATGCCAGGGCTTGTTGCAACAGTTTGCGGTTGGTTCCCGATTGAGCGGCGAGTAGAATAGTGCGCCCACTCATGCGCTGCGTTAGGTTTTGAGGTGCGCCGCTATACAACAACTTTCCTTCATTGAGCAGCAAAACCTCGCGGCATTGCTCGGCTTCATCCAGATAAGAGGTGCTCCACAGAATGAGCATACCGTCACTTGCCAGCTCATGTACCATGCGCCACAGTTCGCGGCGCGAGATAGGGTCGACGCCAACACCTGGCTCATCAAGTAACAAGACTTTGGGCTGACCGACCAAAGTACAAGCCAACCCCAGTTTCTGCTTCATTCCGCCAGACAGTTTCCCTGCCAATCGCTCAGTAAAGCGGGTTAAATCGGTGAATGTCAGCAGGCGCTCAAATGTTTCACGCCGCTGTTCCCCGAGAACACCGCGCAGATCGGCATATAACGTTAGGTTTTCCATCACCGTCAGATCTTCATATAAACCGAATTTTTGTGGCATATAGCCGAGGATAGCGTGCAACTGGCGATCATTTTCCAGCGGGTCCAGACCGACGACGGTTATCTTGCCCTGACTGGGTTTTAGCAAGCCTGCCAACATACGCAATAGTGTGGTTTTACCCGCGCCATCCGGCCCGACTAAACCGGTCACTGCGCCACTGCGTATTTCAGTGGTCAGGCTGGCAACGGCGGGGTGTTCCAGGCTGGGGAAGCATTTCGCCACTTCCTCCAGCGTAATTAGGTGCTGGATGCCATTCATAGCCTTGCCGCCTTAGGGTTGCACAAAACGGACGGTAACTGGCATACCTTGCCGTAATGACTCATCCGCATCGGTGATGATGATACGCAAGCGATACACCAGATCGGTGCGTAAATCCGGCGTTTCTACGGTTTTCGGGGTAAATTCAGCGGTGGGCGAAACAAAACCGACCTTACCGTGATAAGGCTTATCTGGGCGGCCATCGGTAAATACTTCAACTTGCGTACCGGGAATCGCCAGGCTCAAGTGAGGTTCACTGACATAAGCTCGAACCCAGACCGGATGGGTCAGCGACAAGGTAAATACCGTATTGCTGGCTGATAAAATCGTACCCGGTTCCACCGCACGGGTTAGGACGGTACCGGCGGAGGGCGAAAGCAGCGTGGTGTCGTGCAGGTTTAATTGCGCTTGTGCCAGTTCCGCTTCGCTTTGTGCCAAATTTGCCTCAGCTTGCGCAATTTCTTGCGGGCGGTTACCGCTTAAATATTGTGCCAGCTTATCTTTTGAGGCTTGCAGATTAGCTTGTGCCTGATTACGTGCGGTGCGGGCATTCTCCAGCTCGTTTGCTGAGGTGGCTTTGCTGGCCCATAACCCTTGTTGGCGCTTTAGGAAACTGTCGGCATAACTGAACGCGGCTTCCCGTTGAGAAACCTCAGATCTCACCTGAGCAATTTCTTCGTCGCGATAGCCTGCTTTCAATAGCGCTAACTGGGCCTGAGCGTTTTGCACATTGGCCTGCGCCTGTTTGAACGCATTAAGATAAGGGCCGTCATCTAACTTACCAAGTAATTGACCTGGTTGGACTTTATCTCCCTCATCGACATTTAGTGATGCCAGCCGGCCACCGACACGAAAACCCAAATTCACCGTGCGAATATCGACATTACCGTATAACGTCAGGGACGCGTCATGTTGCTGACGATAATAACTCCATCCATAACCTATCGCTGCTAACAGAGCGACAATAACCACGGCCACTATAATCTTCTTGCGATTCATAATGTTCCCTAAATTTTTATAACAACAAACTTAACCCATTCACCGTGCTGATTTGGCCCGCAGCCCATAAAGAAGCAGGTCAATATGTTCTACCAATACCTGATTAATCAGCTCACTCTCCGCTTCACCAATATCCTGCCAACCAGCCTGTCGGCGGATAGTTTCACGCGCCAGACGAAACGCCAGAACTTCACCTATTAACGCATGTGTATGAAGAATAGTTTTGGTCGCACTGGCATCAGCGCCAATGAATGCTGCCAGCAGATGGTTCATTTTCTGGTGTAGTGGCGCGATAGCTTGTGTGTGGATAAGTGGATAAGCCTCACTGGGGGACAGCTGCTCACGCGCCATGATTTTGCTGATGTTCAACGTTTCTGGCTGCGTCATTAGATGGCTGAATTGCAGTAATCCGCGCCGTATATAATGCAATTGTTGCTCGGCTGCTTGTTCTGCCGCCGGTTGCTGCAAAAACTGATCAATTTCTTGTACCAGTGGCGAGAAGGCGTTCTGGATAAAGTCGGCAATTTGTTGTGCCACCGCCAGATACAGACCTTCTTTGGAATTAAAATAGTAGGTGATAGCGGCGATATTCTGGCCCGCGCGTTGAGCTATGTCTCGCGTAGTGGCCCCTTTCAAACCCAGTTCACCGAACAATTCGGTAGCGGCCTGAATCAATTGTTGACGCGCTTGTTCCCCGCGTGGAGTGACCGGTATTAACGCGAGTGCAGAGTGAGGTGTGGAGTGGGGCATAGTCTTCCTACACGATAACTGGATGTTATTTATGCGAATCGTGATATACAGCCGCATAATAAATCAATCATATGATTAACTTTAGGCGTCACTGACTGATATGTAAAGAAATGGGGCATCAGAGACTGACTTTTATGATGTGGATGGCATTAATGTGATGTCATAAATCAATTTCATTGATGTTTGCGCTAATAAAAATCTCAAGAATTGAGTAAATATCCCATTTCCTGCTAAATATCTGCTACAATAGCCACAATGGTGCACTGCAGTTTGTGCCAATCCTCGTGGTAATGCCTCAATTCATGCCTCGTCTGATAATCTTCCCTTGAAACTGCACCTGACGATATCGCCGGGATTGGGAAGATCTGGAGCTTCTCGTAATATGTCATTTGATTCTCTCGGCCTAAACGCCGACATCCTGCGTGCTGTTGAAGAGCAGGGTTACCTTGTGCCGACGCCAATTCAACGTCAGGCAATCCCTGTAGTTCTGGAAGGCCGTGATTTAATGGCCAGTGCACAAACCGGTACGGGTAAAACCGCTGGTTTCACCTTGCCGCTGTTGCAACTGCTGAGCCAGGATCAACAGCCAATCAAAGGCCGTCGCCCGGTACGTGCGTTGATTTTAACGCCAACCCGCGAGCTGGCTGCGCAGATTGACGAAAACGTACAAAGTTACAGCAAATACCTGAAATTGCGTTCTCTGGTGGTATTTGGTGGCGTTAGTATTAACCCACAGATGATGAAATTGCGCGGTGGCGTTGATATTTTGGTTGCGACCCCAGGCCGTTTACTGGATCTGGAACATCAGAACGCGGTTGATTTATCCAAGATAGAAATTCTGGTATTGGATGAAGCTGACCGTATGCTGGATATGGGCTTTATCCACGATATCCGTCGTGTGCTGGCAAAACTGCCCGCCAAGCGCCAGAATCTGCTGTTCTCTGCCACCTTCTCTGATGAGATTAAAGGGCTGGCCAGCAAACTGCTGCACAACCCAGCGTCGGTCGAAGTGGCGCGCCGTAATACTGCGTCAGAGCAAATTACACAAAGCGTTCATTTTGTTGATAAAAATCGCAAACGTGAATTGCTGTCTCAGATGATTGGCGAAGGTAACTGGCAGCAGGTGTTGGTATTTAACCGTACCAAACATGGCGCTAACCATTTAGCTGAACAATTGAATAAAGACGGTATTACTGCCGCCGCTATTCACGGTAATAAGAGTCAGGGTGCGCGCACTCGAGCATTGGCAGATTTCAAAGACGGCAAAATCCGTGTGCTGGTGGCGACTGATATTGCAGCTCGTGGCCTGGATATCGACCAGTTACCCCATGTGGTTAACTATGAGTTGCCGAACGTACCGGAAGACTATGTTCACCGTATTGGCCGTACGGGCCGTGCGGAACGTACCGGTGAGGCGATTTCACTGGTTTGCGTTGATGAACATAAATTGCTACGTGATATTGAACGTTTACTGAAGCGTGAAATTCCACGTATCGCACTGGATGGTTACGAGCCGGACCCAAGCATTAAAGCTGATCCGATTCAAAATGGCCGTCAGGGACGTGGTGCACAACGCCCTGGAATGGGCCGTGGTAACGGTGCAGGCCGCCCACAAAGTAGCGCAGGCGCAGCAGCAGGCCGTGGTGATAGCCGCACCAGTCGCCCGCGTAGCCAGGCTGATGGTCAACGCCGCCCGGCAGCACCTTCTGCCCGTGGTCGTAGCCGTAAACCCGGCGAATAAGCTGTAAAAAGTATTCGCCCAATAGACCGCTTCTCCGGAGGCGGTTTTTTTTCATCTAAATCCACGTTATCGCCGGGTATTCCTTGTCTTAGCGCCAGATTCACCCGTATCATTACCGGTCTTTTTTGCGGTTGTACTCGCAATTAGGGAGCGTAACAGGGTGTGAATAAGGGGGCCTGGGTAATGAGTATGCGGGTAATATTAGCACCGATGGAAGGTGTATTAGACTCACTGGTGCGCGAACTACTCAGTGAAGTGAATGATTACGACCTTTGTATCACCGAGTTTCTACGGGTGGTCGATCAACTCCTGCCGGCTAAATCCTTCTACCGGCTCTGCCCTGAATTACACAATCAAAGCCGTACCCAATCTGGCACATTAGTACGTATTCAGTTATTAGGCCAGTACCCTGAGTGGCTGGCGGAAAATGCGGCTCGTGCGGTTGAGTTGGGTTCTTACGGTGTGGATTTAAACTGCGGCTGCCCTTCAAAACTGGTTAATGGCAGTGGTGGTGGGGCCACATTACTGAAAGATCCGGAGCTGATTTATCAGGGGGCCAAAGCCATGCGTGAAGCTGTTCCGGCTCATCTGCCAGTCACGGTGAAAATTCGTTTAGGTTGGGATTCTGGCGATCGTCAGTTTGAGATTGCTGACGCAGTACAACAAGCGGGTGCGACCGAACTGGCGGTTCATGGCCGCACCAAGGAAGATGGTTATCAAGCCGAGCGGATTAACTGGCAGGCGATCAGTGAGATTCGTCAGCGTCTGACAATACCGGTAATCGCTAACGGTGAAATCTGGGATTACCGGAGCGCACAAGAGTGCATGAGCGTGACAGGCTGTAATACCGTGATGCTAGGCCGTGGCGCGTTGAATGTGCCCAATCTGAGCCGGGTAGTTAAATATAACGAACCGCGTATGGCTTGGCCCGAAGTGGTCAAGCTGTTGCAAAAATATGTGCAGTTGGAGAAGCAGGGTGACACCGGCTTGTACCATGTTGCTCGTATTAAACAGTGGTTGGGGTATTTACGTAAAGAATATGCTGAAGCTACTGACTTATTCAGTGAAATCCGCGCATTAAAAACCTCAAAAGATATTGCGCTAGCGATTACTTGTATTCAGGTTTAGACATATTAAAAAATGTTCAAATACCGTTGCCTGGGGGCCGTTACAGGTATTGGCAACGGCATGTTTCTATTGTGGATTTATTGTTTTTTATCCTGCATCTGTTTAAGGATTTTACCAAAGCTGATTGTTTTTCTACCCACTTTTTTCATTCCTTCTTCCGGGAGATAACTGAATTTCACGTAAAGTAGCTTACCATCTACCTTTTCCTGATGTTTTAGCTTTTTAATAACGTCATACATTTCTTTTATGTCTACAGGGATACCTGCGGCATCAGTTACCACCGAGCCAGGTAGAAATATTGATATTTGTTCAACCGATTTACTCAATAAATCATGTAGTGGAAATAAGCCAGTAAATCGCTGCCGTGGCACATAATCGGTAATACCCATATAAATATCCGGTAATTCTTTAATATGATTTTCAATACCACGGGTTTGGTTTTTAATCAGAAATTCTGAAACTTCAATGGGGGTACCGATTAACACTAATGGCTTGATAGCATTTCCTTTTTCGGCAAAGAGATATTCATTGTTGCTATCTTTGGCGGCCTTTTGTAGTTCACCGCGATCAACAATCAGGCTGTAATATTTCCCCTCTTTTACAATAGGGGCTGGCTCGCGCCATAACGTAACTTCTTGAGCAGAGAGGGTTCCCATACCCATGATATAAAGTATAAATAATACTGATGTGTTGATTAATGTTTTCATCAATAAGTTCCTTCTCATTGTAGTGATATTATACCGATAATTTCTCATAAAAAACTGATTACATCCTGAGAATTTCCAGAGGAAAATAAGTTCAGGATCGCCTGCTAAATAGTATAACTCATATCTATATACGTAGTCATTAAGTATAAAACTGAAGTTAAATATTAG
>NZ_ACCB01000032.1 GCF_000173735.1 Yersinia aldovae ATCC 35236 | reverse complement strand
AAATTATGCCTGCTTATTTTAGCAGGCATAATGTTAAGCATTATTTAGGGGCGTAGCTCAGTTGGTAGAGCACCGGTCTCCAAAACCGGGTGTCGCGAGTTCGAATCTCTCCGCCCCTGCCATATAAATAGCCCTTCGTGAAAGCGAAGGGTTTTTTTATGTCAAAAGTAACCATTTAGTTCTATTTTCATACAGTTCGTCTGCCTCTTTTTACGTATTATTTCCCGTTTAGCTAACATCTATTCAAATTGTTCACATCATAAATCCCCATTTATCCTGTCAACTCACAAATTACCATTACTCCACTAACCACTCTTATTAGTCATATTTCTCATTAAAATCCTGCTGCCTCATATAAGGGTAACGTTCCCAATCCATGTCTATTTAGCTGAATTTATGTACAAAATGATTGTTATTCTATGGTGTGACGCTGCTCATTATTACTTTCACGAAATGTACTAAAACTAATTAGCCTTTTAGCTATCAGGAAGCTCACCTTAAAAAATATCATATATTTTGAGAATAACATTCTCTGCAAATTGGCCGAAATTCAGCGCAATCAATGTTCTGAATGAGCATATTAACTGTTCTTTAGAATAGTAATGAGTCAGCGGCTCGACGATGGCAAGTGAGGAGATAAATATGTACAGACGTTTACTGTTAGCGGCTGCTGTGACAGCAGCAATGTGTAGTGCAGTCCAAGCAGCTCCATTAGTTGTAGGTTTTTCTCAAATAGGTTCCGAGTCCGGTTGGCGTTCTGCGGAAACCAAAGTTTCTAAACAAGAAGCGGAGAAACGCGGAATAACATTAAAAATCGCGGATGCTCAGCAAAAACAAGAAAACCAAATCAAAGCAGTAAGATCGTTTATCGCCCAAGGTGTTGATGCCATTTTTATTGCTCCTGTGGTGGCAACCGGTTGGACGCCAGTGTTACAGGAAGCAAAAGAAGCCAAAATCCCGGTATTCCTGCTTGATCGTATGATTGAGGTGAATGACCCCTCTTTATATACAGCGGCAGTGGCTTCGGACAGCGTATATGAAGGTAAGGTTGCAGGTGAATGGTTGTTGAAAGATGTGGCAGGCAAACCCTGTAATGTGGTTGAACTCCAAGGCACTGTCGGTTCCAGTGTGGCCATTAACCGCAAAAAAGGTTTTGCTGATGGAATTGCCTTTGCGCCTAATGTGAAAATAATTCGTTCTCAATCAGGGGATTTCACACGCAGTAAAGGCAAAGAGGTTATGGAGAGCTTTATCAAAGCAGAGCAAAACGGCAAAAATATCTGTGCTGTTTATGCACATAACGATGATATGGCCATTGGTGCCATTCAAGCTATTAAAGAAGCGGGTCTGAAATCTGGCTCCGAAATCAAAATTGTTTCTATCGATGGTGTGCCAGATATTTTCAAAGCAATGAGTAGTGGTGAAGCAAATGCTACCGTTGAATTAACACCCAATATGGCCGGTCCAGCTTTTGATGCATTAATTGCATTGAAGAAGGACGGCACTCAGCCACCTAAGTTTATCCAGACAGAATCACGTTTATTACAGCCCGATACGGCTAAACAGGAATATGAATCCAAGAAGAGCTTGGGTTATTGATTTAAAAGGCGGGATTTGTCCCGCCTGCTTTCGTCACCTGTATTTGGGCAATATCTGAGTCATTTTTGAACGTGGGTACATCTGATGGAAACACTGCTAGAAGTCCGTGGCTTGTCAGTTGAATTTCCTGGTGTTAAGGCATTGGATTTTGTTGATTTCTCTTTGCAGCGCGGTGAGGTTGTAGCTTTACTGGGCGAGAATGGTGCAGGAAAATCGACGTTAATTAAAGCATTAACCGGGGTCTATAAGCGGGCAGCCGGCGAAGTCTATTTAGATGGTGTAGCCATTTGTCCTATTGATACAGCAGATGCTCAAAAAATGGGCATTGGTACAGTTTATCAAGAGGTCAATTTACTCCCCAATATCTCTATTGCAGCAAATCTCTTTATAGGCCGTGAACCATTGCATTGGGGATTAATTGATCATCGCACGATGAATCAACAAGCAACAAAATTACTGAAAGGCTATGGCCTGGAGTTGGATGTTCAGCGGCCTTTGGCTGATTTCTCTATTGCAATACAACAGATTGTTGCGATTGCTCGGGCAGTTGATCTATCCGCTAAGGTATTGATTCTGGATGAGCCGACGGCAAGTTTGGATGCTAAAGAAGTCAGTATGTTATTGGATATTTTGCGACAGTTGCGTGATCAAGGTATTGGTATGGTTTTCGTGACACATTTCCTCGATCAGGTTTATCGGATCAGCGATCGTATTACCGTTTTGCGTAATGGCAAGCTCGTCGGCACAAAAAACACTACAGAACTCCCCCGCATTGAATTGGTTCAGATGATGCTAGGCCATAGCTTTGACGAACAATTATTAAAACGTGGTGAACATAATATTGTGGTAAGTAACCCATTAGTTGAATTCAAAAACTATAGTCGGCGAGGAGTGGTGGAGAACTTCGATTTATCTGTTTCTCCCGGAGAAATTGTCGGTCTGGCCGGGCTATTAGGCTCGGGTCGCACGGAAACAGCGCAGTTAATTTTTGGTGTCACCACACCTGATACTGGCGAAGCCAAAATTCAGGGCAAACCGGTTAAAATTAGAACGCCACGAAAAGCGTCGAAATATGGTTTTGGTTATTGCCCGGAAGATCGTAAAACTGACGGCATTGTGGGGGCCGCGACGGTACGAGAAAACATTATTTTGGCCCTACAGGCCCAGCGCGGGTGGTTGAGGCCAATTTCTATACGTGAACAAATCCAAATTGCAGAGGATTTTATCCAGCAATTGGGTATTCGAACTCCTGGCCCTGAACAGCAAATTCAGTACCTCTCCGGCGGAAACCAGCAAAAAGTTTTGTTAGCCCGCTGGTTGGCCACAAAACCTCGATTTTTAATATTAGATGAACCGACTCGGGGCATTGATGTGGGGGCTCATGCTGAAATCATTCGGTTAATTGAAAAGTTATGTGATGAAGGATTAGCACTGCTCATTATCTCTTCCGAATTAGAGGAATTGGCAGGTTACGCCGATCGCGTCATTGTTTTGCGAGATCGTCGCCATATTGCACAACTCGGTCACGATGAGATTTCTGTTCCTGCCATTATGCAGGCGATCGCGGTGCAATAAGGAGTTACCTCATGGGAAACAGGAGCCTATCTATGCCGCAAAGGCCGCGTAAAGTTAAATGGGTCTTGCCGAGCGGTGCTACTCAATTTGGTGCTCTGGCGGTCATTTTATTGATTGATAGTTTGGTCGCACCACACTTTTTTTCAATTCATATTCAGGATGGCCGGCTGTTTGGCAGTGTGATTGATATCTTAAACCGGGGTGCTCCCGTTGCGTTATTGGCACTGGGAATGACGTTAGTGATCGCAACCGGAGGCATCGATTTATCAGTTGGAGCGGTGATGGCGATAGCCGGTGCGACTGCGGCCACATTAACCAGCGCAGGATATCCCTTATTGGTGGTATTGATCGCAGCACTTGCTGTCGGTGCGTTATGCGGCTTATGGAATGGTTTTTTGGTCGCGGTATTACAAATTCAACCGATTGTTGCCACCTTGATGTTAATGGTTGCAGGGCGAGGTATAGCTCAACTGATTACCGAAGGCCAGATTGTCACATTTGATAGCGGAGGGTTGGCAGAGTTAGGCAGCAGCACCTTGATGTATATGCCAATGTCTGTGGTCATCGCATTTAGTATGCTGATTATTGTGTGGCTATTGACGCGCAAAACGGCACTGGGGTTGTTTATTGAGTCTGTTGGTATCAACCTGCGTTCAGCACGTAATGCGGGGGTAAGTACCCGTTTGGTGCTGATTTCGGTATATGTCATTTGTGGTGTCTGTGCGGCAGTTGCGGGCATTATCGTGACCGCCGATATCCGTGGTGCAGATGCTAATAATGCCGGTTTATGGTTGGAGTTGGATGCTATTTTGGCGGTGGTCATTGGCGGTGCATCTTTAATGGGTGGGCGTTTTAATCTTTTACTTTCAGTGATTGGTGCTTTGATTATTCAGGGTATGAATACTGGGATTTTGCTTTCTGGCTACCAACCGGAATTCAATCTGGTTCTTAAAGCCATTGTGGTGTTAGCCGTATTGGTGGTGCAGTCACCGATGATCTCATTGAGCCATATCTTCACGAGGCGAAAATAATGTTAAAGCGTAATATTCCTTTGCTGATGACTATCGCCGTTTTTATTCTGGGATATGCCTTTTGTCTCAGTCAGTTTCCCAGCTTCTCTTCCTCTCGTGTTTGGTGTGACTTACTGACAGATAATGCTTTTTTGGGCATTGTTGCTGTGGGCATGACCTTTGTTATTTTATCCGGCGGTATTGATTTATCTGTCGGTTCAGTTATTGCGTTTACTGGCGTGCTGCTGGCGAAGCTAATCGGAACCTATGGCATTCATCCTATGTATGCTTTTGCCATTACATTGATTATGGGGGCGATGTTTGGCGCATTGATGGGGTGGATTATTGATTCTCTGAAACTCCCTGCGTTTATTATTACTCTGGCTGGGATGTTCTTCGTTCGTGGCATGAGTTTTATCGTGTCTGAAGAGTCGATACCCATTGATCATCCACTTTATGCCACGTTGGCAAATTTCGCCTGGAAAGTCCCCGGCGGGGGGCGGTTCACGTTATTAGCTTTTATCATGCTAATAGTTGTGGCATTTGGCATTCTCTTGGCTCATCGAACACGTTTTGGTCATAACGTCTATGCCATTGGGGGAAATAGCGTTTCTGCCGGCTTGATGGGGGTTCCGGTCAGACAAACGACGATAAAAATCTATATGCTGTCGAGCACGCTAGCCGCGTTATCTGGAATTGTTTTTTCTCTCTACACGTCTGCCGGTTATGCCTTAGCAGCCAGTGGTGTTGAGCTGGATGCGATTGCTGCTGTGGTTATCGGCGGTACGTTGCTCACCGGCGGTATTGGCACCGTTTTTGGTACTCTATTTGGCGTCCTGATTCAGGGGCTTATCCAGAGTTATATCACTTTTGATGGCACGCTTAGTTCATGGTGGACCAAGATTGTCATTGGTATTCTGTTATTTAGTTTTATTGCCATTCAGAAGGCGATGAGCGCTTTTTATCTAAATCGTCGGGCACACCCTAAGTCGCCGCCACTTAATCCGGTGTAGCGCTTTGGGTTGTGTTATTTATTGGTGTTTTTAAGAGTTGCCGGATCAATGTTTGCTGGTCGCTGTTTTGTAACCAAACTGCATACAGTGGTCGTACAACAGGTGGAATGTCAGCATTGATAATGAGCTGGGGATATTCTTTTTGCCAATGTTCTGGTAGGAAGGCGCAACCGCCAGTGCTTTCCAGCAGTTGTCGGGTTAACTGTGCGGAGGTGGTGGTTAATACGGGCATTTGTTCACTGTTGAGCAATCTATTTTCTTGTTGATGGACGTCAGCACCCCATTCAAGTTTGATATAGGGCGCTTCATTTGCATTATTATGCGCAACAGGCGCTGTTACTTCTTGTAATGAATCAAGCGGAATCATCGAATACAGCCGTAGAGAAAAATGCCCCAGTAGCTGGCTGGCCAGTTCGTCCATTTTCGGTGGTTCAGTTGTTATTAATAAATCCAGTTGCCGTTCGTGCAGCTGCTTGACCAGTGACTGTCTGAGCGCTATTCGTGCTTCAAGGCGCAATGCTTCACGCTGTTTATAGAGTAGTTGTAACCATGGCGTCAGATATGCCTCCCATAGTGATGCGGTTGCACCGATGGATAACTCGGCGTGCTGTAGCGAGTGTGCAACCTCTTTTTTTGCCAACTGCCAGGTACTCATCAGCGATTCTGCGTAGGGAACCAACCGTTCACCCGCAGGTGTTAGGCGAATATTATTGCGATGGCGAGTGAATAAATTTGCACCTAACTGATTTTCCAATTGACGGATACGAAAACTCACCGCCGACTGTGTTAAGTACAAAGATTCAGCTGCGCGCCCAAAGTGGCGGGTTCTACTGACCTCCAAAAAGGTTTTCAGTAATTCGGTATCCAAACCTATCTCCAATTTATTTTGTCGTTAAGATTTAAATGTTTTGTTTTACACGATGTCAAGCCTATCTAATACTCCGCGCCATAAACAGCACGACCATGAGAGAATTAGGAGCGTGTCAGATGGCGGATAGCTTCATCACGACCAATCGTTTTTTTGATAATAAACACTATCCTCGCGGGTTCTCGCGTCACGGCGATTTCACCATTAAAGAGGCGCAATTACTAGAGCGCCACGGCTACGCCTTTAACGAACTCGACTTAGGTAAACGTGAACCTGCTACTGAAGAAGAGCAACTATTTGTTGCTGTTTGTCGCGGCGAACGTGAGCCGGTCAGTGCTGAGGAAAAGGTGTGGTCCAAATATGTGACCCACACTCGTCGGCCTAAGCGCTTCCACACCTTGTCTGGCGGCAAACCGCAGATGGATGCAGTGGAAGATTATACTGACAGTGACGATTAATATCTGCCGTACTTGAAGTTGCAGAGGGATTCTATTGTCTGCAACTTCAATGATTCCGGGTGCGACCGGGTACGAATAGTGGTTAAAATAGGAGGTTTTGCCTCCTATTTCACATCAGGTTTTTGTGTAACTGCGCCAGTAGGCGGTCCATACAACGATAGCTTAGTGCTTCTGCTAGGTGATTTTTTTGAATGTTTTTCTCCAGAGCAAGGTCGGCAATGGTCCGTGCGACTTTCAGAATATGATGCCAGGCACGTACTGACAGACCTAACGTCAGTAATACCTGTTCAAGAAAAGCCGCATCCGCAGGTGCTAAATAACAATATTTCGTCACTTCATGGCTACCGAGCTGTGTATTGATCTTCCCCGCCCGTTCTAATTGCGTTCTTCTTGCCTGTAATACCCGTTGCCTGACGATTTCGCTACTTTCCCCTGGGTTTTTCTGCGCGCGCAGCATCCCAGCAGGCAGTAAAGGGACTTCTATTGATATATCAAATCTATCGAGAAACGGCCCAGACAGTTTTGCCAGATAGCGCAGAACCTGTTGTGGCGGTGTTCGGTTATGAACTCCCTGATAATGCCCACTGGGGCTGGGATTCATAGCAGCAATAAGTTGTACTTTAGCAGGGAAGCAAACTTTAGCTGCTGCACGGGAAATGATAATTTCGCCTGACTCCAGCGGTTCACGCAGCGAATCTAATACCCGTCGTTCAAATTCAGGCAGTTCATCGAGAAATAACACACCGTTATGTGCCAGCGATATCTCACCAGGACGAGGGATTGTTCCACCGCCCACCAGTGCGGCCATCGATGCGCTGTGATGCGGAGCACGAAAGGCCCGACAGCGCCATTGAGCGGGGCGTTCGTTACTGTGTAGCAAGCCATTGATTGCGGCTGCCTCCAGTGCCTCCTGATCTGTCAAAGGAGGTAATAACCCGGTTAAGCGATTGGCCAGCATGGTTTTACCGGTTCCCGGTGGCCCAAGTAGCAATAAGTTATGCCCCCCCGCCGCGGCAATTTCCAACGCGCGCTTGGCTTGTGACTGGCCGATAATATCTTGTAGGTCAAGGCTGTTATCCCATGATTGGGGGGGAGCTGGCACCTGACCCTGGGCGAGCGTATTTTCACCCTGTAAGAAACCACACACGGCAAGCAAGTGGTCCGCGACCCAGCTATCACCTTGTGGGATCAAGCCAATTTCCAGGTTGTTGGCGGACGGGAGAATTAACTGACGTTTGGCCTGGCTGCTGGCGAGTGCCGCTGGAATTGCGCCGCAAACCCGCCTTAGTGCTCCTGAAAGTGCTAACTCACCCAAGAACTCATATTGCGCTAATCGATCGGCAGGGATCTGTTCTGAGGCCGCCAATATCGCTAACGCGATAGGGAGATCATAACGCCCGCCTTCTTTGGGTAAATCTGCCGGTGCCAGACTGACGGTGATTCGTTTGGCCGGAAAGGTAAAGCCGCTATTAATTAATGCACTACGAACCCTGTCACGCGCTTCTTTTACTGTTGTTTCGGGTAAACCAACCAATACCAGCCCAGGTAACCCGTTACTGATATGCACTTCTACCGTAACCGGTGGTGCCTGAATGCCCAAGGTTGCGCGGGTATGGATAATTGCCAGTGACATGATGCTTCCCTTTGTGGTGATGCGTCCTTGCCGCCAGTTGAGGTGGCCGTGGGTGATAGCTGCAACAGGGTGCCTCACGCCTCTTTTTAGTGCAGAAAAGAATGATGAGATTGCGAGCGTTCACGAGAAGTTTCGCTGCAATAAATGCCGTGCAATTGAACGTTGCGCAGGAGATTGCAAAAAAAGCAAACTGCCAGTGCGGGTTTTAATGATTGATAATTAATATATTTGTGGCGTTTCGTGTGCGGGATGACAAAATAATTTTTTAAATAAATATTGTCAGACAACCGATAACTGTGATAACTCTGTAGGTATTCGTTCGACACTAGACAGATGAACAACCTAATTATGAAAGCGATTTTCCAAGTGATTAACCTAGTCCTAATTAGCGTGGTGGTGATTATTATCCCACCGTGCGGGGCTGCACTTGGACGAATAAAGGCATAAAAATCAAGCCTTAATCTCAAGAAAACCCCCGCACCGAAAGGTTCGGGGGTTTTTTTATTGGTACGTTAAACGACGTGAGGAACATAAAATGCACAACAGAATAAAATGCTGTTCCTTGCGGGAAAGGTCGGGGAAATAACTATGAATGGTGCTCAGTGGGTAGTTCAAGCGTTGCGTGCGCAGGGAGTTAGTACGGTATTCGGCTACCCAGGTGGTGCGATCATGCCTGTCTACGATGCTTTGTATGATGGTGGTGTCGAGCATCTGCTCTGTCGCCACGAACAAGGCGCTGCCATTGCTGCGATTGGCTATGCGCGGGCAACCGGTAAAGTCGGGGTATGTATTGCCACGTCCGGCCCCGGAGCCACCAATCTGATCACTGGTTTGGCTGATGCTTTACTTGATTCTGTACCGGTTATCGCCATCACCGGTCAGGTCGGCTCCGCGTTAATCGGCACTGATGCTTTTCAGGAAATTGATGTCTTGGGCCTCTCTCTGGCCTGTACCAAACACAGTTTTCTGGTCGAATCATTAGATGCGCTGCCAGGTATCATGGCAGAAGCCTTTGCTATCGCTACCAGCGGTCGCCCTGGGCCGGTATTAATCGATATTCCAAAAGATATTCAGTTGGCTGTTGGAGAATTGACCCCGCATTTGATGCCCGTTGAAGAGCATCTGGTGGATTCCGCCGCCGAGTTGCAGCAAGCCAAAGAGATGTTGGCCACCGCGCAAAAACCGATGTTGTATGTCGGTGGCGGGGTTGGCATGGCACAGGCCGTTCCTGCCTTACGTGCTTTTATCGAGGTGACCGGTATTCCTGCGGTGGCTACCTTGAAAGGTTTGGGCGCACCGGATACTAATCACCCGTGCTATCTGGGTATGCTGGGGATGCATGGCACTAAAGCGGCCAACTTTGCGGTGCAGGATTGTGATTTATTGATAGCCGTTGGCGCACGGTTTGATGACCGCGTAACCGGTAAGCTGAATACATTTGCCGCGAAAGCCAAAGTTATCCATATGGATATCGATCCGGCTGAATTGAGTAAATTGCGTCAGGCGCATGTCGCGTTGCAGGGGGATTTGAATGTATTGCTGCCTGCGTTGCAGCAGCCACTGAATATCCAGCCGTGGCGTGATGAGGTTATGGCATTAAAACAACAGTATAGCTGGCGTTATGATCACCCCGGTCAGGCAATTTATGCTCCGTTATTACTCAAGCAGATTTCCGAACGTAAAGCGCCGCAGACCATAGTGACTACCGATGTCGGTCAACATCAGATGTGGACGGCGCAGCATATGAGTTTTACCCGCCCTGAGAACTTCATCACCTCTAGCGGTTTGGGTACCATGGGTTTTGGCGTCCCCGCTGCTGTTGGCGCGCAAATGGCCCGCCCGGATGACATGGTTATCTGCGTTTCTGGTGATGGCTCGTTTATGATGAATGTTCAGGAGTTGGGCACGATAAAACGAAAACAGTTACCGCTGAAAATCGTTTTATTGGATAACCAGCGATTGGGTATGGTTCGGCAGTGGCAGCAACTGTTTTTTGATGGACGTTATAGCGAAACCAATCTTTCTGATAACCCCGATTTCATCACACTGGCCAGTGCTTTTAACATCCCCGGCCAACGTATCACCCGCAAAGACCAAGTCGATGCCGCTCTGGATGCGCTGTTTAACAGCAAAGGCCCTTATCTGCTCCAGGTTTCCATCGATGAACTCGAAAATGTTTGGCCGTTAGTACCGCCAGGCGCAGGCAATGAAACCATGCTGGAGAAAATCTCATGATGCCACATCAACCCTCTATCCAACATCAAATCTCTATCCAAGCCCGCTTCCGCCCTGAGATGTTAGAGCGTGTTTTGCGGGTTGTGCGGCACCGCGGTTTTCAGGTTTGTGCTATGAATATGTCGCCAATGATTGACGACGAAAATGTTAATATTGAATTGACCGTTGCCAGCGGGCGACCTGTCGATTTACTGTCTTCTCAGCTGAGTAAGCTTATGGATGTCGCCTGCGTCGAGATCTTACAACCTAATTCATTACAGATACGCGCCTGATGCGCCACAAGGAAAGAAAAGAATGACGAAGAAAGCTGATTTTATTTGGTTTAACGGTGAAATGGTTCCGTGGGCAGAGGCGAAAGTTCATGTGATGTCTCACGCGTTACACTACGGCACGTCAGTCTTCGAAGGTGTGCGTTGCTACGACTCCCACAAAGGGCCAGTCGTTTTCCGTCACCGCGAACATATGCAGCGTTTACATGACTCAGCCAAAATTTATCGTATGCCGGTTTCCCAAACCGTTGATGAGCTGATGGAAGCTTGCCGCGCAACGCTGCGCAAAAATAATCTGACCAGCGCGTATATCCGCCCGTTAGTGTTTATTGGTGATGTCGGTATGGGTGTGAACCCGCCAGATGGCTATAAAACTGACGTGATTATCGCGGCGTTCCCGTGGGGGGCTTATCTGGGGGCCGAAGCACTGGAGCAAGGTATTGATGCGATGGTTTCTTCATGGAACCGTGTGGCACCCAACACCATTCCAACAGCGGCTAAAGCCGGTGGTAACTATCTCTCTTCCTTGCTGGTGGGCAGTGAAGCACGCCGTCACGGTTATCAGGAAGGGATTGCACTGGATATTCATGGTTTCTTGTCTGAAGGGGCCGGTGAGAACCTGTTCGAAGTCAAAGATGGCATTCTGTTCACGCCGCCGTTTACCTCTTCTGCTTTGCCGGGCATTACCCGCGATGCAATTATTAAACTGGCGAAAGATATGGGCCTGGAAGTGCGTGAGCAGGTGCTATCGCGTGAATCTCTCTATTTGGCCGATGAAGTGTTTATGTCCGGTACTGCGGCAGAAATTACCCCTGTACGCAGCGTGGATGGCATTCAGGTGGGTATTGGTAAACGTGGCCCAGTCACGACCAAAATTCAACAAGCGTTCTTTGGCTTGTTCACCGGTGCAACTGAAGATAAGTACGGTTGGCTGGACCCAATCAATCAATAATAAATAAAAACTGACAGACAGAATCAGCAGGTGGTTCGTTCGCCACCTGCAACACAGAATACATTGGAGTGAAGAGACAATGCCTAAGTACCGTTCCCATACCACCACTCATGGCCGCAATATGGCTGGTGCCCGCGCGTTGTGGCGCGCAACCGGTATGACCGATGATGACTTCGGCAAACCGATTATTGCAGTAGTTAACTCATTTACCCAGTTTGTTCCGGGCCACGTTCATTTGCGCGACTTAGGCAAGCTGGTTGCAGAGCAAATTGAAGCCTCTGGCGGTGTGGCGAAAGAGTTCAACACTATTGCGGTGGATGATGGGATCGCGATGGGCCACGGCGGTATGCTCTATTCACTGCCTTCGCGTGAATTAATTGCCGACTCGGTTGAGTACATGGTTAACGCCCATTGCGCGGATGCGATGGTCTGTATCTCTAACTGCGACAAAATTACCCCAGGGATGTTGATGGCGTCTCTGCGACTGAATATTCCGGTTATCTTTGTGTCCGGCGGCCCGATGGAAGCCGGTAAAACTAAATTATCCGATAAAATCATCAAGCTGGATTTGGTTGATGCCATGATTCAGGGTGCAAATCCGAATGTCAGCGATGCCGACAGTGATCAGATTGAACGTTCTGCCTGCCCAACCTGCGGTTCCTGTTCCGGGATGTTTACTGCCAACTCGATGAACTGCCTGAATGAAGCGCTGGGACTGGCGTTGCCGGGTAACGGTTCACTGTTGGCGACCCATGCTGACCGTAAGCAACTGTTCCTCGATGCCGGTAAGCATATTGTGGCGTTGACCAAACGTTATTACGAACAGGATGATGTCAGCGCCTTGCCGCGCAGCATTGCCAACAAAGCCGCATTTGAAAACGCCATGACGCTGGATATTGCGATGGGCGGCTCGACTAACACGGTGTTGCACTTACTGGCTGCGGCGCAAGAAGGGGATATTGATTTCGATATTAGTGATATCGACCGTTTATCGCGTCAGGTGCCTCATTTGTGCAAAGTGGCACCGAGCACGCAGAAATACCATATGGAAGACGTGCACCGCGCGGGTGGCGTGATGGGGATTTTAGGCGAACTGGACAGGGCCGACTTGCTTAACCGCGAAGTGCGCAACGTGTTGGGGCTGAATCTGACACAAACGCTGGCAGCCTATGATGTGATGCTGACCCGCGATGAAGGCGTCAAGCAGATGTATGCCGCAGGCCCGGCTGGCATCCGTACCACGAAAGCCTTCTCGCAGGATTGCCGCTTTCCATCGCTGGATACTGACCGTGAAGAGGGGTGTATCCGTACCCGCGAACATGCTTATAGTCAAGACGGCGGCTTAGCAGTGCTGTACGGCAATATTGCTGCGAATGGCTGCATCGTTAAAACGGCAGGTGTGGACAAAGAGAGCCTGACCTTCCGTGGCCCGGCAAAAGTCTATGAGAGCCAAGATGATGCAGTAGCCGCGATTCTTGGTGGCCAAGTGGTGGCGGGCGATGTGGTGGTTATTCGTTACGAAGGACCGAAAGGCGGGCCAGGGATGCAGGAAATGCTCTATCCAACCACTTATCTGAAATCAATGGGATTGGGCAAGAGCTGTGCGTTGTTAACCGATGGTCGTTTCTCCGGCGGAACCTCCGGTTTGTCGATTGGTCATGTCTCGCCGGAAGCGGCCAGTGGTGGTTTGATTGGTCTGGTACAAAATGGCGATTTTATCGATATCGATATTCCAAATCGCGGCATTGTATTGGATGTGAGTGAATCTGAGCTGACTGCCCGCCGTGATGCAGAAGAGGCTCGTGGCGATGCTGCCTGGTCGCCTAAAGCTCGCGAACGTCAGGTCTCTTATGCGCTACGTGCTTATGCCTTACTGGCAACCAGTGCCGATAAAGGCGCTGTGCGCGACAAAAGTAAGCTGGGAGGCTAATTCTCATGGCGGTATCACAACCCTTATCAACTGCCCCCGATGGGGCAGAATATCTGCGGGCAATATTGCGCGCGCCGGTATATGAGGTGGCGCAAGTCACCCCGCTGCAAGTGATGGAAAAAATTTCCGCCCGCTTGGGTAACACCATTTTGGTGAAACGTGAAGACCGGCAGCCGGTGCACAGTTTTAAACTGCGTGGTGCTTACGCGATGCTGGCTGGCCTGACAGAAGAGCAGAAAGCCTGTGGCGTGATTACCGCTTCTGCCGGTAACCATGCGCAGGGGGTGGCGCTCTCCGCCAGCAAGTTGAGGATCAAGGCGCTGATCGTGATGCCGGTGGCAACCGCTGACATCAAAGTGGACGCGGTGCGCGGTTTTGGCGGTGAGGTGCTGTTGTTCGGTGCCAATTTCGACGAAGCCAAAGGCAAAGCTATCGAATTGTCTCAGTTGCAGGGTTACACCTTTGTGCCGCCATTCGACCATCCGGCAGTGATTGCCGGGCAGGGGACGCTGGCGATGGAGCTTCTTCAGCAAGACGCGCATCTTGACCGGGTGTTTGTTCCGGTCGGCGGCGGCGGGCTGGTGGCCGGTGTGGCGGTACTGATTAAACAGCTAATGCCGCAGATTAAAGTGATTGGGGTTGAAGCCGAGGATTCAGCGTGCTTACGTGCCGCATTGGATGCGGGCAAGCCGGTTGATCTGGCCCGTGTTGGGCTGTTCGCTGAAGGTGTTGCGGTTAAGCGTATTGGTGACGAGCCGTTCCGCCTGTGTCAGGAGTATCTGGACGAGGTGATCACCGTCGACAGTGACGCTATCTGTGCGGCAGTCAAAGACTTATTTGAAGATGTACGCGCTATTGCTGAGCCATCAGGTGCTTTGGCGCTGGCGGGGCTGAAAAAATATGTCCAGCAGCATAATATCAAGGGCGAACGTCTGGCCCATGTGCTTTCGGGTGCTAACGTCAACTTCCACGGATTACGTTATGTATCAGAGCGTTGCGAGTTAGGCGAGCAGCGCGAAGCCTTGCTGGCCGTGACTATCCCTGAGCAAAAAGGCAGCTTCCTGCGATTTTGTGAATTACTGGGGGGGCGTTCCGTCACCGAGTTCAACTACCGATATGCTGATGCCGAAAACGCCTGTATTTTCGTTGGGGTGCGTTTAACGCGCGGTTATGCTGAGCGTGCTGAGATCCTGGCTGAATTGCAGGGTAAAGGTTATCAGGTGGTGGATTTATCTGATGATGAAATGGCCAAGCTGCATGTGCGTTATATGGTCGGTGGGCGTCCTTCCAAGCCGCTGCGTGAGCGCTTATTCAGTTTTGAATTCCCAGAATCACCGGGCGCATTGCTGAAATTCCTGCACACTTTGGGCACGCATTGGAATATTTCTCTGTTCCACTATCGTAGTCATGGAACTGATTTTGGTCGGGTGCTGGCAGGGTTTGAGTTATCAGACTCTGAACCGCAATTTGAACAGCATCTGACCGCCTTGGGTTACGATTGTCATGATGAAACTAACAATCCGGCGTTTAAATTCTTCTTAGCGGGCTAAGCCTTAGACCGTGATATGGCTGTAAATACATATTATTGTCGACAAAAACTCAGAGTGAAGCTCTCTGAGTTTTTTATTGGTAATTTAATTATATTTATCTTCTTATATACTCTCAAAAATAAGTATTATAAATAAAATGCTGTGTTATTGCAGCGTAATATAATTATCGACATTGTTAATACTGATGAATGATGTCGTAGTTAATATTTCGTGATTGAATGATTTAATTTTTATTGAATCATCCAAACTTAAAATAATACAGTGGAGTTTATCTATGAGTGAGTTATTAGTACAGCCTCGAGCCTCTATACCTGCTGGCTTATCATACTTTTATTGGGATGATATTTATCATAATACTACCGGAAGCATCTTTCAGACCCATGCTGATGATACGCCTTTTAGCGGTGGAACAAGATGTTTCACTCAAAAAGTCACTCAGGCAACTAAAGAGAATAAAGATTCGGGATATTACACTCGTTTTAGTAAAATGCAAAAGACAGTCGATCTGGACTCCATTTCTGCGAGTGATTCTGCCGGTAATATAATTTACTTTATCTCTGTGAACAAAAATACTACTAAAGTAGTTAGCTACTTCAGATATGGCTTAGACAACAAGTTAATCGAAAGCCAGTCGTTTAGATATTCGGGGGATAGATTTACTGGGCGCACAAAGTCTACCTACAACCCTCGCGGTCAGAAAACAGAGAAAGAGCAATTTGATATTCGTGACAAGTTAATAAAGTCTGAAAATTTCAGCTATAAAGCCGATGGCTCCGTAATAGATGAAAAGATCTACAGCCTAAATGGAGACATTAATTCAAGAACTAAATTACATTATGACTTCAGCGGCCGTGTTATTAAAAGTGATGAATGTAATTCAGACGGTAGCCTTATTGAAAGAACGGTATTTGAGTATAAGAGTAGAGGGCAGGGGCTGTGTAGGAAATTGATTTTCAATAGTAACCGTGATTTAACGAGTAAAGAGGAGTTTGGTTACCATGAAAATGGTGAGTTATCCTGGTCTGGTAAAATAAACTACAATAGCAAGAATACCAAAGATGTTGAATCACGTCATTATTCTAATGGTAAAGTGAGTAAAATAATCAATGATGAGTATTCACTTGGCGGTAATCTTCGCCAACGCATTGAGAAAGAATACGATGTTACCAATAGTAAACTAATTAAGAAGACAGAATTAAATTATTCTATGGATGGAATACTAAAGAAAAGTACAGAGCAATATATTCATGCTAATGGCAAAGGGAGTAAACGTATTACTCAGTATTATAAAGATGGTGTCAATTTAACGCGTAAGATTGAACTGAATTTCTCTACTATGGGTAAGATAACTGGAAAGATTGTAGAAGTATTTGATTCTACTGGTGAGATCACTAAAAAGGTCGTAGATGAGGTTGATACTAATGGTAATATGATTCGCACGATTGAAGAAAATGATGAAATAAGTTACGAAACAAAATATAGGCCGATTGATAAAAATATTACGAATAACTCGCTTAGTGATACCCGCCAGTTGGCCGATTCAATCAGCAGTTTCCCTACTCAAGAGAAAACACCAGCCCCTGAGGAAACTATTATTAGTGCTACTCTGGGGAAGAGAAGTCTTATCCCTGTTATGAATTATGTTTCACCTCATTAGCGGATGCCCTCTTTGCTAAGAGATATTCATTATGGAAACTATAATAGTCTCCAAAATGCGTCAATAAGCGGCTCATTGAGCCGCTTTTTCTGCACGCAAACTCCCAGCTCAAATGGCTCGACCAGCGAAACATCATCTAACAGAGAAATGCGATTACGCACCGGTTCCGGGCTGTTATCTACCACCACCGATGGAATAAGCGCCACCCCACACCCTAGTGCCACCATCGAGACAATGGCCTCATGGCCGGAAACAGTAGCATAAATCAATGGGTTACTGATGCGCTGGCGGCGGAACCATAAATCAATGCGTTTTCGCGATGGGCCGTGCTCGGGCAAAATAAATGGAATAGTGGCCCAATCGGGTTGTTCAATTGATACCTGTGAGCGCACTGCACAAGGCAGTGCGGGAGCAATCAAAACCAGCGGTATCTCGCCAATTTGAGTAAAGGACACGGTGGTCGGTAGCACTTCAGGGCGGCCAGCGATACCCAGATCAGCTTCATTAGATTGCACTTTATCGACTGCATCGGCGGCATCACCGGTGGTCAACTTGATTTCAACCAACGGATGGCGCGCCCGAAAGCGGTCGAGAATTGGCGGCAAATGGCTGTAGGCGGCGGTCACCGAACAAAATAGCCGTAGCTCACCACTCAGAGATGGCCCGTGCTGGCCTAATGCATGGCGCAATTGTTGATATTGCAGCAATGTTTGCTGAGCGAAGGCTTTCAATTGAGTACCCGCATCAGTCAGTTGTACCGCGCGGTTATCACGTAAAAACAGCGGTTGGCCGATAGTCTCTTCCAGCCGCTGGATTTGGCGCGATAGGGTGGATGGACTCACATGCATCGCTTTGGCTGTGCGACCAAAATGGCGGCTTTCAGCCAAATGTAGAAACAACTTCAGGTCACGTAAATCCATAACAGGCAGCCTCTTAGGTGAGAATACGCGGTGTATTGTATAATAAACAGGCTGCATTGCAGAATCTGCAATATCACATTGTTAATATATCAATTTCAGCAATGAGTTTCCTGTCATATAGTGAGTTCAAGGCAATCCCCGACACCGGCAGGGGATGTGAGAAAACAGCAACACACAATAGCTATTAACAAACACAATATTCGTCACGCAAACACATTATTCGCTGGCAGTAACTAGAATAAATAGCTGCACCCACAAAACAGAACCCGAACGGAGTAATATCATGGCTAACTATTTCAACACCTTGAACCTGCGTCAGCAGTTGGCGCAATTAGGTCAGTGTCGCTTTATGACCCGCGACGAATTCGCCGATGAAGCAGGCTACCTGAAAGGGAAAAAAGTGGTGATCGTCGGCTGTGGCGCACAAGGCTTGAACCAAGGCTTGAACATGCGTGACTCCGGTCTGGATGTGGCTTACGCCCTGCGTAAAGAGGCGATTGCCGAGAAGCGAGCTTCATGGCGTAAAGCAACTGAAAACGGTTTTAAAGTAGGTACTTACGAAGAGTTGATCCCGCAAGCAGATTTGGTGGTTAACCTGACGCCAGACAAACAGCATTCCGCCGTCGTTAAGGCTGTTCAGCCACTGATGAAAGAGGGCGCGGCACTGGGTTATTCCCACGGTTTCAATATCGTAGAAGTGGGTGAACAAGTGCGTAAAGACATCACCGTGGTGATGGTTGCGCCAAAATGCCCTGGTACGGAAGTGCGTGAAGAGTATAAACGTGGTTTTGGTGTGCCGACATTGATCGCCGTTCACCCGGAAAATGACCCTAAAGGCGAAGGCATGGCGATTGCCAAGGCGTGGGCAGCAGCAACGGGTGGCCACCGTGCCGGTGTATTGGAATCTTCTTTCGTTGCGGAAGTTAAATCAGACCTGATGGGCGAGCAGACTATTCTGTGTGGTATGTTGCAGGCCGGTTCACTGCTGTGTTTCGATAAACTGGTTTCTGAAGGTACTGACGCCGCTTACGCTGAGAAACTGGTTCAATTCGGTTGGGAAACCATCACCGAAGCGCTGAAACAAGGCGGGATTACGCTGATGATGGATCGCCTGTCTAACCCAGCTAAACTGCGGGCTTATGCGTTATCTGAGCAACTGAAAGCGATTATGGCTCCGTTGTTCCAAAAACATATGGATGACATCATCTCCGGCGCTTTCTCCAGTGGCATGATGGCAGACTGGGCGGAAGACGACGTTAAACTGTTGAACTGGCGCGAAGAAACCGGCAGAACAGCATTTGAGAACGCGCCCCAGTTTGAAGGAAAAATCTCTGAACAAGAATATTTCGACCACGGCGTATTGATGATTGCTATGGTCAAAGCGGGCGTTGAACTGGCATTCGAAACGATGGTTGATTCTGGCATTATCGAAGAGTCGGCTTATTACGAATCCTTGCATGAACTGCCATTAATCGCCAATACCATTGCCCGTAAGCGCCTGTATGAAATGAACGTGGTTATCTCTGATACCGCAGAATATGGTAACTATCTATTCGCCAATGCAGCAGTGCCATTGCTGAAAGGTAAGTTTATGGATTCTCTGCAAGCGGGCGATTTAGGCAAAAGTGTTGCCGGAACAGCGGTAGATAATGCCCAACTGCGCGATGTAAACGAAGCTATCCGTAACCACCCAATCGAAGCTGTCGGCCATAAGCTGCGTGGCTATATGACCGATATGAAACGTATCGCGGTTGCCGGCTAATAACCGACTGTAGTGTGTTATTTGATATTAAGCCTCCCAGGTAACGGGGGGCTTTTTTATTTCAGATTAACTGTATTTCGGTCAGGGTAATATTTCGTAAATAAATGCTATCACGGCCCGATAAAACTCTTGTAAGGTGCTAATCGTGGTTGAACACCTCACCAGTAATGTCTGCTTTTTGATTTTATAAATCACAAAATTATTTCGTTGATAATAAATAGGTCTCGCTAATTAGTGAGGCCTTTTTGTTTTATGAAATTACTCTGGCTGATGTTAATTACATCATAAGAAGGATTTTAAATATAAAAAGGAGATAAGTAACGAAGTAAAAAAATGGCGCGCCGAAAATGGTAAGCCCGGATTTAAAGAGTAATTTATATCGTTAAATAATATAAGCCGCCTTTCTGGTGGCTTATATTATTTATTAATTAAATGTTAATAACCTCGCTATTATTTCATTTGGTTTCCAAATGTGGATTTGTTGCGAGGTTACTAAAGCATCTTGAAATTCCTGAGCAATTTAAGCTCAGGAATCAAGATATACTGAAAAAGGGAGAAGTATAAATGGAAAATAAAAATCTATCTGATTATACAGAACAGGAATTCTTAAGTTTTTTGAAAGATATTTATTATGATGCATATCCATCTGAGGCTGAACATGATGAGGCTATTCTTAGATTTGAAGAATTGATCGAGCATCCAGATGGTTCTGATTTGATTTATTACCCTAATGATGATTGGGAAGATAGCCCTGAGGGTATTTTAGCTGAGATAAAAAATGGCGAGCCGAAAATGGTAAGCCGGGGTTTAAGAAATAAATAATAGTGAGAGTAATAATATAGACCGTCTCTCTGGGCGGTCTATATTGATAAGTTTTTTATTTCAGCTCACGACTAAAAGGTTTACGGTTACCTAAATCATCAATTAAAACAAAATTGACGATTTTACTGCCTGGGACTGGTGAGCTGTTTAGCAGAAAGTCGAGCTTTGAATAGGGGGCAACCATATCCGGTAGCCCTTCAGCGGAACCGAATGTTAAAGACGCTAACGACGCATAATAAGGGGTCGGATTATTAACCTTAACCAAGGTGGTGTCGCCGTTACGTTCAAGCGTGAAAGCTAACGCTGTACCAAGAGTATTTCCCGGTGCTGGTAGGTTTTTAGGCCGGTAAAAAACTTTATATTGCAGCCGTAAGCCCAGCGTAACGAAAGATTCATCTTCGGCTTTAGGTGCCGCTTTAGGTGGGATCTCGTAAACATTGAGCCAAAATGCAGATTCCCGATCCACCGGTAATTTACTGGCGCCCGACAAAATTAATCGTAGGCTGCGTTGTGCCTGTGGTTGTAATCGAAACAGTGGAGGTAACACTAATACGGCAGAAATCGCTTTCTCCGGTGTTGCCATCAAGTCGCCGTCGTCCACCCAAACCTGTACCGCCACCGGATAGCTATTGCTATTAACCAGTTGCAGTGATTCTTCAGTGTTGCCTTCACTGAAGATAACGCGTGTTTTTTCCGCAATCACACTTGCCTGCGCCGGTACACTACAGGCCATCATTAGCCAAAGCAGCAAGCCACTAAACTTGCGACTTTCACGTTTGAAAAAGCGATTATTGGACACGTATAACCACTTGCGCATGTGCATTCACTGCTCCTGGCGTCACGGTTTGCCCGCTGATTTTGCTTAACTCAGCCCGAAAGTTCTCAGTGTAACTGTTCCCGCCACTCACCGTACCGGTTAACTGCTGTGCGCCCTGGAAGATACCATACCAGCCACCGCTATTTCCGGTTTGAGTCACATTCTTTGATAGCAGATAAATTGGGTTATTGTTGCGGTAGATACGTATCCCCACGCCACTTGCCATGCCTGCGGTGCCATAATTATCTGATACCAAATGGCTAATACCACCACTGCCGTTCATTAATCCCAAAGCTTGCGCTTTGGCCGCATTCGCTGCCGGCACCAGAAAGCCCATTGCTATAGCGCCTGCATTAACGCCGGAGGTGATACCGGTCTGGCATTGGAAATCCACATTAAACTCAGCAGAACTGGTATTGCCGTTATTGAGTTCTGCGACAGAAATCCTGGGTAATATGACGGTTGGCGTAAAGTTGGTTACCGCGCAAATTGTAGTGCGACGAAAAGTCACATAATTGTACAACCCGATAGAGGCAGGCCAGGTCGAATACCAACCGGGCCAGTTTGATACCGAGTCAGTTCCTTCAATCGGGCCACTAACACCCGGCCCCTTAAAGGCGATATAGGCATTTGGCTGAGTGTAAGCATAGGTATAAGATGCGGCATTGTTGGTGCTGGAACGTGCATAATCGATACGGAATAGCTCGGTATATAGGTTACTAAAGTTCTTAGCTTTGACCAAAATACGGCCAGTGCTGTCGGTATCCAACCCAGTTAAGCGTCGGCCTTTCCAGAGGCGTGAGTAATATTCACCCGTGGATAGGTTAGTCAGCCTGATAACCACATTACGGACATAAGTCGCAAAGCCGGAGGGCACATTGCCTGCAATCGCACCATCTTCATTCTTGCCGCCAAAATCGTTATCCCCGTTAGTGGCATACATCTCGAAAAGCTGATCGACGTCGGCTGCGGCACAGCGGAACAGTACCCTATCAGGGTCATAACCGGTATTCAGTGCAAAGGTGGTAAAGTCAGATGTCGCAGCGGCTAATAATGTGCCGTCGGGTTGAAAATTGGCCGCAGTACTAAGGTCAATAACACCCGGTAAGCCGAGTGATCCATTATTGTTATCCAGGGAGCCGGCCCACGTACCTGCCGTACCATCACCTGCACCTAGCTGATTCTGTGCTGTAATTCGGGTGCAAGTTGACCATGCTGATGGGCTAAATAGCCCAATAAGTAATATCATGCTTACCACCGTGCGCGCGCGATGGTAACGGCAAGGCTTGGTTAGCCGTGAGGTGTCGTAAGATATGAGTTGTTCTGTTGGTCTTAACATTATTGTTCTCATAATTGTTAACGGCGGCAACTGCCTGTGATATGGATGATCTCTTGCTCAGTATCCTGGCTACCCAAAGCATAAGGTAATTCACACTGTTCGTTGCTGTTTTCACCCCAGCGAACATGGAGCGAACCTTTGTCCTCTTTCACGCGTACGTAGATCTGATTCCCTTGGCCTACCATGCCGACAATTTCATTTTCACTGGTATACACATCTGCGCCCAGTGGTAATCCCTCACCTTCGGCGGCCTGGGTTTGGATTAATACCGCGTAGCCGGTCAAGGTTTCGAATTTCACTTTCACCGCGGCTCCGGCATAAGGGACGACGCGCCCCTGATTCTCTTTCAACTCCGTGTTGCGATTAATGCCTTTGGTATCCAAGCCAACCGTATTGTAATTATAAGGTGTTAATGCCGGTATTAGGGCAAAACCGTTACTATCAATTCTCGCGCCTTGCGCATTTCGTACTGTCGCACCTTGAGCGCCATCCGCTTCAATTAAACCAAAGGTTTCGCCGAGATATGGCCCGAGGGTCACGCCTTTTCGATGTATTACTGCCGCTCCGCGAGCGCCAGCACCATATTGGGTATAATTATTGCCACGAGAATAGCTGCCATTGACAGTCGCATTAGGGAATTGTTTTTGTATATTTGCACCCCAATTATTTGAGCTGCCACTGATATTGCTGTCGTCATAGCCAGCATTCACAGAATAGTTCAATGTATTACGTTCACCGGCAGTACCGGATAATGACGTCTGATAGTTATTGCCACTTTTCGGGTTACGGTTGGCAGACATTGATAAATATTGATTCCTACTGCCAATATTCAGAGGAATAGACACAGTTAATGATGCAATATTTTCAGTATCGCCATAGCGTGTTGTTGTCTCATTAGCATCCTCATCCTCCCAACTAAACTGGGTAGATGTATAAATAGTACGCTGGCGGCTGATTGCTACGTTATAACTGATATCCCGGTAGCTATTTGAATAATTTAGCTGTAACTGTGTATCTCTCTGCGTATCGTTATAATAATCACTGGTCGATGCGGAAGCTGCGAGTTGCCCATAACCACCCAAAGTTTGGTTTATTGTGGTGGTGAATTGGCTACGTTGTTTATAGGTCGATGAATCCCAGGTACCGCCATTTTGTTGCACTGAACGCACACCGAAAACATCATTTAAATCGCGATATCCTTTGGTTGAATAGCGATATCCGGCCAATGATAATGTCGTCCCAGTGTCACTAAATGTCTGGCTATAGGTGGCTTGTAGCCGCCAGCCATCTTGTGTTTGGTCATCTTCAACTTTGGCATAAGAATAGGTGGCATTAAGGCCAAACGCACCAACTGTCGTACCCAATACACCACCGGCGAGTAATGCCGTATAGTCTTGCGCTAAACGAAGGCCACTATTAGCCGTTAACTGATTGGTAAGGCCACGCTCATAGGTGAAATCAGTGAAATAGGTATCAATATTAGTGAAATCACGAGATTCCCCGACCACGGCATTATAACGGCTCACCCCTGGGCGCATTGAATCCGGCACGGCACTGAATGGCAC
This sequence comes from Yersinia aldovae ATCC 35236, assembly GCF_000173735.1. Taxonomy (GTDB): domain Bacteria; phylum Pseudomonadota; class Gammaproteobacteria; order Enterobacterales; family Enterobacteriaceae; genus Yersinia; species Yersinia aldovae. The sequence continues at coordinate 28,026 of NZ_ACCB01000032.1, read as the reverse complement.
AGTAAATGTCGAACGGCTACCATTTGCCTCAATAACCTCAATATTGAGGTCACCCTGGCTGGTGGTGCTATATAAATCATTAATAACAAATGGGCCAGGAGCAACGTTAGTTTCATATATTTCACGCCCATTCTGGCTAATAACAACTCTGGCATTGGTGCTGGCAACACCACGTACTTCAGGCGCAAAACCGCGCATTGACTCTGGCCACATGCGTTGGTCGGTTGCCATTTTAACGCCACGAAATGACATAGTGCCAAATAGGGTACTGTCGGTAAACGTTTCGCCCAGCGTTAATTGACTATCTAATTGTGGGATAGGGCGCTGTATATAAGTGCGGATATTATTCCATTGGGTATCACTGTTATTACTATTACTGGCATAACGCACGTTTGATTGTTGGCGTAGTTGCCATAACCCAAGATTAAGGCCGCTTTTTAGGCCAATAAAGCCGTAGTCAGAGGTGCTATTTTGTTGCGACTGAGTGTCGCTGCGATAAAAGTTGGAACTGTAGTTAATAAACGCGAGTTTTTCACCTTCCTGCCATTCACTCTGCTCGATATAGCCCCTGGGCCGGTTTTGCAGCAAAGCTTGTGGAATTGCCAGTTCTAAGCGCAGTTTTGCCTGATCAAAATGAAAAGATGCCCCTTTTACCCGCTCAGCCAATGGCCCGCATTGTTCTGTAGATGTCGCGGCAGCAGAATCTGAGACTGGCTCTGTCTCTTGGAGGCTGGGTTCGTTGGTGTCGGTACTGTTCTTGTCAATCAGTTCAATACCCATTGACGTTAAGAACTCATCGCTCAGGCAGGGGTAAACTTCGGATGAACCCGCATTCTTAACAAATTTAATGGCCGTGCGTTTAAACTGTTTGTTATTAACTAAGACATCTACGCCCTCGTAATTGCCAGCGGTAACCGAATTCTCTTTATTAAGCTGATTCAAACCTGAGGCAAAATTTGTCCCTAAAAAGAGAGACTCATCAAATTCGAGGCTTTGTGGTTCTTCTTGAGCCAGAACAACGTCAACATGTAATATTAAGGTAATACATAATGTTAATGCTTTCTTACGGGCAGAGAATTCTTTTTTGGCAACGACGCGTGCGAACTCCATAGATCTTCCTTTACCGGAAAGTTACTACTAAACACGGCATATTTATCAATTTTAAAGTTGCAGATGTGTTGGCTGTACTTAATAAATAGAATCACTTAATGATATCAGTGGTTCTAGCTCAATGAGAGCCTCATCTCTACGAGGTAGCATAAATGCTTTAAAATCGGATTCTGACCGATTTGTCTCTCATTTGCTGTGTTCCTGCATATTGAAATCTATGGGGTATAACTGCCGCTATCTTGTCCGCCGAAATCATTCACTATCAGGAAATTAACAACAGCTTTAGAAGGTGCAGATGAGTTTGGAATAACCCACTTGGCTTGAGACATCGGAGGGATCATCTCTGATTTTATTTTTAAGTTTTTTACCTGCCCCAACGACTTCCCCACTGGCGATGGTGGCATAGAAACCTGTCGGATTATTTCCCGTAACAACAACATCTTTACCTTGTTGGCGCACACTAAAAGTCAGTGCGTCGGATACTTGGTCAATACGACCAGTAATGCTTTCGGGCCGATAAAATATCTTAATGCGATTACGCATCAGCACTAACATTTTATTATTTTTCTCTGCTTTATTGACGGGAGGTACCTGTAAAAAATTAAGGTAGAACACAGACTCTCTATCAGTTGGCAGGCCGCTACCGGTATATTTCAGCCGCAATGTTTGTCCCGCATTTGCTTCAATACGAAAGAATGGAGGGGTGACAATAAAGGGCGCTTTACCCGTCTCTGGCGTTGATTGGGCATCGCCACTGTCTAGCCAGACCTGAACAGCATTAGGGAAGTTATCTTTATTGGTCAATTGCACACTGTGCTCTTTTTCCCCCGCCGAATATATAATACGACTGCCGTTCATGACCACGCTGGCTTTGGCAGAAAATATACCCATAAAAATTAATAAAGTGATTAACAGATAACGAGAACTGTAGCTTTGTATATTAAGCATGATGGGTATGTCCTCTAAAGGAAACTGGCCGAACGGTTCTTTTTGTCGGTACTTGACGCTGCGGGCTATGGAGGTCATCCGACTCACTTACTGCTAAGTTTATCGAGTTCTGACAACTTTGCCTGATTGCAGCGTCAATTAATTAGAGTATATCTACTCTGGGAGGGTAGATATTACAGATAAGAAACTGCGTATTGTACAGAGGCAATCACAGAACCAGGGGTTGCTATTCCGGTTGAGTAATATTGAACCGCAAAATCATGCTCTGCTGTTGTTTCGCCTGCTTTTAACACTATACCATCTTGTGGCAAGCCGCTATTCAAATCGATGCCGGCTATTGTTGTTGCGTCTTTCAGTAACTGAAGTTCAACGTTCGTGGCAGTGCCCGTATTTTTTAAGTTACCGGAAGTTGTTACCTGACTACCAACGAAAACTGTTTTTATATCAATATCATCAGGGCCTATTGTGCAGCCAGATACGCCCAGCGTAAAGGTGGTTTTACCTGCTGTTTTGCCTGAGGTATTCAATTCGCCACTCGATACTGTTGGCAGCAATACCATTGGGTTTGCATTAAGTCCGTTGACAGTTACAGAGCAAGTTTGTGCTGTGACTTCCCCTTGGAAAGTAATCGTATTATTACTGGCTGCCAGTGCAGCAGTCGTGGACGCAGAGAATAACGCTATAGCCAAAGTGATCTTATTCATTTGAAACTCCAATATAATAATTAGAAATCAGCCAAATACTCAGTCATATTGAAGTACGACTGAATATTTAGTTTAATTAATATGAAGTGGGGTAATGACTATATGTGCGAATGTTATTCGATTATACTTGTCAGCTTTCCACATGTTCTTTAATTAAGTCATTTAATGGTGTCTATTTTTCCACATCCATTACTTGATGCTGAGAGAATATAGAACTCTGTCTTAACTTTACATAGGATAAACTAACTGATTTGTGTAGGATAATTCCTACGAAAAATAATACCGCAGTAAAACTAATTTAAGTTATTGTTTTATTTGTAATTTAAATTAACTTTAGAATTGCTAATGAGATCTTTCTTGTTGTTTTTTTTGAAATACTCGTTTTAGTTAATATTTTCTGATGTCTGGAGTAAGAATTATCTAATGTTATTTTCGGGTGTATTATTCGTTTTAGTGAAATGTGAAGATATAGAAACAACTGTTACAATAGTGTTTATACTATTGTAACTGAAAGCATTAATATGATGTGGATAACATAAAATGATAACCGATAGGCATAATACTAAATTATTTGCGCCGCCTAAAGGTGGCGCACGACTGATTTAGTTACGGTATAACACTTTAATAATGTGGTAACCGAACTGGGTTTTTACCGGGCCATAAGGTTGCAGCAATTCGCAACTGAACACAGCTTTATCAAATGCTGGAACCATATCCCCTTTATTGAATTCGCCCAGATCACCACCGTTACGTTTTGACGGGCAGTTAGAGAACTTTTTCGCTAACTCTTGGAAATTTGCACCGTTATTCAACTGTGCCAGAATATCGTTTGCCTGCTTTTCATCATCAACCAGAATGTGCAGCGCAGAAGCTTTGTTTGCCATAGTCACGATTACCACCCATTGATAGGGTCTATTAGGGTTATTTGAACGAAGGTTATTTTCAAGGTGGCCTTGAAGCGCGTCAGTGTAGCGTATTTTGGTGGCAATGAGTGCCACTCCTGTTAGAGTTTTACAAATCAAAAGCGCAGGCAGTTTTTTTTCACTGGCGGCTTTCTGCTACAATCCTGTTCCCCTCGTCCACCCACAGAGTTTCCGAGTGCCATGCAATTAAATCCCAGCCAACAACAAGCCGTCGAATTTGTCACCGGACCCTGCCTGGTGTTGGCCGGTGCAGGATCGGGTAAAACCAGAGTCATTACAAACAAGATTGCCCATCTGATCCGCCAGTGTGGTTATCAGCCTAAACATATCGCAGCGGTCACCTTTACCAACAAAGCGGCGCGTGAGATGAAAGAGCGTGTGGCTCAAACACTCGGTCGCAAAGAGGCCAGGGGCTTGATGATTGCCACTTTCCATACTTTGGGGCTGGAAATCATCAAAAAAGAGTACAAAGCGCTGGGGATGAAATCGAACTTCTCCCTGTTTGATGCGCAGGATCAACTGGGCTTATTGAAAGATTTGACCCACAAGTGGTTGGAAGACGATAAAACGTTACTGCAACAGTTAATATCCCAGATCTCCAATTGGAAGAATGATCTGCTCGATCCGGCGAGTGCTGCGGCACAGGTACGATCTGAGCGCGATAAGCTATTCGCCCATTGCTACGGTTTATACGATGCTCATCTGAAAGCCTGTAACGTGCTGGATTTTGACGATTTGATCTCGCTACCGACGCTGTTGCTGCAAAAAAACCTCGAAGTGCGTGAGCGTTGGCAGAATCGCTTGCGTTACTTGCTGGTGGATGAATACCAAGATACCAATACCAGCCAATATCATATGGTTAAGTTGTTGGTGGGCAGCCGGGCGCGCTTTACCGTGGTGGGTGATGATGACCAATCCATCTATTCATGGCGCGGTGCGCGTCCACAGAACCTGGTTTTATTGAATGAAGATTTCCCACAGTTACAAGTGATCAAGCTGGAGCAGAATTACCGCTCATCTGGCCGAATCCTGAAAGCGGCCAATATCCTGATCGCCAATAACCCGCATGTTTTCGAAAAGAAACTGTTTTCAGCGCTGGAATATGGCGATGAGTTGAAAGTTATTACCGCCAATAATGAAGATCATGAAGCGGAAAGGGTGGTTGGCGAGCTGATCGCGCATCACTTTGTCAAAAAGACTCAATACGGCGATTATGCCATTTTGTATCGTGGTAACCATCAGTCAAGGTTGTTCGAAAAGCTGCTGATGCAAAACCGCATCCCTTATCGTATCTCTGGTGGTGATTCGTTCTTCTCGCGGCCAGAAATCAAAGACTTACTGGCTTATTTGCGGGTGTTGACCAATCAGGAAGATGACAGCGCATTCTTACGTATTGTGAATACGCCAAAACGTGAGATTGGTTCAGCAACGATCCAAAAACTGGGTGAATGGGCTAATGTGCGTAATAAAAGCCTGTTTCGAGCCAGTTTTGATTTAGGGTTGGGTGAACATCTCAAAGGCCGTGGCCTGGAGTCGTTACAGCGCTTTACCCATTGGATGGACGGTATTATTCGGTTAGTGGAACGTGAACCAGTGGCTGCGGTACGGGATTTGATCCACGGTATCGATTATGAAAGCTGGTTGTTCGAAACCTCTCCCAGCCCGAAAGCCGCTGAAATGCGCATGAAGAACGTGAATCTATTATTCAGTTGGATGACCGAGATGTTGGAAGGGTCTGAGCTGAATGAACCGATGACACTGATTCAAGTGGTTACGCGTTTTACCCTGCGCGATATGATGGATCGGGGAGAAAGTGACGAGGAGTTAGATCAAGTGCAACTTATGACGCTGCACGCCTCGAAAGGGCTGGAATTCCCTTATGTTTTCTTAGTCGGAATGGAAGAGGGGTTGTTGCCGCACCAAAGTAGCATTGATGAAGATAATGTGGATGAAGAACGGCGTTTGGCTTATGTGGGTATTACCCGCGCTCAACGTGAGTTATTTTTCACTTTATGCAAAGAGCGGCGGCAATACGGCGAGCTGATTCGGCCAGAACCCAGCCGTTTCCTGATGGAACTGCCGCAGGATGATCTTAATTGGGAAAACGAGCGCAAAGCGGTCAGCCCGGAAGAGCGGATGCAAAAAGGCCAGAGTCATCTGGCCAATATTCGGGCCCAGCTAGCGAATGCAAAGAAACAGTAACGGGCAGCGAAGTTAATGCAGCCGTCGCCGGTATCAAAGACGTTATTAAATACCATCATATTTTGGCTATTACCCAACTCGATACCATCAGCGTTATTTGCATCATATGTTTGGTGGATCAATCCGTTGGCAACCACATTATGATTTTCCAGATTCGCCAGTATATCTGCGGTATAGGGGTGTTGAAGCAGTACATGCACTGTCATCCTTTAAAATAAACATCATTTTATAAAAATACACACGATGTTTATTTTTAAGACTGGGGGCGATCACAGTCTGATAGTTTTATCGGAATTTCAGTGCGAAGGAGGGAGATGGGGCGGCCTTGGCCGCCCAACAGCAAAGAATTTAGTTAAATTCTTCTAATAATAGTGGCCACTGGACATAGCTCTGCCAGTGACTTTCTTGCTCTAGCGCTTCAGCACGGTATGGATGCTGTTGCAACCAGCCTGGCGGCAGCAAAACAGTCAGTGTTTCACCCTTGGCCCGCAGCCTGATCGCTGGCAGAGTGTCATCGCGGCGGCGGCTGGAGAAAATAATCGCCAGACGCAGTAAACGACACAAGTGTTGTGCCATTGCCATTGGCAAGGCATTTTGTTGGTTTAATAGTGATAAATCGAGCGTATCGCTTTGATTTTGCAGCAGAGCAGAGAGCAGTAGTTTTTGAGCGGGAGTGAAACCGGGTAAATCCAGATTGCGGATCAGATAGGCCGCATGTTGCGGAGCACGCTTAAAATCGACGCTTAAACCAATTTCATGGATTAAGCAGGCATTTCGCAGTAACTCACGACATCGGTTATCGAGATGCCACTCTTTCTCCACTTGCAGTAAAAAGTTATCAGCCAGTTGACTGACACGCTTGGCTTGCTCAGTATCCAGCAAATAACGGCGCTGCAAATTACGTACTGTTCGGCTGCGAATATCCAACTCAACCGGCAGATGTAACATGCCATACACCAGCCCTTCGCGCAGTGCGCCGCCAGCTAACGTCATGCTTTCAATTGCCAGTTCCTGGAATATGGCGATCAAAATAGACAGGCCGCTGGGGAAAACCAGTGCTCGCTCCAGTGTTAAACCGGGGATTTCCAGCTCTTCCAGCTTGCCGCACTGAATTGCTCGTTGTTTGAGCTGCTGCAACTTGGCCAGCGTGATCAGTTCATCCATACCCTGAGCGACCATGATCTCTTGCAGAGCTTGCACAGTGCCAGATGCTCCGACACAAATTTGCCACCCGTGATCACGAAAACGCTTCGCGACCGGTTTGATCATCTCGCGGGCGGCGTGTTCAGCGCGTTCAAAATTGTCTTTTGCCAGATTGCGGTCACTGAAATAACGCTCCAGCCAGGTAACGCAACCCATTGATAAACTGACAAGTATATTGGCTTGAGCACCGTTGCCCGTCACCAGTTCTGTACTGCCGCCACCAATATCGACCACCAGACGTTGCTCTGGCCCGCCAGTGGTATGCGCCACGCCATGATAAATTAGTCGCGCTTCTTCTTCACCACTGATCACCTGAATGGGGCAACCGAGGATCTCTGTTGCTGTGCGCAGGAACTCGTCAGCATTGGAAGCCAGACGCAGGGTTGCTGTTGCCACCACGCGGATCTGATCCAAAGGAATATCCTGTAAACGTTCTGAAAAAAGTTTCAGGCATTGCCAGCCACGCTCCATCGCTTCTTGCGATAAGTGGTTCTGCCTATCCAAACCGGCAGCCAAACGAACTTTTCGTTTAATGCGAGCCAACGTTTGGATACTGCCTGCCACCTCACGTACCACCAACATGTGGAAACTGTTGGAGCCAAGATCGATGGCAGCATAAAGTGAGGTGGAACTTAGCATTGTTTTATCAGCTCGGTCGCTTACGGTTATTCCGTGGTGCGCCACTACGACGTGGGGCAGAGTTACGTCGTGGACCATTCCCGGTGCGGGTGCGGGCCAAACGTTTTGGTGCCGGCAAGTCTGTTAATAGCGCATCGCTATTATATTTGCTTACTGGAATGCTATGACCAGTATAGGTTTCAATCGCCGGTAAGTTTAACGCATATTCTTCACAAGCCAGGCTGATGGAGTGACCACTTTCGCCAGCACGACCAGTACGGCCAATGCGGTGAACATAATCTTCGCAGTCATCTGGCAGGTCATAGTTGAAGACATGGGTGACCAGCGGAATATGCAGGCCGCGTGCAGCCACATCGGTAGCAACCAGAATATCCAAATCGCCTTTGGTGAAATCTTCCAGAATGCGCAGACGTTTTTTCTGTGCGACGTCGCCGGTAAGCAGGCCAACACGATGACCATCGGCAGCCAGATGGCCCCAGATTTCTTCACAACGATGCTTGGTATTAGCAAAAATAATGCAGCGGTCTGGCCACTCTTCTTCAATCAACGTCTGCAGCAGACGCATTTTTTCTTCATTTGAAGGATAGAACAGCTCTTCCTGAATGCGGTGGCCAGTTTTTTGTAACGGTTCCACTTCAACATATTCGGCGTTGTTCATTTGTTCGAATGCTAATTCACGTACCCGATACGAGAGAGTGGCAGAGAACAGCATATTCAAACGTTTATCAACGGAAGGCATCCGGCGGAATAGCCAGCGGATATCTTTGATAAAGCCTAAATCGTACATCCGATCCGCTTCATCCAATACCACGACCTGAATCGCACCAAGGTTGATGTAATTTTGTTTTGCGTAGTCGATTAAACGGCCTGTTGTGCCGATCAGAATGTCGACGCCACTTTCCAGCACTTTAAGCTGTTTGTCGTAGCCGTCGCCGCCATAAGCCAAGCCTAATTTCAGGCCAGTCATCTGAGAAAGTGATTCAGCATCGGAGTGAATTTGCACTGCTAATTCACGTGTCGGTGCCATAATCAACGCCCGCGGTTGATTGGTCTGACGACCCTCTTCTGCCGGGTGAGAAAGCAAATAATGGAATGTAGACGCTAAGAATGCCAGCGTCTTGCCGGTTCCTGTTTGCGCCTGACCCGCTACATCACGCCCCGAGAGGGTGAGTGGCAATGCTAACGCCTGAATCGGCGTACAATACTGAAATCCTTTGTTTTCAAGGGCTTCAATAACTTGCGGGTGCAGGGCGAAGTCGGAAAACTTCTGTTCGGTCAAGTGTGTTTTGCTCATAGTGTGGTAGAATATCAGCTAACTATTGCTTTACGAAAGCGTATCCGGTGAAATAAAGTCATCCTATTGTTGGTTAATGCTACACCAACGAGGTAGACACAATCCTTTGGAGTAGAACATGAGCGATAAAATTATTCACCTGAGTGACGACAGCTTCGACACTGACGTGCTAAAAGCCAGCGGCCTGGTTCTGGTCGATTTCTGGGCTGAATGGTGTGGTCCGTGCAAGATGATTGCTCCGATTTTGGATGAAATTGCTGACGAGTATGAAGGCAGACTAACTATCACTAAACTGAATATCGATGACAATCAGGGCACGGCACCAAAATACGGTATCCGTGGTATCCCTACACTGTTGTTATTCCGTGATGGTGAAGTTGTCGCCACCAAGGTAGGTGCCTTGTCTAAAGGTCAGCTCAAAGCATTCTTGGATGCAAATCTGTAAGCGGCGTTAGCCGTCACAATACCCAAAGTCATTGAAGCTGCAGCAAGGCCGCAAACGAGCGAATCCCGATGAGCTGACTCAGGTCAGTGATTCGGGTGAGTAAGAGTTGCTAACACAGCTGTGGCTTCAAGGCCGTAGGGTATGTTTAGCGGCAGTTGTGATTTCTCGCACTGACCGCTAGACGCCTGCAAAGAAGCGTGTTAAGTTTACTTCACTGCGTATAGAACATTCCTGTGTATTGAGTCCGGGTTTGTAGCATCTAGCTTATTCTTTAGTACCTAAGAAATAGTCTGTAGCATCTTAATAGTTTGAATCTAACGTTTTACTCTATGTCGAAATAATGTGTGTTGAGAATGATTATGAACTCAATCGGTTTTTTGACAGTCTGACGGCTTTACAAAATCAGTCTAAGGCACCTTCAATCTTTTTACCGTTGTGTCGCGCAATCTGGCGTAAGTCATTACTTACGTAGCTTGTCAAGGCCGGTGATTGAATGTCCCATTAAACAGGCACGTATGACGCTGCCATACCATTCACGACCATAGTTCGAGACATACCCCGAGTTTAAGAACCCACCATTATGAATCTTACCGAATTAAAGAACACGCCGGTTTCTGATCTGATAACACTTGGCGAAAATATGGGGCTGGAAAACCTGGCCCGGATGCGTAAACAAGACATTATTTTCTCTATTTTGAAGCAACATGCCAAAAGTGGAGAAGATATCTTCGGTGACGGTGTATTGGAGATATTGCAGGACGGATTTGGTTTCCTCCGTTCAGCAGACAGCTCCTACCTCGCCGGTCCCGACGACATCTATGTATCCCCAAGCCAAATTCGCCGTTTCAACCTCCGTACTGGTGATACCGTTGCCGGTAAGATTCGTCCGCCTAAAGAGGGTGAGCGTTATTTTGCACTGTTGAAAGTTAACGAAGTTAACTACGACAAGCCGGAAAACGCCCGTAACAAAATCCTGTTCGAAAACTTAACCCCATTACATGCCAACTCTCGTCTACGCATGGAACGAGGTAATGGTTCGACAGAAGACTTAACGGCCCGTGTGCTGGATTTGGCATCGCCAATCGGTCGTGGCCAGCGCGGTTTGATTGTGGCACCGCCAAAAGCGGGTAAAACCATGCTGTTGCAGAACATTGCGACCAGCATCGCATATAACCACCCTGATTGCGTATTAATGGTATTGCTGATTGACGAGCGCCCGGAAGAAGTGACTGAGATGCAGCGTCTGGTTAAAGGCGAAGTTATCGCTTCTACCTTTGATGAGCCAGCATCGCGTCACGTTCAGGTCGCTGAAATGGTTATTGAGAAAGCAAAACGTCTGGTTGAGCATAAAAAAGACGTTATTATTTTGCTGGACTCCATTACCCGTTTAGCGCGGGCATACAACACCGTGGTACCGGCTTCAGGCAAGGTATTGACCGGTGGTGTTGATGCTAACGCCTTACATCGTCCAAAACGCTTCTTTGGTGCTGCACGTAATGTTGAAGAGGGCGGCAGCCTGACCATCATTGCCACCGCGTTGGTTGATACCGGTTCTAAAATGGATGAAGTTATCTATGAAGAATTTAAAGGTACCGGTAACATGGAACTGCATTTATCGCGCAAAATTGCCGAAAAACGTGTGTTCCCAGCCATCGATTTCAACCGCTCTGGTACGCGTAAAGAAGAGCTGTTGACCACCACTGAAGAATTGCAAAAAATGTGGATTCTGCGTCGAATTCTTCACCCAATGGGTGAAATTGATGCGATGGAGTTCCTTATCAGCAAGCTGGCGACAGCAAAAACTAACGATCAGTTCTTTGATAACATGAGACGTTCGTAAGTTTAGAAAATCAAGAAAAAAAACGCCACGCTTAGCCGTGGCGTTTTTTGTTTTTGGGCTATACGATAGCGGAGTTTGTTATCCATTAAGTGGGCAACAGCACAGCACCAACCGATGCTTATTTTGGTATCCATTCTCAACACCGGAGAGAAAATATCAAAATAGAGTTGGGAATAACAAATAAGGCTGTCATCATATTCAGAAATAACTGAAAGCGTGTGGCGGGCATGGTAAGTGCCAAACCACATGTTAAGCTGTCATATCTTTTTGCAGAGAGCGGTTAAACGTGAATTTACTCACCATGAGTACTGAAATATTTATTATTTTCCTGTTTTCGTTGGCATTTTTATTTGTAGCTCGCAAGGTTGCCAAGAGAATTGGATTAGTTGATAAACCTAATTACCGCAAACGTCACCAAGGTTTGATCCCATTAGTGGGCGGAATATCTGTGTTTGCAGGTATCTGTTTTACTTTTCTGATTACCAGTCAGCAAATACCTCATTTTCGCCTCTATCTCGGTTGTGCCGGTTTGTTGGTATTTATCGGTGCATTAGATGACCGTTTCGATATCAGCGTAAAAATCCGTGCTTTTGTTCAGGCGCTGGTTGGTATTGCCATGATGGTAATCGGAGGGCTTTACCTACACAGTTTGGGGCACGCCTTCGGTCCGTGGGAGATGGTGTTGGGGCCATTTGGCTATGTTGTCACACTGTTTGCAGTCTGGGCGGCGATAAATGCTTTCAACATGGTTGATGGTATTGATGGCTTACTGGGCGGTTTATCTTGCGTCTCTTTCGGCGCAATGGGGATTTTACTGTATCAGGGCGGGCAGATGGCTCTGGCGTTATGGTGTTTTGCCATGATTGCCGCCATCCTGCCTTATATCTTGTTGAATCTCGGGTTGTTAGGGCGCAGATATAAAGTCTTTATGGGTGATGCCGGCAGTACTTTGATTGGTTTTACGGCAATCTGGATGCTGTTGCAAACGACGCAGGGAAATTCTCATCCTATTAATCCGGTTACTGCTTTATGGATTATTGCCATTCCTTTGATGGATATGATTGCCATCATGTATCGGCGTCTGCGCAAAGGGATGAGCCCTTTCTCTCCTGACCGCCAGCACATTCATCACCTTATCATGCGTGCCGGTTTTACCTCACGGCAGGCTTTTGTCTTGATTACGCTGGCCGCCGCCCTATTGGCCGCTGTTGGTGTTATCGGTGAACGACTGACATTTATCCCTGAATGGGTCATGTTGGCATTATTCTTGCTTGCATTTCTGTTGTATGGCTACTGCATAAAACGGGCATGGCGAGTCGCACGTTTTATCAAGCGTATCAAACGTCGGATGCGCCGGGCATCGCAAAATAAGCATGAATCTTAACCTGAGGCTTTTAGGCAGTGATGAAACCAGAATCTATGTCGACTGATAAAACAGGATCTACCCATAATGAGCCTGCTGTGGATAACGAGTTAGATATCCGTAGCCTGTTTCGCACTCTCTGGCGTGGCAAGGTGTGGATTATCGGGATGGCAATTCTTTTTGCTGCAATAGCGCTGGGTGTTTCCTACCTGGTGAAACAGCAGTGGAGTGCTACAGCTATTACAGACCGGCCAACCGTCAATAATTTGGGCGGCTATTATTCCCAGCAGCAATTCTTGCGTAACCTGGACACCCGCATTAATAGCGGCGTTGCCAGCGAGCAGCCAGGTATTGCTGATGAAGCCTATGGTGAGTTTATTACCCAACTTGCGGCTTACGATACCCGTCGTGATTTTTGGCTACAAACTGATTACTACAAGCAACGTCTGGAAGGTGATGCTAAAGCCGATGCGGCATTACTGGATGAGTTGGTGAACAATATTGTTTTCACGCCGCGCGATGATAAAAAAGTTTTGAACGACAGCATTAAGTTGACGGCGGAAACCGCCTCTGATTCAAATAAACTACTGCGTAGTTACATCGATTTTGCCAGTCAACGTGCGGCCAGCCATTTGAATGATGAAATTCAAGGCGCATGGGCTGCTCGTACTCAGTCAATGAAAGCCCAAGTCAAGCGGCAGGAAGCGGTGGCCCAAGCGGTATTCAACCGTGAAGTCGCTGCGGTGACGCAGGCATTGAAAGTGGCAGGGCAGCAAGGGATTAACCGCAATCAAACGGATACCCCTGCGGAGCAGTTGCCTGATTCTAAAATGTTTATGTTGGGTAAACCGATGCTTGAAGCCCGCCTGGAAACATTACAGGCGACTGGCCCGAGTTTTGATATTGATTACGATCAGAATCGCGCCATGCTGGCAACTTTGAACGTCGGCCCGACACTGGATAAAACATTCCAGGCTTATCGTTATTTACGTACCCCGGAAGACCCGGTAACGCGTGATAGCCCACGTCGTGTTTTCCTGCTGATTATGTGGGGCGCGATTGGAGCCTTGGTCGGTGCTGGTGTAGTGTTGGCACGTCGCACTGCGATACAATCGTAATCGGGCGCATTCTATAAATTACAGTATGGGTACATCGTGTACCCACTTGCAGGCGTTGTCTGCGGCTAACTGACCTAAAGAGATTCACTGTGAAAGTGTTGACTGTTTTTGGCACCCGGCCTGAAGCCATTAAAATGGCTCCTCTGGTGCATGCTTTGGCTCAGGATGAAGCCATTGAATCAAGAGTTTGCGTAACCGCTCAACATCGTGAGATGTTGGATCAGGTATTGCGTTTATTTGAGATTCAACCGGACTATGACCTGAATATCATGAGGCCGGGACAAGATTTGACGGAAATAACCTGCCGCATTCTGGAAGGGTTAAAGCCTGTTTTGGCGGAGTTTAAGCCGGATGTCATTTTGGTACATGGCGATACCACGACCACGTTGTCGACCAGTCTGGCCGCATTCTATCACCGCATTCCTGTTGGTCATGTTGAAGCGGGTTTACGTACCGGGAACCTCTATTCTCCGTGGCCAGAAGAAGCCAACCGCCAGTTGACCGGTCACCTGGCAACGTACCACTTTGCTCCGACCGAGAATTCGCGCCAAAATCTATTGCGTGAGATGGTGCCGGATAACCACATCTTCGTTACCGGCAATACGGTGATTGATGCGCTGTTCTGGGTACGTGATCGGGTGATGAATAACCCGGAGTTACGCGCCAGTCTGGCGCAACGCTACCCGTTCCTCGACACCAATAAGAAAATGATTCTGGTTACCGGCCACCGCCGTGAGAGCTTTGGCGGTGGTTTTGAGCGAATTTGCAGTGCGTTAGCTGAAATTGCCCTTAAACACCCTGATGTGCAGGTGGTTTATCCGGTGCATCTCAATCCAAATGTCAGTGAGCCGGTCAATCGTATTCTGAAGGGTATCGATAATATTATTCTGATCGACCCGCAAGATTACCTGCCGTTTGTTTATCTGATGAACCACGCTTATCTGATCCTGACGGACTCCGGCGGTATTCAGGAGGAAGCGCCTTCATTAGGTAAACCGGTATTAGTCATGCGGGATACCACTGAGCGCCCGGAAGCTGTCGATTCCGGTACGGTTTTGTTGGTTGGCACTAATATTAATAAAATTGTCGATGCAGTGACCCGCTTGCTGACTGATGAAACTGCCTATCATCAGATGACACGGGCACATAATCCTTACGGTGACGGCCAGGCCTGTCAACGCATCCTTGAAGCTTTAAAGAATCATCAGGTGACGCTATGAGTTTTGAAACTATTTCTGTTATCGGTCTTGGGTATATTGGCCTGCCAACGGCTGCTGCTTTCGCCTCGCGTAAGAAGAAAGTCGTTGGTGTGGACGTCAACGCCCATGCAGTTGAAACCATTAATCGCGGTGCCATCCATATTGTGGAGCCGGATTTAGATAAAGTGGTGAAGCTTGCTGTCGAAGGCGGTTACCTACAAGCCGTAACCAAACCACTGGCAGCAGATGCGTTTCTTATTGCCGTACCGACACCGTTTAAAGGCGATCACGAACCGGATATGGTTTATGTCGAATCAGCCGCTAAATCTATCGCTCCGGTGTTGAAAAAAGGTGACCTGGTCATTCTGGAATCCACCTCTCCTGTGGGTGCCACTGAACAAATGGCGCAATGGCTGGCTGAAGCTCGCCCTGATTTGAGTTTCCCGCAGAACGCCGGTGAAGAGGCTGATATCAACATCGCCTATTGCCCTGAGCGCGTATTGCCAGGCCAGGTGATGGTTGAACTGATTCAAAACGACCGTGTTATCGGTGGGATGACGCCGAAGTGCTCTGCCCGCGCCAGTGAGTTGTACAAAATCTTCCTCGAAGGCGAATGTGTGGTGACCAATTCCCGCACCGCAGAAATGTGCAAGCTGACTGAAAATAGCTTCCGCGACGTTAACATTGCCTTTGCCAACGAACTGTCGCTGATTTGTGATGAGCAAGGAATCAATGTATGGGAGCTGATTCGCCTGGCGAATCGTCATCCACGCGTCAATATCTTGCAGCCAGGCCCAGGTGTTGGCGGCCACTGTATCGCGGTTGATCCGTGGTTTATCGTTTCGCAAAATCCACAACTGGCTCGCCTGATTCACACCGCTCGTTTGGTGAATGATGGCAAACCGCTGTGGGTAGTAGATCGTGTTAAAGCGGCCGTTGCTGATTGTTTGGCAGCCACTGATAAACGTGCGTCTGAAGTGAAAATTGCCTGTTTCGGCCTGGCATTCAAACCTAATATTGATGATTTGCGTGAAAGCCCAGCGGTTGAAATCGCCCATCTGATTGCACAATGGCACACCGGTGAAACATTGGTGGTTGAGCCTAATGTGGAACAACTGCCGAAGTCGCTGGCAGGCCATGTCACCCTAAAAGATACCGCCACTGCCTTGCAGCAAGCGGATGTGCTGGTGATGCTGGTGGATCATAGCCAATTTAAAGCAATCAAACCTGAAGATGTGAAGCAATCCTGGATTGTTGACACCAAAGGAGTATGGCGTTGAGACGTATTCTGGTCACCGGCGGAGCCGGTTTTATCGGCTCCGCCGTGGTAAGACATATTATTGATGGCACCTCAGATAGCGTGTTGGTGGTGGATAAGCTTACCTACGCTGGCAATCTGGAGTCACTGGCGGTTGTCGCTCACAGTGAGCGCTACGCTTTTGAACTGGTTGATATTTGTGACCGTGCTGAGTTGGATCGTGTTTTTGCGCAATATCAGCCAGATGTGGTAATGCATCTGGCTGCAGAAAGTCATGTTGACCGCTCTATAGATGGCCCGGCTGCTTTTATCGAAACTAACGTGGTGGGCACTTACACTATGTTAGAAGCGGCGCGCCATTATTGGCAGCAACTGCGCGCTGAGGCGAAATTAGCATTTCGCTTCCACCATATCTCAACGGATGAAGTGTATGGCGATCTGCACGGTACGGATGATCTGTTTACCGAAACCACACCTTATGCGCCAAGCAGCCCCTATTCCGCCTCTAAGGCATCCAGTGACCATCTGGTGCGCGCCTGGCAGCGAACTTACGGTTTACCAACCTTGGTAACCAATTGTTCAAATAACTACGGCCCATATCATTTCCCTGAGAAATTGATCCCACTGGTGATTTTGAATGCGCTGGCGGGCAAACCGTTGCCAGTCTATGGCAATGGCGCGCAGGTTCGCGATTGGCTGTTTGTTGAGGATCACGCCCGCGCCTTGTACCAAGTGGTGACCGAAGGTGTGGTGGGCGAAACATACAATATTGGCGGCCATAATGAGCGCAAAAATATTGAGGTGGTTGAGACCATTTGTACACTTCTGGATGAACTTATCCCCGCCAAACCGGCCGGAATTGTGCATTACCGCGACCTGATTACTTATGTCAAAGACCGTCCAGGCCACGATATGCGTTATGCCATCGATGCCAGCAAAATTGAGCGGGAACTGGGCTGGCGGCCACAGGAAACCTTCGAAAGTGGCATCCGCAAGACCGTATTATGGTATTTAAATAATAAATCTTGGTGGCAGCGTGTTCAGGATGGTTCTTACGCCGGTGAGCGTCTGGGCTTGAGTGACTGATACTCTTCATCTTTCAAGTTGCAGATGTGTTGGCTGCGCTCATTACTCGGCCCGTCCATGGGCCTCGCCTCTGCGAGGCCGCTGCAAGCAGCGTTCAAATCGGTTTCTGACCGATTTGTCACCCGAATCAATGACTTATGTCAGCTCATCGGGATTTCCTTGCTTGCCGCCTTCCTGCACCTTGAAACCTATAGCGTATTTCGTTAGGTGACTGACGATAGGTTCGAAGTTTATTAATCATTGAGATGACGTCATCCAGTAGTTTGCATGATGTTTTCAAGACCATGACGTTTTTAAAAATGGTATGTTTCAGGAGATTGTATGAAAGGCATAATTCTGGCTGGTGGCTCTGGTACGAGGCTGCACCCCATCACCCGTGGCGTCTCTAAGCAACTGCTTCCGGTGTATGATAAACCGATGATTTACTATCCGCTGTCAGTGCTGATGCTGGCAGGGATCCGTGACATTCTGATTATTTCTACTCCAGAAGATTTGCCGTCATTTCAGCGCTTGCTGGGTAATGGTGATGAGTTTGGTATCAATCTGAGTTATGCCGCGCAACCGAGTCCAGATGGGCTGGCACAGGCATTCCTTATTGGTGAAGAGTTCATTAACGGCGAATCATGCTGTCTGGTGCTGGGAGATAACATCTATTTTGGTCAGTCTTTCAGCCCGAAATTGAAAGCGGTGGCGGCTCGTCAGCACGGTGCAACTGTCTTCGGCTATCAAGTCATGGACCCTGAGCGCTTTGGCGTGGTGGAGTTTGATGACAACTTCCGGGCGCTATCTCTAGAAGAAAAACCGAGTCAGCCAAAATCTAATTGGGCAGTCACCGGGCTTTATTTTTACGATAACCAAGTGGTTGACTTTGCAAAACAAGTTAAACCATCTTCCCGTGGTGAGCTGGAAATAACCAGCATCAATCAGATGTATTTGGATCGCGGTGAACTGACGGTGGAATTATTAGGCCGTGGCTTTGCCTGGCTGGATACCGGTACTCATGACAGCTTGATTGAAGCCAGTACCTTTGTGCAAACCGTTGAAAAACGTCAAGGTTTCAAGATAGCCTGTCTGGAAGAGATCTCTTGGCGCAATGGCTGGTTAGATGATGATGGCGTAAGACGTGCGGCAACGGCATTGGCGAAAACCGGTTACGGCAAATATCTATTGGACTTACTCCATGCCCGTCCACGCCAGTATTGAGCCGCTGGCCTGGGAAAGTGAATTTTTCCAGCGCCACAGTGCAAAACTTAACTTCTCCGATTCAGCCCCGCAACTTAACCCGGCTGAGTTGGATGCTTTTACCCTGACCCAAGCCAAAGTACCGACCCATCACCTTGACCTCATTGACTCCCTCGGCCAGCTTGGTTTCAAGTTAGTTGAAGGTGAGGTTGATCTGGCGCTACCAGTTGAGGGCAAGACTGTAGTTGGCACGGAAAATGCTACATCTGAGACAGATAGTGGAACCTATCAACAGCGGCTGGCAACAACCGCCGATATCCCGCTATTGCGCAGCGTGGCTGCTCGCACCTTTGCATTAAGCCGTTTTCGTGCGCCGTGGTATGACCCACAGGACAGCGGACGATTTTATGCATTATGGGCTGAAAAGGCTGTGCTGGGTACTTTTGACCATCAATGCTTGTTGGTGATGGATGTATGTGGTCAGCCTGCGGGGTTTGTGACATTACGCGACTTGCAAGATGGCAGCGCGCGTATTGGCCTGTTAGCGGTATTTCCTGACGCACAGGGTAAAGGCATAGGTTCATTATTAATGTCGGCGGCAAAGCAGTGGTGCCAGCATCATGGGTTACAGCGGTTACGGGTAGCCACACAGATGAGCAATATTGCTGCTTTGCGCCTCTATATTCGCAGTGGTGCTTCGATTGAGAGCACCGCGTATTGGTTATGCAGGGGATGAGATGATTCCATTTAACGCTCCACCGGTAGTAGGCACAGAACTGGGTTATATGCAGGCGGCTATGACCAGCGGTAAATTATGTGGCGATGGTGGCTTTACCCGTCGCTGCCAGCAGTGGATGGAGCAGCGCTTCAACTGTCCAAAAGCATTATTGACGCCATCTTGCACTGCCTCACTGGAAATGGCCGCGTTGCTGCTGGATATCAAGCCTGGCGATGAAGTTATCATGCCAAGTTTCACTTTTGTGTCGACCGCCAATGCCTTTGTGCTACGTGGTGCCAAGATGGTGTTCGTTGATATTCGCCCGGACACCATGAATATCGATGAAACCAAGATTGAAGCCGCCATCACCGATAAAACCAAGGTTATTGTACCGGTTCATTATGCAGGCGTAGCTTGTGAGATGGACACCATCATGGCGCTGGCGAAAAAGCATAATTTATTTGTGGTAGAAGATGCCGCGCAGGGCGTGATGTCGACTTACAAAGGTAAAGCGCTGGGCACGATTGGTCATATTGGCTGCTTTAGCTTCCACGAAACCAAAAACTACACCGCGGGCGGTGAAGGCGGGGCGACACTTATCAATGACCCGTCACTAATTGATCGGGCAGAAATTATTCGCGAGAAAGGCACTAACCGCAGCCAGTTCTTCCGTGGTCAGGTTGATAAATATACCTGGCGTGATATTGGCTCCAGTTATTTGATGTCCGATTTACAAGCCGCATATCTATGGGGGCAGTTGGAAGCAGCACAACAAATTAATGAACGTCGTTTGGCGCTGTGGCACACCTACTACAATGCGTTCAAGCCACTGGCAGATGCCGGGCGCATCGATTTGCCAGTGATTCCTGACAATTTGGTACAAAATGCGCATATGTTTTATATCAAACTGCGTGATATCGAAGATCGCTCTACGTTCATTAGTTATTTAAAAGAAGCTGAGATCATGGCGGTATTTCACTACATCCCGCTGCATGGTTGCCCGGCGGGTGAAGAATTTGGTCGTATGGACGGTGAAGACCGCTTTACCACCAAGGAAAGTGAGCGTCTGGTGCGTTTGCCTATCTTCTATAATCTGACTGATGTGAATCAGAGAACGGTGATTAACACTGTTCTGAGTTTCTTCGCCTGATATGTCTCTGGCAAAAGCATCGATTTGGACTGCTGGCTCTACGCTGATTAAGATCGGCGTAGGGCTGTTAGTGGTTAAACTGCTGGCGGTGACCTTTGGCCCTAGCGGTGTTGGGCAGGCGGGTAATTTCCGCCAGCTAATTACGGTATTAGGCGTGCTCTCTGGCGCGGGTATCTTTAACGGCATAACTAAATATGTTGCTGAATACCATCAGCAACCAGAACGTTTGCGTGCCGTGTTGGGGACGTCATCGGCGATTGTGCTGGGTTTCTCAACCCTGTTGGCACTGATCTTCCTGCTGGCGGCCAGGCCGGTCAGCATCGCATTATTTGGCCATGCTGATTACCAGAATGTGGTGCGGGCGGTGGCGTTTATTCAAATGGGCATTGCCTACGCCAATCTATTCCTGGCTATTCTCAAAGGTTATCGCGATGCGATGGGGAATGCGCTGGCGGTGATTGGCGGCAGCCTGATTGGTGTGGTGGCGTATTATATTTGTTTCCGCATTGGCGGTTATCCCGGCGCGCTGGTGGGCCTGGCATTGGTGCCTGCGCTGGTGGTTATCCCTGCGGCAGCGATGCTAATTCGGCGCAAAACTATTCCATTAAGCTATCTTAAACTTAGCTGGGATAAAGCGCTGGCCAGTCATTTAGGCAAGTTTACCATCATGGCGCTGATTACGTCGGTAACCTTACCGGTGGCTTATGTGATGATGCGTAACCTGCTGGCTGACCGCTATGGTTGGGATGCTGTCGGGATTTGGCAAGGGGTGAGCAGTATTTCAGATGCTTATCTACAATTTATCACAGCGTCATTTACCGTTTATCTGTTGCCAACACTTTCAAGGCTCAAAGCCAAAGCAGATATTTCGCGTGAAATTCTGCGCTCACTGAAATTTGTGTTGCCAGCGGTTGCCACCGCAAGCTTGGTCGTGTGGTTATTACGTGATTTCGCCATCTGGCTGCTATTCTCGCACCAATTTATCGCGATGCGTGATCTTTTCGCCTGGCAACTGGTCGGTGACGTACTGAAAGTTGGGTCGTATGTCTTTGGTTATCTGGTGATTGCCAAAGCCTCTTTACGTTTTTACATTTTGACGGAAGTGAGTCAGTTCTTACTGTTGACCGGATTTGCGCATTGGCTGATCCCTTTAAATGGCTCACTGGGCGCGGCACAGGCTTATATGGCCACTTATATCGTCTATTTTGCGCTCTGTAGCTGCGTATTCATTATGTATCGTAGACATTCATCACCGTAGACACTCTTTACAGTAGAAAAAAATGACAACCCTGATTCATGTATTGGGATCTGATATCCCGCACCATAATCTGACTGTATTGCGCTTCTTTAATGACGTGCTAAGCACGCAAGTGCCCGCTGAACAGGTGCAGCACTTCATGGTAGCAGCAAAAGAAACTGCACCATTTTCGTCTTTCCCGCTGTTGGATATCGAAATCCACGGCAATAAAAAAACCTTGGCTGACGCGGTGATCGCCCGCGCACAAGCAGACAGAAATACGCGCTTTTTCTGGCATGGGCAGTTTAATGCCACGTTATGGCTGGCGTTGTTAAGTGGGAAAATCAAGTCACAGCAGGTCTATTGGCATGTTTGGGGCGCTGATTTATATGAAGATGCCAAGAGCTTGAAATTCCGCCTTTTCTATCTGCTGCGCCGTTTAGCGCAAGGGCGGGTCGGGCACGTTTTTGCGACCCGTGGTGACTTAATGCATTTTCAGCAGCGCCACTCTCGGGTGCCAGCGTCACTGCTCTATTTCCCAACGCGAATGGATCCGGCGTTAACCGGCCTCAACATTGATAAGCCGTTGGCCGGGCCGATGACGATTTTGGTGGGTAACTCCGGTGACACCACCAATCGCCATATTGAGGCGCTAAAATCGATTCATCAGCAATTTGGCCCAGATGCCAGAGTGATTCTGCCGATGGGGTATCCGGCCAATAATGCGCTGTATATTGAGCGGGTTAGGCAGGCGGGGCTGGCGTTGTTCTCGCCAGATAACCTGCGCATTCTGACAGAACAGATCCCGTTCGACGATTATCTGAATATCCTACGCGAATGCGATTTGGGCTATTTTATTTTTAATCGTCAGCAAGGTATTGGCACATTGTGTTTATTAATCCAATTTGGCGTGCCCTTCGTCTTAAGCCGTAAAAACCCATTCTGGCAAGATTTAGCCGAGCAGCATATTCCGGTACTTTTCTATGGCGACTCATTGGATGAACCGTTGATTCGTGAGGCGCAGCGGCAATTACTGGGGCTGGATAAGCAGGGTATTGCGTTCTTTAACCCTAATTACATTGAGGGTTGGCAACAAGCACTGGCGCTGGCGGCAGGAGAACACCCATGACGTTGGGGCAATTTGGCGGTCTTTTCGGCGTTTACCTGCTCGCCGTTATTTTTATCCTGATATTGACGTATCAGGAGTTTAGGCGCGTGCGCTTTAACTTTAACGTGCTGTTTTCAATGCTGTATCTGCTGACGTTCTATTTTGGTTTCCCGCTGACCTGCATGTTGGTATTCCAGTTTGACGTCGCGGTGGTGCCGGTTGAGTACTTACTGTATGCCATGCTTTCTGCCACGGCATTTTATGGCATTTACTATATCAGTTACAAAACTCGCCTGACCAAGCCGCGCAGTCAGCCACGGGCACCAATATTCACCATGAATCGGGTAGAGACTAATCTCACCTGGATACTCTTGGCGCTGGTGGCGATGGGTACTGTCGGTATCTTCTTTATGCAAAATGGTTTCCTACTGTTTAAGTTGGACTCTTATAGCAAAATCTTCTCCAGCGATGTTTCGGGTGTCGCCCTGAAGCGCTTTTTCTACTTTTTTATCCCGGCGATGTTGGTGGTCTATTTCCTTAAACAGGATATGCGGGCTTGGTTTTTTTTCCTCGCCAGCACAGTAGCGTTTGGCATATTGACCTATGTTATCGTTGGCGGAACACGCGCTAATATCATTATCGCGTTTTCATTATTTCTGTTTATCGGCATCGTGCGCGGTTGGATAACCTTGTGGATGCTGGCAGCGGCGGGCATCTTTGGCATTGTCGGGATGTTCTGGCTGGCCTTGAAGCGCTATGGTTTGGATGTGAACGGCGCTGAAGCGTTTTATACGTTCCTTTACCTCACTCGCGATACCTTCTCGCCGTGGGAAAATCTCGGATTATTACTACAAAATTACGATAAAATAGACTTCCAAGGGTTGGCACCGATTATTCGTGATTTCTACGTATTTATCCCCAGCTCCTTGTGGCCAGACCGCCCTGATCTGGTATTGAATACTGCTAATTACTTTACCTGGGATGTGTTGGATAACCACTCTGGGCTGGCTATTTCGCCAACTTTGATAGGCTCTTTGGTGGTGATGGGTGGGGTGGTGTTTATCCCACTGGGTGCCATCGTGGTGGGGCTAATCATTAAATGGTTCGACTGGCTGTATGAACAAGGCAAAGCAGAGACGAATCGTTATAAAGCGGCGATTATGCAAAGTTTCTGTTTTGGTGCGATATTTAACATCATCGTGTTAGCACGGGAAGGGTTAGATTCCTTTGTCTCGCGGGTGGTATTTTTCTGCGTGATTTTTGGTGCCTGTTTGATACTGGCGAAATTGTTGTACTGGCTGTTCGATACGGCAGGTTTGATAACACAACGTGTACAGCGTCGTGTGGGTAAATCAACGCGGCTATCACCGCCTCAAACGAACAGTCAACTGTAAGGATCGTGATGGAACCGAATACGGCTATTCCTAAATCTATTGATATTCCAAAATACAGTGTCCGTGGCTTTGACATCTGGGGCTTTCGTGACATGAGTCAGACGTTGGATCATCTGTTGAGCAGCGGCCCGGTGAAGACTGGCACGCTGGTGGCGATGAACGCAGAGAAGCTACTGAAGGCCGAAGAGGATGCTGCGCTGCGTGAACTGATTAACGAGGCGGAATACTTATACGCTGATGGTATCAGTATGGTGCGTGCCATTCGCCGTAAATATCCGCAGGCGTTGTTGTCACGCGTGGCGGGAGCAGACTTATGGGAAGCGCTGATGCAACGCGCCGGGCAGCAAGGGACACCGGTATTTTTGGTGGGTGGCAAGCCGGATGTACTGGCAGAAACTGAAGCGAAGCTGCGCGCGCAATGGAATGTGAATCTGGTGGGCAGTCAGGATGGTTATTTCACACCAGAACAGCGTGAAGCTTTGTTTGCCAGGATTGCAGCCAGTGGTGCGGCTATCGTAACTGTTGCGATGGGGTCGCCAAAGCAGGAGTTATTTATGCGTGATTGTCGTAAGTTCTATCCTGATGCACTGTATATGGGCGTAGGTGGCACTTATGACGTCTTTACCGGCCATGTGAAGCGTGCGCCGAAGATTTGGCAGAACATGGGGCTGGAGTGGCTATACCGCCTGCTGGCGCAGCCTAGCCGCATTCGCCGCCAATTCAAACTGCTTAAGTTTGTTGGTTATTATTACAGCGGTCGCTTGTAATCATCTCGCTAAGCAGGGCCAGATCTGGCCCTGTGATTGTAAAACCCCATCTATTCCTCCATTCAATATTAAAACTCATTAATTCCATTATGGAATCGATGTATTAATTTTTATTCCATAAAGTTTTACTTTCTTGTTTGCTAATCTGCGCCAGATGCGGAAGGATACTGGCCGATTAAAAAACGGATTACTTAATAAAAACAACCGGGAATCCGGAGCGGATACACACCATCAGGTACAGAGGATATATGGCAGACATCGAACAGAAAAAAGGACTACACCGTGGGCTGGAAGCCCGACATATCGAACTGATAGCGTTAGGCGGGACGATTGGCGTCGGGCTATTTATGGGGTCTGCCAGCACATTGAAATGGGCGGGGCCATCGGTCTTACTGGCTTACATTATTGCGGGTTTATTTGTCTTTTTCATTATGCGGGCAATGGGCGAGATGCTCTATCTGGAGCCGGTAGCGGGGTCGTTTGCGGTATATGCGCATAAATATCTCAGCCCCTACTTTGGCTATCTGACCGCCTGGGGCTATTGGTTTATGTGGATTGCGGTAGGGATATCTGAAATTACCGCGATTGGCGTGTACGTTCAGTTTTGGTTCCCCGAAATTCCACAGTGGCTGCCAGCGATAGCTGGGGTGGCTATCGTGGCACTGGCCAATCTGGCGGCGGTCAGATTGTATGGTGAGCTGGAGTTTTGGTTCGCAATGATCAAAGTCACCACTATTATTGTGATGATTCTGGTCGGTCTGGGCGTGATCTTCTTCGGCTTTGGGAATCATGGCCAGGCGATTGGTTTTGACAACCTGACGGCTCATGGCGGCTTCTTTGCCGGTGGTTGGAAGGGATTCATGTTTGCGCTGTGTATTGTGGTGGCGTCTTATCAGGGCGTTGAGCTGGTGGGGATTACCGCCGGTGAGGCCCGAAATCCACAGGTCACACTAAAGCGAGCCATTAATAACATCTTATGGCGTATTCTGATTTTCTATGTCGGTGCGATATTTGTCATCGTCACCATCTTCCCGTGGAACGGTATCGGTACTGAAGGCAGCCCGTTTGTACTGACCTTTGCCAAGATAGGAATAGTTTCAGCCGCCGGTATTATTAACTTCGTGGTACTGACCGCCGCGCTATCTGGCTGTAACAGCGGTATGTATAGCGGCGGGCGTATGCTGTATGCGCTGGCAAAAAACCGCCAGTTACCGGCCTGCCTGACTAAACTGTCTACCAGTGGTGTACCGGTTTACTGTATTGCGGTAACGATCCTGTGCCTGTTGCTGGGTTCAAGCCTCAATTACATTATTCCGAATCCGCAGCAGGTGTTTGTCTATGTTTACAGTGCCAGCGTGTTGCCAGGCATGGTGCCGTGGTTTGTGGTACTCGTCAGCCAACTGCGTTTTCGTCAGGTACATAAAGAAGCACTGAAGCAGCATCCGTTCAAATCCATCATGTTCCCGTATGTCAATTACCTCACTATCGCTTTCCTGATATGTGTGTTGGTGGGGATGGGGATTAATCCGGAGACGAGGTTATCTCTATTGGCGGGGGCCATTTTCTTAGGACTGGTGAGCCTGTGTTATTTCGGGCTGGGAATGCATAAACAGACCGTCGCTGAAGTATCCCCAAATTAATTGGCGTGACAGATAGGCTGCTAAAGAGCAACAAATCTGTCGGCAACCGGTTTGAACAGCATTTATGCTAGCCAGTAGGGGGGGCTTCAAGGATGAGCCTCACCCGGTGGTTTCAAGTACGAAGGCGATAAAACGGCTATAAATCCAGCGGATCGGGTGCGGCGGGGCTAATCAGTGGCTGATTTTGCGGCATAGTGTGCAAAGCGTAAGCAAACACACCATTTCTTCTAAAAAAGCACTAGACAGCCAAGTATTAAAACCGTAGTATCCTCACCCGCAACGGCGCTAAGCGCCCGTAGCTCAGCTGGATAGAGCGCTGCCCTCCGGAGGCAGAGGTCTCAGGTTCGAATCCTGTCGGGCGCACCATTAATTTTGTGTGCAAGAGCTGCGGTGGTAAGATTGCCGCGTACGACGAAGTCGAAGTAAGCTGTGTAGTAAGAAGTTATGGTGGCTATAGCTCAGTTGGTAGAGCCCTGGATTGTGATTCCAGTTGTCGTGGGTTCGAGCCCCATTAGCCACCCCAAATTTTGTGGAACATGCGATGGTGGCGGAATTGGTAGACGCGCTAGCTTCAGGTGTTAGTGTCCTTACGGACGTGAGGGTTCAAGTCCCTCCCTTCGCACCACACAAACATGTAGATTTTGTTAATATTTACATGGACATAGGTTGAAAGACCATGTAGAGTAATCAGTAAGAAATCGGCGAGTAGCGCAGCTTGGTAGCGCAACTGGTTTGGGACCAGTGGGTCGGAGGTTCGAATCCTCTCTCGCCGACCAATTTAAGAAGAAACCCCGCAATGCGGGGTTTTTTTTCGTCTCAATATTCTCTCTTTTTTACCCAACTCGTCACGTCATATATTCCCTGCCTCCTTAAAAGCACACAACTTACAGATTCTCCCTTAGCTACAGCCATTGTTGGCGCACTTTGATCAAATCTTGCCGTTTGCATAGTAAAAGCCTTATTTAACATACGTAAAATGCGGTGTTGGTTTTTTGCGACAAAAAGCGAAGGCATTGTCGTTAAATGGAGACAGGTAATAGTCTGAATAATATAGGGAAAAATAATAAGGTGTTTTAACGTCGTTTTGTAGCGACAGATCACATCTCATGCTCTGACATCTATATGACGGTGGAACCAAGTTGAGTAGAGTGAACAGATAAAAATAAATCTTTTATAAATCAGTTAACTAAAGTTATTTATGCAGTTCTACTGAATTAAATCAGGGTCAGATATTCGAATTGGCATACTAAGTGCATTATCTATTCTGTAGATGCTCATCCCACTTCTTATGACAGTTTGGTTTTATAGCCACTTCATAAACCCAGGGATGATGCAGAGCCGATTTTAGGGTGCCTATTGTCCATGTAAACGATGTTGAGTCTCTTCATCACATACCGGGCATAACGTTGAGTGAGGCACCGACATTGTTGTCTGTAGACCTGAAATTTTAGACGCTTGCCCTTCTCGGCAAGCGTTTTTTTTTGCATACCCTTCGTCC
>NZ_ACCB01000033.1 GCF_000173735.1 Yersinia aldovae ATCC 35236 | reverse complement strand
TTTTATGGCTGTGATGGGTTCATTTGAAGCCAGCTACAAATAAATTCTGCAATTTGTTCAGGTTGATTAATATCTAATTGCTCCACAGTGATATCTATCGGTTTATCACTTGCCAAAGCAATAACATATTTATCAATCAAATCTGCGTAAGGCTTACCTACTGCCTCTCTATAAAGGGCAATTTTATTGATTGGTTCGTGCTTAAAACCCTCAACCAAAATCAGATCGATAGTTGAAGCGTCTAACCTGCTGGCAAGATAGTGAAGATCCAACGGTTTTTGCTCTGGCGTTTCTGTCATTAATGCCCAGCGGTAATCGCTAGCAACCAGGGTTTGGTGTGCACCCGCCTTACGCAACTCATAACTATCCTTACCTGGCGTATCAATATCCATATTGTGATGGGTATGCTTGATGAGGCCGACTCGAATTTGGCGCTGCTGTAATAAGGGGATCAGACTTTTGAGTAGTGTGGTTTTTCCTGTACCGCTATAGGCCGCTATCCCTAATAGCGGTGGTGTTTTACGGCTCATAACTCCCCTCTTTTACTCTGTTCCCATAAGTCACAGTCTGCAGGAGTATTCAGGTTACTGAATTGGTCTTTTTGCCCGCGAAACATTACGGGCTGAGCATTGATTCTCTCCATAAATATCATTAGCTTGCGATCGCCTTTTGCCAAATATTCTGCCAGAAGTGGTTTCAGACTAACATGCATGAGTACCAGTGTAGGGTGTGCCCGCTCACCATCGTAAACATAAGCTGCCAGAGCTTGCTGTTTTCCTTGCCAAAGTTGGGACACTAAATTGTCTGGCAGCGTAGGGACGTCGCAGGGAGCAAAAATAACCCATTCTGTAGCTGAATGGCTTAACCCTGAATGTATGCCTGCCAGTGGGCCGACAAAGCCGGTAATGATGTCGCTGATGACTGGAATGCCACTGTGTTGATAGAGAGCTTGGTTACGATTAGCATTAATCAGTAAATCTTCAACTTGAGGTTTTAGTTTATCGATTACATGTTGATACAGCGGTTTTCCATGAAGATATATTAATCCTTTATCATTTCCGCCCATTCTAGATGAACGGCCTCCCGCAAGAATAACGCCTGTAATATTAGGCCGCATTTCTATCACTCTCCTGTATTAAGCTAGCCTTAGAATTGTATCTTCAAATAGGTAAAGGGGTCAGGATTTACTTTTATTGACAATAGGCTCTCTTTCCCTAGGTGAGTATCCCTGTTACTTTACTTGCATATTTTTTGAATAGGATAACGTTGCTATGAAATGTCATCGTGTTAATGAACTGATTGAGCTTTTACATCCAGCCTGGCAGCAAGAACCCGATTTAAATCTGGTACAGTTTTTACAAAAGCTGTCAGATGAGGCTGGTTTTGAAGGTGAATTCTCAGATCTCACGGACGATATTCTTATTTATCATCTGAAAATGCGTGGTTCAGAATCAACAGAAGTGATACCTGGCCTCAAAAAAGATTATGAAGAGGATTTCAAAACAGCACTATTGCGTGCCCGTGGCATTATTAAAGATTAGTCATACTCCTGTCTGCGTAGATAGGGGCTTTAATGATACTATTTCTTATTCCCAGCAAGCCGCTGTCACTTATATAGACTGAATGTTGTTATGAACAGCTCTGCTTTTAATTTTCAGACATTGTCTCCAGACCTGATTATGGATGCCCTTGAAGCGGTTGGGTTACGAGTGGATTCAGGGTTAACTGCGCTTAACAGTTACGAGAACCGCGTCTACCAGTTTATGGATGAAGACCGTAGACGGTATGTGGTGAAGTTTTATCGCCCTGAGCGTTGGAGCCGTGAGCAAATTGTCGAGGAGCAGCGCTTCTCGCTTGATTTGGCTGAGTCGGAGATCCCCGTCGTCGCCCCATTGCAGTTAAATGGTGAAGCTTTGCATAATCATGGTGGTTTTTTCTTTGCCGTGTTCCCAAGTGTGGGTGGACGCCAGTATGAAATAGATAACCTTGATCAATTGGAGTGGGTCGGGCGCTTTCTCGGCAGAATCCATCAGGTGGGGAGTGATGGGATTTTTATTGCCCGTCCAACGATGGGGGTTGAAGAATATCTGACCGAACCTCGTGAGTTGCTGGCCAATAGTGTATTAGTGCCGGCGAAACAGAAAAATAAATTTCTGGCTGCAACTGATTTATTGATTGCTACCATTAAGCAGTATTGGCATACCGATTGGCAGTCTTTGCGGTTACATGGTGATTGCCACCCCGGTAATATTTTGTGGCGTGACGGGCCAATGTTTGTCGATTTAGATGACGCCAGAAATGGCCCGGCGGTTCAGGATTTATGGATGTTATTACACGGTGAGCGCCGCGAGCAATTAATCCAGTTGGATATCTTGCTGGAAGCTTATGGCGAGTTTGCTGATTTTGATCAGCGTGAGCTTGCACTGATTGAACCTTTACGCGCGATGCGGATGGTTTATTACCTTGCATGGGTCGCCAGACGTTGGCAGGATCCGGCATTTCCTAAGAGTTTTCCGTGGATGGCGGAGTCTGATTTTTGGTTACAACAGACTGCACTTTTCACTGAACAGGTTAAGCTGTTGCAGGCACCCCCTTTGCAGCTGATGCCAATGTACTAAAGCTAAGATAATGGAGATTTTTATTGTATGAAAAATGTATGGTTAGCGCTTGTTGGCATGGTGATGGCATTCAGTGTCTCTGCCGGACAATTTAAAGATGGCACCCAGTACCAGACGTTAAATAAACCCATCACAGGTGAGCCTCAGGTTTTAGAGTTTTTCTCTTTCTATTGCCCACACTGCTATCAGTTTGAGGAAGTTTATCATGTACCTCAGGCGGTAAAAAAAGCGTTGCCAGAAGGGACTAAGATGACTCGCTATCATGTTGAGTTCCTGGGGCCGCTAGGTAAGCAGCTGACCCAAGCCTGGGCTGTTGCGATGGCATTGGGTGTTGAGGAAAAAGTGACGCCACTGATGTTTGAAGGCGTACAGAAAACACAAACCATACAAACCCCTGATGATATTCGTAATGTCTTCATCAAGGCGGGTATTAGTGGTGAGGACTATGATTCAGCATTGAATAGCTTTGTGGTTAAATCATTGGTTGTTCAACAAGTAAAAGCGGCTGAAGATCTGCAATTACGTGGCGTTCCAGCGATGTTTGTTAATGGCAAATATATGATTAAAAATGATGGCATGGATACCAGCTCAATGGATGCTTATGTCAAACAGTATGCGGACGTTGTTAAGTTCCTGCTAACTCAGAAATAATGATATGAAAGAGGAGCTGGTTTTTTGCCT
This sequence comes from Yersinia aldovae ATCC 35236, assembly GCF_000173735.1. Taxonomy (GTDB): domain Bacteria; phylum Pseudomonadota; class Gammaproteobacteria; order Enterobacterales; family Enterobacteriaceae; genus Yersinia; species Yersinia aldovae. The sequence goes on along the minus strand of NZ_ACCB01000033.1, from coordinate 41,540 downwards.
GCTCCTCTTTGTCTTATCTTAATCCGTTCCCGATATTTCAATTCACCTATTCTCCTTACTATCAAATCATCATCTTATCTAATGTGACAGTAATGCCTCGTGTGCCGATTAGATATTTATTTCAGAGCTATTTTTGGTGAAACCATCTATTTAAGTGATAGGTAAATGGTGTTATTTGTGTCGCTAAAATGACAAATAAGGGTCGTAGAAAGTAATAAAAAGGTGGGTGATTTTTCTCTGCCTTAAAGTAAATTTATTAACCTTATTGTAGTAACTGAATAAGTAATATCCACAAATCAGATAAAGAAATAATGACAAAGAAATAAAGAAACAATAATCGTAACACCATGATTAAACTAATTTAAAATATTGCATTATAGGAAATAACTTAGAAGATATAAATTCTACACGTTTTTACACACAAAGTTATCCACAGGTTAGATCTTAGGGGTCTTCATGTAAAATGTTCTCTTTTGCACAAGAATGGACGCTAAGATTCGTCTCTTGGCGTCAGCTATGGCATTCTTAGCGTCAGACCTTGCTGAATAAAGATGAAGAAACTCTATGGCCCAGATTGCAGAAAACCCATTGATCCTTGTTGACGGTTCCTCTTACCTCTACCGCGCTTACCATGCTTTTCCACCACTGACCAACAGCAGTGGCGAGCCAACGGGTGCGATGTATGGTGTATTGAACATGTTGCGCAGTTTGCTGCTGCAATATCGTCCAAGCCATGTGGCCGTGGTATTTGATGCTAAAGGCAAAACGTTTCGTGATGAACTTTTCGCGGAATATAAGTCCCATCGCCCACCGATGCCGGATGATTTGCGTGCGCAGATTGAGCCTCTTCATCAAATGGTTAAAGCAATGGGGCTACCTTTATTAGTGGTTTCCGGCGTTGAGGCCGACGACGTTATTGGTACGCTGGCGCAAGAAGCTGAAAAAGCAGGTCATGCGGTATTAATCAGTACCGGTGATAAAGATATGGCGCAATTAGTTACGCCAAATATCACTCTAATCAATACGATGAATAACGCCATTTTGGGGCCGCAGGAAGTGTGCGATAAATATGGCGTTCCTCCTGAACTGATTATTGATTTTCTCGCCTTGATGGGGGACTCATCCGATAATATTCCGGGTGTTCCGGGGGTCGGTGAAAAGACAGCTCAGGCTTTATTACAAGGTTTGGGTGGGCTGGATACGTTGTTCAGTCATTTAGATAAAATATCTACATTGACATTCCGTGGCGCTAAAACGATGTCCGCTAAATTGGAGCAGAATAAAGATGTAGCTTATCTCTCCTACCAATTAGCAACCATCAAAACGGATGTTGAACTGGATATTACCTGTGACCAGCTAACGGTTTCATCACCCGATAATGAACAACTGCTTCAGTTATTTAGCCGTTATGAGTTCAAACGCTGGTTAGTGGATGTGGAAGCCGGTAAGTGGCTGGACGGCAAAAAGGAGCGACCAACGGGTCAAACCAGCAATAAGTCGTTTGTTGCTGCGGAATCTGCCCCTGCGGTGGAAGTGACAGCGGTGTTATCACAAGAGAACTACCACACTATTTTGGATGAAAAATCCTTAATGGAGTGGATTGAGCGGCTTAAAAAAGCAGAGGTTTTCGCTTTTGATACTGAAACTGACGGTCTTGACACCCTCAGCAGCAATTTGATTGGTATGTCATTTGCTGTTGCACCAGGTGAGGCGGCTTATTTGCCATTGGCTCATGATTATCTGGATGCGCCAGCACAGCTTGATAGAAACTGGGTTTTAGCCACCTTAAAACCCCTGTTGGAAAATGAGAAAGCCTTAAAAGTCGGGCAGAACCTCAAGTTTGATCAAAGTATGTTGGCACGTTATGGCATTGAGCTGCGCGGTATCGCTTTCGATACCATGTTGGAGTCTTATGTTTTAGACAGTGTTGCTGGCCGCCATGATATGGACAGCCTTGCTGAACGTTACCTCAACCATAAAACCATTACTTTTGAAGAGATCGCCGGTAAAGGCAAAAACCAGCTAACCTTCAATCAGATAGCCTTAGAACAAGCTGGCCCGTATGCCGCAGAAGACGCGGACGTTACGCTTCAATTGCATCTGGTATTGTGGCCGAAGTTACAGCAGAGTGAAGGGCTGAAGCGGGTATTTCAGGAAATCGAAATGCCGCTGTTACCAATATTGTCGCGTATCGAGCGAACCGGTGTATTGATTGACCAGAATATATTGGCTGCACATTCAAAAGAGCTGACTATCCGCCTGGATGAGTTAGAAAAGCAAGCTCATGAATTGGCTGAAGAGCCATTCAATCTCGCCTCGCCAAAGCAGTTACAGGTCATTTTGTATGAAAAACAAAAACTGCCTATTTTGAAAAAAACCCCAGGTGGTGCGGCTTCAACCAACGAAGAAGTGCTGGCTGAGCTGGCGCTGGATTACCCTTTACCGAAAGTGATTCTTGAATATCGCGGTTTGGCTAAACTGAAAAGTACCTATACCGACAAGCTACCGCTGATGATTAACCCGGTTTCAGGGCGAGTCCATACCTCGTATCATCAGGCAGTTACTGCTACCGGGCGTTTATCTTCCCGAGATCCTAACCTGCAAAATATTCCTGTACGTAATGAAGAAGGGCGTCGTATTCGTCAGGCTTTTATTGCGCCCAAAGGTTATCGCATTATGGCGGCTGACTATTCGCAGATTGAACTGCGTATCATGGCGCACCTGTCGCAGGATAAAGGGTTATTGGCGGCATTTGCCGCTGGCAAGGATATCCACCGCGCAACTGCGGCTGAAGTCTTCGGGATGCCGTTAGAGAGTGTGACCAACGAACAGCGTCGCAGTGCTAAAGCGATTAACTTTGGCCTAATTTATGGCATGAGTGCATTTGGTTTGGCGCGGCAGTTGAATATCCCGCGTGGCGAAGCACAGCGCTATATGGATCTCTACTTTGAACGCTATCCGGGGGGGCTGGAATATATGGAGCGCACTCGCAAGCAAGCTGCTGAGCAGGGTTATGTCACCACACTGGATGGTCGCCGCCTCTATCTGCCTGATATTCACTCACGAAATGCTAACCGCCGCAAAGCCGCTGAGCGCGAAGCGATCAATGCCCCGATGCAAGGGACGGCTGCTGATATTATCAAGCGAGCGATGATTGCAGTCGATGCCTGGTTACAACAGGAACCGGAGCCGTTGGTGCGGGTTATCATGCAGGTACACGATGAACTGGTATTTGAAGTTCATGAAAGTGTGTTGGAAAGCGCTGAACAGAAAATCCGTGATTTGATGGAGCAGAGTATGCAATTGGCGGTGCCATTAAAGGTTGATGTCGGTGTGGGTTATAACTGGGATCAAGCTCACTAGTTGTATGGGTAAGTGGCGATAATTAAAGCATTTTATGTAATTAAGCTACATTTTAACGCGATTGTGGTGGGAAGATGGGCGCTGAATCGTGACAACTTGTGTAACTATACAACAAAAAATTCTTTTGCCCTGCGAAAAAATGATGTAGAGTTACAGATGTAGGGTACAGAGGTAAGATGTTCTATCTTTCAAACCTTTTACTTCACGTAATCGGATTTGGCTATATATTAGCCGCCCCAGTCATTTATTGACTGGGGCGTTTTTTATTGGGCTTTTGCGGGCAAGATATGCGTGAGACAGCCCTTGCGGGCTGCTGATTACAATGAACTACTCGCCTTCGTCGTCATGCTCATCAGCCATGACTTCCGGTGGGATCTCGCTAAACCAGGTATCCAGTTTTTCCCGCAATTTATCGACACCAATCTTTTTCGGTGATGAGAATGCTTCCACCTGAATATCGCCCATAAAAGGAATAATGGCTTCTCGCACCATGTTCAATTGTGCCTTGCGGGCACCAGAGGCCAGCTTATCGGCTTTGGTCAGTAAGAGAAGAACCGGCGTGCCGACCGCGACCGCCCAGGTAATCATCTGCTGGTCTAAATCTTTCAGCGGATGGCGAATATCCATCAATACAACCAAACCTTTCAGGCAGTTACGCTTTTGCAAATACTCACCCAAGGCACGCTGCCACTTGAGTTTCATCTCTTCCGGAACTTCGGCATAACCGTATCCTGGTAAGTCGACCAGACGGATACCATCAACCACTTCAAATAAGTTGATCAGCTGAGTACGGCCAGGAGTCTTACTGGTTCTGGCCAGACCTTTCTGGTTAGTTAACGTATTGAGTGCGCTCGACTTACCGGCGTTTGAACGGCCAGCGAATGCCACCTCAATACCTTCATCGCGTGGCAAATGACGGATGTCCGGAGCACTGATGACGAAGTGGGTCATATGATAGTTATAGTTTCTGATAGTCAAAATTTGTCGTCTCCGTGAGAGATAGCTTACATCCGGCGATTATAACTGCATCAGGGTCAAAAAAGGGGGTTTATCTTTTCGCGAATTTTTGATGGCTTTTCTGCGTCAAATTACAGTTTTGTGAGTTGGCGGTCATTGTAGAGCAAAGGAATGTCCTATTATTGAATAATTGTTAAGGAAAGCTTTATATAATTTAGTTGTTATTCTTAACCCTTATTGTTGTTTTTTGTTTTATTTTTTTAAATAAAAACAACATGATATATAGGTTTCTATCAGTGCGGGATGTGCTGGCAAGGAGCGCTATCACTTAGGATGAGGGGCTTATGCTTAAGAAGCGTGATGGATTACGATGAGTCAGGGACAACGGTCGGAGTGCTGTGCGAATCGCCTTCAGGGTAGGAGGGATGGCAAGGATGACGTATTGCAGGAGGGAGAAACCAGGATGTTACGTAAGTGCAGGGAGTGCGCTGTAAGGATATCCTTCCGCAGAAGGTGCGAAAAAAGGCGACAGGTTAATCTGCCGCCTTTTTTCTTTCTCTTCTTTCTGCTAGATTCCGGCCCAATCCTATACTCAAAAAATTTCAAGATGCAGAACGGCGGCAAGCGAGAGAGAAATCCTGCCAGGAGCAGAGATTTGAACGCTGCTTGTGGCGACCTCGTAGAGGTATCGCCAACACATCTGCAACTTGAAAGATGACAGGTATATACTAAATCCGATCCCACACTCATTTACCCATTTAAGAGCACAGGTTATGAAGCAGCCAAACAAAGCACCACACGCCAATATTGCGGCCCCGAAGAAAGGTACCGCGACACCAAAGCGTATTAAAAAGACCCGTGTAGAGCTTGATATTGAAGCCCGTGAGCGTAAACGTCAGAAGAAACACAGTGGTAATCGCTCAGGTGCCAGAACTAACGTCGATGAGAGTAATAAGAAGGGCCAGAACCAGACTCAAGAAAAAGATCCACGTATTGGTAGTAAAGTGCCTGTACCACTGGTGGTTGAGAGTAAGGTTAAAGCTAAGCCAACCCCTAAGCCGGTAGCTAAAGTTGAAGCCAAGCCACGTCTGACACCGGAAGAAGAGTTGTCCAAGCTAGAAAACGATGAGCGTCTGGATGGATTGCTGGATAAGCTTGATAATGACGAAGTCTTGAGCAAAGAAGATCAGGCGTATGTTGATTCGACATTGGATCGTATTGATACCCTGATGGAGAAATTGGGTATTGAGTTGGGCGACGATGAAGACGACGAAAAGCCAGAAGAGAAACAGGAAGATATCTTACAGTTACTGAAACGCGGTAATCCAAAAGACGCATTCTAAGTTATGGATTGGGTGATCCCGATAATAGCCTTACTACTTACATGTTATCTAGTGTGGTTATTGGGTAAACTATGGCGGCTGTCGCAACGGAAATCACGGTTGCGCGGTGCTACTGCGGCCAGACAACGAAAACTTCTGCCCTTTCACCGGCCGGGTAGGCGAAAAAATCGGAAGGAATGAGTATGTCTGAGCACGCTATGTCTGAAAACGCGATAGTTTGGGATCTGTCCCTGATTCAAAAGTATAATTATTCAGGGCCGCGTTACACTTCGTATCCAACAGCCCTTGAATTTAGTGAAAATTACAACGAAACCGCTTTTCAGCAGGCGGTGAAGTGCTACCCGCTGCGGCCATTGTCGCTGTATGTGCATATCCCGTTTTGCCATAAGCTTTGCTACTTCTGCGGTTGTAATAAGCTGGTGACGCGTCAGCAACATAAAGCAGATGAATATCTGGCGGTTCTGGAAAAAGAGATCCGTCAGCGTGCGGCATTATTTGTCGGGCGTCAGGTCAGCCAGATGCACTGGGGTGGCGGTACGCCCACCTATCTGAATAAAACACAAATTACTCATTTGATGAATCTGCTGCGTGAGAACTTTGATTTTCTGCCCGGTGCGGAGCAGTCAATTGAGGTCGATCCGCGTGAAATTGAGCTGGATGTGCTGGATCATCTACATGCTGAAGGGTTTAACCGCCTGAGCATGGGAGTGCAGGATTTCAATAAAGAGGTCCAGCGCTTGGTGAATCGCGAGCAGGATGAAGACTTTATCTTCGCCTTAATTGCGCGTGCCAAAGCCCTTGGCTTTAATTCAACTAATATTGATTTGATTTATGGTTTGCCAAAACAGACGCCAGAGAGCTTTGCTTTTACCCTAAAGCGGGTAGCCGAGTTAAATCCTGATCGCCTGAGCGTGTTTAATTACGCCCATTTGCCAAGCTTGTTTGCCGCTCAACGTAAAATTAAAGATGCGGATCTGCCGAGCGCTGAACAGCGGCTGGATATTTTGCAGCATACCATCAGCTTCTTAACCGAATCCGGCTATCAGTTTATCGGGATGGATCACTTCGCTCGGCCAGATGATGAGCTAGCTGTTGCCCAGCGGGAAGGGAAATTACACCGTAATTTCCAAGGCTATACCACGCAGGGCGAGAGCGATCTGCTCGGTTTGGGTGTTTCTGCTATCAGTATGTTGGGTGACAGTTACGCGCAGAATGAAAAAGATCTGAAAACCTACTATACCTGCGTGGAACAACGTGGCAATGCGTTGTGGCGTGGCCTGGCGATGACCGAAGATGATTGCTTGCGCCGTGATGTGATTAAAACACTGATTTGTAATTTCCAAATCAGCTATCAGCCGGTTGAACAGCAGTATGGTATTAATTTCGCGGATTATTTTGTTGAAGATTTTGCGCTGTTAGCGCCATTCGAACAAGACGGGCTGGTGGTGCGGGATGATAAGGGCATTCGGGTGACACCGCGTGGGCGCTTACTCATTCGTAATATCTGTATGTGCTTTGATATCTATTTACGCAAACAGGCGCGTAAGCAGCAATTTTCCCGCGTGATCTGATCATGCTCCCCTCAGCGGTGATAATCGCCGTGAGGGGAATTCTAATGTCAGAATTACTCCATTCCTAACTCTTTTAGCTTTCGAGTCAACGTGTTCCGGCCCCAACCTAACAAGCGCGCAGCTTCCTGCTTATGGCCCTGAGTATGGCGCAATGCGGTGGTTAGCAGCGTGCGCTCCATCTCGGGCTGGGCTTCAGACAACAAATCCTGATGACCTGACCGTAATGCGTGATCCGCCCATTGTGCCAACAGTGTGGCCCAGCTGTCTGGTGTGCGTTGGCCAGCAACCTCTGGGGCACTGGTTTCAAACAGTTCGGAAGGCAGATCCTGCACCAGCACTTCTTGCCCTGCCGCCATCACAGTTAGCCAGCGGCAGGTATTTTCCAACTGGCGCACGTTACCCTGCCAGGGCAGGCGGGTTAATGCGACTTCAGTGTCAGGATGCAGGATTTTGGCCTCCACCCCCAGCTCTTTGGCGGCCACTTGCAAGAAGTAACGCGCCAGACGCGGAATATCTTCACGGCGTTCACGCAGTGGCGGCAAATGCACCCGAATCACATTCAGACGATGGAATAAATCCTCGCGGAATTTCCCCTCCTGAACCCGAAGCTCCAGATTCTGGTGGGTCGCGGCAATGATGCGCACATCCACCTTGACTGGCGCATAACCGCCAACCCGATAAAACTGCCCATCCGCCAGCACCCGTAGCAGACGGGTTTGCACATCCAGCGGCATATCACCGATTTCATCCAAAAACAGTGTGCCGCCGTCAGCTTGTTCAAAGCGGCCCTGACGCACCTGATTGGCCCCGGTAAACGCGCCTTTTTCATGGCCGAACAGCTCAGATTCAATCAAATCTTTTGGAATAGCCGCCATATTCAGCGCGATAAACGGCGCTTTGGCCCGCGGGCTATGGCGATGTAAGGCATGTGCGACCAACTCTTTACCGGTACCGGATTCGCCATTAATCAGTACGCTGATCGAGGAGCGTGACAAGCGGCCAATGATGCGAAAAACATCCTGCATTGCCGGTGCTTCGCCGATGATATCCGCAGTTGGGCCGCTGGCCGGTTGTGTGCGTGCCGGTTGCTGTTGTTCCTGATAATGACTGATAGCCCGCTCAACCAGCGCGACCGCCTCGTCAATATCAAAAGGTTTAGGCAGATAATCAAACGCCCCCTGTTGATAGGCGCTGACCGCAGCATCCAAATCAGAATGGGCGGTCATTATGATGACCGGGAGCATCGGATGGCGCTGTTTGATCTGCTTGAGCAGGGCTAATCCATCCATGCCGGGCATGCGAATATCGGATAACAATACATCCGGCGTTTGCGTCGCCAGTGCATCCAACACCTGATTGCCACTCTCGAATGTTGTACAGTTCAGGCCCGCTCCAGTCAGTGCGCGTTCAAGCACCCAGCGGATGGAGCTATCGTCATCGACGATCCAGACTATCCCTCGTTGCATAGAAACCTCACTGGCGAATAGGCAGGTAGACCGAGAATTCGGTGTGCCCTGGCCAACTGTTAAATTCAATTTTACCCGAATGCTGATCGATAAGACTGCGGGCAATCGACAGGCCAAGGCCGGTGCCACCTTCGCGACCACTGACCATCGGATAGAACACGGTATCTTGTAATTGCGTCGGTACACCAGGGCCGTTATCTTCAATATCGATGCGGGCGCTCAAACGGTAGCGCAGACCGTGCAGTGTTATCTGAAAAGCAGTACGGGTACGCAGTGTAATGGTGCCGCCAGCGTCACCCAGAGCCTGTAATGCATTGCGGGTGATATTGAGCAGCACTTGTTCAATTTGGTCGGGGTCGTGCGCCAGCTCTGGCAGGCTGGGGTCGTAATCACGGATTAATATCACGTTATCCGGTTTTTCCAGCGAGACTAATTGGCAAACTCGCTCCGCCACCTGATGAATACTTTGCGTAACATGCAAACCGGGGCGCTGTGGCCCTAACAGGCGATCAACCAGATTCCGCAGGCGATCGGCTTGCTCGATGATCACTTTGGTATATTCCAGCAATGCCGGATCAGGCAGTGCTTTTGACAATAATTGTGCCGCACCACGCAGGCCGCCAAGCGGGTTTTTAATCTCATGAGCCAGCCCTCGCACCAAGTCACGCGCGGCAACTTGCTGAGCATGTTGCAACTGCTCTTGGCTTAATCGGCGTTGATTATCCATCGGTGCCATTTCCATCAGCACAAACCCCTCCGGCAGCGACTGCGCCGTCAGAGAGAGAATATGTGCGCGACCATCAACGACTAATGTCACTTCATTATCGGTAAAACCTTGCCCCGCAATCAGGCTTTCCCGCATTAAGTCAATATTGAGGGAAAAATAACCTAATAAATCGGGCAGGGGTGTACCAAAAAGTTTACGGGAACTTTGCGCCAGAAGTTGCTGCGCAGCGGGATTGGCATAATGTATAGCCAAATCATCATCTAATAGAAGAATACTATTGATGAGAGAATTAAGTATCTGCCCAGCATCGGGCAGCGTGCCTGTTGCCATTACGCAGACTCCTGCACATGTTTGGTGCAATTATGCCCTTTTTACTTGAATTATTTAGGGCACATACTTGTGGGCATATCCTAATCGGTTCAGTTGTAACTGAGCCAGAGGAATGATGACGAAAACGAAATGTGGGGAAAAAAGCCCATCCGGAGATGGGCCAAAAGTTTCCACGGCAACAACCCGTCATCTTTCAAGTTGTAGGTGTGTTGGCTGCTCTTACTCACCCTGCGGGTCAGCGCTTACCGCCTTCCTATACCTTGAAATCTATTGGGTAAAATACAATTAAACGCTGTAGTACAGTTCGAACTCCACTGGGTGCGGAGTCATACGAACGCGGTCCATTTCTTCTTTACGCAGTTCAATATAAGCATCGATAGCGTCGTCAGTGAACACGCCACCACGGGTCAGGAACTCGCGGTCTTCGTTCAGTGCAGCCATAGCTTCGTCCAGTGAACCTGCAACTTTTGGAATTTCAGCTTCTTCTTCCGGTGGCAAGTCATACAGGTTTTTGTCCATCGCATCACCAGGGTGAATCTTGTTGATGATGCCATCAAGGCCAGCCATCAGCAGTGCGGCGAAGCACAGGTATGGGTTAGCCGCAGGGTCTGGGAAGCGCGCTTCAATACGACGCGCTTTCGGGCTGGCAACCACAGGGATACGGATAGAAGCTGAACGGTTACGGGCAGAATAAGCCAGCATGACCGGTGCTTCATAACCTGGGACCAAACGCTTGTAAGAGTTGGTGGTTGGGTTGGCTAAGGCATTGATTGCTTTAGCATGTTTGATGATGCCACCGATGTAGAATAGTGCCATTTCAGACAGGCCAGCGTATTTATCGCCGGCGAACAAGTTAGTGCCATTTTTGGACAAAGACATATGGCAGTGCATACCTGAACCGTTATCACCGAACATCGGTTTTGGCATGAAAGTCGCCGTTTTACCGAATGCGTGTGCCACGTTGTGCACTACATATTTGTAAATCTGAATTTCATCGGCTTTTTTGGTCATGGTATTGAAGCGAGTAGCCACTTCGTTCTGACCGGCGGTTGCCACTTCGTGGTGATGCGCTTCGACGACCAGGCCCATTTCTTCCATAGTCAGACACATGGTAGAACGCAAGTCCTGTGAAGAATCGACCGGAGGAACCGGGAAGTAACCGCCTTTCACTGCCGGACGGTGGCCTTTGTTGCCGCCTTCGTATTTGGTGCTGGAGTTCCATGCGCCTTCGATGTCATCGATAGAGACGTGGGAGCCACGGATGCTGCTACCAAAACGAACATCGTCAAACAGGAAGAATTCTGGTTCTGGCCCAAACAGCACGGTATCTGCGATACCTGAAGATTTCAGGAACTCTTCTGCGCGTTTTGAGATTGAACGTGGGTCGCGATCATAGCCTTGCAGGGTACCTGGCTCAAGAATGTCACAACGGATAATCAGTGTGGAGTCTTCGAAGAACGGATCCATAACCGCGGTGCTGGCATCTGGCATCAGTACCATGTCGGATTCGTTAATGCCTTTCCAGCCACCAATCGAGGAGCCATCAAACATTTTGCCTTCTTCAAAGAAGTCAGCGTTGACCTGATGAGCAGGAATAGTGATGTGCTGCTCTTTCCCTTTGGTATCGGTAAAGCGCAAATCAACAAATTTCACTTCGTGCTCATTCAGCATCGTCAAAACATGTTCAGCGGACATACTTATATCTCCTGGATTTGTCATAGTCGTCGTGGAACGATTATCGTTTTATCCCCTTCGAACTTAAAGTTGCAGGGTTGTTAGCTGCGTTCACTCACCCAAATCACTTACCTAAGTAAGCTCATTGGGATTCATTCATTTGCTGCCTACCTGCAACACCAATTTCTTTGGGTATATATATAGTGTTCAGTTATTCATGCTAAACTGCGTCATAAAATCTATTGCGAAATCTATGCCAACTTTCCAAACGCCCCGTTTATGCCATATCATAGGGGTCTGCTGATAGTCAGTATGCACCAGGATAGTTATATTGCACTATTTTGGTGCTTCATTTGCGCCGTTGGGCACTGTATTGGTGCAAAAGTGGGCCAAGAGGCTGTTTTTGCACCGTGAAAGGGATCACAAACACACCGCCGTCAGGTTGTTTATAAGAGAAGTTTGTGATCTTGTTTAGTCCCTCGCTTAATACGTGTACAATAGCGCGCTATTTCTAAATGCCTGAGGCAAAAAAGCTGTGATCGAGAATCTGCGTAACATCGCCATTATTGCGCACGTTGACCATGGGAAAACTACCCTGGTCGATAAGTTGCTACAACAATCTGGTACGTTCGGTGAACGTGCTGAAGCAACTGAACGTGTAATGGACTCCAACGATTTGGAGAAAGAGCGTGGGATAACCATCCTCGCGAAAAATACCGCCATTAACTGGAAAGACTACCGCATCAACATCGTGGATACCCCAGGACACGCCGATTTCGGTGGTGAGGTTGAGCGTGTAATGTCTATGGTTGACTCTGTGCTGCTGGTCGTCGACGCAATGGATGGCCCGATGCCGCAGACCCGTTTCGTGACCAAAAAAGCCTTTGCTCATGGTCTGAAACCAATCGTGGTTATCAACAAAGTTGACCGTCCGGGCGCGCGTCCTGATTGGGTTGTCGATCAGGTGTTCGACCTGTTCGTAAACCTGGATGCAACCGACGAACAACTGGACTTCCCTATCATTTACGCATCAGCATTGATGGGTATTGCGGGTGAAGATCACAATGATATGTCGGCAGACATGACTCCGCTGTATCAGGCAATTGTCGACCATGTGCCTGCGCCAGACGTAGACAGCTCTGGTCCGTTGCAGATGCAAATCTCCCAGTTGGATTACAACAACTACGTAGGCGTAATCGGCATTGGCCGTATCAAACGTGGTGTTGTGAAACCTAACCAACAAGTGACCGTTATCGATAGCGAAGGCAAGACCCGCAACGGTAAAGTCGCTAAAGTGCTGGGCCACATGGGTCTGGAGCGTATCGAAGCGACTATGGCTGAAGCTGGCGACATCGTGGCTATCACCGGTCTGGGCGAGTTGAACATCTCTGACACTATCTGCGATGTTAATGCTGTTGAAGCTTTACCAGCACTGTCTGTAGATGAACCAACCGTTACCATGTATTTCTGCGTTAACACCTCTCCGTTCTGTGGTAAAGAAGGCAAGTACGTGACTTCACGTCAGATCCTTGACCGCCTGAACAAAGAGTTGATCCATAACGTAGCACTGCGTGTTGAAGAAACTGAAGATGCTGATGCATTCCGCGTATCTGGCCGTGGTGAACTTCACCTGTCGGTTCTGATCGAAAACATGCGTCGCGAAGGTTTCGAACTGGCTGTATCTCGCCCTAAAGTTATCAACCGTGTTATTGACGGTCGCAATCAAGAACCGTTTGAAAGCGTAACTTTGGATATCGAAGAGCAGCACCAGGGCGCAGTAATGCAAGCTATGGGCGAGCGTAAAGGTGACGTGAAGGACATGGTTCCAGACGGCAAAGGTCGTATCCGTCTGGATTATATGATCCCAAGCCGTGGCTTGATTGGCTTCCGTACTGAATTCATGACTATGACTTCTGGTACTGGCCTGCTGTACTCCACATTCAGTCACTACGATGATGTGCGTCCGGGCGAGATCGGTCAACGTCAAAACGGCGTACTGATCTCTAACGGTCAGGGCAAAGCTGTCGCATTCGCATTGTACAAACTGCAAGACCGCGGCAAGCTGTTTATTGGTCACGCGACTGAAGTGTATGAAGGCCAGATCATCGGTATTCACTCACGTTCTAACGACCTGACTGTAAACTGCCTGACCGGTAAGCAACTGACCAACATGCGTGCATCCGGTACTGACGAAGCAACCACTCTGGTTCCTTTCTTGAAGAAAACGCTGGAACAGGCACTGGAATTCATCGATGACGATGAATTGGTAGAAGTTACCCCGCAATCAATTCGTATCCGTAAGCGTCACCTGACGGAAAACGATCGTAAGCGTGCAGGTCGTGGTCCTAAAGAAGGTTAATTCTTCTTGGTACTGCTGATACTTAGGGCGCGAAAAGCGCCCTGAGTTCTATCCCCTTCGTCCTTGAAGCTGCAACTGTGTTAGCTTCGCTCACTCACCCGAATCACTTACCTGTGTAAGCTCATCGGGATGAATTCACTTGCCGCCTTGTTGCAACTCCAATGTCTTTGGGGATACTTTTTATTTTTTTCCGCTGCGGTAAAATATTATTTTTCCTGACTGACCCCTCCTTTTTCTTCCTCTCTCTGTTCAGCTTTCTTTTTTCCCGTTACAGTGAAACTCACCATCTAATTGGGAGAGCGCTATGCTGTATATCTTTGATCTAGGGAATGTGATTGTTGATATCGACTTTAAACGCGTTTTGGGTGTCTGGAGTAAGTTAAGCAGTGTTCCGCTGGCGACATTGAGCGAACGCTTTACTATGGGCGAAGTATTCCAGCAGCATGAACGAGGGGAAATCAGTGATGAGGACTTTGCGCGTCAGCTCAGTGATGAGATGGGGCTATCCCTAAGCTTTGAACAGTTTGCTGAAGGCTGGCAGGCGGTATTTGTCGCGTTGCGACCGGAAGTCGTCGCGATTATGCATAAACTGCGTGAGGAAGGGCATCGCGTTGTGGTGTTATCTAATACCAATCGCCTGCATTGCAATTACTGGCCACAGCACTTCCCTGAAGTTGCTGCCGCCGCTGACCACATGTATTTGTCGCAGGATTTGGGGATGCGTAAACCGGAAGCCAGAATCTATCAACATGTACTCCATGCTGAAAATGTTCCGCCAGAGCAGGCTGTATTCTTTGATGATATTGAAGCAAATATTGTTGCCGCCAGAATTGAAGGTATGACCGCTATTCATGTCACTGACCGAAAGGTTATTCCTGCTTATTTTTCCTGATAAGTTCTTTCTCCTGACGTTAATGGGTTAGCCTTAAACATCACGCTGGCCCATAACCGAGTCTAAACACCGGTATTGACTGAGAGATAAACATGGCGAGTTTTCTGCGTTTTCGCTTATCTGCGTCTTTAAAACCCTTCATTACGTTCGGACGAATGCTTTACACCCGAATTGATAAAGACGGGTTAACCATGCTGGCTGGGCATTTGGCCTATGTATCATTGCTTTCTTTGGTGCCATTGGTAACGGTGATCTTCGCCTTGTTCGCTGCTTTTCCAATGTTTGCTGATATCAGCATAAAATTGAAAGCCTTCATCTTTGCCAATTTTATGCCTGCTACCGGTGACATTATCCAAAATTATCTTGAGCAGTTTGTCGCAAACTCAAATCGGATGACCGTTGTGGGGACTTGCGGCCTGATTGTCACTGCGTTACTGCTGATTTACTCAGTGGACAGCGTGCTCAATATTATCTGGCGCAGTAAAACTCAGCGTTCACTGGTATTTTCATTTGCGGTTTACTGGATGGTTCTCACACTGGGGCCGATTCTGGTGGGGGCCAGCATGGTCATCAGCTCATATCTGTTGTCATTGCACTGGCTGGCTAATGCGCAAGTGGGTAGCATGATTGATGAGGTGTTGCGAGTATTCCCTCTGCTGATTTCCTGGCTCTCTTTTTGGTTGCTATATAGTGTGGTACCCACAGTGCGGGTGCCCGCACGCGATGCATTTATTGGGGCACTGGTTGCGGCGTTACTATTTGAATTGGGTAAGAAAGCGTTCACGATGTATATCACGTTGTTTCCCTCTTATCAGTTGATTTACGGGGTGTTGGCTGTTATCCCGATTTTATTCCTCTGGGTTTACTGGAGTTGGTGCATTGTGTTGTTGGGCGCGGAAATTACCGTAACGCTGAGTGAATATCGCACCGAACGCTATCAAGTAAAAACTGCGGAAAGCCGGAGTCAGGAGATATAAAGCATTATGATTGCATTGATTCAACGAGCGCTGAACGCAAGTGTCATGGTTGGCGGGAATGTCGTCGGTGAAATTGGCCCAGGATTGTTGATATTACTGGGTGTTGAGCAAGATGATACTGAGCAAAAAGCGCAGCGTTTATGTGATCGGGTGCTGGGGTATCGGATTTTTGGTGATGAGAATGACAAAATGAATCTCAACGTCCAGCAGGCTGGTGGGAGTGTGCTGGTGGTTTCGCAATTTACACTGGTGGCCGATACGCAAAAAGGTATGAGACCGAGCTTTTCTCGCGGTGCTATTCCCGCAGAAGCTGACAGACTTTATCAGTATTTTGTTGCTCAGTGCCGCGAGCGTGGTGTAAAAACGGAAACGGGATTATTTGCCGCAGACATGAAAGTTAGCCTGGTAAATGATGGTCCGGTGACGTTTTGGTTGCAGGTATAGGGATAAACTCAGTCACTTGGGCTATGAAATATCCCCATCGCCCTTCAATATTCCGGGGTGTTGACTGCTTTTGCTCATCTTCAGTTACTGAATTATCTAAGTTCCTGGGGATAGGCTTTATTGATAATTTTAAAGAGAGATCGCTTCTATGTATCACTTGCGTGTACCCACAACAGAACAAGAACTCAAAGATTATTATCAATTTCGTTGGGAAATGCTACGCAAGCCGCTACACCAACCGATTGGCTCCGAAAAGGATGCTTATGACGCAATGGCCCATCACCAAATGGTGGTAGATGAACAGGGTAAACCTGTTGCCATTGGCCGTTTATATATCAATGCTGATAATGAGGCCGCCATTCGCTTTCTGGCGGTGGATCCGTCTGTTCGTGATAAAGGGTTAGGGACGTTGGTCGCCATGACGTTAGAGTCGGTGGCGCGGCAGGAAGGCGTGAAGCGCGTAGTGTGTAGTGCGCGCGAAGATGCGGTAGATTTCTTCGCCAAGTTAGGTTTTGTGAGTCAGGGCGAGATTACGGCCCCGCAAACCACGCCAGTGCGCCACTTCCTAATGATCAAACCGGTAGTCACGATGGATGATATCTTGCATCGCCCTGATTGGTGTGGCCAGCTGCAGCAAGCCTGGTATGACCATATTCCGCTCAGTGAAAAAATGGGGGTGCGCATTAGCCAATATACCGGCCAGCGTTTCGTGACCACCATGCCGGAGGCGGGTAATCAGAATCCTCATCACACCTTATTCGCTGGCAGCCTTTTTTCCTTAGCTACCCTGACTGGCTGGGGGTTGATATGGTTATTGCTGCGCGAGCGTCACTTGGGGGGCACGATTATTCTTGCTGATGCCCATATTCGCTACAGCTCGCCAGTTACCGGGCGGCCAAGAGCCGTTGCCGAACTCAGTTCTTTAAGTGGCGATTTGGATCGTCTGGCCCGTGGCCGCCGTGCCCGCGTGCAGTTAGACGTTAACCTATTTGGGGATGAAAATCAGGGGGCTGTCTTTGAAGGTACTTATATGGTGCTGCCTGTTGCCGCCGAAGAGCATACGGTGAGTTAATTAAATCTCGCTTGTCTAGCCCGCTCTTATTATATAATATGAGCGGATGCCATTCCATTCTAGTTGTTATTTTAATAAATTTTAAAATTTTCTTTCTTAATTTTTTCTATAAACTGCATTTCAATGCTTAGATATTCTACAGACTATATGCAGTCTATGGCAGTAACTACTGGTTATATTAAATCTATTACATTTAAAATGAGTAATTAATGCACTGGACGATAGTGGGTAATCGTTATTTAATAAACTAACAGTTGCTGTTAATTACACAACACAATTAACGTTTGAATTTATTATTAAATGACTAACTATAAGTTAATCGGATTTTAGCTGATGTATCCAAGGCATAATAGATCATGCTATAACTTTATAGGAGTAAATTAAAATGAATAAGGATTGGCATAAACAAGATATTTTAGCGGCTATACGGAAAGAAAAAGGTTCTCTTTCAGCATTATCAAGAGAGAATGGGTTGTCGCCAAGTACATTATCAAATGCATTGACACGCCCGTGGCCAAAAGGTGAAATGATTATTGCAGATGCAATTGGAATATCTCCCCAAGAAATATGGCCAAGCCGGTTCACCGATTATAGAGGGCGTATAATCATCAGAAGATTAAGGAAAAACTAAACGTAATAAGGAGAATACAATGGAAAAATATTATTAGACTCGCTTGAAGCATTAATTCGGTTTTGGGATAACAGTTCAGAGCCTTGGGCGGTAAAAGATAATCAGTCAAAGTATATCTATGGTAATCCTAGATTATATAAATTATTAGCTTTACCTAATCAATATAGTTTGGAAGGGCGATTAGATGGTGAGTTACCTACACCAATATCAGAATTTCAGGCTGAGTTTCAACTGCATGACCGCAAGGTTGAACTATTACAGGATCGTATCACCTCAGTTGATATACAGTTATATGATGGGTGTTCATATTTCACACCTTTCTTTTTTGATAAATACCCATTAATAGATGAAAATGGCGTATCACAAGGTGTTATTTGTCATGGAAGGCCAGTGCAAGATATAGTGTTAGCCCGTATAAGTAAAATAAAAGTACCCACAACACTTCTTTTCACACCGCCATCAGATACATTCACAAACAGAGAGTGGGAGGTGTTGTTTTATATTTTACATGCCATCCCAAGCAGTGAAATTGCTAAAAATCTTCATTTATCATCACGTACAGTCTGTAATATAACTCAAAGCATCTATAGCAAGGCGGGTGTTACCAGTAAAAATCAGATCATAGAATATTGTTGTGAGAATAAAATCAATAATTATGTGCCACAAAGCTTTTTCGAGTATTCAGGTTCATTCCCACTTGCAGAATAAGTGCGGATAAAACTTAAGGAGGAAACAGCAATGGAGAAAACACTATCAAATTCACTTGAGGTATTAATCCGGTTTTGGGAGCACAGTTCAGAGCCTTGGGAGATAAAAGATAACCAATCACGATATGTTTACGCAAATCATAGATTCAACAAATTTTTAGACTTACCTGATAAATACAGTGTCGAAGGGCGGTTTGATGGTGAACTTCCCACCCCAATCGCAAAATTTCAGGATGAATTTCAGCGACAAGATCGTCAGGTGGAGCAATTACAAGACCGTATAACCTCGGTTGAGATACATTTACTTAATGGACTTTCCTATTTAACGGCTTATTTCTGCGATAAATATCCATTAATAGATGAAAACGGTGTGTCCCAAGGGGTGATTTGCCATGCCAGACCAGTGAACGATATAGTCTTAGCTCATTTGAATAAAATAAAAACCCCTGGCTCACTGGTCTTTACCCCGCCATCACAATTATTTACTAAAAGAGAGTGGGAAGTCTTGTTTTATATTTCACATCACTTCTCCAGCACTGAAATTTCTAAGAAGATACATTTATCACCTCGATCAGTCGATAATATAATCCAAAATATCTATAGGAAGGCCGGTGTTACCAGTAAAAAACAGGTTATCGAATATTGTTATGAGCAGAAAATTAATAATTATATACCACAAAGTTTTTTTGAATGTTCAGGTTCCTTTTCACTTATATGAGAGGGGGCGTTTAAGGAGAAAACGGCAATGGAAAAAAAACTATCAAATGCACTTGAAGTATTTATACATTTTTGGGAGCACAGTTCAGATCCTTGGGTGGTAAGAGATAACCAATCAAGATTTGTTTATTCGAATCCTAGAAATCATAAATTATTAGGCTTACCGGATAATTATAGTTTGGAAGGGCGGTTAGATGGAGAAATGCCTACACCAATGGCGGAATTTCAGGATGAGTGGCAAGAGCATGACCGTAAGGTGGAGTTATTACAAGACCGCATAACAACAGTTGAAATACATGTATGGGATGGGAGTTCTCACCTTCAGCCTTACTTTTGCGATAAGTATCCGTTAATCGATGAAAATGGTGTATCTCAGGGGGTTATTTGCCATGTTAGACCAATACAAGACATAATTTTAGCTCATTTGAATAAGATAAAAGTACCGACCTCACTTATCTTTACTCCGCCATCGGAGTTATTCACCCAAAGAGAATGGGAAGTCCTTTTTTATATATTACATGCTTTCTCAAGTTCAGATATTGCTAAAAAACTCCATTTATCACCCCGCTCAGTGTGCAATATCACCCAAAATATCTACCGGAAGGCCGATGTTACCAGTAAAAAACAGGTTATCGAATACTGTTATGAGAAAAAGATTAATAATTATATACCTCAAAGCTTTTTCGAATATTCAGGTTCTTTTCCCCTTGCTGGGTAAAAGAGTTTAAAATTAAGGAGAAAGTATCAATGGAAAAAACACTATCAAACTCACTTGAAATATTAATCCGGTTTTGGGAAAAAAGTTCAGAACCTTGGGGGATAAAAGATAATCAATCCAGGTTTATTTATGCAAACCATCGATTTAATAAATTTTTAGACCTACCTGACAAATACAACGTCGAAGGGCGATTTGATGGTGAACTTCCTACCCCAATCGCAGAGTTTCAGGATGAATTTCAGCGGCAAGATCGTCAGGTGGAGTTATTACAAGACTGTATGACCTCGGTTGAAATACATTTTCTTGATGGACTTTCCTATTGCACCGCTGCTTTCTGTGATAAATACCCTTTAATCGATGAGAGCGGCGTATCTCAAGGGGTTATGTGTCATAACAGACCGGTACACGATATAATGTTAACCCGATTAAATAAGATAAGCGTGCCCACCTCACTGGTATTTACTCCGCCATCACAGTTATTCACCAAAAGAGAGTGGGAAGTGTTATTTTATATTTTACATCACTTCTCCAGCAACGAAATTTCTAAGAAGGTTCATTTATCGTCCCGGTCTGTGTGCAATATCACCCAAAATATCTACCGGAAGGCCGATGTTACCAGTAAAAAACAGGTTATCGAATACTGTTATGAGAAAAAGATTCATAATTATATACCTCAAAGCTTTTTCGAATATTCAGGTTATTTTCCCCTTACTGGGTAAAAGAGTTTAAAATTAAGGAGAAAGTATCAATGGAAAAAACATTATCAAACTCACTTGAAGTATTAATCCGGTTTTGGGAAAAAAGTTCAGAACCTTGGGCAATAAAAGATAATCAATCAAGGTTTATTTATGCAAATAGTAGAGTTTATAAATTATTTAACTTACCTGATACATATAGCTTAGAAGGTCGGTTAGATGGTGAGATTCCTACACCATCAGCAGATTTCCAGGATGAGTTTCAACAACAGGATCGTCGAGTCGAACTATCACAAGATCGTATAACATCAGTAGATATTCAGTTATACGATGGACGTTCATATTTCACACCTTATTTAAGTGATAAATACCCTTTAATTGATGAGGATGGTATATCCCAAGGGGTAATTTGTCATAGCAGACCGCTGCACGATATAATTTTAACCCGATTAAATAAGATAAACGTGCCCACCTCACTGGTATTCACTCCCCCATCACAGCTATTCACCAAAAGAGAGTGGGAAGTGTTATTTTATATTTTACATCACTTCTCCAGTAACGAAATTGCTAAGAAGATTCATTTATCGTCCCGGTCTGTGTGCAATATAACCCAAAATATCTACCGGAAGGCCGGTGTTACCAGTAAAAAACAGATTATCGAATATTGTCATGAGCAGAAGATTCATAATTATGTACCACAAAGCTTTTTCGAATATTCAGGTTATTTTCCACTTGCAGGATGAAATAGTTTAAAGTTAAGGAGAAAGTAGCAATGGAAAAAAAATTATCAAACTCACTTGAGGTATTCATCCGGTTTTGGGAGCACAGTTCAGAACCTTGGGTAGTAAAAGACAATCAATCACGATATGTTTATGCAAACCATCGATTTAATCGATTATGCAACTTACCTGATAGATATTGTGTGGAAGGGTTATTGGATGGTGAAATACCCATGCCATCCGCAGAGTTTCAGGATGAATTTCAGCGGCAAGATCGGCTAGCGGAATTATTACAGGATCGAATAATGACACTTGAAATTAATGAATGGGATAGCCTTTCTTATCTTACCCCTTTTTTTGTCTGATAGGTATCCATTAATAGATGAGAACGGGGTGTCTCAGGGGGTTATTATTCATGGCAGACCAGTACACGATACAATGCTAACCCATTTAAATATAAAATCACCTATCTCAATTACATTTACTCCCCCATCACAGTTATTCACCAAAAGAGAGTGGGAAGTGTTATTTTATATTTTACATCACTTCTCCAGCAACGAAATTTCTAAGAAGGTTCATTTATCACCCCGGTCCGTGTGCAATATTACCCAAATATTTACCGGAAGGCCGGTGTTACCAGTAAAAAGCAGATTATCGAATATTGTCATGAGCAGAATATTCATAATTATATACCACAAAGCATTTTCGAATATTCAGGTTCTTTTCCCCTTGCTGGGTAAAAGTGTTTAAATTTAAGGAGAAAATAGCAATGGAAAAATCACTATCAAACTCACTTGAAGTATTCATCCGGTTTTGGGAGCACAGTTCAGAACCTTGGCTTGTGAAAGACAATCAATCACGATATGTTTATGCAAATAATCGAACTAATAAATTATTCAACTTACCTGATGGATATTGTGTAGAAGGGTTGTTGGATGGCGAGATACCCATGCCAGCCGCAGCGTTTCAGGATGAATTTCAGCGGCAAGATCGCCAGGTGGAGTTATTACAGGATCGTATAACAACGCTTGAAATTAATGAATGGGATGGTCTTTCTTATTTCACCCCTTATTTTGCTGATAAGTATCCATTAATTGATGAAAACGGCGTGTCTCAGGGGATTATTTGTCATGGTAGGCCAGTACACGATACAATACTCACCCGCTTAAATAAAATGAAAGCACCCGACTCACTTATATTTACACCCCCATCGCAGTTATTCACCCAAAGAGAATGGGAAGTGTTATTTTATATTTTACATCACTTATCCAGCAACGAAATTTCTAAGAAGATTCATTTATCGCCCCGGTCTGTTTGCAATATCACCCAAAATATCTACCGGAAGGCCGGTGTTACCAGTAAAAAGCAGGTTATCGAATATTGTCATGAGCATAAGATTAATAACTATGTACCACCAAGTTTTCTCGAATATTCAGGCTCCTTCCCTTCGGTGTAACCGATGCGGCTTGTGCCGATTACGCTAAATCTTACGTAATCGGCAGTTATTCTTAATTGTTCTCTCGCGAAGGTGCATTAATCGTTCTTATTGTCTTGCCACGTTTTGCACCTCACCATGCTCTATTATCTGACTTACTTGCTGCCCGTGGCTGTCAGTGGCCTGTAGTGAGCCGTTAATCGTCGTTTTTAGTGCAGTATCTGTAGCTAGATTGCCTTTTATCTGCAATTTCAAATTGCCCAAACCTTGCAGTGGTAAGGCCGGCCAGCCCCAATTTTGCAAGATATCAAGATTGACAGCGCGGCCAGTCAGTATCAGTGATAACGATCGGGCTGGTGTTTGGTCAATACTGCCGGTCGCCTCCAACAAACCCTCTTTGGTAAAAGCACTTAAATCACTAAACGTAATATGTTGTTCATTCGCATTTAGGGCCAATGACGGGCGGCGAACATCATTTTTATTGAAGGTAGCATTACCGGCATTCAGCATCAGCGATCCAGACCATATCCCCCATTGATGGTTTTTTGCCAGCAGTAAGTGAGTGCCCGACGCATCCAGTGACGTAATCTGGAATGGGAAGTCAGGACTGATATCAATCAATAAATTGCGGTTAGCACTCAGCTTGCTAACATAGACCTCAGACAACCAGTTGGGGAGCGTTTGTTGCCATTGCTGTTTCCAGTCTGAGGGCAAGGTATAAACTAATGCCACGAGAGTCAGCTCATCCAGCTGTAGACGATGAGTATCGCGTGCCCAATTCCCCTGAGCCCTTAACAGGCCATCTTGCCAGCGTGTTGAGAACTGATTAATTGCCACGCCAGCCGGCGATAAAGAAAATGTTGCGATGGGGTCAATCAGATGAATATTACCTTTGATAATATCGCCTGCATTGAAGGCCAGTTCGCCATCATCAGTTTGCCAATCACTTTGCTTAAAGGTGATATTTTTCAGTGTGAGATCTAAATCATTAAATGCCCAGTTTTTCCCTTCAACACGCGCATCAATCAAATCAAAGCGTTTTAATGTAATTGGCGGCAACTGTAAGAATGTCTGCCAGACATGCTCTAACGTGGCCGCGGTTTGCAGGCGGATATTGCTCAGACGTAACCTTTCAACCAGCCAGCTACCATCCGCTGACTGGCTGGCATTCCCGGTCAATTCCCCTTGTGCGATATTGGCTCCAAAATTAGTCAGGGTCAGGGCATTTTTCTCAACTGAGCCTTGTAGATAGAGTTGTTGAGCGGTGATGCCGTTGACGGTCAGGGAACCGGCACTGAACTGAAATTGCGTCTTTTCGCCAAGGCTATTGCCCGGTTGCGGCTGCCACGGCACCAAGCCGCCATTCACTTTTTGAGCGGTAATCTGCCATTGAGTAGCTGAATTTTTCGGCTCAATAGTCGTATTCAACGCCATATTGGTTAGCTGTAATGTATCGGCTTGTAGCGGCAGCGGTGATGCGGTGTTATTGAGGATTAAGCTACCATTTTGCAGTTGTAGATTGAGAAAATGGTGCGGCTCGGTGAGTTGCCGCCAGCTCAGGCCAAGCAATGCCTGCTGGGCGATAAGAAAGGGGGGTTGGTTGGCCTTCCCAAGAGTGATATTACTCAAACTGATTTGCCCCGGCGCTGACCATGAATGGTCTATTTTCCCCAGAGAGAGGCGATATTCGCTGTTATCACTCACCCAGCGGCTCAGCCAACTGGCGGCCCAACGGGTCTGGATCAATACGTAGCACAGCACCACAGACAGCACCAGTAGCAGTAATAACGTTAACAGCACTTTCCCGAGAAATTTCATCCGGTTTTTCCACGCCTTCGGTGATTCGGAACCCTGTTTATGCCGTAATTTGCCCGTTAGCTCAATAGACAATCCATTATCTATTGATAAAAAATGGCCAGTATCGTTTACGACTGGCCATTTCATTGATGCATTAACCAAAGATTATTTTTCTTGTGGG
Source organism: Yersinia aldovae ATCC 35236 (assembly GCF_000173735.1). Classification (GTDB taxonomy): domain Bacteria; phylum Pseudomonadota; class Gammaproteobacteria; order Enterobacterales; family Enterobacteriaceae; genus Yersinia; species Yersinia aldovae. The sequence goes on along the minus strand of NZ_ACCB01000033.1, from coordinate 16,765 downwards.
AAGAGCAAGTTAAGCACAATGGCAGTAATACCACCGGCGGCAATCCCGGAAGAAAGCAGTGTTTTGATCCAATCTGGCGCAAATTGCAGAATTAGGGGTTGCTGTGCTACACCCATACCAACCGCCAATGACAACGCCATAATCATAATCGCGCGGCGATTAAGGGTTTCGCGTGACACAATACGCACACCTGAGGCGGCAATCGTACCGAACATCACAAGGGTGGCCCCACCCAGCACCGGCTCTGGGATATGCTGCACAAAACCGGCAACGGCTGGAAACAGGCCCAGCACAATCAGCATCAGCGCGACAACAAAACCAACATAACGGCTGGCAACACCGGTCAACTGGATAACACCATTGTTCTGGCCAAAGCAGGAGTTAGGGAAAGTATTGAACACCGCTGACAGCATCGAGTTCAAACCATTCGCCAGCACGCCGCCTTTTAGCCGTTTCATATACAACGGGCCATGAACCGGTTGCTCTGATACATCTGATGTTGCAGTAATATCGCCGATGGTTTCCAGTGAGGTCACCATAAAGATCAACATCAGCGGCACCAGCAGGTTCCAGTCAAAAGAGAGGCCATAATAGAGCGGTGTTGGAATGGTAATCAGCGCGGTATCCACCACCGGGCGGCTTTCTGGCAACATATCCAGCGACCAGGCCAGCAGATAACCCACGGCCATAGCAATAACTAAAGAGGCGACTCGCAGGTACGGATTGCGCTGGCGGTTCAGCAAAATAATCACCACTAAGACTGCACCCGCTAATAACAGGTTTTTTGGTGCGCCAAAGGTATGATCACTTATTGCACCATAACCGCCACCAATAGATGTCAGCCCGACCTGAATCAATGACAAGCCAATAATCATCACCACAATGCCGGATACCAGCGGGGTGATAATACGGCGTGCCAAATGTAGAAAGCGGGAAAGTATAATTTCGGTACAGGACGCAATCATCAGCGTACCAAATAGTGCTGCCATCATGGTTGGGATATCAGCGCCACCATTTTTCAGCGCCAGGCCACCCATAATTAACGGCGCAACAAAGTTAAAACTGGTACCCTGAATCGATAACAAGCCAGAGCCAACTGGTCCCCAGGTCTTAATTTGCAACAACGACGCCAGGCCGGATGCAAACAGCGACATGCTAATAATGCGTTGGGTATCTTCCGCTGGTAATCCCAACGCCTGGCAAATCAATAAGCCGGGAGTTATCACTGCAACAAACATCGCCAATAGATGCTGGCAAGCGGCGAACAATGTTTGGGCGAGGGGAGGGCGGTCTTCTAAACGATAAATCAATTCGCTGGGGCGAGTGGTTGCCTGCTGTGGTGTATCAAGCTCGGCGGATTGCGTAGACATGGAGTGGCATTTCCGGATCGGCAAAGAGGGCATTTTAATGATCTGCCTCACAAAAGCAATCGGTTGCGCAGTATTTCTTTAAATAATTCTATTCGTTACCGCTTCGCATTTTTCTACGACTAAACTTGTAATTGGCGGCGTTTTTTTTTCTAATCCCCTTCTTAACTGTTTTGGCGTTTTTAAGGAACTGTCTAACGTCATATTTTTATTCGATATTTCAATCGCATGGAGTACCAAGATGTTTCATCTCGATACCTATGGCACGCTAGTCGCGGCCTGTTTGGTTTTATTATTAGGCCGAAAACTTGTACAAACTGTCTCATTCCTAAAAAAATACACTATTCCTGAACCGGTAGCCGGTGGCTTGCTGGTCGCTTTTTTGATGCTGTTGATGCAGAAGACCCTCGGTTGGGAAATCAGTTTCGATATGTCGCTGAAAGATCCCTTGATGCTGGCATTCTTTGCAACTATTGGATTGAATGCAAATCTGGCCAGTTTACGTACCGGTGGCAAAGCCCTAAGCGTATTTATCTTTGTGGTCATCGGGTTACTGCTGATGCAGAATGCAATCGGTATAGCGCTTGCTAAATTGATGGGGCTAGACCCACTGATGGGGCTATTGGCAGGTTCAATTACCTTATCGGGTGGACACGGAACAGGGGCTGCGTGGAGTAAACTATTTACTGAGCGTTATGGCTTTGAAAACGCAACTGAAGTTGCTATGGCCTGTGCAACATTTGGTTTGGTACTGGGCGGTTTGATTGGCGGCCCGGTTGCCCGCTATTTGGTGAAGCACTCTTCTACGCCAGATGGCACACCAGACGATAGCGAAGTCCCGTCCGCATTTGAAAAACCATCAGCAGGCCGGATGATCACTTCGTTGGTATTAGTCGAAACCATAGCTATGATTTCGATTTGCCTGATGGCGGGTAATGTTATTGCGGGCTGGTTGCAGGGAACGATGTTTGAGCTGCCAATCTTTGTCTGCGTGCTATTTGTCGGGGTTATCCTCAGCAATACGCTATCGGCAATCGGTTTCTATAAAGTGTTTGATCGAGCGGTATCCGTGTTGGGCAATGTTAGTCTGTCACTGTTTTTGGCGATGGCATTAATGAGCCTGAAGCTCTGGGAACTGGCTTCACTGGCCTTACCGATGTTGGTGATTTTGTCCGTTCAGGCACTAGCAATGGCGCTGTACGCTATTTTTGTTACTTATCGTGTTATGGGCAAAAACTATGATGCAGCGGTGCTGGCGGCGGGTCATTGTGGCTTTGGCCTGGGTGCAACACCCACTGCAATTGCCAACATGCAAGCGATCACTGACCGTTTTGGTCCGTCTCATCTGGCGTTTTTGGTTGTGCCGATGGTAGGTGCGTTCTTTATTGATATCGCCAATGCAATCGTCATTAAGCTTTATCTATTACTGCCGATATTCCCGGCGGTGGTGGGGTAACTGCATTTGGGGGGCTGGCCTGGCCCCTTATTGATTAAGCATTAGTGTAACGTACTCGCTCTGGCAGCCAGCGTTCTATCAATGCCTGCGCGTGTTCAGGATATTGCTGATGCAGATGGCGGGCAACCCGTTGCACTTCGGGAATCATCGCCTGATCACGCAGTAAATCGGCCACTTTAAATTCAGCACTCCCCGTCTGGCGTGTTCCTAGCAATTCGCCTGGACCCCGGATTTCCAAATCCCGCTGAGCGATAACAAAACCGTCATTACTGTCGCGCAGCACTTGCAAACGCCTCTGAGCCGTTTTGCTAAGTGGCGTTTTATACAGCAGAACACAGTGTGAAGCGACAGCACCACGGCCAACACGGCCACGTAACTGATGCAATTGCGCTAACCCTAATCGCTCTGGATTATCGATAATCATCAAACTGGCGTTAGGTACATCAACCCCAACTTCAATCACCGTAGTGGCAACCAGTAACTGCAATTCACCTTGTTTAAAGGCCAGCATAACCGCCTGTTTTTCTGGCCCTTTCATGCGGCCATGAACCAAACCGACTTTAATTTCTGGCAAAGCGATTTTCAATTCCTCACAGGTGACTTCGGCTGCTTGCACTTCTAACAACTCAGACTCTTCAATCAGCGTGCAGACCCAATAGGCTTGCCGACCCTCTTCCAGACAGGCATTTTTAACCCGCTGAACCACATCACTGCGGCGGGTATCAGGGATCGCAACCGTTGTGACCGGTGTTCTACCGGGGGGGAGTTCATCAATCACTGAAGTATCAAGATCAGCATAGGCAGTCATAGCCAGTGTTCTTGGGATTGGGGTTGCGGTCATAATTAACTGGTGTGGATGGAAGCCTTGCTCCTCGCCTTTCTCCCATAAAGCGAGCCGTTGATGAACCCCGAAACGATGTTGTTCATCAATAATAACCAGCGCCAAGCCAGAAAACTGCACCTGTTCTTGAAACATTGCGTGAGTGCCGACAACCATCGAAACCTGACCACTGGCGACGGCTTCTTGCTGTGCTATACGTGCTTTACCTTTTTGTTTCCCAGCCAGCCAGCCGACCTCCAGCCCTAGTGGTTCCAGCCATTGGCGAAACGTGGCGGCATGTTGTTCTGCCAGCAATTCCGTTGGAGCCATGAGTGCGACTTGCTTGCCGTGAGCAATGGCCCGCAGCGCAGCCAGCGCCGCAACCAATGTTTTACCAGAACCCACATCCCCTTGAATCAACCGCATCATCGGGAAGTTATGGGTCATATCCTGCTCAATCTCCGCCACTACCCGCCGTTGAGCGCCGGTTGGGGTAAATGGCAGGGCCGCCAGAAAACGTTGCTTGAGTTGTTCTTCGGCCAGTAACGGCAATGCGCGGTAGCTTTGTGCCCCCGCCCTAACAGCCAGCATACTAAGGTTGTGGGCCAGCAGTTCTTCCATGATCAACCGCCGCTGTGCCGGGTGTTTACCTTGCTCTAAATCCGCTAGCTGAATATCTGCTGGTGGACGATGCAGCGTATGAATTGCTTCCGGCAGGCTGATCAGTGAGCGGCTTAATTCGATGGGCAATAATTCGGCAATAACAGAGGTATCTAGCATTGCCAGCGCCTGATCGATTAGTTTGCGCAGCGTTGCCTGACGAATACCCTCAGTGGTGGGATAAATCGGTGTTAGCGACTCTTGTAATTCAACGCCAATATTCTCGCCATGCACCCGATATTCTGGGTGAATGATTTCCGGGCCGGTATTACCCCGTTTAGCTTCGCCATAGGCAATCACATGCTTACCTGGAGATAAGCTATTTTTCATCGCGGCATTGAAATTGAAAAAGCGCAGGGTGAGCACACCGCTACCATCGCTGATTTGGCAGGTCATCATGCGGCGGCGGCCAAAACTGATATCTGAACGGAGAACTTCCCCCTCAACAGTGACCGAAAGGCCGGGCATCAGATCGCCAATACGGTACAGGCGGGTGCGATCTTCATAACGTAGTGGCAGGTGAAGCAGCAGGTCTTGGATAGTTTCCAGACCCATTTTAGCCAGCTTTCCCGCCTGACTAGCGCCAACACCGGAAAGTGTACTCAGGGGTACGGCATCCAGTAGGCGACCTTTCATCTAAGACTCCGTGGATTGCATGGCAGACCACCATTGCGCATCGGCAATGACCTGACCCTGCTCATCAATATGGGGTTGAGCCAGCCCTTTACGTTTAGCAACGTGCGCCAATACTGGGTAGCCGCCCTCAAACAGTAGTCGCTGTTGTTCATTTTCTGACAAAACACTCTGGGTTCGCTGATACATGCCCGCATTTTGCCGCTGCCGTTGGGCTTCATATAAAATTAACGCCGAAGCGACTGAAACATTAAGCGATTGCACCATGCCGATCATCGGAATAATGATGTCTTGATCCGCCAGTGCCAGAGCTTCTTCAGAGATACCGGTTTTCTCCTGCCCCATCAAAATACAGGTTGGACGGGTATAGTCGATTTCACGGAAATCAACAGCTTTATCAGACAGATGAGTCGCCAGTATTTGCATATCTTGTGATTTAAGATGAGCAATGGCACCGGCAATATGAGTGTGTGTTTTGACCTGTACCCAACTATTGCTGCCAGCAGCAGAGGAGAGCCGCGTGTACATTTGAGTCGTTGGCCAAATAGCATGAACTTGATGGATACCAACAGCGTCGGCAGTGCGAATAATTGCAGAGACATTATGAGGTTTATGCACTTCTTCCAGGCAAACCGTTAGGTCTGGCTGCCTGGTCGTAAGCATTTCACATATACGCGCATAGCGTTGAGGATTCATAGGCGCTAATTGCGATTACGACTGACTTTAACTACATCGGGCATGATACGAATTTTACGCATAATGTTAGCCAGATGGACTCGGTCACGGGTAGTCAGGCGAATAAAGGCGCTGTATACCCGGCCATCTTTCTCTTCTGTATTCAGGCTCTGAATATTAGATTCGGCTGCATTAATTGCTGCGGTCAGGTTCGCCAGAGCCCCTTGCTGGTTGAACATATCGACTTTAATTTCAGCAATAAACTCTTGCTCAGTCTCTTTGTCCCACTCAACCGCCATAAACTTCTCAGGTTCTTTCTGGTAGCCACGAATATTACGGCAGGATTCGTGATGGATAACCAACCCCTTACCCGGGCTGATATGCGCAATAATAGGATCACCTGGAATCGGGCGACAGCACTTGGCAAAGGTGATAAGTACACCATCAGCACCTCTGATTGCCAGATTCCGCGTCCCGGACGTTGCCAGCGAGGATGGGTCACCCAGCAGGTTTTTAGCCACCACCACACTCATGGCATTACCTAAACCAATTTCTGCCAGTAAATCATCCAGTGTCGCCAGCTTCATGCGATCCAATTCATGTTTGATATTTTCTTCAGAAATATCAGACAATTTACGGCCATTTCCTAAGGCATGATTCAGCAATCGGCGGCCAAGGCTTACCGATTCGTCACGTTTAAGATTTTTCAGCAATTGGCGAATTTTGGCTCGCGCTTTAGAGCTAACAACAAAATTCAGCCAGGCGGCATTAGGCCGTGCGCCAGGCGCTGTAATTATCTCCACCGTCTGGCCACTGCTCAGTGCTTGAGAAAGCGGATAGGGCTGGCGGTCAACGCGCGCGCCGACACAGGCATGACCAATATCGGTATGCACGGCATAAGCAAAATCGACAGGCGTTGCACCGGCAGGAAGTTCGACAATGCGGCCTTCTGGGGTGAAAACGTAAATCTCATCAGGGAATAAATCAGATTTTACACTTTCGATAAATTCAAATGAGCTGCCCGCACTTTGCTGTAACTCCAACAAACTTTGCATCCAGCGCTGAGCGCGGATCTGTGCGGTGGTGCCGGACTCACCTTGCTCTTTATAAGCCCAGTGTGCAGCAACCCCCATTTCAGCCATCTGATCCATATCTTCAGTACGGATTTGCACCTCAACCGGCACCCCATGAGGGCCGATTAATGAAGTATGCAACGATTGATAGCCGTTAGCCTTAGGGATGGCAATATAGTCTTTAACTCGGCCAGGACGCGGTTTATACAGGCTATGAGCCTGACCCAACACCCGATAGCACGTATCGACTTCTTTGACGATAACCCGAAAAGCATAGATATCCATGATAGAGTGGAAACGCTGTTCTTTCAGGTTCATCTTGCAATAGATGGAATAAAGATGCTTTTCACGGCCACTGACGCGGCACGGAATCCCCGCTTCTGTCAGACGCCCTTCAATCTCCGCCAGAATTTTTTGAATCATCTCTTTGCGGTTACCACGCGCGGCTTTCACTACTTCTTTAATCACGCGGTAGCGATTGGGGTAGAGCGCTTCAAAACCCAGCTCTTCCAGCTCAGTTTTTAAATGATGAATACCCAGCCGATGGGCGAGTGGGCTATATATTTCAAGGGTTTCGCGAGCAATGCGGCGGCGCTTATCTGGGCGTAAAGAACCCAGCGTTCGCATATTATGGGTGCGGTCAGCCAGTTTGATCAAAATGACGCGGATATCCTGCACCATCGCCATGATCATTTTGCGGAAATTCTCCGCCTGGGCTTCTTTCTTATCACGGAAGTTCAGTTTATCGAGTTTAGAAACACCCTCGACCAGCTCGGCTACGCTTTTCCCAAACAACTGCTCCATATCTTGATATGTGGCAGGTGTGTCTTCAATGACGTCATGTAACAGCGCCGCCATTAAGGTTTCGTAATCGAGCCGCATCTCCGCGAGAATACAGGCCACAGCAACCGGGTGAGTGATATATGGCTCACCACTGGAGCGTGTCTGACCCTCGTGAGCATCACGCGCGACAAGATATGCCTGTTTGAGGCGCTTAATCTGCTCCTCTGGCAGGTAACGTTGAATCAGCAGATTCAGGCTTTCAAACAGGTACAAGGCAGACTCGCTGTCTAATTAACGACGACCTTCAGCAATAGCAGTTACCGCTTGGATCTCTGCGGCTTCCTGCTCTTGCTGCTCCTGGCGTTCACGCACATCGAGAATCTGATTAGTAATCAGGCCTTCTTCGATTTCACGCAACGCAATCACAGTAACTTTATCGTTTTCTTCTGGAACCAGTGCGTCTTTACCGCCGGACTGGATTTGACGTGCCCGACGAGCAGCGACCAACACCAGGTCAAAACGGTTACCAATTTTCTCTACAGCGTCTTGAACAGTTACGCGTGCCATAATTCTGCTACTCCACAGGTGACGAAATGACGGGGCATGATACTGAAACTCGGTTCAGTCTGCCAATAATTTGGTGATTAAAGCGTCATGCCGCTGTTTCTGGCGGCCTAAACGCAGTCTTTCCGCGCGAATAATGGTTTTCAGATCAGATAAAGCCAGATTGAAATCATCATTCACGATTAAATAATCATATTCTGCATAATGGGTCATTTCCGCGACAGCTTGCGCCATTCGTTTTGCAATAACCTCTTCACTATCCTGCCCACGGCCGCGTAAACGGCGATCCAATTCTTCTTTGGATGGGGGCAAAATAAAAATACTGCGTGCAGTCGGCATTTTTGCACGAATTTGCTGCGCGCCTTGCCAGTCGATATCTAAAAATACATCGACGCCGGTTGCAAGAACCTGCTCAATAGCCAGACGTGAGGTGCCATAGTAATTTTCAAATACTTTGGCATGCTCAAGAAAAGCATCGTCATCAATCATCTGGCAAAATTCTTCTTTAGAAACGAAGAAGTAATGTTCACCGTGATTCTCACCCGGACGTTTAGCACGCGTGGTATGGGAAATAGAAACCTGCGTGTCGTACAACGGTTGTGTTTTTAACAAAGCCTGAATCAGGCTTGATTTCCCTGCCCCACTGGGCGCGGAAACGATGTATAGCGTGCCTTGGACCATGATGACGTTTCAGTTGATTAGGTTGATATATAGAAAGCAGAAGTGTGAATCTCCGCACAGTATACACGGGTGCTGCGTGTCATGCAGCGTTACAACACATTTCACCTGAATGTTTCGTCAGTAAACAGCCCTGTTTTGTGATTTTGTGGGGAGTATTGCGTAATTTCAGCTTATTACAGCAACGCTAAATGTATTTAGCGGCAGTCTGCGCATTTTTCTCTTTTGGCCTTCGACGGATGAAGTATTTTACGTTTTACTTCCTGCGACCAAGGAAGGACACCAATGAACACACAGAATCTAAAGATAATAAGCCTACTTATTTTGGTTTGCATGACGTGGGGCGTCAGAGCGGAATCTGGTTGCCCTGAATGGACATCCGACAGGATGACACTGGAGATTAAAGAATTAACGAAGCAGTTAGGTAAGTGGGACATAGCTTATCATCAGCAAGGTCATAGCCCGATTGCGGATGATGCTTATGATCAATTGGTGGCGAAGTTACATCAATGGCAATTATGTCATCTGCCACATGGTAAGCAGGAGAATAAGCAGCCAATCCTGGGTAACGGGCAGTTTTCACATCCCGTTGCTCATACTGGGCTAAAAAAACTTAAAGATGAAGCTACGCTAGTTAGCTGGATGAAAGGGCGGAAAAATCTCTGGGTACAACCAAAAGTAGATGGTGTTGCTGTATCTCTGGTTTATGTCAATGGAGAGCTGACACAACTTATCAGCCGGGGAAATGGTTTAAAAGGTCAAAACTGGACTGACAAAGCGACATTTATTTCTGCCATTCCTCAATTCATTGTGGCTGCTCCCCCGTTGCTAACTCTACAAGGGGAGCTATTTTTGAAAATGGAAGGTCATCAACAAGCACAATCCGGTGGAGTCAATGCCAGAGCTTCTGTTGCGGGCGCTCTAATGCGTAAGTCTCCTTCTCTACTACTGCCCCAACTGGGTATTTTGATTTGGGCATGGCCTGACGGCCCTAAAAGTATTGTGGAGAAGGGGAAGCTATTACGAATAATGGGGTTTCCCCTGACTGCTGAATACAGTAAATCTGTTACTTCAAGTATGGATGTTACCCGATGGCGTCAGTTTTGGTTTAAATCACCACTGCCGTTTGTGACGGATGGAATCGTTATTAGGCAGGAAGAAGAACCCGCAGGTCGTTATTGGCAGGCAACGCCCGGCCCGTGGTCCGTTGCATGGAAATATCCACCTCAACAGCAAGTTACCGAAGTTGAAAATATTCATTTTACGATAGGCCGCACAGGTAGAAGCAGCGTTGTTTTACAGGTATCACCAATCAAAATTGATGATAAATGGGTTAGGCGAGTCAATGTCGGCACTATTGCTCGTTGGAAGCAACGGGATATTACGTTAGGTGACCAAGTCACTATTGCTCTGGCTGGGCAAGGAATTCCGCGGCTGGAAAACGTTATCTGGCGTGCCACCCAGAGAGATAGCGTAGTTCCGCCAGATTGGCATCAACTCCATCAATGGAGCTGTTTTCGGCCCTTACCGCAGGCATGTGAGGCTCAGTTTTTATCACGCTTAATATGGCTCAGTGGCCCACAAGGGCTGGATATTAAAAATGTAAGTGGTGGGCTTTGGCAACCGTTGATCCAACAGGGGCTTGTTAACGACTTGGTGGGGTGGCTGTCACTCACAACCGAGCAGATTGCTGGCGTTCCGGGAATAGGGCATAAGCGGGCTGAAAAAATCTATCAGCAGTTTCAGCAAACGAGGCAGAAACCCTTTTCCGATTGGTTACAGGCATTAGGATTTCCACTTAAGGGGCTGAATGAGACCCAGTGGCAAATTTTACTGGAACGGAGCATGGCTGAATGGACCTCAATGGCCGGTATCGGGCAGGCTCGGGCAAAACAGATTAAGCATTTCTTGCATCACCACGAGGTACAAGTTATGTCTAATTTCTTATCAAAACAGCATATCGCAGGTTTTCATCCCATAGAGTAACAATCTCTATGGGAAAAGCTTAATGGTCCGGGTGCTCGTATTTGAATATCGGCAGGCCAAGCCGGAACCTTAAAGCAAGTAATCGAGCACTTAGTCCGGTCGCAAGTGTAATGATCACGACCCAGTTATGGGAAAGTGGCGTATATTGCAGTGCAATATAAATCCAGGCTGCGGCAAACGAGATACCGGCATAGATCTCTTTTTGAAAGACTAAAGGAATACAGTTGCAAAACATATCGCGCAGCACTCCACCAAAGACGCCGGTAATCACTGCGGCAATAGCGGCAATAATGGTACTGTGGCCCATATCGAGAGCAATCTGTGCACCAATAATTGAGAAAACAATCAGGCCGATAGCATCAAGTACTAAAAATAGGTGGCGTAAGTGTTTCATTAGTGGAGCCATCCAGGTTGTAACTATTGCGGCAATGGCAACAATCACAATATATTCAGGGTGTTTTACCCAGCCAAGTGGATAATGGCCCAGCAGCATATCTCTGACCGACCCGCCACCAATAGCGGTTGCTGATGCAATAATAATAACGCCAAACATATCCATTTGACGGCGACCAGCAGCCAGTGCCCCGGTCATGGCTTCAGCGGTAATACCAATAATATAAAGAACACTGAGTAGCATAATGAGTCAAATTTTAACCGACAACAAAGACCGCATGGTAATCACTAAGCCAGGCTGTCGCGACTGAGATTTTCTAAGTTATACAATTTGGATTAGTTAAACTAATCTTTTATTTTATTATCTTATTGATATGTATGGTTAATATAATTTAATATAAACAATATAACATTATTAAAATTGCAAATAAATCACGTTTATTCGTATTGTAACCGCTTGATTATAGCCTGTAGTGATTATTTCTGTTCGATTGCAGAGTTAGTCAGTGGATGGTAATTTTCTCTCTGTTTGTCTTTTATTTCGGTGAGTTTTTTCATGGTAAAACAGGTTAGTTATTTTCAATATAGAACGCTATTATTTACCGGTATTGTTATCTTCGGGGCGTTATTGAGTGGTTGTGTTGATCATGTGCACCATGAAATTACAGCCACTAAAGTACCGGCTCAAATATGTACTAAAGGCCAACAGATGACACAAACGATGCTCTACTTTGGTTTGAACCGGCCTCATGGTCCAGTTATTTCATCCACTGAATGGCAGTCTTTTGTTGATAATGATGTGGCCAGCCTCTTCAAAGAGGGCCTGACAGTTATTGATGCTAAAGGGCAATGGTTGGGAAATGATGGCACTGTAGCCAAAGAAAACAGTAAGGCGCTGGTGCTGATCCATAAAGATGACAAAGAAACTGCTATTGAAACTTTGCGTACTCGCTATAAACAGTTGTTTGCTCAAGAATCGGTTATGCGGGTTGATACTCGTGTTTGTGTGGATTTCTAACAGTAGGTATTGAGCCAGAGCTACTGGCCTTTTATCTCCAAACGTGAGGTAAAAGGCCAGTGTTATCATTGTCTTTATGCGTTGCGAACAAGTTTGTTACAAGACAAGCCCTGTAATGGCAGCAGAAAGTAAACTAACTAAAGTTGCACCGTATACCAGTTTTAATCCGAATCGTGAGACCACATTGCCTTGCTGCTCATTCAGCCCTTTAATGGCACCAGCTACAATTCCAATTGAAGCAAAGTTAGCAAAAGAGACTAAAAAGACCGAAAGGATACCCAAACCTCGTGGCGACATCTCGGCTGCAACTTTTTTTTAACTCGATCATGGCGACGAACTCATTTGCTACTAACTTAGTGGCCATAATGCTACCAGCATTTAATGCATCCTGAGCTGGAATACCAATCAGTAAGGCCAGAGGATAAAATAGATATCCCAAAATTTCTTGGAAACTGATACTGAATAAAGCACTAAATAAAGCATTAACGGCAGAAATTAGAGCAATAAACCCAATTAACATTGCGGCTATAATCATGGCGATTTTAAACCCGGCCAGGATATATTCACCAAGCATCTCAAAGAAATTTTGATCTTCGTGGAGCTTATTTAACTTTAATTCAGGCTCTTCTGCCACCGGATACGGGTTAATAATAGAGAGTATGATAAATGTACTGAACATGTTCAGTATTAATGCGGCAACTACAAATTTTGGCTCCAGCATCGTCATATAGGCACTGACAATCGACATAGATACTGTCGACATTGCTGTAGCGGCCATTGTGTACATTCGGCGTGGTGAGATATCGGCAATAATCCCTTTGTAGGCAATGAAATTTTCTGATTGCCCCAGAATCAGAGTGCTTACAGCATTAAACGACTCCAATTTCCCCATACCGTTTACTTTAGACAAGAGCGTACCGACCACCCTGATAATCAACGGTAATATACGAAAATGCTGCAAAATACCAATCAGCGCGGAAACAAAAATGATAGGGCAAAGAACGTTAAGGAATATAAATGCCAAGCCTAGTTCATTCATGTTGCCAAAAACAAAGCTAGTGCCTATAGCAGCAAACTTCATTAAGGCTTCAAATAATCCAGCGAAATACTGTATGGCACTCAGCCCACTTTCTGAATGTAGAAAGAAATAAGCGAGAGTAATCTCTATAACTAATAACTGAAAGATAAAACGTAGTCTAATACTCTTACGATCACGACTGACAAGCAAGGCCAGTATTGCAATAGCGGCTAACGCCAAAAGAAAATGCAAAATTTGCAGCATAAAAAATCCATCAGGGATAAAACACAGTGAGTATTTATCCATAGTATTCAGTTTTTTTCATCATTTATCCAGCGGGTGACTCACTATTTATCTGCCAGCCTAAATCAGCCTATCAGGGCCAATTTAGCTCTTCCGTAAGGGGGGAATAGGCAGAAATAGTTCTTTATGTGTTCAACTGACTCATTGGATGGAATATGAATATGATTAATTTGCCAAGTTGCCGCCCTTTCACCGAAGCCGGGCACTTATCTCAAATATCAGCTTATTATGAAGAAGGTCGCCATACCCTATGGATGCTACTTCGTGCTAATCCACGCCCTTGTTTCAATCTGGAGCTAATCGAAAATATTATGACATTGGCTCAGGCCGCTAAGGAGTCGAAATTACCTTTTGATTTCTGGGTAACTGGCTCGGTGGTGCCAAATATGTTTAATGTTGGAGGTGATTTAAGCTTTTTTGCACAAATGATTAGGAATCACAAACGAGAGGCTCTAATGGCGTATGCACGCGCTTGTGTTGATTGTGTGCACGCAGCCTCTAGAGGGTTTGATACTGGGGCGATATCAATTGCGATGATTGAAGGCAGTGCATTAGGGGGGGGATTTGAAGCTGCGCTGGCTCATCATTTTGTTCTGGCCCAAACCACCGCCAGAATGGGATTTCCTGAGATTGCGTTTAATTTGTTTCCTGGTATGGGGGGATACTCGCTTGTTGCCAGGAAAGCAGGAATGAGAGTAGCCGAACAGCTGATTTGGTCTGGTGAATCTCATGCCGCTGAATGGTATGAGAGCCGAGGGTTAGTCGATAAGCTATTTCAGCCGGGTGATGCGTATATTGCAACACGTACTTTTATCGATACGATCCGACCAAAACTAAATGGTATGCGTGCGATGATGAGAGTACGCCAGCGTGTTTTACAATTAACGCGTTCGGAGCTAATGGATATTACTGAGGATTGGGTTGATTCTGTTTTTTCAATTGAGCCAAAAGATATTGCCTATATTGAGCGATTAGTCCTGTTACAGGATAGGCATACTTCGGTTATGCCTAAAGCGATATAGCGTGTTATTTAAGCCGTTAATTCGGTGAAAGATGTTGCGTCACCAGCCAATGCTCCAGTTCATCTGCGGGCATTGGTTTGGCGTAAAAGAATCCTTGTTTTTCATCAACACCGATAGAATCCAGGAATTGTTCTTCTCCTTTGGTTTCGACACCCTCCGCAATTACCCGCATCTTGAGTGCTTCAGCGACCACGATAATGGCTCTCACCAAAGATTGTGAAATAGGATTATTATCAATATCACGAACAAAACTTTGATCCAGCTTAATAGCATCAATAGGAATACGAGCTAATTGTGATAGTGAAGAATAGCCAGTACCAAAATCATCCAGATGAACCTGAGCACCCAAGTGCCGCAACTGTTTCATGATGTTGATAGCTGCACTTTCATCTTCAATTAAACAACTCTCAGTTAGCTCGACATCGACTAAACTGGACTCTAACTTACTGATCTCAAGTGATTCAATAAAGCTGGTTACAATAGCTTCATCAATTAATTGGCGGGCAGAAACATTGACTGCAACTCTTAGATTGATCCCACGTTCTTTCCAATCAACAGCTTGTTGCATCGCGGTTTGCAGTACCCATTTGCCTAATGGCCCAATTAATCCTGACTCTTCCGCATAAGAGATAAATTTACCCGGAGCAATTAAACCACGCTCAGGCGAATGCCAACGAACTAATGCTTCGACACTGTGTACTTTACCGGATTTGTTGGATATTTTGGGCTGATAGAAGACTTTTAACTGATGCTGTTCCAGACCTTTACGTAAATTGGTATCAAGCCATATATATTCAGAGACTTTTTTATTCATCTCTTGTGAGAAAATTGAGTAGGTTTGTTTTCCATGTTCTTTCGCGGTATACATAGCGGTATCTGCACTACGGATTATATTTTCCAATGTATCCCCGTGTTCCGGGCATAGTGCTATACCGATAGAGCAACCTGTATACACTTCTATTAACCCAATTCGGAAAGGTAATTTCATTCGGGTAAGAATTCGCTGTGCCGTTGCTTCAAGTCTACTCAAGGTAGCATTTTCGACCAGAACAATAAATTCATCACCACCCAGTCTGGCAAGCATTTCGTTATCATCTAAACAACTTAAAATAGCTAATGAAACATCTTTCAGTAACCGGTCACCGAACATATGGCCGTAGTGGTCATTCACTTTTTTGAAGTTGTCGAGATCGAGATAAATAATACCTACTGAGGTATCAGAACGTGTCTGAATTGCACTGTTAATGCGCTCATGAATAGCGTGGCGATTCGGCAGGCCAGTAATCATATCGGTATTAGCCAAGATCCTGAGCCGCTCTTGGGCACGCCTTTCTTTCGTAATATCTGTACCTGAACAGATTAGATAACGCTCATTTTTTCCACTACCGCTGTGAACGAACTTATTACGGAATAAGAAGAGACGCTTTCCTTTTACGGTATTAACCCAACGTTCAACTTCATAAGATGCTCCTTGTTGGAAGAACCGTTCAATATTTTTGCGTGATGATGCGGCCTCTTTGGGCGTCATAAACAAGTCGTAGACATTTTTACCAATAACATCTTGTTCTTTTTTCCCGGTATATTCTTCGCTCAGGCGATTAAAACGTTGAACAAAACCATCTTTATCGAGAATAACAATAACGGAATTGGCTTCAGAAACCACCTGCTCAGCAAAGGAAAGCCCCATCACTAAATCGCGAGCGACCGCTTCGGTATCGGCATAGGCAGAAGCGGTGCCTCCCCACTCTTTGTCGTTAATTTTACGGCCAACAAGATGCAAATGTAGTGGATTACCATATATCTCAATCTCAACATGCAGACTGGAAGTAATACCGGTTAAGCTGCGGATTTTCATGGTTTGAACTGAATTAAGGGGAATCGCAATATTTGTTGTCCCTTTAATTGCAGACAATTCCAGAGCCTGACTATCAAAAGCAAGCCGCCAAAAAGGGCTATGAGTACCAAAGTAGGTATTGAGGATCGACGTGTCTTGGTCTTGGAACATATGCGATCCCCTAAAAGTGTATATGTGTCTTTTACTTACCTTCGTCAGAGATTTAGAAAGGCTATAGCTGCCCTTCCCTGTGATAATCATCATCCTGACCTATAGGGCATGACTCTATCCGGAGCGCCCAACGATTAAAGTATATGTGTAATTTATTCATACCTGATCGTAGATATTAGCGATAATCATATTAAATGCTCTTGGTACTTTCAGGTTGTTTAGGTATGGATGTGAATGAACAAAATCCCGCCGCGCAGAATTGGATGGTGAGGGAAGGCTCTTTTCACTATATCGTTTGGCACAGGCCGAGT
>NZ_ACCB01000034.1 GCF_000173735.1 Yersinia aldovae ATCC 35236 | reverse complement strand
TTACAGACTAATTCACTCTTTAAATCAGCGGGAATACATATGAAAGTAGGCATTATAGGCGCAATGGAAGAAGAAGTGACGTTGCTGCGCGACCAGATTAAAAACCGTGAAACACTGGCGCGTGCTGGCTGTGAAATTTACACCGGCCAATTGAATGGCATTGACGTTGCATTACTTAAATCTGGCATCGGTAAGGTTTCTGCGGCAATGGGCACGACTTTGCTGTTAGAGCATTGCCAGCCTGATATGGTGATTAACACCGGTTCTGCGGGTGGCCTGGCCCCCAACCTGAAAGTCGGCGATATCGTTGTTTCCAACGAAGTGCGCTATCACGACGCTGATGTGACCGCTTTCGGCTATGAACCCGGCCAAATGGCGGGCTGCCCGGCAGCTTTCGTTGCTGATGCCGAGCTGATTGCATTGGCAGAAAACTGCATCAAACAATTGAATCTGAACGCAGTGCGCGGCCTGATTTGCAGCGGTGATGCTTTTATTAATGGCGCAGCGCCTCTGGCACGCATCCGTGCAACCTTCCCGACAGTAGCGGCGGTAGAGATGGAAGCCGCCGCCATCGGCCATGTATGCCACTTGTTCAAAACGCCCTTTGTTGTCGTTCGCGCCATTTCTGACGTGGCTGATCAGGAATCCCACCTCAGTTTTGACGAGTTCCTGGTGGTTGCGGCTAAACAATCCACTCGGATGATAGAAGCAATGTTGGCCACTCTGGGTCAACCCGCTTAATGATGCCGTTCAGTAGGGTTTCTATGATACGGCTGGGTGCAATATTGTTGACCGGCCTGCTGACACTCCCCCTCTGGGCTGCACAGCGAGTTGTCAGTTTATCACCCAGCACCACTGAGCTGGCGTATGCCGCCGGTTTAGGCGATAAATTGG
The DNA here is from genome assembly GCF_000173735.1 of Yersinia aldovae ATCC 35236. GTDB lineage: Bacteria > Pseudomonadota > Gammaproteobacteria > Enterobacterales > Enterobacteriaceae > Yersinia > Yersinia aldovae. Next base: position 43,767 of record NZ_ACCB01000034.1, on the reverse strand, counting down.
TAGCGGTGAGCGCTTACTCCGATTATCCAGAAGCAGCCAAACAGCTTGAACATGTGGCATCATGGCAGGGAGTTAACGTCGAGCGAATTCTGGCTTTAAAGCCAGATCTGATCCTCGCCTGGCGCGGCGGTAATCCACAGCGTCCACTGGATCAACTGGCAGCTTTTGGTATTCCGATCCTCTATTCTGATCCGATTAACCTTGATCAGATTGCATCTGATCTGGATAAATTGGCGCAATACAGCCCACATCCAGAGCAGGCACATCAGGCAGCGGAGCAGTTCCGCCAGCAGGTAGCGGAGTTACGCAGCCGTTATGCACGTAATAAGCCACTGCGCACCTTCCTCCAATTTGGCACACAACCCTTATTTACCAGCTCTGGCCACACCTTGCAGAGCGAAGTCGTTTCGCTGTGCGGCGGTAAAAATATTTTTGCCGCAAGTCCCGTCCCTTGGCCGCAGGTCAGCCGAGAGCAAGTAATGACCCGTCAACCACAGCTGATCGTCGTCGGTGGAACACAGTCACAAGCCGATAACGTCAGCGCTTTTTGGCAGCCACAAATTGACGCACCCGTCATAACCCTTAATGAGGACTGGTTTAATCGTGCAGGCCCACGTATTCTGCTGGCCGCTAAACAGCTGTGCCAACAAATGGCCAGTATCCCAACCCCGGTGGCGGAGTCACATTAATGCTGGTTTATTGGCTGGATATTTTAGGTACTGCGGTATTTGCTATTTCTGGTGTATTACTGGCAGGGAAGTTACGCATGGACCCATTCGGGGTACTGGTATTGGGGGTGGTTACCGCCGTCGGTGGCGGCACTATTCGCGATATGGCACTGGCTAATGGCCCCGTGTTTTGGGTAAAAGATCCAACCGATCTGGTGGTCGCAATGGTGACTTGTCTGGCAACTATTTTGTTAGTCCGCCAGCCCCGACGCACCCCGAAATGGATTCTACCAGTGCTTGATGCCATTGGTTTGGCGGTATTCGTGGGTATCGGCGTAAATAAAGCCTTTGCTGCCGGGGCCAGCCCATTAGTGGCAATTTGTATGGGGGTTATCACCGGTGTTGGCGGCGGAATTATTCGTGATGTTTTAGCGCGCGAGATCCCCATGATCCTGCGAACTGAGATTTATGCCACAGCCTGTATCATTGGTGGCATCGTTCATGCCACCGCGTTCTATACTTTTAATATGCCATTGCAACAGGCGATGATGCTGGGCATGGGCATTACCCTCGGAATTCGGCTTGCCGCTATCCGCTGGCGCTTAAAACTGCCCACATTTGAAATAGAACATTGATAGATTCATTGGCTGAATTTATGTAATTCAGATCTTCAAGTTCTTAAATAATCAGTCATTCCTTTATTGCGCCAGGCAACATATCGCTGAGTAGCAATAGTCCGATAACACAACTGATTTACTGTAGAATGGCGATTCAGATGATAAAAACCGCGACGGTGAAGGTTGCGGTTTTTTTATACCAATATTTCGGCAAATGGACTAAACGCTAAAGGAGGAACCGCAGCCACAAGTGCTCTTCGCATTCGGGTTAGTGACGATAAAACGTGAACCTTCTAACCCTTCGGTGTAATCCACCGCACCACCAACCAGATATTGCAGACTCATTGGATCAACTACCAATTCAACACCTTGCTTCTCAATGGTCATATCGCCATCGTTGATTTGGTCATCAAAAGTAAAGCCATACTGGAACCCGCTGCATCCGCCACCGGTAATGTAAACCCGCAGTTTCAGATTCGGGTTTTCCTCATCAGAAATCAGCAGTTTAACTTTCTTCGCCGCTGCCTCGGTAAACTGTAGGGGCAGTACTGTTTCATCGCTCATACTCATCACTCCCAACCGGTGTTCGAGTTGCAGGTTACTACAATGGCAGCCTGATCTAAGGATCAATTATCCAATACCTGAGTAATTCATTCAAGTATTGCTGGCTAATGTTATATATTATCTGCCTGTTTGAGCATCATTTTCAACCACCACCGCTTGCGCTTGTCTTTGTAATGTGCGGGCTAAGATAGCAGAATACAAGGGTTTCCCCCCCATAAACTGCGCGATTAATGTCGCCCCCAGGCATGTCACTATCATTGGTAAAATAAGTTGATAGTTATCGGTCATTTCCAAAACTAGCACCAAACCGGTCAGCGGCGCACGAACTGAAGCGGCAAACAGTGCCCCCATACCTGCGATGGCAAAAGTCCCTACCTCAATGCCATATTGCGGGAATAGATGCGCGCAGGCCAGACCAAAGGCGGTTCCAAGAATGGTTCCTAATGCCAGCATCGGTGCAAATATCCCGCCCGGAGCACCTGAACCAAAGCACAGTAAGGTAGTGACAACCCGCACAATAAATATGAATAGCAGCATACCAATACTAAAGTTGCCCGCCACCGCGATAGGGATCAGCGCAAAACCACCGCCAACTGCCTCACCATGAATCAATGCTAATAAACCGCACATTCCTCCTAACAGGCCGCCAATCAACACCAGTTTACGCCAATCACCGCCATGAAAACGCATAAACATATCTTGTGTACGGAATATTAATGCATTGAAAATCACCCCCACGGCACCAAAAACAATACCTAACAGCAGGTAGAGCCATAAGGTATTCAGCGGAACTTCACTCAACTTACCGACATCAATAACTGAACGTTCGCCATTAAAATAACGATAAACAATAGTCGAAGTAATGACACCAACAAAGACCGCTTTGATCGAAACCAGGCTGTAACGGAACTGCGAGCGCATCTCTTCAATAACAAACAAAATCCCAGCCAGAGGTGCGTTGAATGCCGCAGACAGACCGGCTGCCGCACCGGTGGCTAATAATGAGTGGCGGGCTTCAGGGCTGCGCAACCGAAAGATATCCACAACCATGCGCCCACTATTCCCCCCCATCTGTACCATCGGTCCCTCACGACCTAATACCATACCCGCCCCCAAGGTGCCGAGGCCGCCGATAAATTTAACCGGAATAACCCGCCACCAGCGCACCGGCCGCACCTCTTCCATCGCCCCCTCAATTTCGGGTATCCCCGAACCACCCGCCTCCGGCGCAAAACGACGAACCAAAAAATAGCCCATCATTGCCAGCAGAGCCGACATAATAAAAGCCAGCGGCCACACCAGAATCGCATAGTCAGCCACCTTCGCCAGTGTTGCCAACCGCTGTTGCTGAATCCAATCAACGCCTCTATCAAATGCAACACCGAGTAAACCGGTGATAACCCCGACGAGAGCGGCCATGAGAAGGATCACCAACGGCGTCTTATCACGATTAACCAATGCTCTGATAAAGCGACCACGCTTAAGTTCAGTGACACTTTCAGCAGCAATATTTGATGTTGAATCAGTCATAATTAATATGTTTATCGATTAGTTAATAAGTAATACAAATATGCAATTGCGTAAGTCTAACGCAGTTACATATGATGCGCCTGCTTAAGCGCTGGAGAAATGATCTGGCTCAGAAAGACGCTTTTATTGATAGCGACTGTTATTTCTGATGATTTGCGGCACGCCGCGCAAGCTAAGCGTTAAATATGCCCAATCATTTGATAACCGCTGTCAGTTCTTTAGAATAAGCAGCATTCTTCATTTGGCCTGAGTGAGCCAATACCAATTTAGGAGCCAGTTTATGAATAAATCTGAAACTCTGTATGCCGAGGCAAAAAAAGTTAATTCCAGGCGGGGTTAACTCTCCGGTACGTGCATTCACCGGTGTTGGGGGCATTCCGCTATTTATTGAACGTGCTGACGGCGCTTATCTGTTTGATGTCGATGGGAAAGCTTACATTGACTATGTTGGCTCTTGGGGGCCGATGGTCTTGGGCCACAATCATCCGGCTATCCGCCAGGCGGTGATTGAAGCCGTTGAACGTGGTTTAAGTTTCGGTGCGCCAACTGAAATGGAAGTCAAAATGGCTGAGTTGGTCACTAATCTGGTGCCAACAATGGACATGGTACGAATGGTCAACTCTGGCACAGAAGCTACCATGAGTGCTATCCGCCTGGCACGGGGCTTTACTGGCCGCGATAAAATCATCAAATTCGAAGGTTGCTATCACGGTCACGCAGATTGCCTGCTGGTAAAAGCAGGTTCCGGCGCATTGACCCTCGGCCAACCAAACTCTCCAGGTGTCCCTGCCGATTTTGCCAAACATACCCTAACCTGTACCTATAACTGTCTGGCCTCCGTGCGGGAAGCCTTTGAGCAATACCCACAGGAAGTCGCTTGCATCATCGTCGAACCGGTTGCAGGCAACATGAACTGCGTTCCGCCGTTACCGGAGTTCCTGCCTGGCCTGCGTGAATTATGTGATGAATTCGGTGCCTTGCTGATTATCGATGAGGTCATGACCGGCTTTCGTGTCGCCTTAGCCGGCGCGCAGGATTACTACAAAGTAGTTCCTGACCTGACCTGCCTGGGTAAAATCATTGGTGGTGGTATGCCGGTAGGTGCTTTCGGCGGCCGTCGTGATGTTATGGATGCGCTGGCACCGACTGGCCCGGTTTATCAGGCTGGCACGCTGTCCGGTAATCCTATCGCTATGGCAGCCGGTTTTGCCTGTCTGACCGCAGTCGCACAGGTGGGTATACATGAAACGCTGACTGAACTGACCGACTCATTAGCAAACGGTCTGTTAAAAGCAGCTAAAACAGAGAATATCCCGCTAGTGGTAAATCATGTCGGAGGCATGTTCGGTATTTTCTTTACTCACGCTGAAACTGTTACCTGCTATCAGGATGTGATGAATTGTGACGTTGAACGCTTTAAACGTTTCTTCCATTTGATGCTGGACGAAGGCGTCTATTTGGCTCCTTCCGCATTTGAAGCAGGTTTTATGTCTGTGGCACACAGTAAAGAAGATATCCAGAAGACTATCGATGCCGCCCGCCGGTGCTTCGCTAAACTTTAATATTGATGGATACTTGATTTCAAATAGATAGAAAGCCATCTCTTTACTGAGGTGATTTTAAACTACAACAGAAAACCTGAGTTCTGTTTTCCACAGAATTTAGGTTTTTTTCAATCTGCCCGCCCAAAGATACTAAAACAAATAGTTTATCTATCACTTCGTCATGATTAAAAACATAAATGTCTATCATAAAACAATTAATAACATTATTAATTTTAAATTAATTACTTTTAATGAAATAACAAGTTAATTTAAGTTGTATTAATGAAAAAACAAATATTAAATACATATTATGTGCTGTGATAACAATAGGAAGCTGAGATGGGCTACAACATTTACTCTCAGATCTTGGTAATAACTCAAAAGAATGAGAGCGAATCTAAATGAATTAGAAAGAGGATTTCATGACGCAAACATCGAATGTATATAACAATGAAAAAGGTAGTTTACTGTCCCACTGGCAACCAGAAAACACAACATTCTGGGAGCAGACAGGGCAACATATAGCCAAGAGAAATTTATATATTTCCATTGCCTGCCTGCTATTAGCATACTGCGTTTGGATGTTATTTAGCGCATTAGCCGTAAATTTGAATCATATTGGTTTTACTTTCGCCTCAGAGAAATTATTTCTATTGGCAGCATTACCCTCTGTGTCAGGAACATTATTACGTATTCCTTATTCCTTTATGGTGCCCATCTTCGGTGGTCGCCGCTGGACTGCAATTAGCACTGGCTTTTTGATTATTCCTTGCGCCTGGCTAGGATTTGCCGTGCAAGACCTGTCCACAACCTTCGAAACCTTTGTTCTTATTGCACTCCTTTGCGGTTTCGCCGGTGCAAACTTTGCATCCAGCATGGGAAATATCAGCTTCTTTTATCCAAAGGATAAACAGGGGCAAGCTCTCGGTTATAACGGTGGTTTTGGTAATCTGGGCGTCAGTGCCATGCAATTGATTGTACCCGTTATAATCTCAATTTCTTTATTCAGCTTTTTTGGCAGTGAAGGTAAAGAATTAGCCAATGGCGAAAGAATGTGGCTAGAGAATGCAGCATGGATCTGGGTGATTCCGTTGAGCATCGCAACCTTACTGGCCTGGTTTGGTATGAATGACCTCGCAATACAGAAACCCTCATTAAATAGTCAATTGGGAATTTTAAAAAATGGTCACTTATGGGTACTGGGGCTGTTGTATTTCGCCTCTTATGGCTCCTTTATTGGCTATGCGGCAGCTTTTGCCATGTTATCGACCGTCCAGTTTCCTGAGATCGAGATTTTATATTTCGCCTTTTTTGGGCCATTTCTTGGGGCATTGGCCCGTTCTTTAGGTGGAATCCTTGCTGACCGCTTTGGCGGGGCTTTAGTGACGGCGGCAAATTTTGTCTTGATGGCAATCTTGATATTGATGCTGATCTTCACCTTACCAGATGCTAACAACAACGGCTCGTTCGCAGCTTTCTTCTGTATTTTTATGATGTTATTTGTTACTGCTGGTTTTGGTAGTGGTTCAACCTACCAGATGATCGCCGTCGTATTTCGTAAAGTCTCTGCTAACCGGATTAAAGCACAGGGCGGTAGTGATGAAGATGCCCAGCGCCATGCGGTTGCAGACACAGCAACAGCATTGGGTTTTATTTCTGTTATCGGTGCGTCTGGTGGTTTCTTTATTCCTAAAATCATGGGTTCTTCGCTGGCAATGACCGGGTCTGTCATTACAGCCATATTATGTATTTTAGCATTCTATGCTCTATCGGTTGTTGTTATTTGGTCTGTTTATGGCCGAAAAAAAACAGGCTAACACCCGACAATATACCAGGAATTAATGACACAGATAAAAAGGAGAATGCATCATTTTATTATCGATGTTAATTATATTATGAATATCCCCGACCAAAGCAGTGTGCTATAAAATGAACGAATATTATTCACAAAATAACATTACTGCCATGATTATTAATGGACAAAATATGTGATGAAATCGTGGGGATTTCTTTTAAAACTGCATCACCCAATATCATATTTGTATATCACATTGGTGGTACAGTTGACTGACAGTAAAATCACCGCCCTTGTTTGCGTAATAAATAAACAAAATACGGTGCACCGATAAACGTCGCTAATAACCCTGCCGGGATCTGGTTAGGAAATAGCAACATCCTCCCACACCAGTCGGCAAATATCATCAGTAGGCCCCCCAACATTGCGGCAATCATCAGTTGGGGGATTGCACGGCGGAAACCGAGCATACGAGCCATATGGGGTGCCATCAGGCCAAGAAAACTTAACGGGCCGACTGTCAGCGTAGCGGCGGCGGTTAAACAGGCGGCTAGCAGTAAAATCGCTAACCGGCTCGGTGCCAGCGCCATACCTAATGATCTGGCCGTTGCCCCTCCCAGTGGCAGGATAACTAACCAGCGGCGGCACAGCGGTGCTAACGCTATCAATATCACGGCAATTAGCCCAGTGGTCAATGCCTGCTGGCTACCAACAGCGTAGGTTGAACCTGAAATCCATGCCAGCACTCCTCGCATACGTGGATCGCCACTGGCCAGCAACATGGTGATTACGGTGGTAAAGGCGGTGCTGATCGCAATGCCCGCCAACAGCATTCGACCCGGAGAGAACCCCCCTCGCCCGGCAACCACCATAATCAGTAACAGCGTTACCGCCGCGCCTAAACTACCCGCAGGTAGCAACCACACCAATGCATTACCCGGTACGATGAATAACATAATCACGACACCAAACGCCGCCCCCGAGCTAATGCCCAGCACTTCAGGGCTAGCCATTGGGTTGCCGGTCAGTTTTTGGATTAAAGTTCCTGCTACCGCCAGCATCATGCCAGCAGCCAATGCTGCCAGCACCCGTGGCCAGCGCCAGTGTAACAACGCCTGTATCTGATCACCGCTGGCCCAACTCCAGCCCTGGCTATCACGCCCAAACATCAACGCGACAATCATCCCCGCCAGCAATAACAGTAAACCGGCACCGGCCCATAATCGCAAACGCTGGCGTTCAACCGGAACATGGCCGCCAAAATCCATATTTGGGGCGCTAGCACTGTGTAAACGCGGCAGCAGCCACAACAGTAGCGGAGCGCCGATTAATGCGGTCGCAGCACCGGTAGGAATCTCCCGCCAAACTTGCGTCAGCCAGATGATGCTCTGATCGGTAACCCATAACAGTAACGCCCCGATGATCGGTGCCAGAATCAAGCGCTGTGCTAACCGTCGCGCACCGAGAACTTTTGCCAGTAACGGCGCAAACAGACCAATAAATCCAATCACACCTACCGCGTTAACTAACATTGCACTGAATAGGATTGCCACACCCAATGCGCTCAGGCGTGCCAATGATAATCCCAAGCCCAAATTACGGGCAATACCGTCATCCAGCCCCAAAAGGGTTAATGGGCGAATCAGTAACGCAGCCAATACGCAGGTGATCAATAAGCGTGGCAGAATAAACTGTACGGTACTCCAGTCCTGCTGGTTCAACGCGCCGCTGCTCCACAAAAACAGTCCTTGCAGTTGGTCATAGTTAAATAGCGCCAGCAAACCATTTACCGCACCGCAGTACAGGCCGAGAACCAATCCCGCTAAAATCAAGGTAACAGGCGATAAGCGTTTACCCCAAGCCACGCCAAAAACCAACGCGCCGATAGCCGTCCCTCCGGCCATTGCCGCCAGTTGGCGGGTCAGTTCACCGCCCGGTAGCATCCACAAGGTCGCGACCGTCAAGCCAAGTTGGGCACCGGCGGCTACGCCAAGCGTGGCCGGTTCAGCCAGTGGATTACGCAGCACTTGCTGGAATAACACCCCCACTAACCCCAGCCCGGCACCGGTGAGTAGCGCGACGACCAATCTGGGTAACTGACTGTAATAAAATAACATTTGGCGCACATCATCACTATCTGGCCGCCACAACGCCTCAGCCCACAATGAAACCGGTAATAATTGGCACAAGTTGTATAGCGTCAATGCTACTGCTGTAATCAAAAGCAAACTCAGTAAACCCACAGGTAGCGGAAGGCTCTTGCGCGAGGTATTCATCATCATGATGATTTACCCCATGCCTGTTCCAATAAACGGACAAAGCGCATCGCTGACAGCGTCGCACCGTAGAACCAGACCGCAGGTACTGTTCGTAACTGATTGTCGCGTACAAAAGAGATGGATTGCCACAGCGGGGTACGGGCAACTTGTTGTAACATTTCACTATTACCATGCCCGAAATAGATTGCCCGGCCCGACTTTATCGTCGCCAGACGCTCAATGCCCACCACGGTGCTGCCCCAAAAATTGGTTTCGCCCTGCCAGGCATTTTCAATGCCTAAGCTGTTCAAAACATCCTGAAACAGGCTGCCCTGACCGATAATTAGCGCATGGCGAGTATCGAGCAGAGTGAACATCAATAAGGGTGACTGACAATCATCACACAGCCGCAAGCGGGCTGATGCTATAAAGTCGTCAAAGTCTGCAATATGTTGATTTGCAACAGCATCTAGCCCCAAGCGCTGCCCCAGAGTGCGTAATGAGTTTTTACCTACCGCCAGCGGGGAGCTGCCCTGTTCATTAAAAGCAAAATTCATGGAAGGCGCGATTGGCGAGAGTTTTTCTGGCGAAGGGCCATAGCCTTGCGACATTAAAATCAGCGACGGAGCCATCTGTTGCAATAACTCCAGATTTGGCTCAGTACGCTGACCGACATCAATCACACTGGCAGGTAAGTTAGGCTCTTCAACCCATAACCGGTAATTATGAATATCCGCCACCCCATAAGGGGTTACCCCCAGTGCCAGCAGTAATTCAACCGGTAGCCATTCCAGTGCAACTATGCGATTTATATCAATTTGAGGCACATTCGTCGCCCGTCCCGGTAGGGCAAACAGTAGCGGCGACAATGCCAAAGCAGTGAGTAATCGGCGGCGAGTATAATCCGGTGCCGATGAGTGGCGTTGAACCAAGGTTGACAACATTTTCATTAATAAACGAAACTTACCGGCGCGCCACCGGCCGGATGTGGCAAGATCCCCATGGGGATACCGTAGATTTGCTCCAAGACCTTGCCCTCCATCAGGCAGTCTGCCGGGCCTTGCGCTATCATTTCACCACCGCGCAGCGCGACCAAATGGTCACAATAGCGAGCGGCCATATTGATATCGTGTAACACGGCAATGACGGTCAGGCCACGTTCGTGACTGAGGTGCTGAATTAGCCCCAGAACCTCTACCTGATGTGCGATATCCAGCGCAGAAGTCGGCTCATCAAGCAACAAACAACGGCTATTTTGCGCCACCAGCATCGCCAACCAAGCCCGCTGCCGCTCACCACCGGACAAGCTGTCCACCAAACGCCCTGCCAGCGGTTTCAAATCGACTAACGCAATCGCCTCTTCTACTTGCAGGCGATCTTTCTGACCAAAACGGCCTAACGCACCATGCCATGGGTAGCGGCCAATCGCCACCAGCTCACGCACGGTCATCCCTTCGGCTGCCGGTAACTGCTGCGGCAAATACGCTACTTCGCGCGCAAAAGCTTTGCTATCCCATTGAGCCAGCGGCACATCATTAAGCAGAACATCGCCACTGGAAGGCAGTTGGTGGCGACCCAGCATTTTTAACAGTGTCGATTTGCCGGAACCGTTATGGCCAATTAAGCCGCAGACTTTTCCCTGTGGAAAGGTAAGTGACAGTGGCTGTAATAAGGTTCGGCTGGGAACCGAGAAACTCAGTTCGCGAAGCATGAAAGTGCTGGGTTGGCTTGCCTGTTGGTCCAAAATGGTACCCTGCTGTGCGCAATTAAAAGTTAACAAATTTGATGGTTATTACGACCCAAACGTTATCGGAAGATAGCGAGAAAGTGAATCGAAACGATAATAGTTATCAAAGTGAAATAATTATCAAAGCAGGTAGTTTATGCGTAACTCACAGCGAACTGCAAGCGCAATACCGTGGCGATTGAATAGGCTGGAATTGTGGGAGGCAGAGGAACGACAGTGATTGGCACGGTTATCACAACCGTGCCAATCAGCAAAACATTACTGACCGAACATATCTTTGATCCAACCTGCGACACCATCGCCATCCGGCTTGGTATCTGCCTGAGTAGGTTGAGCCGCCTGACACAGCCCTTGTGGGTTCTCAGTCCAGACAGGGATGGAGCGCATACCACTGGCATCACCGCAGACAAAGTTACCCGCCGAATCAATGTTCATCTGGCTAATCCCTTCCGGTGGTTGCAATACCAACGGCAGCGGAGTTTGGTTCTCCAAATAGCGGCGATACAGTGTCAACGCACCATTGGCACCGGTCAGTTTCGCCGGGCCATTGTTGTCACGCCCAACCCAGGCGATTGCCACTTCTTTACCATCGATACCGGCAAACCAGCTATCACGCAGGTCGTTGGTGGTACCGGTTTTAGCCGCCAGCGTATATTTAGAGAATTTTACCGACAGCGAACGGGATGTCCCGCGCGCAACCCCTTGTTGCATTGCATAAAGTGTCAGATAAGCCGCCTGTGCAGGCACCATGCGCTCCGCCTGCGGGAAGCTCTGATACAGCACGGTGCCGTCTTCTGCAATCACTGAGCGCACAGCAGACAGCGGCGCACGATTGCCACCACTGGCGATAGTCTGATACTCCTGCGCCACTTCGATTGGCGTCAGATCTATTGCGCCCAACAACATGGCCGGAACCGGAGTAATTACCGCTTTCGGGATGCCCAGACGCTGCAACATAGTACTTATCTGATCCAGCCCAACCGACATACCCAGATTGACCGTTGGCACGTTCAGCGAGTTAGCCAACCCATCGACTAACATCACCTGCCCCCGGAACTGGCGATCGTAGTTTTTCGGCTGCCACGATGTGCCGTTTGGCAATTTGATCGACAGCGGTTGATCTGCAAGCCAGGTATTAAGGCGGTATTTATCCGGCTGGCTCAGGGCGGTCAGATAGGTTGGCGGCTTGGCAAGAGAACCGACCAAACGGCGAGCCTGCATTGCGCGGTTAAAACCGGCATATTGCGGCTGCGCCCCACCGACCATAGCACGTACCTCACCACTGAAGCGGTCAACTATCACCATTGCCGCTTCCAGATCATCCAGATGACGGGCCGCTTTCAGCGCTGGAATCCCGTCTTCGATGGCTTTTTCTGCCGCATCTTGTGAAACCGGATCCAGCGTGGTGAAGATCTTCACACCGGACAGATCGTTTATCTTGTCGCCCAGCTTCTGTTGCAGCTCCTGACGTACCATCTGCATAAAGGCCGGTTGGGGCGTAATGACGCCGCCTTTGGGCTGCACACCCAACGGGCGAGCACTGAGCATGGTATAAAGCTCGGCGTCGATAATGCCCTGATTTTGCAACAAACGCAGCACCAAATTACGCCGCTCAAGTGCCAGTGTTGGGTTACGCCACGGGTTGTACAGCGATGCCCCTTTGACCATACCCACCAGCATGGCTTGCTGATCAAGGCTCAGTTCGTTTACCGGGCGGCCGAAGTAATAGAGACTCGCCAGCGGGAAACCCCGAATCTGATCGCTACCACTCTGACCGAGATAGACTTCGTTCAGATACAGTTCCAGTATCCGGTCTTTGCTGTAACGGTAATCGACCAGCAACGCCATATAAGCTTCGTTAAGTTTACGCCACAGCGAACGCTCATTGGTCAGGAACAGGTTTTTCACCAACTGTTGTGTCAGAGTACTGCCGCCCTGCACCGCTTTTCCGGCGGTCAGGTTGGCGATAGCTGCACGGCCAATAGAGTACGGGCTGATACCATCATGTTCATAGAAATGGCGGTCTTCGGTTGCCAGCAAGGTATCGACCAACAAATCAGGGAAACCGGCTCGCGGCACAAACAGGCGTTGCTCACCATTCGGGGATTGCAACATGGTGATAAGCTTAGGATCAAGGCGCAGGAAGCCAAAATCACGCTGGCTATCCAGATTTTGGATCTGGGCCAGACGATCGTTTTTAAACACCAAACGGGCGCGGATCTGCCCCTCTTTCGCATCCGGGAAATCAAACGGCCGGCGCAGGATATCAATGCTGTCACCCTGAACAGTGAACTCACCCGGGCGTGTCATACGGGTGACCTGCCGGTATTGCATCCCTTCCAGCAAATCGATCATCTCTTTTTTGCTATAAGACATGCCCGGTTCGAGATTAACCATACGTCCATAAACGGCAGCGGGCAATTGCCAGACTTTGCCATCGATACGGCTGCGAATTTGCGAGTCGAGGTAAACCCCGTAAATAGCCAGCACCACGGCACCGACCAAGAACAGTTTGATAAACAAGCCGAGCCAGCGGCGTTTTTTACGTGGCGGACGTGATGCTACCTTTCTTGGCATCGGTTCTTCCTCATCATCGTAGTCATCATCGTCATACTCTTCGTCATCAAAATGCTCTTCTTCGTATTCATCTTCATCACGCCGCCGGCGCAGTGGCCGTTTCGGTGCAGCTTTGGGTTGGGCTTTCTTGCCCTTACGTCCAATTGGCTCGCGGTCATCCCCAGACATGTCTTTCTCTCCACGCGCGTTGGCGATTATTGCGACTTATACCCGTCATACTTCAAGCTGCATACGCGTTGGCTGCGTTCAATCACCCGAATCACTGACTACAGTATGCTTATCGGGACTATGAGCCTCATCAGAGCCTCACCCTGCGGGCCAGCGCAAGCGCTGTTCAAAGTGGTTTACAACCAATTTGTCTCTGGCTTGCTGCCTTCCTGCAACTCGAATTACTTTGGGTATCATATATTCCCCAATTTATCGAATAGAAAGGGGAAACATCTGAAATTATTGGCTGTTGGCCAGATGTTGTTAGTTATCCTGATACTTCTTGATCCTGCGTGTTGGCCGGGTATTCGCGGGATCATCCGGCCAGACATGTTTGGGATAGCGCCCTTTCATCTCTTTTTGTACCTCGCGATAGGCCCCTTGCCAGAAAGCGGCGAGATCGCCGGTAATCTGCAATGGCCGATGTGCCGGGGAGAGCAGCTCTAGCACTACCGCCACCCGCCCGCTTGCCAACATCGGACTGTGCTGTTCACCAAACACTTCCTGCAAACGCACAGCCAACACCGGGGGCCGATCAATATAATAACGGATTGGCAGACGACTACCGGTGGGCACAGTGTAATGAGTTGGCAGCTCAGTATCCAGCCGTTGACGTAACTGCCAGCTCAACAAACGGGTTAATGCCTCACTAATATTCACTTGCCGTAATCTGCGCAAATCCCGCACACCGGATAACGACGGCTGCAACCATAGCTCCAGTTTGCCCAGTAAACTGTCATCATCCACCGCAGGCCACGGCTCTTCTGGCAGCCAGCGGCTGGCGCATTGTAAGCGGGTGCGGAGCTGCTCGGCATTTTCATCCCAATTAAGGACTTGCATCCCTTGCTCGCGCACCCAGTTTAGCAATGCCGATTGCAATGCTTCATCACTCGGTTTCGCTAATGGTTGCGCCCGTAAGGTTAATCGCCCAATTTGCCAGCGCCGCCAGGCGCGCAGCGTGCCTTTATCTTCATCCCACTCCACCACGGTGCGTTCTTCAACGAGCTGTGGTAATTGCTTAGCCAACGATTCAATGTCAATCGGTAATGCCAGTAAAATGCGCGCATCCGGCCCGCTGTGGCTTTGTAGTAACCCGGCAACCACCAGCCAAGGGGCACGGGATAACGCCTCGTCTTGTGCCATTGCCGCGCCGATTCCGTTAGCCAGCAGGTAGCGACCATCCTGCCCTCGCTGTTGCGCCACCCTGTCCGGATAAGCCTGCGCCAACAATTGGCCTGCCAGTGAGCTGTCAATACTGCCAGCGCGTTGATTAAAGCGTTGCGTCAACTGCCTTGCTCGCCGCAGCCAGTGGGGTTGCGGGTGACTAAGCCAATCATGTAAATCAATCTGGCCGGAACGCGGCGGTTCTTCCAAAATGGCTGCCAGCAGCGCCGCCGTTGCCAGTGCGTCGGGGCTTTGTGCTGCACCGGCACACAACATGGCGGCCAGGCGGGGGTCACAGCCCAGCGTCGCCATCGTGCGCCCTGCTCCGGTTAAATGGCCGTTCACATTGATGCCCCCTAACCGCAGCAACAAGTCGCGGGCGACAGCCAGAGCAGCCGATGGCGGTTGATCCAGCCAACTCAGTTGCGCCACATCCTGACATCCCCAGTTCAGCAGTTCCAGCCACAGGTTACATAAATCACTATTAAGGATTTCCGGCTCGCTGTATTCCGCAGCCCGCTCGCCCTGATCTTTGGCAAACAGATGCCAGCAAATGCCCGGTTCCAACCGCCCGGCACGACCGGCTCGTTGCACCATCGATGCCTGGCTGATGCGTTGCGTTACCAAACGGGTCAGGCCATTTTTGACATCAAAACGCGCCACCCGTTCCAGCCCACTATCCACCACCAACCGAATACCTTCGATGGTCAGACTGGTTTCAGCAATATTGGTTGCCAGCACCACTTTGCGCCGCCCAGCCGGGGCCGGTTGAATGGCTTTTTGCTGCTCACTGAGCGGCAGTGCGCCGTACAGTGGGCAAAGGTCAGTATCACGGGCAACTTGGCCGTGTAACCGTTCCATAACGCGATGAATCTCACTGACACCGGGTAAAAAGAGCAGCAAAGAACCGGTTTGCTCGTTCAATAATCGTTTAACGCGATTCGCAACACCGTCCTCCAGCCGTTCATGGCTCGATAAGGGCTGATAGCTGCGATCGACAGGAAAGCTGCGCCCGGCAGAGACAATCGCTGGGGCGGATGGCAGCAATGCAGAAAGGCGCAGGTTATCCAGCGTGGCGGACATAATCAGCAGTTTGAGATCATTACGCAGCCCTTGCTGCACATCAAGTAACAGCGCCAGCGCCAAATCAGCCTGCAAACTGCGTTCGTGAAATTCATCGAGAATCACCAATGAAACGCCGGTAAGCTCGGCATCTTGCTGAAGCATGCGGGTCAAAATACCCTCGGTTACCACCTCAAGGCGGGTATTCGGCCCGCTTTTGCTTTCGGCTCGCATCCGGTAACCCACGGTCTGCCCCGGCTGTTCACCCAATTGCTGAGCCAAACGGTAAGCCACATTTTTCGCCGCCAGCCGTCGGGGTTCCAACATAATAATCCGGCCTGGCAATCCGCTATATTTTAGAATTTGCAGCGGTAGCCACGTCGATTTACCGGCCCCGGTAGGGGCATGGAGCAAAACTTGCGGTGAGGTTCGCAACGCAGACAAAATCTCACTGAGCACTTCACCTACCGGTAAAGCGCCCATCTGCGCATTATTTTCTCTCTGACTCACCACATTCTTCCCCATACTCTCTACTTTCATCGTCAGTCATTGTAACATCATGACCGTATAGCGTATTTAGCCGAGTGATTATGCCAGCCTAATGATTAATACCGTTGATAAAACTAGCTTTAGGCGTCTGTTTTTTGCCCTGACACTGCCTGATACCTTGCAACAAAATATGGTGCAATGGCGAGCAGATAACTTCCCGCCACAAGCTGGCCGACCTATTGCTGCGGCTAACCTTCACCTGACGCTGGCGTTTCTCGGCGA
Source organism: Yersinia aldovae ATCC 35236 (assembly GCF_000173735.1). GTDB lineage: Bacteria > Pseudomonadota > Gammaproteobacteria > Enterobacterales > Enterobacteriaceae > Yersinia > Yersinia aldovae. The sequence continues at coordinate 27,263 of NZ_ACCB01000034.1, read as the reverse complement.
GGTCAGTCACGCCAAAGCACAGGTCTTACAGCAACAAGCCGGGCGCATCAGTCAGCCTGGTTTTAATGTCACATTGGATGATATCGGCCATTGGCCCGGCTCCGGCGTGGTGTGGTTGGGCTGTAAAAATCCCCCGCGCGGACTGTTACAGTTGGCTCAGTTACTGCGTTCGCAAGCAGCGCGTAGTGGCTGTTACCAAACACCACTGCCTTTTCATCCCCATGTCACCTTATTCCGCGGAGCTATTCGCCCCGTCGCCATTCCGGCCAGAACCACAAATGAAATTTTCCCTGTGAATTCTTTTTCACTGTATGAATCCGTCTTCGCCCGAGGCCGCACCCGCTATAAAATAGTGCAAAGTTGGCCGCTGGCTGCCCGTGAGGAAAAGGAAATTTAATGCTGTTTGACACCAAATTGTTATCTTTTAACCCAAGGTTACAGCCAGCCACACTTATTAAGCGGTATAAACGCTTTTTAGCTGATATTGTGACGCCCGCCGGAGAAGCGTTGACCATTCATTGCGCTAATACAGGAGCAATGACCGGTTGTGCAACTCCAGGGGATACGGTCTGGTACTCAACATCGGACAATCCGAAACGGAAATATCCCCACAGTTGGGAGCTAACTCAAACCCAAACCGGTGATTGGATTTGCGTAAATACTCTACGTGCCAATGAGTTAGCTAGTTTAGCGATAGATAATAACCAGCTAATTGAATTATCTGGTTACACTTCTGTCAAAAGAGAGATTAAATATGGGGATGAGAACAGCCGTATAGACTTGTTATTACAGGCAGAAAATAGGTCTAACTGCTATATTGAAGTCAAGTCGGTGACCTTATTACAACAACACTGTGGGTATTTCCCAGATGCTGTCACTCTGCGAGGGCAAAAGCATCTTAGAGAACTACAAAGCATGGTTGCCCACGGTCACCGGGCAGTACTTTTTTTTGCCGTATTGCATACGGGTATCAGACAAGTCTCTGCGGCCCGACACATTGACAGTCGCTATGCAGAATTGCTGGCTCAGGCTCAGCAAGCAGGAGTGGAGGTTATTTGTTATGGTTTTCAACTATCGCCTGACGGTATCGCGCTGGATGCCCGTTTACCGCTATTACTGGACGAAACGCTCTAATCAACAAGCGCTGAATAAAGAAGCGATTATTGAATTGAGTGGCTCGCCAAATACGCCTTCCTTCACATCATTGTCAAGCAGGCGACAGGAATAATTGCCAACCTACCTTCCTTCTGTTATTTATAGCGGCCTGATTTTTCCCCCTATTGGGGATTTCGAAAGTGCGTATGATTGTAGGAGAAGCATCATGCAAGAAGGGCAAAAACGTAAAACCTCGTCCTTGAGCATTCTCGCCATCGCTGGGGTAGAACCATACCAAGAGAAGCCAGGCGAAGAGTATATGAACGCCGCCCAGTTGTCGCATTTCAAGCTGATTCTTGAAGCATGGCGCAACCAGCTCAGGGATGAAGTAGATCGTACTGTATCGCATATGCAAGACGAAGCTGCTAACTTCCCAGATCCGGTAGACCGTGCTGCGCAGGAAGAAGAGTTCAGTCTTGAACTGCGTAACCGCGACCGCGAGCGTAAACTGATTAAAAAGATCGAGAAAACGCTGAAGAAAGTCGAGGATGACGATTTCGGTTTCTGCGAGTCTTGTGGCGTAGAAATTGGGATTCGCCGTCTGGAAGCACGGCCAACTGCAGATTTATGCATTGACTGTAAAACTCTTGCCGAAATCCGCGAAAAGCAGATGGCAGGCTAATACAGCAATAATCTGTATATCCAAAGAAGTTGGAGCTATAGGTGGCAGCAAGCAAATGACAAATTGGTTGTAAACCATTTTGAACAGTGCTGGCCCCAGGGTGAGCTTACTCAAGTAAGTTGATTCGGGTGAGAGAGCGTTGCTAACAACCCTACAGCTCCAAATACCAAGGATATGACACGGTGCCTGAGTCACCTCCGGCACCGTATTTATCACGTTGGGTCTCCCTTCCCTTTTATGTCCGAAAATATCAATGCTCGACAGTCAGGCTATGTAGGGCGCTTTGCACCCTCTCCGTCAGGTGATTTGCATTTCGGTTCGCTGATTGCCGCACTCGGTAGCTACCTGCAAGCCCGTGCCCAAGGCGGGAGCTGGCTGGTACGTATTGAAGATATTGATCCCCCGCGTGAAATCCCTGGCGCTGCCGCCCGCATTTTGGCCGCATTAGACCATTATGGCCTGCACTGGGATGGCCCGATTATCTATCAATCACAGCGTCATGACGCTTATCGTGCCACCCTTAATTGGTTGAAGCAGCAAGGATTAAGTTATTACTGCACCTGCACCCGCAGCAGAATCCAACACCTTGGAGGCTTCTACGACGGCCATTGTCGTGATCGCCATTTGCCCGCGCATGGGGCCGCCATTCGTTTACGACAGACTCAGCCGATTTACGTCTTTTGTGATAAATTACTGGGTGAACTGTATGCCGAACCCGCGCTGGCCGAAGAGGATTTTATTATTCGTCGCCGTGATGGGTTGTTCGCTTATAATCTGGCAGTAGTGGTTGACGATGCTTTTCAAGGGGTGACTGAAGTGGTGCGCGGGGCTGATTTGATTGAACCGACAGTTCGCCAGATAGCCCTTTATCAGCAGTTGCAGCAGCCGGCCCCCAGCTACTTACACCTGCCGCTGGCGCTCAATAATGAGGGTAATAAGCTTTCCAAGCAGAATCATGCTATACCGCTGCCGAATGGCGATCCACGGCCCGTTTTAGTTGATGCGCTGAATTTTTTGCGTCAACCCTTGCCAGAATGCTGGCAAGATCTTGATTTGCCGTTATTATTACGTTTTGCAGTCGAACATTGGACGCTGGCCTCAATCCCGCGTCAGGGGGCGATAGCCCCCATTGAAAACACAACAGCATTCTCAAAAGAAGCACGGTGAGCTATGATTAGCCGCTGTTTTTCTGTAGTTCTGTTATTTATTAGCCACTATCGAGGTGTACCATTTTTACCCGAGTAGCCAACTTTTGCCGTAAGGTACTGATTCGCGATGACAAAACTGTCCGTGACAATGCGGCCCGTGATAACAGTGCCTGTAAAGATAAAGTGCCCGGTGAAGATAACGTGGCGCGCAAAGAGAGAAGGCCCACCAGAACAAATACCGGCCACAAAAATCATGCTGTGCCCTCTTCACAACAGAGTTCGATGACGATTATTCCGCGAGATCAACACAATATTTCTCGCAGAGATATCAGCGATAATGCGCTGAAGGTTCTTTATCGCCTGAACAAATCGGGCTATGAAGCCTATCTGGTGGGCGGCGGTGTCCGTGATCTATTGCTGGGCAAGAAACCTAAAGATTTTGATATCACCACCAGCGCCACTCCAGAACAGGTACGAAAGCTGTTTCGCAACTGCCGTCTGGTGGGCCGTCGTTTCCGTTTGGCTCATGTGATGTTCGGCCCGGAAATCATTGAAGTCGCGACTTTCCGTGGTCACCATGAACAACAACCTGCGGAAGATAGCGACAAGAATTCTTCTCAGCAGGCGCAAAATGGTATGCTACTGCGCGATAATATCTTCGGTACGATTGAAGATGATGCCCAACGCCGCGATTTCACCATTAACAGCCTGTATTACGGTATTTCTGATTTTGCATTGCGCGATTACACCGGCGGTTTGCGTGATCTGAAAGCAGGCATTATCCGTCTAATTGGCTCTCCTGAAACCCGCTACCGTGAAGATCCAGTGCGGATGCTGCGTGCTGTTCGTTTTGCCGCAAAACTTGATATGGCTCTTAGCCCAGAAACTGCCGAGCCGATCCCACGTCTGGCCTCCTTGCTACGCGAGATCCCGCCCGCCCGCCTGTTTGAAGAATCGCTCAAACTGCTGCAATCGGGTTATGGCTATAAAACCTATCTGAAACTGTGTGAATATCAGCTATTTCAGCCCCTATTCCCACTGATTGCGCGTCACTTCACCGAAGAGCATGACTCGCCGATGGAACGCATCCTGGAACAGGTGCTGAAAAATACCGACCATCGTTTGCATAATGATCAACGCGTCAATCCAGCATTCTTATTTGCCGCTATGCTTTGGTATCCATTGATCGAACATGCGCAGAAATTGACGCAAGAAAGCGGCCTGGCCTATTACGATGCTTTTGCGTTGGCAATGAATGATGTGCTGGATGAAGAGTGCCGTTCGTTAGCAATTCCAAAGCGTATTACCTCGCTGGTGCGGGATATCTGGTTACTGCAACTGCGCCTGTCGCGTCGTCAGGGCAAACGGGCACATAAACTGATGGAGCATCCAAAGTTCCGCGCCGCTTATGACCTACTGTTGCTGCGTTCCGAAGTGGAAAAAAACCATGAGTTGCAGCGCCTGGCACAGTGGTGGGGAGAATTCCAGGAAGCTACGCCACTGCAACAGAAAAACATGCTAAATACATTAGGTGCGGATCCGGCACCACGGCGTTCACGTCCTCGCCGCCCACGGAAACCTGCACCACGTAAAGAAGGGGCATAATTCGCATCATGAACCGGGTCTATATCGCGCTGGGCAGTAACCAGTCCATGCCACTGCAACAGGTCAAAACGGCGTTGGAAGCGTTGGAGCATCTGCCGCGCACCCGGTTAGTGGCGTGTTCGCCGTTTTATCGCACCAAGCCGTTAGGCCCGCAAGATCAACCCGATTTCCTTAATGCTGTGGTGGCGTTAGATACTGACCTCCCGCCAGAGCAATTGTTAGACCACACACAGGCGATTGAACGTAACCAAGGGCGGGTGAGGAAAGAACAGCGCTGGGGGCCACGCACGCTGGATCTGGATATCATGCTGTATGGCTCACTGGTGATTAAAACCGATCGCCTTACTGTGCCACACTATGGTTTGAAAGAGCGCGAATTTATGCTCTACCCGTTGGCAGATATTGCACCTGATCTTATTTTCCCCGATGGCGAAGCGTTATCTGAATGCCTTAAACGGATAGATAAAAATGGTTTGGTGCTTTGGTAATTCCGTATCGCCACTACTTCTCTCTCACTTTTCTTTATTGCATCTTTTAGCCAACCCCACATCTTAATATTTTCACCGAGTAAAACGTCGCTATCCTAATGATTATAAAAATAAAATAGCACTACTCGCCGTGGTGCTAAGGTTGCAGTAGAATGATATACAGTTAATCTTATATTCACGACGAATAACCTCACCGTTATTAGTCTATCCGCCTGTTTATAAAGTAGATAACTTTATAAACAGGACGACTTCAGGAGACAGAGTGATGAAAGCCACCACCATAAGCCACTTACGCCAACGGAAGCTTGAGCAGCGTAAGTTTGCAACACTGACTGCCTATGATGCCAGTTTTGCCCAGTTATTCATCGAGCAGGGCATCGACGTGCTGCTGGTAGGGGATTCACTCGGAATGACGCTGCAAGGGTTCGATTCTACCCTGCCAGTCACCGTTGCTGATGTGGCTTATCATACCCGTGCGGTGCGCCGTGGTGCGCCTCATTGCCTGTTATTAGCTGATATGCCGTTTATGAGTTACGCCACACCAGAGATGACCTTTACCCACGCCGCCGAGCTGATGCGGGCCGGGGCTAATATGGTAAAACTGGAGGGGGGAAGTTGGCTGTGCGACACGATTCGAATGCTTACGGAGCGTGCCGTACCGGTGTGTGGGCATTTGGGGTTAACCCCACAATCCGTTAATGTTTTTGGTGGCTACAAAGTTCAGGGCCGAGAAGAAGTTGCGGCGAATCAGCTACTAAAAGATGCGCTGGCGCTTGAAAATGCCGGGGCGCAATTACTGGTACTGGAATGCGTGCCGGTAGAGCTGGCGCAGAGAGTAACTGAAGAGCTAGCGATCCCCGTGATAGGCATTGGTGCTGGTAATGTAACCGACGGTCAAATTCTGGTTATGCATGATGCGCTGGGGATTACCTGCGGCCACACCCCTAAATTTAGCAAGAACTTCCTGGCGCAAAGTGCAGGTGATATTCGCGCTGCCATCAAGCTCTATATTCAAGAAGTTGAGAGCGGTGTGTACCCGGCTGAAGAGCACACATTCCAGTAAGTTATTATGATAAGAAATTCATTACCGGAGAAGAGAATGCTGATAATTGAAACTCTGCCGCTGCTGCGCCAGCAAATTCGCCGCTGGCGGCAGGAAGGCAAGCGAGTTGCTCTGGTTCCCACGATGGGCAATCTGCACGAAGGTCATATGACATTAGTGGAAGATGCCAGAACCCGTGCCGATGTGGTGGTAGTGAGTATTTTTGTCAATCCGCTGCAATTTGAACGCCCGGATGACTTAGCCTGCTACCCACGCACCTTGCAGGAAGATTGTGAAAAACTGACTCGCCACGGTGTGGATTTGGTCTTCGCACCGGCTGCCGCAGATATTTATCCAGCCGGTCTGGAAAGCCAAACCTATGTCGACGTCCCGGCACTCTCTACCATTTTAGAAGGTGCCAGCCGCCCCGGTCACTTCCGTGGTGTATCGACAATCGTCAGCAAACTGTTCAATCTGGTTCAGCCGGATGTGGCCTGTTTTGGCGAAAAAGATTATCAGCAGCTGGCACTTATCCGCAAAATGGTGGCGGATATGGGCTATGACATCAATATCGTTGGTGTGCCGATTGTACGCGCTAAAGACGGCTTGGCACTAAGCTCCCGCAACGGTTACCTCACTGCTGAAGAGCGTAAAATCGCGCCACAGCTGTGTAAGATAATGCGAGCGCTGGCAGATAAATTGATGATAGGCGAACGGCAGATTGGTGATTTGTTGGAAGATACCGCAGAGCAATTGCAAAGCGCTGGTTTCACTCCAGATGAGCTGTTTATCCGCGATGCCAACACCTTGCAGCCTCTGACTGTTGACAGCAAACAAGCGGTTATTTTGATGGCAGCCTGGCTGGGTAAAGCGCGGCTAATTGATAATCAACAAGTTGATTTGCGAAGCTGATATCTCAATGCGGTTCCCCCCAGAGCTGGCTATGGCGTCACCGTATTTGTCTTTAAATGAACAATCCCTACAGGATTAAAGTCAGCCATAGACAAGTTGCATAAAATCAGCAAAACTGAGCCGCACACTTTATTCGTAGGTGGTTGAGCCTCCCTTGTATCAGTAGATTATAGGGTCTGGCACCAGATTTAATCAGGGTCAAAGGTAAGAGTTATGATACGCACTATGTTGCAAGGCAAACTGCACCGGGTCAAAGTCACTCAAGCTGATTTGCACTATGAAGGTTCCTGCGCCATCGATCAGGATTTCCTGGAAGCCGCTGGTATCCTTGAATACGAAGCTATTGATATTTATAACGTTGATAATGGTCAGCGTTTTTCCACTTATGCTATTGCCGCCGAGCGTGGTTCACGGATTATCTCGGTAAATGGTGCAGCAGCGCGTTGCGCGTGTGTCGGCGATAAACTGATCATCTGTTCTTATGTACAGATGTCTGATGCTGATGCCCGTCTGCACCGCCCGAAAGTGGCCTATTTTGAAGGCCAAAATGCGTTGCTGCGTAAGGCCAAAGCGGTGCCGGTTCAGGTCGCTTAACCCCTTCCGTGCTTGACCTTGTCCCAATAGAAAAGGCGCTTAACTAAAGCGCCTTTTTCATATATTAATGTCACGATATGAAACGGCTAATCAGACTCCATCTCAACCGGAGGTGCTTTGACAGCTACCGGGCCTGGCTCATTGGCGATACGTTCCGCCATTGTCGGTATTGAATCGGTACGCAAAATATAAAGCCGCTTAAGCGTAAACGGATTATCGCCCGGTTTAACCTTGCCTTGCATGGTGGTCACCGCCAGATGGAAACCAGCACTCTTCGCTGCATTAATCGCTGTTTGGTTAAAACCACCAAAGGGATATGACAGAAAAATCACATGCGGATTAAACTGTGATAATGCTCGCCGTGAATGTTCAAAATCAAAAACGATATTATGGTAAGAGCGGCTCAATAAAATAGGATTACGTTTATTATCAGTCCGGTGTAGAAAATGCGTATGCGACTGAATATCAAATACATCCTGAATCTCTTTCAGTTCTGAGATACTCATAAACTGTAAAGTGTCCGGGTTCCACTTCTGCGGATGGCGCTTAATACGTGATGAGATAATAAACGCCGTGGCCCGGAAACCATTCTCTTTCAATATCGGATAAGCGTAGCGATGAACCGATTTAAGGCCATCGTCAAATGTCAGCACGACCACTTTGGCTGGCAGATTAATCTGGTTATTGAGATAACCTTCAAGCTGATAGAGAGAAATGGTGTCATAACCCGCCTGCTTGAGATAGGCCATCTGATTACTGAACGCCACATCTGAAGTCGTCGTTGATGTATTCCGAAAACGTTTGTTCTCTTCATTCTTCAACATATGGTGATACGTCAGAATAGGAATACCATTGTCTATCTCAGCATCGGCGCTACTGATATAACCCAGACGATCGCCAATATTGACCTGATACCAGGTGTTATTAAGCCGGTCTTTTAATTTACCCACAATTGGGTAGCGCAGATTATCTGCCAAAGTGCCAAATTGCTCACTGCGCACATCTGGGGCCAAATAAACATGCGTTTCACGCTTAATCAGAATATTTTGATTTGGTAATGGTTTATTCAAATCACCCAGGAAATCGTTACTTTTTCGTGCCTTAGTGATATCGCGTAAATCATCTTTATCAATAAAACCAATGCCATTACCAAATTTGAACTCATAATATTCTGCCGCAGCAGGATATATTTGAATCAGTTGATCTTCTTTAATTTCACCGACCGGGATCACCCGTTCACCGACCAACGAATAAACTTCGCTGTCGCGTTCTGCAACCATATATCTGGGCGTGAGGATCGATTCGTTTGGTAAGAGATCTGCATAGGCTGCCGGTATCATTACCGACATGACAATACTGAGTAGCATCCCAATAGCTATTCTGTTTTTATGCCACATTATCGTTCTACTTATGCGCTTTCGGCGCTGAATTGAAAAGGGAGAATCTGGTGCGCCAGCATAGCACGAGACGCAGGACGTTGAGAAAGAGGATATTGAATGGCGACATTATTTCTTACGACAAAATTCCAGCATTAACAACAATTAACTAACTAATAATTTACGAAAACAGATAAATAGTTAGCGTTGCAGGCGGGCATTCCACCTGCAACGCCAAGGCCGCAGGTATACCCAAAGTCATTGGCGTTACAGCAAGGCGACAAGTCAACGCATCCCGATGAGCTTACATCAGTAAGTGATTCGGGTAAGTGGACGTAGCCAACACCGCTGTAGCGCCAAGGCCGCAGGGGATTAGGTGCGTAGGCCGCGACCACGCTCTATCAAATACCAAGCCCACGCATAAAATATCGCGATGAAAACGACTAAAACACCAATGGTCAACACCAGTGGTACATCGGTAATTCCGAGGAATCCATAACGGAATCCACTGATCATGTAGACGATAGGGTTAAGTTTTGATACCGCCTGCCAGAACGGGGGCAATAAGGATAACGAGTAAAATACCCCGCCCAGATAAGTCAAGGGAGTCAGCACAAAGGTGGGAACCAGGCTGATATCATCAAACGTCTTGGCAAACACCGCATTCAGTAATCCACCGAGGGAAAATAGAATTGCCGTCAGCATTAATGTCAGTGCAATCATTGACCAGGAGTGGACATGCAGTGGCACAAAGAACAATGAGATAATCGTCACCAAAATGCCCACACAAATCCCACGCGCCACGCCACCACCCACATAACCCACAATCACGATATGGGTGGGAACTGGCGCAACCAACAGCTCTTCAATACTGCGCTGGAACTTCGCACCATAAAAAGAGGCGGCAACGTTGGCATAAGAGTTGGTGATCACTGCCATCATAATCAGGCCGGGGACAATAAACTGCATATAATCAAAACCGCCCATATCACCAATTCGGGAACCAATCAGGTTACCGAAAATGACGAAATAGAGCGACATGGTAATGACCGGCGGCACTAATGTTTGGACCCAGATACGGGCAAAACGCGTGATCTCTTTGATCCAAATACTCTGCAATGCTATCCAATACAAGCGGGTCATGCTTTATCTCCCCCGTTGCCATTAACCAAGTTAACAAATAGCTCCTCCAGGCGGTTAGCCTTATTACGCATACTTTGTACCTGAATTCCTTGTGCGTTCAGTTGGCTGAATAACCCATTCAGACCTTGCTCACGCTTAACATCCACTTCCAAAGTTGAGGTGTCGGTCAGACGATAGCCATAGCCTTCCAGTTTCGGCAGCGGGCTTTTCACGCCAATATCAAAAATAAAAGTTTCTGACTCAAGCTTGCCAAGCAACTGTTTCATAGTGGTATTTTCTACCAGCTTGCCATTTTGGATAATACCGATATTGCGGCACAGCATCTCTGCCTCTTCCAGGTAATGGGTAGTCAGAATGATGGTGGTTCCCTGCGCATTCAGCTCTTTCAGGAAGCCCCACATGGAGCGGCGTAACTCAATATCCACCCCAGCAGTCGGCTCATCGAGGATGAGTAACTTAGGTTCATGCATCAGCGCACGCGCAATCATCAAACGGCGCTTCATCCCACCGGAGAGACGAATAGCCCGCTCATTGCGTTTACTCCATAAATCTAATTGAGTGAGGTACTTTTCCGCTCGTTGCATCGCTTCGCGGCGGGTGACACCGTAATATCCCGCCTGCGTGACAACAATCTGTAACACCGTCTCAAACGGGTTAAAGTTGAATTCTTGTGGCACTAATCCGAGCTGGCGTTTGGCATTTACGATGTCATTATCAATATCGTAACCAAAAACCTGTACCTTACCGGAAGTTTTATTCACCAATGAACTGATAATACCGATGGTGGTGGATTTACCTGCGCCGTTTGGCCCAAGTAAAGCATAAAAATCGCCTGCCTCTACGTGCAAGTCAATGCCATGCAGTGCCTGAACGCCACCTGCATAGGTTTTGGTCAGTTGCGTTATTTCCAGTGCATATGTCATAAGTAAAAAAGAACCTTATTCTATGAAGCCCCCAGCGGTCACAGCACGTCCGTGGCTTGCATAACCCTCCCTGTCAGGGCAAGTTACGGGGGCAGGAGAAGCAGTTAGATACAGAGAAGATGTTGCGCAGATAAAAAGGTGCGATCAACAGGGCCACTGTTCCGATTTCAAAATCGTGATCCTTATCGTATATTATCCTATCGCAATCCGTTCATTACAGGCTATTTATACTAATGAAAGAAATAGAGAAGCTCCTCGCGAATAATGACGTCTGGTCAAAAGCCATCAGTAAAGACGATCCTGGTTTTTTTGAACACTTGGCGTTAGCACAGAAACCACGTTTTCTGTGGATTGGTTGTTCAGACAGCCGAGTCCCCGCAGAACAGTTAACTGGCCTGAAGGCGGGTGAATTATTTGTTCACCGCAATGTAGCCAATCTGGTTATCCATACCGATCTGAACTGCTTGTCCGTGGTGCAATACGCCATCGACGTTTTGCAGGTCGAGCATATCATTATCTGCGGTCACTTGGGTTGTGGCGGTGTTGAAGCGGCGATGCAAAAAAATCTCGAATTGGGGCTTATTGATAACTGGTTACTGCATATCAAAGACATCTGGTATAAGTATCGCCCTATATTGGAGCAACTACCCACCGAGCAAGAACGTAGCAATGTTTTATGTCAAATCAACGTGATAGAACAAATATACAACCTTGGTCACTCAACCATTGTTCGTGCCGCCTGGAATCGCGGGCAGAAAGTGATAATCCACGGCTGGGTATACGGTATTGAGGACGGCTTACTGAGTGATTTAAAAGTCTCCGCCCGTGGGCAGGACGAACTTGAAACCCTTTACCACCAAGCATTACCGAAGTTGTTACAGCAAGATTCTGATAAACAAGATTGATCAGTCACTATGGGAGAGGATTTGAGCGCACCCTCTCCCATCAACAACCTCTGCTAAATCTGTAATTCAAGACGGCATTAGCGAATCACTACAAATATCAGAACAAGATGTTGCAAGTTAAGTCAGACTGAGCACGTACAACGCGCAGTAGCCGATCACTCGTCAAACATCACGACTTTGCCAACATACGGCAAATGCCGATAACGTTGTGCATAATCAATGCCATAACCCACCACGAATTCATCAGGAATGGTGAAACCGACCCACTCAACCGGAACTTGCACTTCGCGGCGCTGCGGTTTATCCAGCAATGTGCAGATTGCCAATGACTTAGGGCCACGCAGTTGCAGAATTTCACGCACTTTACTTAATGTATTACCTGAGTCGATGATATCTTCAACAATCAGCACATCTTTGCCGCGGATATCTTCATCCAAGTCTTTGAGGATTTTCACATCGCGGGTGGTGCTCATGCCATTGCCATAGCTAGAAGCGGTCATAAAATCGACTTCATGGGAAACATCAATGGCACGGCATAAATCAGCCATAAACATAAATGAACCACGGAGTAACCCGACCAGCACCATTTCACTGCCACTGTCGCGGTAGTGTTCGGAGATTTGGCGGCCTAATTCGGCAATTCGGGTTTTGACTTCCTGCTCGGAAATCATGACTTCTACAGTGTGTTTCACAGCCAACATACCTATTTAAATTTATTGATTTTATATCAATGAGTCGCCGGTGCAGATAGCTTCACTGATACAGATTGATGCCCCTAGTTTAACACAATTCACAGGACATCCTGCCACTCTCCCCGCGGAGTGGCGGGGCGAAAGTATAACAAAGATAAACAGCTGGCGTATTGAGAGATATACTAGCGCCATAAATTTGGCTCAGGTATTTTCTCTGGATAGCCCCTCGACAAGGAATGTTTGAATGAATTATCAATCAACCAGCATCTGGCTTTATTCCGTCACTTTTACGGTAATCGCCGCCATCAGCTTGTTTGTCGCCTTTTTTGGCCTGAGCGCCCCGATCTTTTACTACCTTATTGTCGGTTTGGTCTTCAGTGTTTGGGTTTCATTACATTTGCACCGAATGGCAGAGAAAGGGGTGGTTTATCTGATGACAGAAAAGACACAATGGATGGTTTATGTCCGGGGGATCCCGGTGCAAGAAACGCGTACCTCCTTAAAAAACCCCTGCTTTCTCAGCATCGTGCATCTCACATCCTTCTTCCGCCGTTTTCTGGTCATCAAACTGTTGCTGCAAGCTGTAACCCTTTATTTAGCTCTAACACAAACCGTTGAACTGGCCCCCTCTGATACCCCGTATATGCTCTGGGTGATAGTGGGGTTAGCGATAGTGATTATCTGTTTTCTTATCAGCAAGATGTGGCTGACCGCCAAAAGTCTACTCGCTCTCCAACGTTCAGAATGGCTGATAGAAGAAATTCAGAGAGATAGCTTTAGCTATTATCAGGGATTTATCATTAAGAAAGATAAAAGCGGTCATCAGATACTCCAACCCGCCTTAACTGAACTGCTAGAAGTATAAAAGAGAGAATATCCCCGGCCAACTCACCGGGGAGTGACTTAAGCGCTGACAGTAAAGCCCTGCATCATGCCGGTATCTTCATGTTCCAGCAGGTGGCAGTGGGCCATATACGGCATCGCGGCGGGAGCAAGCTGACTAAATCGCACTAATATTTCACTGCGTGCGCCCTCCACCCAAACGATATCTTTCCAACCACGACGGTGCTCCGCCGGTGGCTTGCCGTTTTCTGTCAAAATACGGAACTGCGTGCCATGAACATGGAAAGGATGCAGCATCATGTCGCCCTCGCCAGAAATGGTCCACTTCTCGTATTTGCCCTGTTTGGCGTCAAACGCCGGTTCGGTCATTGAAAACGCTTTGCCGTTAATCATGTTGGCATGGCTGAAATCAAAGGCAGGAGCGGCCTTCATCGCGCCACTCGCCATGCCTTTCATATTGCCGTGGTCCATACCGGCCATATTGCCACTCTCCATCCCTTTCATCGCGCCGTGATCCATGCTCATACCCGCCATTGCTTGCATTCCATAGCGGCTCATCAGCGCCTGCATTCCTAACATGTCCAGCTTAGGGTCCATCATCAGTTGGAACCAGCGCTCTTGCAGGCCCGTGGCGTCAACCAGCGCTGGCACGATAACTAGCGAGTCAGGTAACACTTTGCTGCCAGCGGCCAATGACGGTTGAATGCGCAGTACCGGTAACGGTTTATCAAACGGTGCCAGTGTCATTCCCATCTGTTTTACCGGCAAAGTCACCAGATCAAGTGGCTTACCATCAGAGGTATCTACCAGCACCTCGAAGCGTTCGCCCATCAGTATCGGCAATTCACGTACCATCACCGGTTCAGCCAGTAACCCGCCATCACTGCCAATCACATACATCGGGCGGCCATCGCTGAGAGCCAGATTCAGTGAGCGCGCATTACACCCATTCAGCAGCCTTAACCGCACCCAACCACGCGGTGTAATTTGTTGCGGATAGCGCGCACCATTGGTAAACATTCTGTCGCCGAACCAGCCCACCGCCGCCGTCATTACATCCAGTCGATAGTCAATCTGGCCCTCTTTACCCAGCAATTTATCCTGTAAAATCACCGGAATATCGTCAACGCCCCACTGTTTTGGTAGCGGAAGCTTCTCGCTGTCACTGTCATCGATCAGCACCAGCCCCCCCAGCCCCATCGCCACCTGATGGCCCGTTTTACCGTGAGTATGGGGGTGGAACCAACAAGTTGCCGCCGGTTGATCAAGAGTGAAAGCAATCTGACGTTTTGCTCCCGGCTGAATCAGCGCCTGTGGCCCACCATCAACATCACCGGGGATTTCCAGGCCATGCCAGTGTACGGTCGTGGCTTCCGGTAAGGAATTTGTTACGTCAATAGTGACCGGTTTACCCCGCTGCAAGCGAATAGCTGGCCCCAGTAAATTACCGTTATAGCCCCAGGTTTGAGTGGCGGCTGAGGGTAACCACGCCATCGTGCCCGTCTGAATATTCAGATTAATATGACCATTAGCATCCGGCTGCAACAACGGCGGGATCGGTAAGGGGGTAAAATCGGCAGCCAATGCCGCACGACTCCATAAAGGCAGTGAAGTGGCGGCTCCAAGAGCGGCCGTTAACTTGATAAAATCACGGCGATGCATGGTCGTCTCCATTCTAGAGTGTAAGTAAGCACCGGCTTGGCGCATAAAACCGCAGTATAGAGGTGAGCTTAAACCCTCCCCTTACGGGAAGGTCAAGAAGCAATCATCATGCGGTGAATCGCTCCCCATGTAATAAAATTTAGTCAGTGGCATCGCAGTGTGATAACGTCTGTTGACGATTAATAAGCCTATTTCCGCCATGAAAAGAACAACGTTAGTTATACTGCTGCTCGCTCTGTGCGGATTCTCATCTGCCAGTTCTGCCTTAAGTGAATCTGAAGCGGAAGATCTTGCTGATCTGACCGCCGTTTTTGTTTATCTGAAAAATGATTGCGGTTATAACGATTTACCTAATAACGAGATCAAACGGGCCATTGTCTATTTTGCTCAACAGAATCGTTGGGACCTACGCAACTATAATAGCTTCAATATGAAAGCATTGGGTGAAGAGAGCTACCGTGACCTACGAGGTATCGCTATTCCAGCCCCTGGTAAATGCAAATCTCTGGCGCGTGACTCTTTAAGTTTATTGGCATACGCAAACTAACGATCCTGCTTTACCCCACCTGCCTGAAATTCCGCCGTGCAACCTCAGGCAGAGTTGGCTATGATGTTGCCCCATTTTTCATGGCTGTTACTGCGAAGGAGAAGCCCCGAACATGTCACAGGAAGAACTATGGTATGAGACATTACATGCCAACTTCGGTCAGTATTTTTCAGTAGAAAATGTACTTTACCGCGAAAAAACCGCGCATCAGGATTTAGTGATTTTTGAAAATCCAGTACTGGGGCGGGTCATGGCGCTGGATGGCGTGGTGCAAACCACCGAACGCGATGAGTTTATCTATCACGAAATGATGACTCACGTTCCTCTGCTGGCCCACGGTCAGGCGAAGAAAGTACTTATCATCGGCGGTGGCGATGGTGCGATGCTACGCGAAGTCAGCCGCCACAAGAATATTGAACAAATCACTATGGTGGAGATTGACGCCGGAGTAGTTGAGTTCTGCCGCCAATATCTGCCCAATCATAGCGCTGGTGCTTATGACGATCCCCGCTTCAAATTAGTGATAGATGATGGCGTTAACTTCGTTAATCAGACCGCTGAAAAATTCGATGTCATCATCTCTGACTGTACTGATCCTATCGGCCCTGGTGAAAGCCTGTTTACCTCTGCGTTCTACGCGGGTTGCGCCCGCAGTCTGAACGACGGCGGTATTTTCGTGGCACAAAACGGTGTCTGCTTCCTGCAACAAGATGAAGCGGTCGATAGTCATAACAAACTTAGCCACTATTTCAGTGATGTGAGTTTTTATCAGGCCGCAATCCCGACCTATTACGGCGGTATCATGACCTTTGCCTGGGCGACACAAAACCCGGCATTGCGCCAATTGGATCTGACCACGCTGCAAAACCGCTTTGTCGAAGCCGGTCTGACTTGCCGTTACTATAATCCCGCCATTCATGTCGGCAGCTTTGCCTTGCCACAGTATCTGCTGAATGCATTAACGGCGACATATTGAGCATTAATAAGGAGGTGAACCCAATTGTCCAAGCTTAAGTTGCACGGCTTCAACAACCTGACCAAAAGTCTGAGTTTTTGCATTTACGATATTTGCTATGCCAAAACACCTGATGACCGCGATGGCTATATCGCCTACATCGATGAACAATACAACGCCAATCGCCTGACTGAAATCTTAACTGAGACGTGCTCGATCATTGGCGCAAACATTCTCAATATCGCGCGTCAGGATTACGATCCTCAGGGTGCCAGTGTCACCATTTTGGTCAGCGAAGAACCGGTCGATCCGCGTGATGTCGATACCTCCGAACACCCAGGCCCGCTGCCAAATGCGGTGGTTGCCCATCTGGATAAGAGCCATATCTGTGTCCATACCTATCCGGAAAGTCACCCAGAAGGCGGTTTATGTACTTTCCGCGCAGATATTGAAGTTTCAACCTGCGGGGTGATTTCACCGCTAAAAGCACTGAACTACCTGATCCATCAGTTGGAATCCGATATCGTCACCATGGATTACCGCGTGCGCGGTTTCACTCGTGATATCAATGGGATAAAGCACTTCATCGACCATAAAATTAATTCTATTCAGAACTTTATGTCTGACGATATGAAGTCGCTTTATCACATGATGGATGTGAACGTTTATCAGGAAAATATCTTCCATACCAAGATGATGCTAAAAGATTTCGATCTAAAGCATTATCTGTTTAATGCCAAGCCAGAAGAGCTGAGCGCAGAAGAAAGAGAAAGCATCACCCGCCTGCTATATAAAGAAATGCAGGAAATCTACTATGGCCGCAATATTCCGGAAGTGTGATGTAGTTTGAGTAATATCATTAAGTTAAATGCTATTAATCACTAATACACCCAATTTGACCCCAATTAACCGGGCAGACAGTATTTTGCCCGGTTAGCACTTCAAGGATGACGCCCCTGTTATGAACCGCCTCCCGACCCTGTATGGCATTATTGCGATCCTGCTTTGGAGCATGAGTGTCGCCTTGACGCGCGGGCTATCTGAAACCTTGGGGCCATTTGGCGCGGGAGCAGCCATTTACAGTGTCAGTGGCATTTTAGTGTGGCTGGTGGCGGGTAAACCGACTCTGCGTGGGCAGCATCCGGCTTATCTGTACGGTTGTGGTTTGCTGTTTGTGGTATATATGGTGGCTTTTGCCTTAGCCATCGGTATGGCCAATGACCGTCAGCAGACACTGGAGATAGGCCTGATCAATTATCTGTGGCCGAGCCTGACACTGCTGTTGGCGGTGCCGTTACTTAAACTCCGCGTACGGTGGTGGCTGTGGCTCGGCGCGGCTCTGGCCCTGTTTGGGGTGATTTGGGTAGTCAGTGGCGGTGATGGACTGGATATCACTGTTTTGCGCACCAATATTAGCAGTAACCCATTGGCTTATAGTCTGGCGCTAATTGCGGCCTTTACCTGGGCCGGTTACTCCAATCTGGTGCGGGTATACAGCCGAGGGCCTGGGGCATTACCACTGTTTTTGCTCGCCTGTGCGCTATGCCTGTGGGTGATGTTCTTTATGCTGACACCCGGTAAGTTGCATTTCACCCAACGCGCCACTTTTGAGCTGTTACTGATGGGGGCCAATACCGCGCTGGCCTATCTGTGCTGGGATATCGCCATGAAAAAAGGCAACGCCACACTGGTCGCTGCCCTCTCTTACTTCACACCGTTGTTATCAATACTGATTGCCAGTTTATGGCTCAATACTCCTCCCTCTGCCGCATTCTGGCCGGGGGTTGCTATGGTCGTGCTCGGCTCGTTGTTATGTTGGTCTGCCAGCCGCACTCCCCTTCGGGCCTGAAGCCGCAGGGTTGTTAGCTACACTTGCTGCCTACCTGCAACTCCACGTTCTTTGGGTCGGTATTTTATTTAGTTATGATGAAGTTACGGTAGCCTTGCAACACCAGCAGAAAATCCTCTAAACCACACAGGCAGAGGCTTTCTTCGTCATAGTAATTCATGCCTTCTTCCATCTCGTCGCCTTCAATATCTAATTGATTGGCGCGCACCATCACTTCTTCACCGTCCAGCCACAAGGTATATTCATGACCATCCAGCTGCCACTGACGTTCACTGCCTTTGACTTCAGCCGCTGCGGCTTCAATTTGATCGAGTTTGGCTAAATCGCCTTTAATTTCTTCATTGAGCCAGTGGCCGATCACTTCATGTCCCATGGAGAATCTGACCAGCACTTGCCCGGTTAAATCACGCAAGAATTCATAGTCCATAGCACGTCCTCCTAATGCTCTTTTAATTATTGTAACCGTATTGAGTTATCTCGCTTAGCGCAAGCTCGCAAAGCCAGTAAATAGCGGCAATATTTCACTTTTAAAATAGAAACGGGAGACCATAGGCCTCCCGTGAGTGCTGGAATATAGCGGTTTAGACGGCGGTTTGGAAGATCACACCATCCGCTTTATCCGTATATTGGCTCAACTGATCAAAATTCAGATAGCGGTAAGTATCTGCTGCGGTCTTATCAACCTGAGCCATATAAGTTTGATATTCATCAGGAGTTGGCAGACGCCCAAGCAGTGATGCAATCGCTGCCAGTTCAGCCGACGCCAGATACACATTCGCCCCATTCCCCAAGCGGTTCGGGAAGTTACGGGTCGACGTAGAAACCACCGTCGCCCCATCGGCTACACGCGCCTGATTACCCATACACAATGAGCAGCCCGGAATCTCGATACGAGCACCACTTTTGCCAAAGACGCTGTAGTAACCTTCTTCGGTCAGTTGCGCGGCATCCATTTTAGTCGGCGGCGCGACCCACAGGCGAGTTGGCAACTGGCCTTTGTGCTGATCCAGTAGCTTACCAGCCGCACGGAAGTGGCCGATGTTGGTCATGCAGGAACCGATAAACACTTCATCGATTTTGCTATTAGCCACATCAGACAGCAAACGCGCATCATCCGGATCGTTTGGCGCACACAGAATCGGCTGGGTTATTTCCGCCAGATCGATTTCGATCACCGCAGCATATTCCGCATCCGCATCACCTTCCAGCAGATTCGGGTTAGCCAACCAGCTTTCCATACCATTGACACGGCGTTCCAGTGTACGACGATCGCCGTAACCTTCAGCTATCATCCACTTCAACAACACAATGTTGGATTGCAGATATTCAATGATCGGCGCTTTATCCAGTTTGATGGTACAACCAGCAGCAGAACGCTCGGCGGAAGCATCAGCCAGTTCAAATGCCTGTTCAACTTTCAGCTCTGGCAAGCCTTCAATTTCCAGAATTCGACCAGAGAAGATATTCTTCTTGCCTTGTTTCTCAACTGTCAGCAGGCCTTCCTGAATCGCGTAGTAAGGGATAGCATGCACCAGATCGCGTAACGTGATCCCCGGCTGCATCTTGCCTTTAAAGCGCACCAACACCGACTCCGGCATGTCCAGCGGCATGACACCTGTTGCTGCGGCAAAGGCCACCAGACCCGAACCCGCCGGGAAGGAGATGCCGATAGGGAAACGGGTGTGGGAGTCACCGCCAGTACCGACAGTATCTGGCAGCAACATGCGGTTAAGCCATGAGTGAATGATGCCATCACCTGGGCGCAGTGACACGCCGCCACGGTTCATAATGAAGTCAGGCAATGTGTGGTGAGTGGTCACGTCTACTGGCTTCGGATAGGCGGCAGTATGACAGAATGACTGCATCACCAAATCAGCGGAGAAACCAAGACACGCCAAGTCTTTCAGCTCATCACGGGTCATTGGGCCGGTGGTGTCTTGTGAACCGACCGAGGTCATTTTAGGTTCACAGTATTCACCCGGGCGCACGCCGGCAACGCCACAGGCACGGCCCACCATTTTCTGTGCCAGCGAGAAACCTTTGTTGCTCTTAGCAACCGGCTTCGCCACACGGAAGACTTCGCTGACGGGCAGGCCCAGCGCTTCGCGCGCTTTGGTGGTCAAACCACGGCCGACGATCAATGGGATACGGCCACCGGCGCGCACTTCATCCAGCAACACGTCAGTTTTCAGTTCGAAAGTGGCTAAAATCACGCCAGTATCATGATGACGCACTTCGCCCAGATACGGGAAGATATCAATCACATCGCCCATATTCAGGTTGCTGACATCCACTTCAATCGGCAGTGCACCCGCATCTTCCATGGTGTTAAAGAAGATGGGCGCAATTTTGCTGCCCAGTACCACACCACCAGCGCGCTTGTTCGGCACGTAAGGGATGTCGTCGCCCATAAACCACAGCACCGAGTTGGTGGCTGATTTACGAGAAGAACCGGTTCCGACCACATCGCCAACGTAGGCCAGCGGGAAGCCTTTTTTATTCAGCTCTTCAATCTGTTTGATTGGGCCAACACTGCCCGGCTGATCCGGATGAATGCCTTCGCGGGCATTTTTCAACATTGCCAGTGAATGCAGTGGGATATCAGGACGTGACCAGGCATCTTGAGCCGGCGACAAGTCATCGGTATTGGTTTCACCGGTGACTTTGAATACGGTTACCGTGATTTTCTCAGCCAAAGGTGGGCGGGAGAGATACCATTCGGCATCCGCCCAGGACTGCATGATCTTTTTAGCGTGCGGATTACCCGCTTTAGCTTTTTCTTCCACGTCGTAGAAGTTATCAAACATCAGCAGGGTATGAGATAAAGCTTTGCCCGCAATCGGAGCCAGCTTTTCATTATCTAATGCATCAATCAACGGATGAATATTATAACCGCCCTGCATGGTACCAAGCAGTTCGATTGCTTTCTCAGGGGTAATCAGTGGGGAGTGGGCTTCACCTTTGGCGATGGCCGCCAGAAAACCGGCTTTAACATAAGCTGCTTCATCAACACCGGGGGGAACACGGTTAATCAGCAGATCTAACAGGAATTCATCTTCGCCCGCAGGCGGATTTTTTAATGATTCAACCAGCGCTGCCATTTGTGATGCATCTAATGGCTTGGGGACGATACCCTCAGCGGCACGCTCGGCCACGTGCTTACGGTATTCTTCTAGCACGACTCTCTCCTCGCTTTAATTATCATATATTTTGCCAGGCTTATCTGTAGTCACCAGCCATCATCAATGATGCACCAGGTGTAAGGTAAGATGCCCAGTTTCGCTCAGCCAGCATACCAGTATTTGAACTCAGTGTTAATTCGTTCACATAAAAGCAACATTAAATTTTTGCTGAATCGTTGAGCGCAGTGTAATCACCTGAACTATTGATAACCGCTCTCAGTTAGCCCCTTGCAAGCGGGCGAACATCCGCAAAACCTCCCCGCATAATAACCATACATTAGGAATGGATACCATCTCTCGGTGAAAATCTCGTGCTGTTGATGGGGCTTTTAGAACGCGGAATGAGGAGGGGAACATATTGTGGCGATAAATAAAGCAGAAACAGCCGATAATGACTGTTTCTGCTGTAACAAAAAACTAATGTCCAAAATAATTGGGGTTGCAGGTAGGCAGCAAGCACACTAATCCCGATGAGCTTACATGAGTAAGTGATTCGGGTTAGTGCGTGTAGCTAACACCCCTGCGGCCCCAAGTATGAAGGGACATTTAAAACTGGGTATTCAAGCTAACAAAATATGTCCGCCCCGGCTCATTATAGGTTGCTGCACCGGCACCGGCGATATTCGCGACGTTCTGGGCATTACCCTCACGGAATTGGCGCTTATCGAACAGGTTTTCAATACCGGTGGTGACACTGACATTTTTTGTCACTGTATAGCTAGCACTGAGACCAAAGATGGCATAAGGGCTGACTTCATTGCGTGCCGTACCCGTAACCGGCAGACCTTGATAGTCATATTTTTTCGGCTTCTGACGCCCATACCAGGTCACAGTGGATAGCAGTGACAAATCATCAGTTGCCTGCCAGTTCAGTGAACTATTCAAAGTAAACTCCGGCGTGATCGATAAGTAATCACCGGTGCTTTTGTTCTTCGACTCCAGCATGTAGGTCAGATTGCTGCTCCACTGTGCTGTCTCAGTGAAGGGCACCGTCAGATTACCTTCCAGCCCTTCAACCAAGGCTTTCGGCACATTTTCCCATTTGAAAATATCGGAATTAGCATAAGTTCCGCTGCCGCCATTGGCCGTTCCCAGGGAAACTAAACCTGGCTCAATCTTATTACGGTAATCGTTACGGAAATAAGTGATACCCGCAATAATGCCATCATCATGGAATTCAAAACCGATCTCTTTGTTTATGCTGGTTTCAGCAGACAGAGAATCATTACCCATCAGGTAGCAACTGCCGCCACCGCCATAGCAGCCCTGACCACGGCTATACAGCAGGTAATTGGGGTTGGTTTGATAGAGGTTTGGCGCTTTATAGGCGCGGGCAATGCCCATTTTCATGGTGAAGTAATCGCCCAGTTCCTGTGACAGGTTTAACCCCGGACTCCAGTTGCTCCCTGCGGTGCTGTGATGGTCAAAACGCAGCGCGGGGGTCAGCATTGTGGTGTCTGTCAGCTCGATATTATCTTCAACAAACACTGAGGCTATCTGTGCTGAGGTGCGCGTGTTTCGGCCTGTTCCCGTTAAACCACTGACACTGCCACCCTCAGTTGTCGTCTGGATGTTGGAAGTCGGGTCATTCATTTTCTGGTCATTCCATTCCGCACCGACAGTCAGCACTTGATTAACCCCTAACTCAAATGGCAGGTTAACCTCGGAATGGGCCAGATAGTTGTCCAGCTTAATAGTGTTAAAGCCGTTGTTAGAAAATATTCCCTCAGTTCCGCCGGCTAATCCTTCATTGATACGCGAGTTACGAGTTTGTTCATACTGGACATAAGAGGTTGAACTAACACCGTTATCCCAAAAACCACGGTGTGTTAACGAGAAATTCTCACGATACATTACGTTGGTTTCCGCGCCATACAGGCTGCGCACAATGGCATTGCTGTTAGTATTTTGTGTATCACCGGTATAAATATTCCCCTGACGGCTATAACCTGCCTCGAATTCCAGGGATTGGCCCTGCGCAAACTCCCAACGCAGTAACCCGTTGATATCTTTATTACGAACCCCTTCACGTCCGGCAGGCAATGTGCCAGCCTGATTACCGGTTCGGGCTGATTCATGACCTTGGTTAATATCCCAATCATCAGCATCAGTTTTATTGTATCCACCGTATAAGCGGAAACTGACGGTATCACTGAGTGGCCCCAACAGACTGAAGTCGGTACGACGAGTCGCGCCTTCTTCGCTGTGCTGCGGCAGGTTCATGTAAGCATTCCAGCTACCATGCAGCTCTTTGTCCGGCTGTTTGGTGATGATATTCACCACGCCACCGGCGGCACCATTACCGTAGCGTGCGGCAGCAGGCCCACGTAACACTTCGATTTTCTCAACCATATTTGCCGGTACCCAGTTGGTATCACCACGGGTATCACGCTCACCACGCCAGCCATAACGCACGGCATTACGGCTCGACACCGGAATACCATCAATCATAATCAGGGTGTTTTCAGGCCCCATGCCACGAATATCAATCTGACGGTTATTCCCGCGCTGACCGCTGGCTGAGTTACCGGACAAGTTAACGCCAGGCATGGTACGGATAATTTCAGACAAATCATTGGCCGGAGGGCGTTTGCGGATATCTTCCGCCGTGATAGTCGATGCGCCAAGTGCTTGACGGACTTGCTGCTGGGCCGTGACCACCAAGGTATCGCCGGTGGCTGCTTTGTTGTCGCTAGCCGTTGTTTCTTGTTGTTGTGTTGCGGCTGTATCAGACCCTGCCTGAGTGGTATCTTGTGTCTGCGCCCAAAGCGGAGTCGAAATACAAAGACCAATCAAGCTCGCTAAGGTCGTCAGAGAGCGCCGCTGCCATTTTACTTTCATTACACTTTCCCCGATGCAAACGCCCACAACCAATGTCAGCAGAGGAAAGTCTCTGCCAATCTATTCATAGGGCAACAAAAACGAACAAGATTGATAATTATTTTCATTATCAATTCATCGCGCTAATTGTTACATTTGCAATCGGGAAAAAGGTTTGTCTAAACAGCAAAACCCTTTGTTATAAAGTCAATGTTGTCAAAACATGAATATCGTTAGAGAGGCCATCATGTCGGCGGTGAAAAAAAACAAGTTGCGCAATATTTCCCCGTCATCCAAACCGATTTATCGCGACCAAATTGTGCAACAGTCAAATCTGGTGGCCAGCGACTATCAACTGAGTGGCGCGAAGTCATTGTCCACTGATCCGGTTTTGTATGGCGATTTTCAGGTATTACGTCTGAATCCGCATCTGATCCTGCATACCGCGAATGTGACTAACCTCTACGATATCAAAACCCAGAATCAGCTCAATCCGGCGCTGAAACTAGCCATTGTGGTCAGTGGCAGTGCACATATCTCATTTGGCGGTAAAGAACTGCATTTGCAGGAAAAGGGCGATGCCTCACTGGTTTCCCTGACTGAAAACACCCTATTTACTCGCCACGGTAAGAACAATAGCCATGAGCGCACTCTGACCCTCACCTTTGACCGTGAATGGCTGTATGGCGATCTATTACCGCAAGCCGGTTCTTGGGATACGTTATACAACTTTACTCAGCAACATCTGGCGATTCATTTATGGCGGCCATCAGTTCACGCCCAAGCCATCGCGCAGAAAATAGCGAGTGCTCCGCCCTTTTCAACCCCACTGGAACGTTTGCATTGTGAAACACAATGTATTGGCTTAATTATCGAAGCATTCAGTTCGCTGGAGCAGCAGGCGTTACAGCAAAATAAAGTCTCTTTACGTGGCATGAATCGAATCCAGCAAGTACGTGATTGGCTGGAAAGTGGCGAGGCAGACCATCTATCGATGGGTGAATTGGCGCGTTTGGTCAATATGAGTCAAAGCACTTTGCAGCGACGTTTTCGTGAAAGCTACAACATTACGGTATTTGAGTATTTGCGCCATTGCCGTTTAAAACGCGCCATGCTGGCTATCCAGAAAGAAGGGATCAGCATCGATCAAGCGGCAACTATTGCGGGTTATACCAGCCCTGCTAACTTTGCTACTGCTTTACGGCGCACTTTTAATATCACGCCCAGTCAATTACGTAATGGGTTCTATCCCTAAATAAAGAATATCACTCAGGCTCTATATTAATATTACTATAAATTCCATTATATTTTGTCATCTATAGCTTATTCCCCTCGTTTTAAAAAATAAAATTCATTTACACAAGAAAAAAATATAACGTCATCACGCCAGAAACATTTAAAGCAAAAATTATTGTATCTATACAAAAGGATACTGCATGAATAAAATAGCAATGATATCTCTGCCATTAATAATACTATTTATTAATGATACCCACGCCAGACCAATAGAACCTAAACGTAGAGTGGGGCAAGATTGGAAAGAATTTCAGCACCAACACTGTAAATGGCGTAGGGGGCATACATGTAAAGAGGTGCCCGAAGATGAGGGGAAATTACCCGCAAGAACAGATGAAGAAATTGCTTTGGAGGTTGGCCTGGGTATTCTATCTGGAGGGCCAACACCACAACCTAGAGGATTTAAATTTTCCATAGGAAAGCTACCAATTAAACCGACCACAAAAGCGCTATCCCCCACCAGAATCTCCACAGCACCTAAACTCAGTGCTAATACAGAAAAAACGGCCTTATTATCTGTGAGCTCAAAACCGAAAGCCAAAGGGATATTAAAAGGATTAATGGCAGTATTGGCTATCTTTTAGGCGATCCAGACGCACCGAGTTTTAGTGGAGAACCACCGATGAAACGTCTAAACATAGACACCTCAGAATCAAATGTAGACTCGGATTCAGATTCTTACTATGAATATGATACATCAAGTATGAAAGAATCTGATATCGAGGATGATAATTATCAGCAATCTGAAAAAAGTAAATTCACTGTCATACATAGGAGAAGCCCTATTCAGGAAAGTGAAATAGAAGTCGTCATTAAAGAAATGGAAAGTATTTACAGCGAGGGGTTTTGGCATAAAACCAATCTGGATATACATGATGAGATTGAAAAATATAATAGATTAAGCACTGATAAAAAAATCAGTTTCCAAGATTACTTTGCCTTCAGAGACTATACTGAAGCTGGCTATGTCAGAGTCAATAATGCCATACGAAGCAACAATATCACGCCAGAAATTAAAATAGAAATAGAACAATTGACCAATGCACTCAAACGCCATTCAGATATAAATATCTCCCTTAGAAATAGGTCGTTCAAACATTTAAGCGCAGAAAATACTGATGTTGTTTATCGCGGCGAGGTCAGAAACAAAGTTGATTTTGAAACACAGGTCATAGAGGAGGAAATCGTCAGTAATGATGCCTTTTTCAGCACAACGTCGGAAAAGGAGTATGCCATGAGTTTTAATATGGATAATCTTGAGGATGGAGAGGTTAATATCTTATATACCATCCATTATCCCGAAGGGATGACCTACAGTACAGATATTTCAACCCTGCTAGAAAATAGTGAGGAGGCGAGAATATTTCTTCCCCACAATATTTTCTTGATTACCGAGATAAAAACAATAGATAACGAAACAATTGAAGTAGAAATGCGGGCTTTCGGGGGATTGAAATCGAAATTTGTCCCACTTTCCAGTGTAAGCCATTAATCGGGTTATTTT
>NZ_ACCB01000035.1 GCF_000173735.1 Yersinia aldovae ATCC 35236 | reverse complement strand
CTGTCTCATTTTAGGGGGAGTGGACAAATTCTTACCGATTAATCCATCTGTATCCATCTGTATCCATCTGCGGGAATGTTCCATCTAACAGTACCGCATTTAGTTTTATATCTTTTGGGCCAATTCCGTTCAGTCGAAACTCTGATGATACGCAGCCTTCATGATCCATTTCTGCCATCACGGCCCGGCAAGAGATATCAATAGCAGGAGATTTAAGTCGCTCTTTCCAGAAAACTGACACTGATGCTCCAGT
The DNA here is from genome assembly GCF_000173735.1 of Yersinia aldovae ATCC 35236. Lineage (GTDB taxonomy): Bacteria > Pseudomonadota > Gammaproteobacteria > Enterobacterales > Enterobacteriaceae > Yersinia > Yersinia aldovae. The sequence continues at coordinate 42,779 of NZ_ACCB01000035.1, read as the reverse complement.
GTCCAAAACCATGTTGTATTCCTTTGAATTCTGCGAAACGTTGACTGTAATTCCTTCTTGTGTAACCTGTAGCGGTAATGAAATCCAGCCATCGGTCATGTTGATACCCAGTGCTTGGGTGTTGTCCGCAACCGATAGACGCTGATTTTTATAATCAATAAGTACAGCCTTTTCCTTGAATAAACCTAGACCAATCATCATCGTGTTTGGGAGGTTGCTGTCGGGAGTGAGGGGCATTCCCCGAGGAGAACTAATAGACATCCCCTTAATATCTTCAAATATCATTCCATTAATCGAAAGTCGAGGAATCTGGAATTTGTCATTGAGGAAAACCTTTCCAGTCAGATCAGTTGTGCGTTGTTTTCCAGTATTAAGCACCAAACCGGAGAGTTGTGTCATAACATCTTTGAATAAGTACAAAGCAAAGGAGGCTCCTGTATCGATCATAAATGTTTGACGTTGACCGTTTATTTCAACAGTGGTCATTGGTACAGAAGCACTATCCAACTTAAAAGGCATATGCATGACAGCTTCGGAAGTGATAGGCTGTTTTTGTTGAGCGTTACAAGGGACAATAAATACGATTGCAGTGGATAAGAGACCGAATGCAATAAAGCATTTATTCAGTAAAAAATACATGAGAATTTTCCTTTTCCATTTCAGAGTTGTTGCTGAGATCAAATACCTTATCCGCCATTGCGATCATGGTTGGGCGGTGGGCAACAAAAATTCGTGTTACCTTCAACTCGCGTATTGAATCATTAATTCGGGCTTCGTTATCGATATCGAGATCACTAGTTGCTTCATCAAGAAAGAGTATCCGAGGGCGTTTGTACAAGGCGCGAGCCAGAGAAATACGTTGCCGTTGCCCACCTGACAGGGCACTGCCCATATCACCCACCATTGTTTCATATTTCATTGGCATGGCTTCGATTTCCGTATGAATCGAAGCAAGACGTGCGCACTCAAACACCCATTCATTATCAGGGTGAATATCGAAAGAACTGATGTTAGCCTGTAAGGACCCTGCAAATAGTCTATCCTCTTGTAAGACACAAGCGATATGTTTGCGGTAGGTACCAAGACCTAACTGCCGAATGTCTATGCCGTCCAATAAAATAAGGCCGCTTTCTTGTGGTATTAACCCCCCCATTATTTTAAGCAGTGTAGATTTACCACAGCCTGATGGCCCTACGATGGCGAGGCTTTCGCCAGCTTTGATAGACAGGCATATATTCTCTAATACCGCGGTTTCACCTTCGCCATAACGATAACTAAGATTTGTGACTTTAATACTTCCAGCGATTGTATTTGGTGTGACTAGAACTGTACTGCCCTCATTAGGTTCGGGCGTGGCTAGAGCTACCTCTGACAGGTGTTCGCTATGCATATCGATCAGGCGGAGTTTGATAATAGAGTCAACGACGCGTATGGTTCTGGTGACATACATGTCTGAGTAAATCAAAAAAGCAAATAGCATACCTGTGGTAATGGTTCCCCCATCTATCAGTTTTGCCCCTAGCCACAAGGTGACTACAGAAGACAGCCCGATTAATAATAGTCCTACTGTCTGTGTTATCAGGTCGATCTTAAAAAGATAGATTTTTGCATTGGCTTCATCAGTAACCAAATTGAGCCAATCGGATCGTCGGCGTTCTGCCAAATCAAAGATTTTAATGCATGTGATCGCTCGTACTGTTTCAAGAAAATGTGACTGTTGCTTTGCTTCATGAGTAATCGCCTCTAGGTTGGCAGATCGGTAGGTGCGAAAAAGAAGGAATTTTATAATCGCATAGACAAATGATATTGAGACAACGACTGTCGCCAGATAGTTATTGTAGGCCCACATCAAAAAGATGAGTCCAAACACCACTACGACATCTAATAGTGATGCGACCATATCTGCTGTAAAAGCGTCCTGCACCGCCGACAATGAACTAAAACGCGAGGTAACATCACCGATATAACGCTTTTCGAAATATGAGACAGGTAAGCGGATTAGGTGGCTAAAAAGCCCGGAGTTCCATTGAATACTCAGAGTGTATTTAACTGACATAACAGTCCAGGATCGAACAATACTGAGTAACGCCCTGAGGATTAATAAGACAACAATTCCACACACTATCAATGAAACCAGATCAATATCGCCAGATATTAAAACCATATCGATAGTGAATTGAGCGGACATTGGAACCGCTATAGCAAGAAGTTCAATACAAAATGATAGAACCAAGACCTGAGTTAAAACTCGCGACAAGCCGGTAACGCTTTTGAACATGTCCAGCAGCCGAATGGTTTTCTTCTCAGAGCGTCGCTGAAAGCTTTTATTCGGCCAAATCTCAAGTGCGAAACCAGTAAATTGTTGAGATAACTCAGCTATTGAAATCTGTCTCTCGCCTTTTGCAGGGTCATGGATGAGAACCCCGTGGCGAGAAAATTTCTTTAATACCACAAAATGGTTAAATGACCAGTGCAAAATACAAGGCGTCTTTAGCTGACGGATAGAGTCCAAGTCAGCCCTAACTGGGCGTGAACCCAATGAAAGACGATCAGCAAGCACGATAATATCTCGTAGACTCATTCCCTTCAGGGACATCATATTCCAGGCAGGCTCGCTGAAAAAAACCGATCAAGTGATTAATATTATTATCAGAAATTCTGGCTGGGTTGTCATTAGCGTCAGAGTTTCCTTTATTGAATACGTAGCAGTAGTCACAATTAATATTGCAGCGTTCACTTATTTTTAATATTATTTCAAGATGTTTAATACTGTTTGTTTTTAATTGGCTGTCCATAGCTTCAGACTCCTTCAAGATTGAAACTTCTGGGCTATAGGATAAGTTCAATAGGGGCCACCAAAATTGTGGCCCCTTATAGTAGACATAGATGTTAAAAGCTTCTGGACCAGTTTAAGAAAGCATTGACCCAACCGCCAGCAATCTGATCAATGAGATCATCGGTTAGACGCTGAGGTTGATTTACTCTAGCTTTGTTAACATCAATTACGGTTTTAGTATCAATGTGTTGAATTGTTCTGTTAAGGAAGTTGCTGTTAATAAATGCTTTGATTATGTTAAATGTTTAATTATATAAATTTAATCTACCATTATAGTATTAGGTATAGATAGTTGCAAAATATGTAGTATTAACTGGCCTTCCGTTATTAGTAATATCATTTAATATGACTCAGTGTCAATGGATTATTTATTATTCTTAGGAATATAAAAGTATATAAATAATTAATTTTTCAAATAACTAAACTTAATTAAGTTATTAAGTGCGGTTAAGTAATTGGATTAAGCATATATTTAAAAAATATAAATTATTATAAGTCTATTTAGAATGGTAAGGCTGTTTTTGATATTTCTCATTCAGATGAATACATATTGTGGCGTGCAGTGTGCTGCCACAATACGTATTCAGCTAGATTTAGCGCCCGCTGGTCAGTTTTTCCAGATCAGATTCAATTTCAGCAATCTTATTGGTAACCACACTCTCTAAATGACGTAAGTCATCCAGAATTTTACGTTTCAAATCCACTTCAATTTGATCACGTTTACAGAGCTGATCCAGTTCATCAATGACATAGCGTAGATTGGGATTAATTTCGTTGATTTCTTTATAGCCGTGACCGGCATTATCAGCCACCACCGTTTTGCGTTGGCGCGGATATTTGAATTTCACACTTTTGGCAAAAAATTCGCCTTTATCTTTGCGGAAATAAATTTTCAGAATGTCGTTGTTGGCCTCCTGACGCAGGCTATAGCGATCAACATCTTCTGGTTGTGTGATTCCTAAGCTTTTCAGATTGTCGTACATAGCGCCACCCTTTTAGTTTTATATTCCACAAGTTATGATTATGACGGTAAATTTAGTCAAAGTATGTGATTGCAGGCGATAATGTCACAACGCAAAAAATAGCGGGTGATTAGCCCGCTATTTATCATCTTAGTCGATGGTGCGTAATAACTCATTAATACCGACTTTACCGAGGGTTTTCGCATCAACTTTCTTCACGATAACCGCACAATACAGGCTGTAGCTGCCGTCTTTTGATGGCAAGTTACCTGAAACAACCACAGAGCCTGCGGGAACGCGGCCATAATGGACTTCGCCAGTTTCACGGTCATAAATACGGGTGCTTTGACCGATAAATACGCCCATTGAGATAACTGAGCCTTCTTCGACGATAACCCCTTCGACCACTTCTGAACGCGCGCCGACAAAGCAGTTATCTTCGATAATGGTTGGGTTGGCTTGCAGCGGTTCCAGAACGCCACCAATGCCGACGCCGCCAGACAGGTGAACATTCTTACCAATTTGCGCGCAAGAACCCACAGTTGCCCATGTATCGACCATAGTGCCTTCATCAACAAACGCACCAATATTCACATAAGAAGGCATCAGCACAGTATTACGGGCGATAAATGCCCCTTTGCGCACCGTGGCTGGGGGCACGACGCGGAAACCTTCGCGTTGGAAACGGGCTTCATCGTAACCGGCGAATTTCATCGGCACTTTATCGTAGTAACGGGTTTCAGCGCCTTCCATGACCTGGTTGTCATTGATGCGAAAAGAGAGCAATACCGCCTTTTTCAGCCATTGGTGAGTGACCCACTGACCGTCAATTTTTTCGGCAACCCGCAGCGCACCGGTATCCAGTAAATCAATTACATGGTTAATCGCTTCGCGCGTGACGGTATCAACATTCGCCGGAGTGATATCTGCACGGCGTTCGAAAGCGGTTTCAATAACGTTCTGTAGTTGCTGCATCCTGTTCTTTCCTGATGTTATACCCTTCGTACTTGAAGCCATTGCGGTGTGAGCAATAACGTCAATGATCTTGGGGGGTCGATTGTAAGAAAATTAATGACTAAAAAGATATTTGTATCACAGTTTGTCGTTCGGATTGAGGGTATCTGTCAACCGCTGTGCTAATTCGTGACGGGTTTCAATGCTCAACGCGCGGCGATCTTTATCCGCTAACACAAATAAATCCTCCACCCGCTCGCCGATAGTGGTGATACGTGCGCTATGCAGTGATAAACCTAAATCAGCAAATATCTCACCCACGCGCGCCAGTAAACCCGGTTGGTCAAGAGCGATTAGCTCCAGATAGGTGCGGCGCTCGTTGTGCGTCGGTAAGAAATTGGCTTCGGTGGGTACACTGAAATGCCGTAGTTTGGGCGATAACCGCCTGACGCGTGGAGGCTGGTAATTAGGTTGAGTCATGGCTTGTTGCAATGCCTGGCGGATGATTGGGTGCCGGTCTTGCGCCAATGGGCTGCCATCGGGTTCTAACACGATAAAAGTGTCCATCGCCATACCATCGCGGTTGGTGAAGATTTGTGCGTCATGAACACTCAGATTGCGGCGGTCCAATTCACCGACAACTGCGGCAAACAGTGATGGGCGATCAGGGCTCCAGATAAAGATTTCAGTGCCGCCACGGGTCGCCTGTCGGCTCACCAAAACCAGCGGCTGGGTTGAGTCGTGCTCTAACAAGTGACGGGCGTGCCAGGCGAGTTGGTTTGGCGAGTGGCGTAGGAAGTAATCTGCTCGGCAGCGGCTCCAGATGCGGTGCAGTGCTTCTTCATCGATATTATCCATCCGCAGCAGTGCCAAGGCTTGCAGGCGGTGATGACGCACGCGTTCGCGCAAATCCGGGCTGTTTTGCATACCACGGCGTAACTGTTTCTCTGTGGCGAAATAAAGTTCGCGTAACAGGCTTTGTTTCCAGCTATTCCACAAATTTTCATTGGTGGCGCAGATATCGGCTACCGTCAGGCTGACTAAATAGCGCAAGCGGGTTTCACTTTGTACTTCGGCGGAAAATTGCTGAATCACCGCCGGGTCCTGAATATCACGACGCTGAGCTGTCACTGACATCAATAAGTGGCAACGCACCAGCCAGGCAACAAGCTGGGCTTCGCGGGAGTTAAGTCCATGCTGCTCGGCAAACGCCAATACATCCTGTGCGCCAAGGATGGAATGGTCGCCACCGCGCCCTTTGGCGATATCGTGAAACAGTGCTGCCAGCAGCAATAATTCAGGTTGAGGCAGGCGTGGATAAAGTTCGACACAAAGAGGGTGACGTGGGCGGGTGGTTTCATCGGCAAAACTTTCGAGTTTCAGTAACACCCTAATGGTGTGTTCATCGACGGTATAGGCATGAAACAGGTCAAATTGCATCTGGCCGACAATGCTGCCCCATTGCGGCATATAAGCCCACAACACGCTGTGACGGTGCATTGGCAACAACGCCCGGGAAACTGCTCCCGGATGGCGCAAAATGGCCATAAATAGCTTACGGGCTTCAGGAATGTGGCATAAAGGTGTTTTCAGATGCCTGCGAGCATGACGCAAGCGCCGCACTGTGGTGGAATAGATGCCTTTGATGTCCTGATTGCGCACCATCAGATAAAACATACGCATAATGGCTTCAGGATGCTGAACAAACAGGTTTTCATCACGTAAATCTATTAAATCGCCGCGCAATTGAAACTCGTCGTCCAGCGGGCGCGGTTTCTCGTTAGTCTCCAGCGCCAATATGGCTTCATCAAATAGCTGCAACAGCATATTATTCAATTCACTGACCCGACGCGTCATACGATAAAAATCTTTCATCATACGTTCGACCGGTTCATTGCCCTCACCCTGATATTGCAAAAGCTGGGCCACACTCAGTTGGCGATCAAAGAGCAGACGATTATCATAACGCGTCAATACCAAATGCAAGGCAAAGCGTATTCGCCACAAAAAACTTTGGCTTTCAATTAGTTCGTCACGTTCGGCTTTAGTTAGAAAACCGAAATCAACCATCTCACTCAACGAGGTGGCACCAAAATGGCGGCGCGCAACCCACAATAAAGTATGGATATCGCGTAACCCTCCGGGGCTGCTTTTGATATCCGGCTCCAGATTATAACTGGTGCCGTGATAGCGTTTATGGCGTTCTTGTTGTTCGGCGATTTTGGCATGGAAAAAGAGAGGTGATGGCCAGAAACTGTCGCTAAAAATGTGTTTCTGCATTTGTAAGAATAAAGCTACATCGCCACAAATCAGCCGTGATTCGATCATATTGGTGGCAACGCTGAGGTCAGCCAGCCCTTCCAGTAAGCACTCTTCTAACGTACGTACACTGTGACCGACTTCCAGTTTTAAGTCCCATAGCAAGGTAATCAACTGACCAATCCGCTGGGCGTGCTCCTCACTCAGGCGTTGCTTACTCAGCACCAGAACATCAATGTCAGACAGGGGGTGTAGTTCACCGCGGCCATAACCCCGACGGCAACCAGCGCGGTTTCCGGCACCTCATCAAAGCCTGAGAATGTCCACAGCCGTTGCAACAGGCGATCGATAAAATCGCTGCGTGCCGCAATCAGTGTCTCGGCACTGATGCCACCGTTGAAGGCTTGAGCCAGCCAGTGCTGAAAGGCTTCGAGCTTTTGCTTAAGTTGTGGGCAATCAAGTTCACTATCAAGATAGGTACAGGGAGGTGCGGGCTGCTCAGGAATAACAGGGGTGAGTTTGGGTGACAGAGAGTGATCGGTGTGGTTGTCAGACATATATTCCCCGTTGATAAACAGTCCGATTAATGTAGACCTGATGAGAAGACGCAGCCCATAAAAAAGCCGGCGGTTGCCGGCTTGCGATTATTACTCGTGCGTTATGATGTTGGGGAGGGTGTCATCCTTGCGCAACGTCATTATTTCGCAGCCGTTATCAGTTACCACAATAGTATGCTCATACTGCGCCGACAAGCTGCGATCTTTAGTTTTTACGGTCCAACCGTCTTTCATGGTACGGATGCGGTAATCGCCTGCATTTACCATTGGTTCAATAGTGAACGCCATACCCGGTTGCAGAATGACGCCATTGTCATCGGCATCGTAATGCAGCACTTGTGGCTCTTCATGGAAACCTTCGCCAATGCCGTGACCGCAGTATTCACGTACCACAGAGAAGTTCTCAGCTTCAACAAATTGCTGGATAGCCTTGCCCAGTGTGCGCAGACGGATACCCGGTTTCACCATATTGATTGCCAGATACAGGCTCTCTTGAGTGACGCGGCACAGACGCTCACCCAAAATGGTTGGCTTGCCGACGATAAACATTTTTGAGGTATCGCCGTGGAAACCCTCTTTAATCACAGTAACGTCGATATTGACGATATCACCCTCTTTCAGGACTTTCTCATCACTTGGAATACCGTGGCAGATAACCTCATTTACCGAGATACAGACTGATTTCGGAAAACCGTGATAGCCCAGGCAGGCGGAGATGGCTTGCTGGTGATTAGTGATATGATCGTGACAGATACGATCCAGTTCACCGGTAGTCACACCCGGTTTTACGTGTGGTTCGATGATTTCCAGCACTTCAGCAGCCAGACGGCCAGCAACGCGCATTTTTTGAATATCTTCAGGTGTTTTGATTGAGATTGCCATGCAAAAGTGTCCGTAGGGGCTGTGAGTACTGACCAGCCGCCGTGATATGAATAAGCAGGTAAATAAATATCATATACCCTAAATAATTCGAGTTGCAGTATGACGGGTATAAATAAAAAATCTGTCGCTAATGGTATCAGCCCTGCAATTTGCTGCCAAACTTTCCTTTGCAGCAACGCCACTAAATGCAACAAAAGTTGGTGTGTCGTTGCTGTTTATGGTATAAAGCGCGCCGGCGAACCGCACTGTGTTTCAGGTCAAAGTTTCAGGTCAAGTCCTGGTGGCAGGTAGTGATTTAGCTGAGTAATACAATCGCACTCATATGTGTAAATAACACACACGTGTCGACACATACGCCGGGGTGCCCTAAAGTTTTTGATGATTATCAATTGCTTATGGGGTCGGCGTTATGGGACACGTGGAGGCATAACCCCAACTGATACTATAGAGGTTTTAATCATGGCAACTGTTTCCATGCGCGACATGCTCCAGGCCGGTGTTCACTTTGGTCACCAGACCCGTTACTGGAACCCGAAAATGAAGCCTTTCATCTTCGGCTCACGTAATAAAGTTCACATCATCAACCTGGAAAAAACTGTACCAATGTTCAACCAAGCTCTGGCTGAGTTGACTAAGATCTCTTCCCGTAAAGGTAAGATCCTGTTTGTTGGTACTAAACGCGCAGCAAGCGAAGCGGTAAAAGAAGCTGCCCACAACAGCGACCAGTTCTTCGTGAACCATCGCTGGTTGGGTGGGATGCTGACTAACTGGAAAACCGTTCGTCAGTCCATCAAACGTTTGAAAGATTTGGAAATCCAGTCTCAAGACGGCACCTTTGACAAGCTGACCAAAAAAGAAGCGCTGATGCGTACTCGTGAACTGACCAAGCTGGAAAATAGCCTGGGCGGTATCAAAGACATGGGCGGTTTACCTGACGCACTGTTTGTTGTTGATGCTGATCACGAACACATCGCTATCAAAGAAGCTAACAACCTGGGTATCCCGGTATTCTCTATCGTTGATACTAACTCCGATCCAGATGGCGTTGACTTCATCATCCCTGGTAACGATGACGCAATCCGTGCAGTAAAACTGTATCTGAATGCTGTTGCTACCGCCGTCCGTGAAGGTCGTTCTCAAGACTTGGCCGTTCAAGCGGAAGAAAGCTTCGTAGAAGCTGAATAATAAGTCAGGCTCGTCGTGAGCCCTTATTAACCAGGTATTGAAATATGTTGGTTAGGGGGCCTTTTATAGGCCCCCTTTGCGTATCTAATGTGAGATCTTGTTTTCACAAGAGAACCGAGGAAATTGAAATGGTTGCTATTACCGCTGCTTTGGTAAAAGAACTGCGTGAGCGTACTGCCGCAGGCATGATGGAATGTAAAAAGGCGTTGGTTGAAGCTAACGGCGACATCGAGCTTGCCATCGACAATATGCGTAAATCGGGTCAGGCTAAAGCGGCCAAGAAAGCAGGCCGTATCGCTGCTGAAGGCATCATCCTGGCTAAAGTTTCAGCCGACGGCAAATTCGGTGTGATTTTGGAACTGAACTGCGAAACTGATTTCGTTGCTAAAGATGCTGGCTTCAAAGCATTCGGCGAAGAAGTGATCAACGCAGCTCTGGTTGACAAAATTACCGATATCGACGTTCTGAAAGCTAAGTTCGAAGAACAACGCGCAAACCTGGTTGCTAAAATCGGTGAGAACATCAACATTCGCCGTATCGCAGTGCTGGAAGGCGATGTTCTGGGGACTTATCTGCATGGCGCACGTATCGGCGTTATGGTTGCGGCAACTGGCGCTGACGAAGAGCTGGTTAAGCACATTGCTATGCACATCGCTGCAAGCAAGCCTGAATACGTTAAGCCAGACGACGTTCCTGCTGAGGTTGTTGCGCGTGAGCACCAAATCCAGTTGGACATCGCTATCGAATCCGGCAAACCGCGTGAAATTGCCGAGAAGATGGTTGAAGGCCGTATGCGTAAGTTCACCGGCGAAGTTTCTCTGACCGGCCAGAACTTCGTGATGGACCCAAGCAAAACTGTTGGCGATCTGTTGAAAGAAAACAACGCTAACGTAGTAAACTTCATCCGCTTTGAAGTGGGCGAAGGCATTGAGAAAGTTGAGACTGACTTTGCTGCTGAAGTTGCAGCAATGAGCAAACAGTCTTAATGCTAAAAATGGGGCCGCCAGCAGGCGGTTCCATTTTATTCACTCAATACCCGTTATATTTCAAGTTACAGGTGCGTTGACTGCCTGAGTTCATCTCAGTCACTTACTGATGTAAGCCCTGAGGATTCGCTCCGTTGTCGCCTTCCTGCCACTCGAATTATTTAGGGTGTAAACTTAGTCCGTGCAGTTTTCAATGTGCAATGCCATGTTGACTCTCTGACGGTCAAGTCTCCAAATTATTACTGCTGCTTAGGACAGAACACCATGGCAACCAATGCAAAACCCGTATATCAGCGTATCCTGCTCAAGCTTAGTGGCGAAGCCCTGCAAGGCGCAGAAGGTTTTGGTATCGACGCAAGCGTTTTGGATCGCATGGCTCAGGAAGTGAAAGAGCTGGTCGAATTGGGCATTCAGGTCGGTGTGGTCATTGGCGGTGGTAACTTATTCCGCGGTGCCGGTTTGGCACAGGCTGGGATGAACCGTGTTGTGGGCGACCACATGGGAATGCTGGCGACCGTGATGAACGGCCTGGCAATGCGAGATGCACTGCACCGTGCCTATGTGAACGCCCGCCTGATGTCTGCTATTCCACTTAATGGTGTGTGTGATAATTACAGTTGGGCCGAAGCTATCAGCCTGCTGCGCCACAACCGTGTAGTGATTTTTGCTGCGGGTACGGGTAACCCCTTCTTCACCACCGATTCCGCTGCTTGCTTGCGCGGTATCGAAATTGAAGCTGATGTGGTGCTGAAAGCCACGAAAGTTGATGGGGTTTATTCTGCAGATCCGGTAAAAAATCCTGACGCGACACTGTACGAACAGTTAACCTATCAGGATGTTTTAGAACGTGAACTGAAAGTGATGGATCTGGCGGCCTTCACTTTGGCCCGTGATCACAATTTGCCTATTCGTGTCTTCAACATGAATAAACCCGGCGCACTGCGTCGCGTGGTGATGGGTGAGAACGAAGGCACATTAATCACTAAAGAAGTGATACCAACAGCTAAATAAGCGGCAGCCCGTATTGTCAGGGGCATGTGGATTTCAGATGTGCCCCTTTAACCAGCAAATGTTGGTTTGTATATTCACCGGCTATACTCAGCTATGGCCTGCCAAGTAACCAGTTTCCAAGGGTTTACAACGTGATTAACGAAATTAGAAAAGATACCGAAGTGCGCATGGAAAAATGCCTTGAAGCCTTCCAGAATCATATCAGTAAGATTCGTACCGGTCGTGCTTCTCCAAGTATTCTTGATGGTATTCAGGTTGAATATTACGGCACTGCAACGCCATTGCGCCAGCTGGCGAACATTGTTGTTGAAGATTCACGCACTCTGGCGTTGACCGTGTTTGACCGTAGCCTGAGCGCTGCTGTTGAGAAAGCGATCATGACTTCAGATTTGGGCCTGAACCCTTCTTCTGCCGGTACTGTCATTCGTGTTCCACTGCCAGCATTGACCGAAGAGCGTCGTAAAGACTTAATCAAAGTTGTGCGCGCAGAAGCAGAGCAGGGCCGTGTTTCGATTCGTAACGTGCGCCGTGATGCTAACGAAAAAGTGAAAGCTTTGCTGAAAGACAAAGAAATCAGTGAAGATGAAGATCGCCGTTCTCAGGACGACGTGCAGAAACTGACCGACGCTTTTATCAAAAAAGTGGATGCGGCACTGGCTGCGAAAGAAGCTGAGTTGATGAGTTTCTAATCCTCGCTTGCAGTAACAGGGCGTCGCTTAGGCGGCGCTTTGTTTTTGGTTAGGTTAGTGGTTTGGATTTGGCTAATGTCAATTTAAAATCAATGACTTGACGGGGTTCGTGTTTTTATTGCATCAATGCTTATCAGACCAATGCTTTATTCGGTCAATGCTTTATCGGCAGCAATACGCCATAAAATTGGGTATGAGGTTATTTAAAGTACCGTCTGTCAGGCGGGTGGTTTGATGCCTCACCTATCATAAAAACAGTTATTCAGAGCACCCTCATGAAGCAACTGACTATTCTTGGCTCTACTGGTTCTATTGGCAACAGCACTCTGGCAGTTGTCCGCGCTAATCCTGAATTATTCAAAATTACTGCATTGGTTGCGGGCCGCAATGTCGCACAGATGGCGCAGCAATGTCTTGAATTTACCCCCCGTTATGCGGCGATGTCTGATGAGGACTCGGCTAAAGCGCTGCGCCTGGTATTAGCAGATAAGGGTTCAAAGACGGAAGTCTATTCTGGCGTTAAAGCCGCTTGCGAATTAGCCGCTTTAGATGGCGTTGATCAGGTGATGGCCGCCATTGTCGGCGTCGCCGGTTTGCCCTCGACACTGGCAGCTATTCGCGCCGGTAAGCAGGTCTTGCTGGCCAATAAAGAGTCACTGATTACCTGTGGCAAACTCTTTATGGATGAAGTTGCCCGCAGCCATGCGCAATTACTGCCTATCGACAGTGAGCATAATGCGATTTTTCAGAGTTTACCTGAAAAAGTTCAGCGGCAACTGGGCTATTCTTCATTACACGAAAACGGTGTTTCACGCATTATTCTGACTGGCTCTGGTGGCCCACTGCGTGAAATCTCACTCGCACAATTTGCGGATGTAACACCGGATCAGGCTTGTGCTCACCCTAATTGGTCGATGGGGCGTAAAATCTCAGTCGATTCAGCAACCATGATGAATAAAGGGTTGGAGTATATCGAAGCCCGCTGGTTATTTAATGCCAGTGCCGAGCAAGTTGAGGTTATTTTACATCCTCAATCGGTGATCCACTCAATGGTACGCTATCATGATGGCAGCGTATTGGCGCAGATGGGAACCCCCGATATGCGCACGCCAATTGCCCATGCGATGGCTTATCCGACGCGAGTTAACTCTGGTGTCGCGCCATTGGATTTCTGCAAGATACGCGAGCTGACTTTTTCTGAGCCGGATTATCAACGTTATCCGTGCCTAAAACTGGCAATAGATGCCAGCCATGCCGGGCAGGCTGCAACCACCGCGCTCAATGCGGCGAATGAAGTATCGGTGATGGCATTCCTGAATTCGCACATTCGTTTCACTGATATTGTAGCGGTTAACTGTACAGTGGTTGAGCAATTGGCATTACAAGAGCCAATTAGTGTTGAAGAGGTTCTGGTGATTGACCGCAAAGCCCGTGATGTGGCGGCTCAGGTCATCGCAAAACTGAGTCGTTAATCTACATTGGCCGTTGTGGGAATTTGTGAGGTTAGGGCTGAGATGGTATAGTCTGCACCGTCAATGGACTGATAGACTGTTGATTAGTGGCCCAATAGGTATTTTAACCGTCTATTTTGGCTGTCGCTTAAGAAGCCGTGACTGGGTACACGGCTTTTTTGTGCGTATGCTGCCTAATGTTCGGGATGAACAATTGATTTCTTGAGGAAATGAGTTCGCATTATGTCGTCTTTAAATGAAGATAGGGCTAACTTGTCCCCCCTGAATCCACGCCATGTTGCTATTATTATGGATGGCAATGGGCGTTGGGCTAAGAATCGGGGTAAATTAAGGGTTTTCGGTCATAAAGCGGGAGTGAAGTCGGTTCGTCGTGCGGTCAGTTTTGCCGCTACTCATCATTTGGATGCACTCACGCTTTATGCTTTCAGTAGTGAAAACTGGAATCGCCCTGCTCAGGAAGTCACTGCACTGATGGAGCTTTTTGTTCGCGCACTGGACAGTGAAGTAAAAAGCCTGCATAAACATAATGTTCGTTTATCGGTCATTGGTGATATCAGCCGCTTTAGTGAGCGTTTGCAGGAGCGGATACGCCGCTCAGAAGCATTAACTGCAAACAATGACGGTCTGAGGCTCAACATTGCTGCTAATTATGGTGGTCGTTGGGATATTATTCAGGGAATGCGCCAGTTAGCTGCTCAAGTGCAGCGAGGGGAATTGCAACCCACAGATATCAGTGAAGAATCGCTAAACTCGCATATCTGCCTGCATGAGCAATCTGAGGTGGATTTAGTGATCAGAACCGGTGGTGAACATCGCATCAGTAATTTTTTGTTGTGGCAAATTGCCTATGCTGAACTTTACTTTACTGATGTACTCTGGCCTGATTTTGATGAACATGTCTTTGAAGGTGCGCTGAATGCATTTGCACAACGCGAGCGTCGCTTCGGGGGAACAACACCTATCGATGCACCTGCATCCTAGGGGGAACTTTTGCTGAAGTATCGTCTCATAACTGCTTTGATTTTGATTCCGGTTGTCATTGGTGCACTCTTCCTGCTTCCGCCGGTGGGTTTTGCTATTGTTACTCTGGTTGTTTGTATGCTTGCAGCCTGGGAATGGGGGCAATTAGCCGGCTTTGCCAGTCGCTCTCAGCGTATTTGGCTCGCAGTACTCTGTGGCTTTTTACTTGTCCTGATGCTGCTTAGTTTGCCTGCGTACCAACATTCAGCTCATCTTTTGCAAGTGAGTGGCCCGCTTTGGCTCTCTATGGGGTGGTGGATTGCCGCATTGCTGCTGGTGTTGACTTACCCAAGCTCTGCTGCTTTTTGGCGTGATTCACGTCTGCTGCGCCTCATTTTCGGCATTCTGACTATTATCCCGTTCTTCTGGGGAATGGTTGCTCTACGTCAGTATGGCTATGAGCATAATCACAATATCGGTGCCTGGTGGCTGTTGTATGTGATGCTGCTGGTGTGGGGAGCTGATTCCGGCGCTTATATGTTTGGCAAGTTGTTCGGTAAGCATAAGTTAGCGCCTAAAGTCTCACCCGGTAAAACATGGGAAGGATTAATTGGCGGTTTACTGACGTCAGCTCTGATATCATGGTTGTTTGGTCGATACGCACCGTTGGATATCATCCCAGAAAAACTGTTAATCTGTTCCGTGGTCGCTGCATTGGCCTCGGTACTCGGCGATTTGACCGAAAGTATGTTTAAACGTGAAGCGGGAATCAAAGACAGTGGTCATTTGATTCCTGGTCATGGTGGGATACTGGATCGTATCGATAGCCTGACCGCAGCTGTGCCGGTATTTGCCTGCTTAATGCTGTTAGTGTTTTAATCCGTCACTGACGGGGAGTTTAGGGAAATATGATGAGCATACTCTGGAGCCTGGCCGCGTTTATTGTCGCACTGGGGATCTTAATTACAGTGCATGAGTTCGGCCACTTTTGGGTGGCGCGGCGCTGTGGTGTCCGTGTTGAACGCTTTTCCATTGGTTTTGGCAAAGCGTTATGGCGTCGCACAGATCGTCAGGGAACCGAGTATGTTATCGCCCTTATCCCACTGGGCGGCTATGTTAAAATGTTGGATGAGCGCGTAGAAGCGGTTGCTCCGGAACTACGTCATCAATCTTTTAACAATAAAACCATTTTACAACGTGCGGCAATCGTCAGCGCGGGCCCTATTGCCAACTTCCTTTTTGCTATTGTTGCTTACTGGCTGGTATTTATCATCGGCGTGCCAAGTGTGCGTCCGGTTGTGGGTGATATTTCGCCACAATCCATTGCTGCACAAGCCAATATTTCTCCTGGAATGGAACTTAAGTCTGTCGATGGTATCGAAACGCCTGACTGGGATTCTGTTCGTTTGGCACTAGTCGGTAAGATTGGTGATAAGCAAACGCAAGTTGGCGTTGCTCCATTTGGTTCTGCTAATGTGGTAGAAAAAACCTTGGATTTGCGTCAGTGGCAATTTGAGCCTGACAAACAAGATCCGGTGGTCGCACTAGGTATTATCCCACGCGGCCCGCAAATTGAATCTGTCTTGGCAGAAGTCCAGCCAGGGTCAGCGGCAGAAAAGGCGGGTTTACAAGCAGGGGATAGGGTAGTTAAAGTTGGCGGTCAGTTATTAGATCGTTGGCAGACATTTGTTTTGCAAGTACGTGATAACCCCGGTAAGCCGTTGGTTTTAGATATCGAAAGGGGAGGTACCCCCTTGTCTTTGACCCTGATACCAGATACAAAATCGGTTGGAGAAAACCGCAGTGAAGGTTTTGCGGGTGTAGTTCCGAAAGTTATACCGCTTCCGGATGAGTATAAAACGATTCGCCAATATGGTCCGTTTACGGCACTCTACCAAGCTGGGGATAAAACCTGGCAGTTGATGCGGTTGACGGTAAACATGTTGGGTAAACTGATTACTGGCGATGTAAAACTGAATAACCTGAGTGGCCCGATATCTATTGCACAAGGCGCTGGGGTTTCAGCTGAGTACGGGTTGGTGTATTACCTTATGTTTTTGGCGTTAATTAGCGTCAACTTGGGCATTATCAACTTGTTCCCATTACCGGTATTAGATGGTGGACATCTGCTCTTCCTGGCGATAGAAAAGCTGAAGGGTGGGCCGGTTTCTGAGCGAGTACAGGACTTCAGTTATCGCATCGGCTCGGTTTTGCTGGTGCTATTAATGGGGCTTGCACTTTTCAATGATTTCTCCCGCCTTTAACGGCAGGGGATAGGTTAGGAAGAACGCATAACAACGATGGCGATGAAAAAGTTGCTCATAGCGTCGCTGCTGTTTGGCAGCGCCACCGTATACGGTGCAGACGGGTTCGTAGTGAAAGATATTCATTTCGAAGGCCTGCAACGGGTCGCCGTCGGTGCGGCGTTACTTAATATGCCGGTTCGCGTAGGCGATACCGTCAGTGATGAAGACATCGGTAAAACTATCCGTGCGTTGTTTGCTACAGGCAACTTCGAGGACGTTCGTGTCCTGCGCGATGGTAATACGCTGATTGTTCAAGTCAAAGAACGCCCAACGATTGCTAGCATCACTTTCTCTGGTAACAAAGCGGTGAAAGATGACATGCTCAAGCAGAATCTGGAAGCCTCTGGCGTCCGGGTTGGCGAGGCCCTGGACCGAACCACTATATCCAGCATTGAAAAAGGACTCGAAGACTTCTACTACAGTGTGGGTAAATACAGCGCTTCAGTGAAAGCTGTCGTTACGCCACTGCCACGTAACCGTGTTGATCTCAAACTGGTCTTTACCGAAGGTATGTCTGCAAAAATTCAGCAGATTAACATTGTCGGTAACCACAGCTTCACTACTGATGAACTCATCTCTCGCTTCCAACTGCGTGATGAAGTGCCGTGGTGGAACGTGGTGGGTGATCGTAAATATCAGAAGCAGAAACTGGCAGGCGACCTTGAAACCTTGCGCAGCTTCTATCTGGATCGCGGTTATGCACGATTTAACATCGATTCTACTCAGGTGAGTCTGACGCCAGATAAGAAAGGCATCTATATCACCATCAATATTACCGAAGGCAACCAATACAAGCTTAATAGCGTGATTGTGAGCGGTAATCTTGCAGGCCATCAATCAGAAGCCGAAAAGCTGACGAAGATTGAGCCGGGTGAATTGTTTAACGGCAGTAAAGTCACACGCATGGAAGATGACATCAAGAAGTTGTTGGGTCGCTATGGTTATGCTTATCCGCGTGTGGTATCTCAGCCAGAAATCAATGACGCGGATAAAACCGTTAGCTTACATATTAACGTAGATGCAGGTAACCGTTTCTACGTTCGAAATGTTCGTTTTGAAGGTAACGATACCAGTAAAGACTCGGTATTGCGTCGTGAAATGCGTCAGATGGAAGGCGCATGGTTGGGTAATGATCAGGTTGAAGCGGGTAAAGAACGTTTGAACCGCTTAGGCTATTTCGAAACCGTTGATGTTGAAACGCAACGCGTTCCGGGGACGGCTGATCAGGTAGACGTGACTTATAAAGTTAAGGAACGAAACACCGGTAGCTTAAACTTTGGTATCGGTTACGGTACTGAAAGTGGCGTGAGTTTCCAGGTGGGTGTTCAGCAAGATAACTGGCTCGGTACCGGTAATACAGTGGGTATCAACGGTACGAAGAATGACTACCAGACCTATGCTGAATTTACTTTAACTGACCCTTACTTCACCGTTGATGGTGTGAGTCTGGGCGGTCGCATCTTCTATAATGATTTTAAAGCGGATAACGCGGATCTATCGGGCTATACCAACAGTAGCTATGGTCTTGACGGTACTTTAGGTTTCCCAATCAATGAGAATAACTCATTGCGTGTGGGCCTCGGTTACGTCCATAACGATCTGTCTGATATGCAGCCGCAGGTTGCCATGTGGCGCTACCTTAATTCAGTTGGGGAAAATCCTAACTTAACCGACCGTGCTAGCTTCACTGCTGATGATTTTACCTTGAACCTGGGTTGGACATATAACAACCTGGATCGTGGTTTCTTCCCGACGTCGGGCACGAAATCCTCGGTCAATGGTAAAGTAACGGTACCAGGCTCGGATAACGAGTTCTATAAAGTGACTTTTGATACCTCATCTTATCAGCCGTTAGATCAAGATAAGACATGGGTGCTCTTGGGGCGTGGACGCTTAGGCTACGGTGGTGGCATCGGCTCTAAAGAGATGCCATTCTACGAGAACTTCTATGCTGGTGGTTCAAGTTCTGTGCGTGGTTTCCGCTCTAATAACATCGGCCCTAAAGCGGCATACTACAATGCTAACGGAAGTGTCTATAATTCTACAGACGCCGTTGGTGGTAATGCGATGGCGGTGGCCAGTCTGGAATTGATAACACCGACACCGTTTATCAGTGAGAAATACGCAAACTCAGTACGTACCTCATTCTTCATTGACTCCGGTACAGTATGGGATACTAATTGGGAAAATACGGCAGCAACACAGGCTGCAGGTATTCCTGATTACAGTAAGGCGAGCAATATTCGTGTCTCTGCCGGTGTATCACTGCAATGGATGTCTCCATTGGGTCCACTTGTGTTCTCATATGCTAAACCGGTTAAAGATTATGAAGGTGATAAGTCAGAGCAATTCCAGTTTAACATTGGTAAGACTTGGTAATTGATTGGTAAAGCAGTACTGAATTTTAAAGACAGCACTGATACTGAAAGAGCCTGATGTGCGTTGGCGCAGGTTAGCGCTACATCCGGTAAGATTCAGTATCAAGTGCACTTCAAGGTGTCTCTGACACAAACAGGTAATGGTGAGGAGTTTATAGTGAAAAAGTGGTTGTGTGCCGCAGGTCTTGGTTTAGCATTGGCAGCTTCTGCCAGCGTTCAAGCCGCTGACAAGATTGCTATTGTTAATGTTTCCAGCATCTTCCAACAATTACCTGCGCGTGAAACCGTGGCTAAGCAGCTGGAGAATGAATTCAAAGGCCGTGCAACCGAACTGCAAGGAATGGAGCGCGATCTGCAGACTAAAATGCAGAAGCTGCAACGTGACGGTTCTACCATGAAGGCTAGCGATCGTACCAAGCTGGAAGGCGAAGTAATGAAGCAGCGCGAAACTTTCTCTACTAAAGCCCAGGCTTTTGAGCAAGATAATCGCCGTCGCCAGATGGAAGAGCGTAACAAAATCCTGAGCCGTATCCAGGATGCTGTTAAATCTGTTGCTAGCAAAGGCGGTTATGACGTAGTAATTGACGCGAATGCGGTTGCATACGCTGATTCTTCTAAAGATATTACTGCTGATGTGCTGAAACAGGTTAAATAAAACATGCTTTCAATTCGACTGGCTGATTTAGCCCAGCAGTTGGATGCACTGGTGTTCGGTGATGGCTCACTTGTCATCACCGGCATCGCTTCTATGCATTCTGCCGAGCCTTCGCAAATCACGTTTTTGTCAAATAGCCGCTATCAGGAACAACTCGCAACCTGCAATGCAGGTGCTGTAGTGTTAACTGAGGCAGATTTACCTTTTTGTAAATCTGCGGCTTTAGTGGTTAAAAACCCTTATTTAACCTATGCGCGCATGGCGCAGATAATGGACACCACTCCTCAGCCGGCTCAGGATATCGCGCCGAGTGCGGTGATCTCCCCACAGGCAACACTGGGGGAACGAGTTTCTATTGGTGCAAATGCAGTGATAGAGTCCGGTGTCGTACTGGGTGATAATACGATTATCGGGGCGGGTTGCTTTATTGGTAAAAATACTCACATTGGTGATGGTAGCCGTTTGTGGGCCAATGTCTCCGTTTATCATGACGTTATTATCGGGAAGAATTGCCTGATTCAATCCGGTACGGTCATTGGTGCAGATGGTTTTGGTTATGCAAATGATCGCGGCAACTGGATAAAAATTCCACAGCTCGGCTCGGTGCATATTGGTGACCGTGTTGAGATTGGCGCCTGTACCACGATTGACCGTGGCGCGCTGGATAATACGATTATTGGCAATGGTGTCATCATCGACAACCAATGTCAGATTGCACATAACGTTGTTATTGGCGACAATACCGCAGTTGCAGGTGGTGTTATCATGGCCGGTAGCCTCAAAGTTGGTCGCTATTGCATGATTGGTGGTGCCAGCGTGATCAATGGTCATATGGAGATCTGTGACAAAGTCACAATCACCGGAATGGGAATGGTGATGCGGCCAATCACTGAACCTGGGTTATACTCCTCCGGCATTCCATTACAACCCAATAAAGTATGGCGCAAGACAGCGGCTTTAGTGATGAATATTGATGGAATTAATAAACGCTTAAAAGCTGTAGAGCGTAAAATCGATAAAGAATAGCCACTCAAGCCCGACACTCTGATCAAATAATCAAGCTTATTGGCAGTTGATGCCAAAAGTAGATACTCAAAGAAATTGGAGTTTGCAGGGAGGCACCAAATGGATGACAAATTGGTTGTAAACCATTTTGAGCAGCACTTGCGCTGGCCCGCAGGGTGAGCTTCTACTGAATCTCATCATCCTGATGAACATACTCAGGCAAGTGATTCGGTGTATATGCGCAGCTAAACTGCTGTCACTTCAGGTTCGACGGATATACAGAGTTCTTAATTTGCGGCCTGCCTAATGCCTCCCTTTTGGGGCAGTGCAGGCCGTGTTGTTGATAGCATTATTTTTTAGACAGGAAGAGTATTTTGACTACTAACACTCATACTCTGGGCATTGCAGAGATTTTGGATCTACTCCCGCACCGTTTTCCGTTCTTGCTGGTAGATCGTGTCCTTGATTTCGAGGAAGGAAAATTTCTGCGTGCAGTGAAGAATGTCACGTTTAACGAGCCATTTTTCCAAGGCCATTTCCCCGGTAAGCCTATTTTCCCAGGCGTACTGATTTTAGAAGCGATGGCGCAGGCTACCGGTATTCTGGCGTTTAAAAGCGTGGGTAAACTTGAACCAGGTGAGCTTTATTATTTTGCCGGTATTGATGAAGCCCGTTTTAAGCGCCCAGTAGTACCTGGCGATCAGATGATTATGGAAGTGACTTTCGAAAAAACACGCCGTGGACTGACCCGTTTTAAAGGTGTAGCTACTGTCGATGGTAAAATTGTTTGTGAAGCGACTATGATGTGTGCTCGTAGCAAGGAGTCCTGATACGTGATTGACAAAACCGCCATTATCCATCCAAGTTCTATCGTCGAAGAAGGTGCCATTATTGGTGCCGGTGTTCGTATTGGCCCCTTCTGCTTTGTAGGATCTCAGGTGGAAATTGGCGCAGGCACGGAACTAAAATCCCATGTCGTTGTTAATGGTATAACCAAAATCGGCTGTGACAATCAGATTTACCAGTTTGCCTCTATTGGTGAAGCAAATCAGGATCTGAAATATGCTGGCGAACCTACTCGCGTTGAGATTGGTGACCGCAACCGCATCCGTGAAAGTGTCTCTATCCACCGTGGCACTGTACAAGGTGGTGGATTGACTAAAGTAGGCAGCGATAATTTGCTGATGATTAATGCCCACATCGCCCATGACTGTATCATTGGTGACCGTTGTATTCTTGCAAACAATGCAACTCTGGGTGGTCATGTAGAAATTGACGATTTTGCCATTATTGGCGGAATGACTGCTATCCATCAATTCTGTGTGATTGGTGCGCATGTGATGGTGGGGGGGTGTTCTGGCGTTGCTCAGGATGTGCCGCCTTATGTTATTGCCCAGGGCAACCATGCAACACCATTTGGTATCAATATTGAAGGGTTAAAACGTCGCGGTTTCGATAAAGAATCTCTCCATGCTATCCGTAATGCATATAAGTTGTTGTATCGCAGTGGCCGGACGTTGGATGAAGTGAAACCAGAAATTGCTGAGCTGGCGGAACAGTCTCCGGCAGTGAAAGCATTCAGTGATTTCTTTGCCCGTTCTACCCGCGGTATTATTCGCTAACCTATGCAAAATAGCCCATTAGTTGTTGATCGCCCGTCGAATAGCGGGCGTCGCTTAACCATCGGTTTGGTCGCCGGGGAAACCTCCGGCGATATCTTAGGTGCAGGATTGATGCGTGCGCTGAAAGCTCAGGTTCCGGATGCCCGCTTTGTTGGGGTTGCCGGGCCTCTGATGCAAGCCGAGGGATGTGAAGCCTGGTATGAGATGGAAGAGTTAGCAGTGATGGGGGTTGTAGAAGTATTAGAACGCCTGCCTCGCTTATTAAAGATCCGAAAAGATCTGACTCAACGCTTTAGCGAACTCTCACCAGATGTTTTCGTCGGTATCGATGCGCCAGATTTCAATATCACCCTTGAAGGGCGCTTGAAGCAGCGTGGCATCCGAACCATCCATTATGTCAGCCCATCCGTTTGGGCCTGGCGACAAAAGCGTGTTTTTAAAATTGGTAAAGCAACCGATATGGTATTGGCTTTTCTTCCTTTTGAAAAAGCGTTTTACGATCGTTTTAATGTTCCATGTCGCTTTATCGGTCACACAATGGCAGATGCCATGCCGCTGACGCCGGATAAGCAGGCTGCAAGAGCAGAGCTTGGAATAGCGCCACATGCACCTTGTTTAGCGTTATTGCCGGGTAGCCGTCACTCAGAAGTGGAAATGCTCAGTGCCGATTTTCTGCGCACAGCCGTCATCCTGAGGCAGCATTTACCTGAGTTGGAGGTGTTGGTTCCTCTGGTCAATGATAAGCGGCGCGATCAATTCGAACGCATTAAGGCTGAGGTTGCCCCAGGCTTATCGGTACATTTGTTGAATGGCCAGGCTCGTGTGGCGATGATTGCCAGCGATGCCACTTTGCTGGCTTCCGGCACTGCCGCGCTAGAATGTATGTTGGCCAAGTGTCCGATGGTGGTTGGTTACCGCATGAAGCCCTTCACATTCTGGTTGGCCGAGCGGCTGGTCAAAACCCCTTACGTCTCGTTGCCTAATTTGTTGGCTGGCGAAGAGTTAGTCACCGAACTGTTGCAGCAAGAGTGTCAGCCGCAAAAATTGGCTGATGCACTTTTACCCTTATTACAAGGTGGCGATGCCGTTGAGGAGTTAAAAGCGCGTTTCCTGATTTTACATCAGAGCATCCGCTGTGGTGCAGATGAACAGGCAGCGCAGGCCGTATTGGAGTTGGCAGGGTGATGAACGATATCTTTATATATCCACAGGCTAATCTGATTGCGGGTGTGGATGAAGTGGGTCGTGGCCCTTTAGTCGGGGCGGTTGTCACTGCGGCGGTCATTCTCGACCCTAAACGGCCAATTGTCGGTTTAGCTGACTCAAAAAAGCTAAGTGAAAAGCGCCGTTTATCTCTTTATGATGAAATTACCGACAAGGCTCTCTCATGGCGCCTGGGCCGTGCTGAGCCTGAAGAAATTGATCAACTGAATATTTTGCACGCGACAATGCTGGCAATGCAAAGAGCCGTTGCAGGGCTACATATTGCACCTGATTATGTGCTGATTGATGGCAACCGTTGCCCAAAACTGGCTATGCCATCATTGGCAGTAGTCAAAGGAGACAGCCGTGTCGCAGAGATCAGTGCCGCCTCTATTTTGGCTAAAGTGACGCGAGACCGCGAAATGACCGAACTGGATCTGAGTTTTCCTGGATATGGTTTCGCACAGCACAAAGGTTACCCAACCGCCTTTCATCTGGAAAGACTCGCGGCTTTAGGGGCCACCGAACATCATCGGCGTAGCTTTGGCCCGGTCAAGCGTGTGCTGGGTCTGGTGTAAATCACCAAGCAACATCCATAATATATGGGTATGACTCCTTGGCAATAAGTTGCTTAGGATATGATTCAATCCACTAATTTCTGGTATCTGGATATGGCCGAACCTCGTTTTGTCCACCTGCGTGTTCACAGCGATTACTCCATGATCGATGGATTAGCCAAGATTGGGCCCTTGGTGAAGAGAGCTGCTGCATTAGGTATGCCCGCTCTGGCCATTACCGACTTTACCAACTTGTGTGGTCTGGTAAAATTCTACGGTAGCGCCCACAGTGCAGGGATTAAACCCATCATTGGCGCAGATTTCTATGTGCAAAGTGAAATTCTGGGTGATGAGTTGGCTCACCTCACCGTATTGGCCCGCAATAATGACGGTTACCAAAATCTCACCTTACTTATCTCCGAAGCTTATCAACGTGGTTATGGCGCTGCTGGCCCGATCATTGATCGCGACTGGCTTATTAAGCATAAAGAAGGGCTTATTCTGCTCTCCGGTGGCCGGATGGGGGATGTTGGCAAGTTTATGTTGCGTGGCAATCAGGCGCAGGTTGATCTGTGCCTTGACTTTTATCAAGAGCATTTCCCTGACAGCTACTATTTGGAGTTAATCCGTACCGGTCGGCCAGACGAAGAGAACTATCTTCATGCCGCAGTCGCATTGGCGACGGAACGTGGATTGCCGGTTGTAGCCACCAATGATGTGCGTTTTATCGATGAATCTGACTTTGACGCTCATGAGATCCGCGTTGCTATTCATGACGGTTTTACATTGGTCGATCCTAAACGGCCTAAAAACTATAGCCCTCAGCAGTTTATGCGCGATGAGGAGCAGATGTGCGAGCTATTCGCGGACATTCCTGAAGCGCTGTTCAACAGCGTTGAAATCGCCAAACGTTGTAACGTGACCATTCGCCTTGGGGAATACTTCTTACCACAGTTCCCGACTGGCGATATGAGTACGGAAGATTTTCTGGTTGAGAAATCGAAGCAAGGTCTGGAAGAGCGTATGGAGTTGCTCTTCCCTGATCCTGAAGAGCGAGCACAAAAACGCCCTGAATATGATGAACGTCTGGAAATTGAACTAAAAGTCATTAATCAGATGGGTTTTCCTGGTTACTTCTTGATTGTAATGGAATTTATCCAATGGTCAAAAGATAACGGCGTGCCGGTCGGGCCGGGGCGCGGGTCAGGTGCAGGTTCTCTGGTGGCTTATGCGCTGAAAATTACCGACCTCGATCCACTGGAATTTGACCTGCTGTTCGAACGTTTTCTCAACCCCGAACGTGTATCAATGCCGGACTTCGACGTTGACTTCTGCATGGAGAAACGCGATCTGGTGATAGAACATGTGGCCGAAATGTATGGCCGCGACGCCGTTTCCCAGATAATTACCTTTGGTACCATGGCCGCCAAAGCGGTTATCCGCGATGTGGGCCGAGTCTTGGGCCATCCTTATGGTTTCGTCGACCGTATCTCAAAGTTAGTCCCGCCAGATCCGGGTATGACGCTAGAGAAAGCATTCGCTGCGGAACCACAACTGCCTGAAATTTATGAGGCAGATGAAGAGGTCAGGGCGCTTATCGACATGGCGCGTAAGCTGGAAGGTGTCACACGTAACGCCGGTAAACACGCCGGTGGGGTGGTTATTGCACCGACCAAAATTACCGATTTTGCACCGCTCTATTGCGATGCTGAAGGTAAAAACCCGGTTACTCAGTTCGATAAAAATGATGTGGAATATGCCGGCCTGGTGAAGTTTGACTTCCTTGGCTTGCGCACCTTAACCATCATCAACTGGGCGCTGGAGATGATCAACGCTCGGCGTGCCAAAACCGGTCTGGAACCGATTGATATTGCTTCCATTCCGCTGGAAGATAAGAAAAGCTTCGATATGCTGCAACGTTCGGAAACGACGGCGGTATTCCAGCTTGAATCCAGGGGCATGAAGGATTTAATCAAACGCCTGAAGCCGGACTGTTTCGAGGATATGATAGCACTGGTGGCATTATTCCGCCCCGGCCCACTGCAATCTGGGATGGTAGATAACTTTATTGACCGTAAACATGGTCGCGAAGCAATCTCTTACCCAGATATTGAATGGCAGCATGAATGCCTAAAACCGGTGCTGGAGCCAACCTATGGCATCATCTTGTACCAAGAACAGGTGATGCAGATTGCGCAGGTTCTGTCGGGTTACTCACTCGGTGGCGCAGATATGTTGCGTCGTGCAATGGGTAAGAAAAACCCGGCTGAAATGGCTAAACAGCGCTCGGTATTTGAAGATGGGGCGAAAGAGCAGGGGATTGACGGTGAACTGGCGATTAAGATCTTTGATCTGGTGGAAAAGTTCGCCGGTTATGGCTTTAACAAATCTCACTCCGCCGCTTACGCTCTGGTTTCCTACCAAACGCTATGGTTAAAAGCCCATTATCCAGCTGAATTTATGGCAGCGGTTATGACTGCGGATATGGATAACACCGATAAAGTGGTTGGCTTGGTGGATGAGTGTTGGCGTATGGGGCTGAAAATACTGCCGCCAGACATCAACAGCGGCTTGTATCATTTCCATGTAAACGATGAGGGTGAAATTGTTTACGGCATCGGCGCAATTAAGGGCGTCGGTGAAGCGCCGATCGAGGCCATGCTGGACGCGCGTAAAGAGGGCGGCTACTTCAAAGAGTTATTTGATTTATGCGCTCGCGTTGATACCAAAAAACTGAATCGGCGAATCTTAGAAAAACTGGTCATGTCAGGTGCCTTTGACCGCTTAGGGCCGCACCGAGCTGCCTTGATGAGCTCGCTGGGCGAAGCGCTGAAAGCAGCGGATCAACATGCTAAGGCCGAAGCCATTGGTCAGGCAGATATGTTTGGCGTATTAGCGGATGCACCTGAGCAGGTTGAGCAATCTTATGCTAATGTGCCGCTGTGGCAAGAGCAGATAGTTTTAGACGGTGAGCGGGAGACGCTGGGGCTGTATCTGACCGGTCATCCGATTACCCAATATCTGAAGGAAATAGAACGTTATGCCGGCGGGCTGCGTTTAAAAGATATGCATCCGACGGATCGGGGCAAAATGACCACTGCGGTGGGGCTGGTCATCGCTGCAAGGGTTATGGTAACAAAACGTGGTAATCGTATTGGCATTTGTACGCTGGATGACCGTTCTGGCCGTCTGGAGGTGATGCTATTTACCGATGCGTTGGAAAAATATCAGCATTTATTGGAAAAAGACCGTATCCTGATAGCCACCGGGCAGGTCAGCTTTGATGACTTTAGTGGTGGACTTAAAATGACCGCCCGTGAGTTAATGGACATCAGTGAAGCTCGTGAAAAATATGCCCGTGGGCTTGCTATATCGCTGACCGACAGGCAAATTGATGACCAGCTTTTGAACCGTCTCCGTCAGTCGTTGGAACCCCATCGAGCGGGGACGATCCCAGTGCACCTTTATTACCAACGGGAAGATGCTCGCGCCCGGCTGCGGTTTGGAGCCACATGGCGCGTGACGCCCACCGATCGCTTATTGATAGATTTGCGAACGTTGGTAGGTAATGAGCAGGTAGAACTGGAATTTGACTAAAATAGGAATGTTATGAGTCTGAATTTTCTTGATTTTGAACAGCCGATTGCAGAGCTGGAAGCGAAAATTGACTCGCTGACCGCAGTCAGCCGTCAAGACGAAAAATTAGATATTAATCTGGATGAAGAGGTCCAGCGTCTGCGTGAGAAAAGTGTTGAGCTGACGCGGAAGATTTTTTCAGACCTCGGCGCATGGCAGATTGCCCAACTGGCACGCCATCCTCGTCGTCCTTATACCCTGGATTATATCGCTAATATCTTTACTGATTTCGAAGAGCTGGCAGGCGACCGTGCTTATGCTGACGATAAAGCCATCGTTGGCGGTATTGCTCGTCTGGATGGTCGCCCGGTGATGATTATTGGTCATCAGAAAGGCCGCGAAACCAAAGAGAAGATCCGTCGTAACTTTGGGATGCCTGCGCCGGAAGGTTACCGCAAGGCATTACGTCTGATGGAGATGGCTGAGCGCTTTAAGCTGCCAATCATCACTTTCATTGATACGCCAGGAGCGTATCCGGGGGTCGGCGCGGAAGAACGTGGTCAGTCTGAGGCGATTGCACGTAACCTGCGTGAAATGTCGCGTCTGAATGTACCCATTATTTGTACCGTTATTGGTGAAGGCGGCTCTGGCGGCGCATTGGCCATTGGTGTGGGCGATAAAGTGAATATGCTGCAATACAGCACCTATTCCGTTATCTCTCCAGAGGGTTGTGCCTCAATTTTGTGGAAAAGTGCCGATAAAGCACCATTAGCCGCAGAAGCAATGGGCATTACGGCTCATCGTCTGAAAGAATTGAAGATGATCGACTCGGTTATCCCTGAGCCTCTCGGTGGCGCACACCGTGATTACACGGCAATTTCGGCTTCACTGAAAGCTCAATTGCTGGCTGACCTCACTGATCTGGATGTATTTAATAATGAAGAGTTATTAAATCGTCGTTATCAGCGTCTGATGACTTATGGTTATTGCTGATTAATCATGCCCGTATTACCGGGCGATTCAGTAAGATATTGAAATCCGAT
This sequence comes from Yersinia aldovae ATCC 35236, assembly GCF_000173735.1. Taxonomy (GTDB): domain Bacteria; phylum Pseudomonadota; class Gammaproteobacteria; order Enterobacterales; family Enterobacteriaceae; genus Yersinia; species Yersinia aldovae. The sequence goes on along the minus strand of NZ_ACCB01000035.1, from coordinate 13,681 downwards.
CCTTATATTATGGGTCGGATTTTTTGTTTATAAGCCGCGAATAATAATATCTAACTTCATAATATTTTTGGCAAAAATTTAATTTTCATGTTGTTATAGATAATTGATGAACAATATGAGGATTACAGATGAACATCATCGCTATCATGGGGCCGATGGGGGTTTACTATAAAGATGAACCCATTCGTGAGCTAAATGATGCCCTGCTGACCAGAGGTTTTCAGTTGGTCTATCCTCAGGATCGCGGCGATCTGCTCAAGTTGATCGAACATAATGCGCGGATTATTGGTGTGATTTTCGATTGGGATCAGTACAGTGCTGATCTTTGTGCTGAAATCAATGAGCTAAATGAATATCTCCCGATTTATTCATTTATCAATACCACTTCCTCACTGGATGTCAGCCTGCATGAAATGCGCATGGCGCTTTATTTCTTTGAATATGCATTGAGTGCGGCAGAAGATATTGCACAGCATATTGAACAATATACCGCTGAATATTTGGATAGCATTACGCCGCCTTTAACCAAGGCATTATTTAATTATGTCAAAGAAGGGAAATACACATTCTGTACCCCTGGCCATATGGCGGGGACTGCATTTCAAAAAAGCCCGGTGGGCAGTTTATTCTATGACTTCTTTGGTGCTAATACCCTCAAGGCTGATGTTTCGATTTCAGTCACTGAACTCGGTTCATTATTAGATCACAGTGGGCCGCATCTGGACGCTGAAGAATATATCGCTCGGACATTTAATGCGGAACAGAGCTATATGGTGACTAACGGGACATCAACGGCAAATAAAATCGTCGGGATGTATTCCGCACCTTCCGGTAGCACCGTGCTGATTGACCGTAATTGCCATAAGTCGCTGACTCATCTATTGATGATGACCAATATTATTCCTATTTATTTGTGCCCAGCCCGTAATGCTTACGGTATTTTAGGCGGCATTCCCCAGCGTGAATTTACCCACGAAAGTATCAGCGAGAAAGTGGCTCAGACCCCAAATGCGCACTGGCCGGTACATGCGGTGATAACCAATTCGACCTATGACGGGTTACTCTATAATACTGATTATATTAAGCAGACGTTGGATGTTCCCTCCATTCACTTTGATTCTGCTTGGGTGCCCTACACGAACTTTCATGAAATCTATGAGGGGAAAAGTGGTATGAGTGGTGAGCGGATGGCAGGAAAAGTATTCTATGAAACGCAATCGACGCATAAATTACTGGCCGCATTCTCTCAGGCATCAATGATTCATATTAAAGGTGACTACAATGAAGGCACTTTTAATGAAGCTTATATGATGCACACCACCACTTCACCGAATTACGCTATTGTTGCGTCGATGGAAACGGCCGCAGCCATGATGCGTGGTCAACCGGGCAGGCGGATGATTATGCGCTCAATTGAGCGGGCAATGCATTTTCGCAACGAGGTGCGGCGTTTACGCTCGGAAAGTGATAATTGGTTCTTTGATGTCTGGCAGCCGGATAATATTGATGAAATAGTTTGCTGGCCGCTACAGCCAGGGCAAGAGTGGCATGGTTTCAGTGATGCGGATGCTGATCATATGTATCTGGACCCGATCAAAGTGACTATCCTGACACCGGGTATGAGCCGCCAGGGGGAGCTTGAAGAAGAAGGCATTCCCGCAGCATTGGTGGCTAAATTTTTGGATGAACGCGGTGTGGTGGTGGAAAAGACCGGCCCGTATAATTTGCTGTTTTTATTCAGTATTGGTATTGATAAAACCAAGGCAATGAGCTTATTACGTGGCCTGATGGAGTTCAAGCGTGCTTATGATCTTAATTTGCGGGTTAAAAACATGCTGCCAGACCTGTTTGCAGAAGATCCTGATTTCTATCGTCATATGCGTATTCAGGACTTGGCCGCCAGTATCCATAAATTGATCCGTCAACATGATTTACCACGTTTAATGCGCCAGTCTTTTGACGTGCTGCCAGAGATGAAACTGACGCCATACGATATGTTCCAACAACAGATCCGCGGTAACATAGTAGCCTGTGAAATGAGTGACTTGATAGGTAAAGTGGTTGCTAACATGATCCTGCCTTATCCACCGGGCGTTCCGCTGGTGATGCCGGGGGAAATGATCAGCAAAGAGAGCCGTGCGGTATTGGATTTCCTGCTGATGCTGTGTGCCATCGGCGCGCATTACCCTGGATTTGAAACGGATATTCATGGTGCCAAACGCGACGATGATGGCCGTTATTGGGTCAATGTGCTGAAGACTAATGATTAAATTGGAGTAACACATGCTAGCAATACGTCAGATTCATCATATTGCGATCATTGGCTCAGATTATCAGGTCAGCAAAAGATTTTACTGCGAGGTGCTGGGGTTCACGCTGATGAGTGAGGTTTACCGCGAAGCGCGAGACTCGTGGAAAGCAGATTTAGCTTTAAACGGGCAATATACGGTTGAGCTATTTTCCTTCCCTTCCCCAGCAGGACGGCCTAGCCGCCCTGAGGCTTGTGGCCTGCGCCATCTGGCTTTCCAGGTTGATGATATCGAGCTGGCAGTCAAAAAACTGGCGGCTGACGGTGTGATTTGCGAAGCGGTTCGCATTGATCCCTATACCCAATCACGTTTTACTTTCTTTACTGACCCAGATGGTTTACCTCTGGAGCTATACGAAATGACGTTGGAATGACATGAACTCAGCCGCCCTTATGCCTAATGTGTTACTTAACCCGCTATTCGCGCAATTGGGCGATCATCGCCATGTATTGGTGGGATTCAGCGGTGGGTTGGATTCGAGCGTATTGCTGCATTTGTTGGTTTGTTTACGTGAGCTGCTGATTCCGGAGCTAAAAGTACGCGCGATTCATATTCATCATGGATTAAACCCATTGGCAGACAGTTGGGTAAAGCATTGCCAGCGGCAGTGTGAACAATGGCAAGTTCCGCTTGAGGTGGTGCGGGTGAAAATTGACTCGCGACAAAATGGCGTAGAGGCGGCCGCCAGAACCGCGCGTTATCAGGCATTCTCCTCTCATATGGCAGCAGACGAGGTGTTACTCACCGCTCAACATTTAGATGACCAATGTGAAACCTTCCTGCTGGCTCTCAAACGGGGCAGCGGCCCGGCGGGGCTATCTGGCATGGCGGCCAGCTTGCCATTTGCTCACAGCCAATTGTTGCGGCCATTGCTGGCTTTTTCCCGCGAGATGTTAGAAAACTACGCCTGTGCGCAACAGTTATCGTGGATTGAGGATGACAGCAATCAAGACGATCGTTTTGATCGCAACTTTCTGCGTTTAAGAGTCTTACCTTTGCTTTATCAGCGCTGGCCTCATTTTGCTCAATCCACAGCGCGCAGTGCGGGGCTATGTGCCGAGCAGGAACAACTGTTGGATGAGTTACTGGCCGATAATCTGCAACAACTGCAACGTCCTGATGGCTCACTCTCTATTGAGGGGTTATTGTTGGCATCAGAGGTGAAACGGGCTGCCTTATTACGTCGTTGGCTGGCGGGGCTGGGGGCGTCAATGCCGTCACAGAATCAGTTGCAACGTTTATGGTTGGAAGTCGCAATGGCGCGGCAAGATGCCGAGCCGCAACTGATGCTTGGGGCGTATCAGGTTCGTCGCTTTCGGCAATATTTATTTCTATTATCTCCTTTGACGGAGATAAAAACCCCGCATCTGCCTTGGGAGGTAGTTAAGGCTACCGATGTGTTGCCGCAGCCGTTAGTTTTACCGGCTAACCTGGGAGTACTGAGCTTTGTTGCTGATGGCGGGCAAACCGTCAGGGCGGCGGCGGTCGGTGAGGTTATCAGCATCCGTTTCGGCTTACAGGGTGAGATCAATATTGTCGGGCGGCACCATTCACGTCAAAGCAAAAAGATATGGCAAGAGTTGGGGGTACCGCCGTGGCAACGGGAACGTATTCCGCTGCTCTATTTTGACGAACAATTGATTGCTGCTGCTGGGGTATTTGTGGCTCAGGCAGGCCAGGCTAAAGAAGGTGAACCGTGTTGGCATCTTAATTGGGCCAAATCGGAATAATAAAATAACAATAAATAAAACGGTCTATTTTGAGGAGCAATAATGAAACTTGTCGTGAGTCTGGTGGCATTAAGTTTGTGTAGCTTTTCGGTATTGGCAAAAAATGACATTGAGGCCGGGCGGATTAAATCCGCCAGTTGTGTGGCTTGTCATGGTGCTGAAGGCAAGGTTTCGGTACCGATGTATCCTAATCTGGCTGGGCAAAATGCTATGTATCTGGAACAGGCATTGGCAGCGTATAAGAAAGGGGGGCGCACTGGTGGGCAGGCTGAAGTGATGCGGGCATATGTTTCTAATTTGTCTGATGAGGATTTTTCAGATTTGGCAGCTTACTATGCGAGTTTAAAACCTTAAACACGACGGCTGCGAGAAGTCAGACGAGTCAATGCAGAACGGGCCACTTTTCAGCGGCCCGTCGTCAATATCATGGATATAGAAACTATGATGCACTCACCACGACAGTCCCAATCTCGGGGTGACTGAAGCTGGCGATATGGTCCAGACGCAACTCGCGTACTGCCCCTTCTTGTTCGACAATCAGGTACTCGACCTTTTTTCTTAGCAGCAGATCACTGGCCTTCCCTTCTACTATCTCACCGCCTCTCAACTTCAACGTCAGTATCAGGTGATGTTGGCAGGCGAGCTCTAGATTATCGTAGTCATCACAATTGATGGGTTGATACTCTTCACTCATCGACATAATCGCTCACCAATAAGTTAGCGGCGGCAAAGGCCGCCTGTTCCCTAACGGAGGACGGGAGTGCGTCGTTAGCCGCAACTTCGTCCAATGTTTTCAATACACAACCCAGTGCATCTGACACGTAGCCCTGGTCACCACTCGCAATTTGTGCATAAAAACGGCGTACTAATTCACAGTATTGCTGCACAGTAATCCTCCTGGAAAAGTTTAACCCAGTAGATTCTCAGCGGAAGCGACACACTGTCAACCTACGAAGATAAACTCTGAACTTATAAGGACTATAGCACAGGAGTGATAGAGATATTAGAGACAGAACAAAGCTTTCTTTTTAGTATTGATGTCACGAATAATCCTCTTTATACCGCGCTGGCTGTTGACTGACGTAATCAAGTACACTGTCCACCAGATAATTAAGAGGTCACACATGGCACTAAAAGCAACCATCCATAAAGCTGCGGTTAATATTGCAGATATGGATCGTAATTTTTTTCAGGATATTAACCTGACTATCGCACAACACCCGTCTGAAACTGACCAACGTATGATGCTGCGTTTACTGGCATGGATTTGCCATGCTGACGAGCGTTTGCAGTTTACTAAAGGTTTGAGCGCTGACGATGAGCCGGAAATTTGGCGGCATAATGACCATAATGGCATTGAATTGTGGGTTGAATTGGGGCTGCCGGAAGAGAAGCGTCTGCGCAAAGCCTGTAATCAGTCACAGCAGGTCGTGTTATATGCTTACAGCGAACGTGCCGCTAAAGTGTGGTGGCCACAAGTTCAGGGTAAATTATCCGGGCACCGTAACCTGCGGGTGCGTTTCCTTGATGATGACCAGATGGCTAAGTTGGCAGCACTTTCTCACCGTAATATGTCACTACAGGCGACGCTGCAAGAGGGGACTATCTGGTTATCAGATGCCCAGAATAATCTGGAAATTAGTTTTGCCGAATGGCAAAATAATGGGCAATAAGTGTGCTGATTATATCGAATAGTGTCAGTCTACCCGACAGCGAGATTGAGCTGACCGCGATCCGGGCGCAGGGGGCGGGAGGCCAGCACGTCAATAAAACCTCAACAGCTATTCATCTGCGCTTTGACATTAAGGCCTCAAGCCTGCCAGAGTACTATAAAGAGAGGTTGTTGTTATTAAATAGCCATTTGGTAACTGCCGATGGTGTCGTTATCATTAAAGCGCAAGAATACCGCAGTCAGGATATGAATCGCGAGGCAGCTTTAGCGCGGCTGGTGGCATTAATCCGTCAGGCAATGGTAGTGGAAAAGGCTCGTCGGGCGACCAAACCAACCAAAGGCTCAAAAATAAGGCGAGTCGAGAGTAAAGTTCGTAAAGGCGCGACCAAAGCGTTGCGTGGAAAAATTCATCAGGAATGATGCCGATAGCTGTCTTGAGCCTCATTGTATTGCGGCTCAGGCGTCTTCGTTCCTTATATGTCGCACACAGTATGGGAGAATAACTGTGAGAAAATTAACGATAACGCTGTTTTTGGCAGTAGGTACGCTGTCATTACTTGGGTGTAATAATCGCTATCAGCCGGTTGAACAGGCTTTACAACCTATGCAGCAAAGTTATCAAGGGGTGTTGCCCTGTGCCGATTGCAGTGGTTTAGATACTTCACTGTTCCTTGATAGTGATGGAACATTTGTCTTGAAAGAAATTTATCGGGGCGTTGTGCATTCAGCTGACAACCAAGAAGGCGATAAAGCCTTTGCCGAATATGGTCAGTGGACGCGTACGGCGGATAAATTAGTGTTAACCAACGGCCAGGGCGAGAAACGTTATTTCCTGCCGGTCGGTAAAAATTTGGTGATGCTTGATCAACAAGGGCTGCCGATTAAATCTACCCTCAATTACCAGCTTACGCCGAGTAATCAGCCATTACCCCAAACACCGATGCCGTTAAGTGGTATGTATAAGTATTTTGCTGATGCAGCAGTATTTACCGATTGTGCAACCGGTAAAACTTTCCCGGTTGAAAACAATATCGCCTTGGAAAGGGGGTATTTAAACGCGCGTAAAAATGTCGGTGAGCCGGTATTCCTGACGCTCAATGGTCATTTTGATATTCGGCCATCAATGGAAGAAGGGCAGTCCGATAAGACGCTGATTCCGGCAGGTGATATTCAGTTTAATGCGAACAAGAGCTGCGACAGTAAATAACGGCGATTGTGACGGCAATAAAAAACCGCTGGTAGCTATTCACTCGCCAGCGGTTTTGTGGTGATTCAATTCACCGCTAATTAGCGTTTGATTTGGCTCAGTAGGAACTCAATAATTTCACTGGTTTTAATCATCTGCTTCTCACCGATGCGACGGTTTTTGTATTCCACTTCTTCACTATCAAGATTGCGGTCACCAATGACGATATTGTGTGGCACGCCAATCAGCTCCATGTCGGCAAACATCACCCCTGGGCGCTCTTTACGATCGTCAAGAATCACATCAATACCGTGTGAGCGCAGGGTGGCATACAACTCTTCCGCCAGCTCTTTGACACGGAAAGATTTGTGCATATTCATCGGCAGAATGGCAACCTGGAATGGTGCAATCGCATCCGGCCAAATAATACCGCGCTCATCATAATTCTGTTCAATGGCCGCAGCGACCACGCGGGAAACCCCGATACCGTAGCAGCCCATCGTCATGACCTGATTACGGCCATCTTCGCCCTGAACTGTGGCTTTCATCGCTTCCGAGTATTTAGTACCTAACTGGAAGATATGACCCACTTCGATACCGCGTTTGATTTGCAGCGTGCCTTTACCATCTGGGCTGATATCGCCTTCCACGACATTACGCAGGTCAGCCACTTGGGGTAACGGCAAATCACGCTCCCAGTTGATGCCAAAGTAATGTTTATCATCAATATTTGCGCCAGCACCGAAATCGCTCATCACCACAACACTGCGATCAGCCACGACAGGCAACTGTAAATTAACTGGGCCTAATGAGCCTGGCCCTGCGCCAATAACTGCGCGGATCTCTTCTTCCGTGGCGAAAGTCAGTGGCTTCGCAACTTGTGGCAGTTTCTCTGCTTTGATTTCATTCAGTTCGTGATCACCGCGCACCAGCAACGCAACCAACTTATGGCCACTCTCTTCGTGAGCATGAACCAATAAGGTTTTCACAGTTTTCTCAATCGGCAGTTTGAACTGCTCAACCAATTCAGCGATGGTTTTTGCATTTGGCGTATCAATAATACGCAGTTCTTCTGTCGCACCGGTGCGTGGTTCAGAAGGTGCGAGTGCTTCAGCAAACTCGATGTTAGCGGCATAGTCTGACTCGGTTGAGAACACGATATCGTCTTCACCGCTTTCAGCCAGCACCTGGAATTCGTGGGATGCACTGCCACCAATTGAGCCTGTATCTGCCAGCACCGCACGGAAATTCAGATCCATACGCGCAAAAATTTTACTGTAAGCGGTATACATCGCATCGTAAGTTTCCTGCAACGATTCCTGAGTAGTGTGGAAAGAGTAAGCATCTTTCATTAGGAACTCACGGGCACGCATCACGCCAAAGCGTGGACGAACTTCATCACGGAATTTGGTCTGGATTTGGAAGAAATTCAGCGGTAACTGTTTGTAAGAGTTGATCTCACCGCGAATCAGGTCAGTAATGACTTCTTCATGAGTTGGGCCAAGTACAAAAGGGCGCTCGCCACGATCGACAAAACGCAACAGCTCAGGGCCATACTGCTCCCAGCGGCCACTCTCTTGCCACAAATCAGCCGGTTGTACCACCGGCATCGAAACTTCGATTGCACCGGCGTTATTCATCTCTTCGCGCACGATGTTTTCGACTTTTTTCAACACCCGAACCCCGGTCGGCAACCAGGTATAAAGACCTGAAGCCAGTTTGCGGATCATCCCGGCACGAAGCATCAGTTGGTGGCTGATCACTTCAGCATCGGCAGGTGTCTCCTTCTGAGTGGAGAGCAGATATTGGCTAGTACGCATGATGTTTTGGTTCCATTAGCGCTGCAACAAATAGAGGCAGCCAAAAAAGTAAAAAGTGGTTTAGTTTACCAGTGAGTACCGGTTGTCAAAAGAGAGCAGGGTAAAATTTAGTGTGGGTCGAGTGATAACACTTCTGTTTGGCTTCCCATCACTCGCCAGCACACGTTAAATTCCAGCAATAGAACAGCATACTCTCGGCTTTCGTGGTCACCTTTGCGGTAGGCAGGACGTGGATCTTGCGCCAGAACCTGACTGATGAAACGCCGTAATTGTGGATAACGCTGCTGCTGGTCTGCTAACTGTTGTTCTGCACGACTCGAAAAACAGACCTGCATGTCGGCATCCGGTACTGATTGAGCAAAACCCGCTCGTGCCTGAGGCCGGCTCTCAGCGAAGGGCAAGTAGGGTTTGATATCAATCACCGGGGTTCCATCAACCAGATCCAGACTCCCCAACTCCAGAATCACTTCCCCCCCCTGACTGCGCACACCTTTTAATTCAATCAAGGACATCCCAATAGGGTTCGGGCGAAAAGTAGAACGGGTAGCAAAAACGCCCATCCGGGTATTGCCACCTAAGCGGGGTGGCCGCACCGTCGGACGCCAGCCCCCCTCCATCGTCTGATGGAAAATAAATATCACCCATACATGACTGAAGTCAGATAAACCGCGTACGGCTTCGGGCTGGTTATAGGGAGGGATGAACTGCAATTCACCGCCGCCATCTTCAATCAGGCCGGGTTGGCGTGGTACCGCAAACTTCTCTTTATAAGGTGAGCGGATAACCCCAATCTGATTAAAGGAGAAAACACTCATTTTGATGAAACGTTCAATGCAGAGCCTTGGCACACGGCTTGTTGATAGCAGCCGGGAACACCACTTTGGATTTCACATTGATGTAGCAAGACCGCATTAGCCTTCATATAAGAGGCGCGAATCTGCATTCGTTTGCGGGCCGTTGAAATGCTCGGTGGAGAATCCTGCATGGTTGTCTGGCAGGACTCACCTGACACCTCGCCTAAATCGCGGAAAGGCTTGCCAACTAACTCTTCAGCGCTTTTATAAAGCTTTACCGGTGCCGGACGTGGCGCTGGCGTAGGGCTGGTTTTGACAACCGCAGTCGGTTGTTTAACAGGACTATCTGTGGTGGATGGCTTTGATTGAAGCATGGAACATCCAGTTAGCGAAATGGCTAACAGACACAGAGGTAACGCACGCATAGAAATTCCTCAGCCTTTTTTATTTAAGAGGCGCTATTGAAGCAATCTATTATGCAAATAACAAGACGGGCTTTAGCCCGTCTTGCAATATATTTAGCAAACACTGAATTTAGCTAACGCTGTGTTCCGCAAAATAGTTGATAAACCATTACCAACCTTTAACTGCACCACCGTTGAAGGCTTTGTTTGCTGCGTCGTAAACTTCATCAGATTGATAAGCCTGAACGAATTTCTTCACATTCTCTGCATCTTTATTATCTTCACGGGCCACGATCAGATTAACGTAAGGTGAATCTTTATCTTCAACAAACAGGCCATCTTTAGCCGGTGTCAGACCGATTTGGCTAGCGTAAGTGGTGTTGATAATCGCCAGCGCGATTTGTTGGTCATCCAAAGAGCGTGGTAACTGAGGTGCTTCCAGCTCAACCAGTTTCAGATTTTTAGGATTCTCAACTACATCCAGTACGGTTGGCAGCAGGCCAACACCGTCTTTCAGTTTAATCAAACCTACTTTTTGCAGCAGTAACAGAGAACGACCCAGGTTCGTCGGGTCATTTGGCAGTGCTACCTGAGAACCTGGCTGTAGCTCTTCCAATGATTTGATTTTTTTAGAGTAACCCGCAATTGGGTAAACGAATGAGTTACCAACAGAAACCAGTTTGTAGCCGCGATCTTTAATTTGCTGATCCAGATAAGGTTTATGTTGGAAAGCATTCAGATCAATATCACCTTTACTCAGTGCTTCATTCGGTAACACATAGTCATTGAACGTGACCAGCTCAACATCAAGACCATATTTATCTTTTGCCACTTTCTGAGCGACTTCAGCAACTTGCTGTTCAGCGCCGACAATTACGCCGACTTTAATGTGGTTTGGATCTTTTTCCGCCGGGCCGCAACCCACCAGAGCCAAGGTACCAATCAATGCACTGACTGCCGCGATAGATTTGAATTTTAAAGACATATCTCTTCCTCTATAAACATTCGTTAAGATGCGCCGCTGTGTGAGGCAGTCGCTATACCCTTCGTACTTGGGGCAGCAGGCTTATTAGCTACGTTTACTCACCTGAATCATTTACTTGCGTAAACTCATCAGGATTCATTCGTTTACTGCCGGCCTGCTACCTCAATTTCTTTGGGTAATCTATATGTTAATACTATTTGTGGGTAACGGCTTTTACGATCCGATCGCCACTCAACTGAATCAGGTAAACCAGGACGACTAATAATACTAATACTGTATTCATTACTGTGGCGTTATAGCCGATGTAACCATACTGATAACCGATCTGGCCGAGGCCGCCGGCACCTACTGCCCCCCCCATAGCGGAATAGCCTACCAGGGTAATTAGTGTAATCGTGGCGGCATTGACTAAACCCGGTAGGGCTTCTGGCAATAATACCTTTTTGATGATTTGCATCGGTGTTGCGCCCATCGCACGCGCGGCTTCAACCAGACCCGAGGGGATTTCCAGTAGCGCATTTTCTACCATGCGAGCAATAAAAGGTGCTGCGCCGACAGTCAACGGCACAATCGCCGCTTGTAAACCAATCGAAGTCCCGACAATCATCCGAGTAAATGGAATCATCCATACCAATAAGATAATAAAAGGTATGGAGCGGAAGATATTCACCACTCCGGACAGCGTGCGATAAATATTTTTGTTGGCAATAATTTGCCCCGGACGAGTGATATACAGCAAAACGCCAACCGGCAAGCCTAAAACAAAACCAAAGAAACCAGAGACAAACGTCATCATTAGAGTTTCCCAGACGCCGCGGCCCATTAACCACATCATTGCCTCAGACATAACCCAGAACCTCTACTTTTACATGATGATCTTGCAAGAACTTGATGGCAGCGAGGCCATCCTGATTGTCGCCATGCAATTCTGCCAGCATGACACCAAATTTGACGCCGCCGGCATAATCCATTTGCGAGCTAAGGATACCAATATCGATATTGAATCGGCGCACCGCTTGCGAAATTAACGGTGCATCAACTGACTGGCCGGTGAACTCTAATTTAAGTAGTGGAACGCGATCCGCTGTTGGCTCCTGCGTCATACGTTTGGCGTAATCTTCTGGAATATCCAAATGCAGGGTGGATTGAATAAATTGCTGCGCCAGAGGCGTTTTCGGATGAGAGAACACTTCGCTGACGCTATCTTTTTCAATCAATTTGCCTTCACTTATTACTGCAACTTGATCACAAATGCGTTTCACCACATCCATTTCATGGGTGATAAGCAAAATAGTCAGCCCCAAACGACGATTAATGTCTTTAAGCAGTTCCAGAATCGAACGCGTTGTGGCAGGGTCTAACGCGCTGGTGGCTTCATCACACAGCAGAACTTTAGGATTGCTGGCTAAAGCACGGGCAATTGCCACGCGTTGTTTCTGACCACCAGACAGATTCGCTGGGTAAGCATCTTGCTTGTCGGCCAGACCAACCAAATCCAATAGCTCAGTCACTCTCTTCTTTATATCTGCACGAGACATATTGTCCAGCTCAAGTGGCAGCGCGATATTGCCATACACTGTGCGGGAGGAGAGCAAATTGAAATGCTGGAAAATCATGCCAATCTGACGACGAGCACGCGTCAGTTCGCGTTCAGATAAGGTTGTCAGATCTTGCCCGTCCACCAGAACCTGACCGCTGGTAGGGCGTTCTAACATATTGGCGCACCGAATCAGTGTGCTTTTACCGGCACCAGAGGCACCGATGACGCCATAAATTTGCCCGGCAGGGACGTGCAAACTCACGTCGGAAAGCGCGGTTATGGTGCGTGTTCCTTGCTGGAACAGTTTGCTGATGTGAGAAAGTTTAATCATATTATTCTTATTTTATCGTTATTTCCGTGGCTAGATAAAAAGTAAACTTCAGCAGAACCAAAGTATAGGTTGGATGTTAAGGCGTCTAGACGGCCAAGTCAACCAGCAGCACTGATTCTCTTCCATTCTCAATCGGTAATAAAACATGCGATACTAATGGGGTTTACAGCCCTCAGGAGCAAATAAGTGACTCAGCCCGTTCCCGCAATATTTTTAGATCGTGATGGTACAATTAATGTCGACCACGGTTATGTCCACGAAATCGATAATTTTCAATTTATAGACGGCGTTATAGATGCGTGTCGTGAATTGAAAGAAATGGGTTTTGCACTAGTACTGGTGACCAACCAATCGGGTATTGCCCGTGGCATGTTTACTGAAGATCAGTTTTTAAGTCTAACCGAATGGATGGACTGGTCGCTGGCTGATCGCGGTGTTGATTTGGATGGCGTCTACTTCTGTCCTCACCACCCAGACGCGAGTGTAGCGGAGTTCCGTGAAACATGTGAATGCCGCAAGCCATTACCGGGCATGTTACTGCAAGCACAAAGTGAATTGAACATCGATCTGGCTTCTTCTTATATGGTTGGTGACAAAATTGAAGATATGCAGGCCGCATTAGCGGCAAATATCGGAACTAAAGTGTTAGTTCGCACCGGCAAGCCTGTTACGGCAGAAGGCGAGGCAATCGCTGATTGGGTGCTAAACAGCTTGGCAGAGCTACCAAAAGCGATAAAAACGCGTTAGAAGTAATCTTTATGTTCAAACATCAAGCAGTCAGAAAAAACTTTAAGATAAACCCTTGCCATTCTGACGCAGCTCCCTATAATGCGCATCCATCGACACGGCGCTGTGAGCAACTTCACTGAGTAGCCGAGAAGAACAGAGAAAATTAAGTGATTGACTCTGT
>NZ_ACCB01000036.1 GCF_000173735.1 Yersinia aldovae ATCC 35236 | reverse complement strand
AACCATTAAATTTACCACAAACAAAACCGGGGCGGTTTTCGGCAAATACGAGTGGTGAAATTATTAAAAGTAACAGTATTAACCTTCTCATTTGAGTTTTATTATTTAATAACCAATTGGTGTTTATATCAGGAGGCATCATTATTCTCCTTAATATTTAATATGCGATAAAATAAACTGCTGAGTATTATTCACAATAGCTTGCCACTGAGGAAGTTTATCTATGGTGAAAATAATCCTAACCAGTGAGCCTATTTCCGGCATGATAAACCAAGCTTCACAAAGATAATATATTTTCTTCATCGGTAACCACTTACAGTCAAATACTACCGGTACTCGCCCATCAACCTCTGACCAGTAATAAGTAATGACATCCTTATCTAGCCAATAATTATTTTTTTGTCCCTTGTGTTTTTTCTAATTATTTTTTTGGTTTACCTTGACAGAAAACAATTCTAATTCATCAAGATCAACCACAGGTTCAAATACTTTATCATTTTGTTTTTCAAGATAAACATCACGCTTATAATTCATATCGGTGTCAGGTCGTTTTAACGGGTGAATACTTACTCTTACTCCACCAAAATTTTCTTTTTTCTTATACCATAGTGATTTATCACCAGGTTGCATATCCGGCCAATTTATTATCATCGGTAATGCTACGAAATCGGTATCACACCCTTTTGTATTTTCAGTAAAACTGTAGCCCCAGGCGCTGGTACCGCTATATTCTGTCCAGTAAAAAACATAGCTATTCGGCACTTCCATTACATGACCATTAAATTTACCGCAAACAAAACCGGGGCGGTTTTCGGCAGAAGTTAGCGGAGATATAATTAACAATATAGCTTTTAATGACGGAATTAAGTATCTAACAATATATTCATTCATTAACACCATCCATATGTTATATTAATTCTACATCGAGATTAAATTCATTTATATACAATATATTTAAATAAATTGCTCGCAGTTAAATTGATAAAGTAAAAATAGCGTAAACATAAAAACAAAACAAGCGGTAAAAATAAAGTCACCAAGCAATAAGAATAGCAAGGCCACCTAATTAATAATATAAAATTAATAAAAAAGACGCATATTTTAATATTGCGCCTTTATATTATCATCGGGAATTATCAATTAACTACAAAATATTAACCACTTCCAACCAGCCGTGCTGGCCGCATACCGCGCTGCCTTTTAGCCAACGACGCAGCATGTCTAATGCCAGCATGGCGCTGCTTTCCTGACGGATGCGTAAACCATGTCGGCTAGCCTGATAGCGTACCGTTTGGGCAAAAGTCCCATCAGGAGTATGCAGCACAACACTTAGGCGATCATTTTGCATTGCACTTACTGCCAGTACCACTTGCGCACCACACAGCATGGATAATGACTGAGCGCGGCCCGCCACCTCGGCTAATGACTCCTGACAATGGGCCGGTAACAGTTCACCGCCCACCAGCGGTACGCTGGCACTCTGCAACTGCCAGTTCATTAGCCCACCGGTAAATTGTTCACTGACGGCCAATAACAACCCGCGTTGAGTCAATTGCTCACTCAATAATGCCGGCAAGCCGCGCGTGCCTTCGAATATCGTGCTATCACCCGCGACTGCCCTGACCTGCTGCCAGACCGCTTCCATCGCAGCTTGCTGTGAAGCCGGCCCGGTCAGCTTCAATTCAATAATAGGTGCGGAGGAGCGATAGCCCAGCACGGTGCCTTCAGGTAGTTTCAACGGATCTAACTCTTGTGCCAAATCGCTTTCTGAGCGGCCAAACGTCGTCATACGAAGGCACAACGGGGGTTCAGCCACATCAAAATGTTGACGTAAACGCGGCATGATCTGCTGTTCGACCATCACTTTAAATTCTGACGGTACGCCGGGCGTAAAAAACATCAGACACTTATTGAGCCGTAAAGCGAAACCGCAGGCGGTTCCAACCGGGTTATCCAGCATTTCCGCATTGGCCGGAATATGGGCTTGTTTACGGTTAGTCGATGACATCACGCGGCCGCGCTCATGGAAGAACGCCTCCATGCGGGCAATCCATTCCGGGTGCTCAACCAGTTGCGTTCCGGCGGCACGCGCCGCAGCCAATGCACTCAAGTCATCACTGGTTGGCCCCAAGCCACCGTTAACAATCAATACATCGGCCACCTGACTGCGCTCGGTCAGCACGTCAATCAGTGCCGCAAGTGAGTCTCCGACCGTTTCCCGACTGCTGATTGGCAGACCTTGATTAAATAAATAGTCAGCCAGCCAGGCTGCGTTAGTATCAATAATCTGCCCATGCAGCACTTCATCCCCGGTACTCAACATCTCAACTCTGATCATTCTCTTCTCCGTTGATACTTATGCATTCACTTTATGAATCTGATTACATAAAAACAACGTTTATCGATCATCAGAATTATTAACCCCGATAAAAGCCGACTTTTCAACACACTAACAATCGTAACTATAAGTTTACATCACCCGTAACGTCGATTTGACACAAATGAGACAATCCTCTACTCTGCTGCACTTTATCATGCTAATTAATTGTCATGTAGTAGAGGAAAGCGTGAAGAATCGCACTCTGGGCAGTATATTTATCGTGGCCGGCACGACCATTGGTGCTGGCATGTTGGCAATGCCACTGGCCGCGGCGGGCGTGGGGTTTGGCGTCACACTTGTATTGCTCGTTTCTCTTTGGATATTAATGTGTTACACCGCATTGCTACTGGTGGAAGTTTATCAGTATGAAGCGGCAGATACCGGGCTTGGTACCTTGGCTAAACGCTATCTTGGTAACCGCGGCCAATGGTTGACCGGTTTCAGTATGATGTTTCTTATGTACGCACTGACCGCCGCTTATATCAGCGGAGCCGGTGAATTGCTGGCAACCAGCATCAGCCAATGGACGCAACAATCGTTTCCGACCTCACTCGGCGTATTACTGTTCACGCTAGTCGCAGGCGGCGTGGTCTGTATCGGCACCCATTCAGTCGACTTATTCAATCGCATACTATTCAGTGCTAAAATTATTTTTCTGATTGTGATGCTGGCACTAATGATGCCACACATCGAAAAAACCAACTTACTGACCTTGCCGCTGGAACAAGGGCTGGCGCTTTCCGCCATTCCGGTAATATTTACCTCATTTGGCTTCCACGGCAGCGTGCCAAGTATTGTCAATTATATGGGCGGCAATATCCGCAAGCTACGCTGGGTGTTTATTATCGGCAGCGCCATTCCACTGATTGCTTATATTTTCTGGCAATTGACCACTCTTGGAGCCATCTCTTCTCATACTTTTGTTGGTATTTTGGCGCAACAAGCCGGGTTGAACGGCTTATTACAAGCAGTGCGTGACGTCGTAGCCTCACCCCATGTTGAACTGGCGGTACACCTGTTTGCAGACCTGGCACTGGCTACCTCATTCCTGGGTGTCGCACTCGGGTTGTTTGATTATCTGGCCGACTTATTCAAGCGCCGTAATTCAGTGCGGGGTCGCCTGCAAACGGGTGTTATCACCTTCACGCCACCGCTGTTGTTTGCGCTATTTTATCCAAGTGGCTTTATTATGGCGCTGGGTTTTGCGGCCGTGGCGTTATCTGTTCTGGCTTTACTGCTGCCGGCAATGCTGGCGTGGAAAGCCCGTAATATCCATCAGGGGCATTATCGGGTATGGGGTGGGAAACCCGCACTGGCTGCGGTATTTGCTTGTGGCATACTGGTGATTGGCATTCAAGTAGGCATTGTCACCGGCGTATTACCGGCAGTCGGGTAATTCAGTCCATACATAAAAAAGGCGCATATCCTGTCAGGAATGCGCCTTTTTTAATCAAATATTACCAATTTATCATTAAAATCAGTTCATTATCCAAAACTATTGGCGTTGTAGCCAAGCGGAAAACGAGAAAAAAATCAGTTGGGAGCAGATTTGAACGCGGCTTGCAGCGGCCTCGCAAAGGCGAGGCCCATGGATGGGCCGAGTAACGAGTGCGGCCAACAACGCTGTAACGTCAAGGACGAAGGATAATTAGAAGTTCAGGCCAGCGCCGATATACACGCCGTCCGCCACGCGGTTATCCCGATTACCGTCTTTGCCTTTCATATTGATATAACGATAGCCGACGTCAACAGTTAACGGACGGAATACATTCCAACGTAAGCCGCCGTTGGCTTCGCTATAGGATTTCATTCCGCTGGTCAATTCTTCTGGCGCGAAATACCCTTCGCCGTACAAGGTGAACGATTTACTGATCGGATAGCTTAAGCCACCGCCAATCGCCACCGCGCCACCGCTGCTGCCATCTTCTGGCGACATGTAGATGCCTTTACCGCCGATAGTTGCCATCAGTGGGCCAATGGGGAGGTTAAAACCCAGGCCCAGCCCATAGATATCACCATCGTGATCACTGCGTGCCCAGTTGCCACTGATAGCCAACCCGCCAGTGTTAGTCCCCATACCGAAACCCAGGTTGGTGTAATCACTGCCAACTTCCCCGTTGAAGCTTATTGCACTGGCTGAACCGGCCACAAACAGCAGACTTGCTGCGCACGCGACTAAAGACTTATTCATATTCTTCTCTCATTATCCATTATGTTACCTGAGAGCCAATTCTCACTGACAGGTTTTTCCGCTCCGAGTTTAACCGAAAGAAACATCATAAACACACAGTAAAACCGCTTAAATACTGCATAATTTCAAAGAATTGTAAATAACCATCCAGTTACCATTTCTTATGTTAGCAATGGTAACGATAAGGCGTACCTATTTGATGAATCCAGTCAATAGGGCTACAACTAGTGTGGAGATCAAAGAAAAACACTCTTTTGTTGTTTAAGTTAATATCTTGTCAATCAGCTTTTTGACGTGATGTCATCCTTTAAAACACCCACAAAAGCAGTCAATTCAACAGCCACACTGGAGAAAATGATGAGCGAAAAGAAAGGATTAACTACCGCTGCGGGCGCTCCCGTTGTTGATAATAATAATGTGATAACCGCAGGTAAACGCGGCCCAATGCTGCTACAAGATGTCTGGTTCCTGGAAAAGTTGGCCCATTTCGATCGTGAAGTCATTCCAGAACGCCGTATGCATGCTAAAGGTTCCGGAGCCTACGGCACTTTCACTGTCACTCATGACATTTCTAAATATACTCGAGCAAAAATCTTCTCTGAGATTGGCAAACAGACCGAAATGTTTGTGCGTTTTTCAACAGTTGCCGGCGAGCGTGGTGCGGCCGATGCGGAACGTGATATTCGTGGTTTCGCGATGAAATATTATACCGAGGAAGGCAATTGGGATTTGGTTGGTAATGATACCCCTGTCTTCTATTTGCGTGACCCATTGAAATTCCCGGATCTAAACCACGTTGTTAAACGCGATCCACGTACCAATCTGCGCAACCCAACTTATAAGTGGGATTTCTTCTCCCATTTACCCGAATCTCTGCACCAACTTACTATCGATTTCAGTGACCGTGGCCTGCCAAAATCGTATCGCCATATGCACGGCTTCGGTAGCCATACCTTCAGCTTTATCAATGCCAATAATGAGCGTTTTTGGGTTAAATTCCATTTCCGTTGTCAGCAAGGCATTGAGAACCTTATGGATGATGAGGCTGAAAAACTCATTGGTACTGACCGCGAAAGTTCTCAACGTGATTTATTTGATGCCATTGAACGTAAAGACTACCCACGCTGGAATCTGCAAATTCAGGTAATGCCAGAGTTGGAAGCATCACAAACCCCATATAACCCATTCGATCTAACCAAAGTGTGGCCGCACGGCGACTATCCGCTGATTGATGTGGGTTTCTTTGAGCTGAATCGTAATCCAGAAAACTACTTTGCTGAAGTCGAACAAGCCTCATTCAACCCAGCGAATGTGGTGCCGGGGTAAGTTTCTCTCCTGATCGCATGTTACAAGGCCGCCTGTTCTCCTACGGCGATGCGGCACGTTATCGTTTAGGGGTGAACCATCATCAGATCCCTGTGAACAGTGCTAAATGTCCGTTCCACAATTATCATCGCGATGGCGCGATGCGCGTTGATGGTAACAGTGGCAATGATGTCACTTACGAGCCTAACAGTTATGGTCGGTTCCAGGAGCAACCTGATTTTAGCGAACCCCCATTAACACTGGAAGGGGCGGCTGATCACTGGAATCACCGTGAAGATGAGGATTACTTCTCCCAACCACGGGCGCTGTTTAACTTGCTCAGTGCAGAAGAGCATCAACGGATGTTTACCCGTATTGCAGGTGAGTTGTCACAAGTACCGGAAAATATTCGGAAACGGCAGATCGAACTGTTTGAGAAAGTTCACCCAGACTATGGTGCTGGGGTGAGGAAGGCGCTGGGATTAAAGTAGGGTTATTGTTGTAACCGATTAAGTGAACAGGATCGGTTGACACCATTTCAGTCGTTTACAGATCTCCGTGGCATCAACCGCCAAGAGGAGCACAAGCGCGTGCCCCTCTTGGAACCCTGCGCAACCCAAGTCGGATACCCCGATTTTTATCAAACGATGGAGAACAATAAATAGCGTTTGCGTACATTTTTTGCAATCGGTCTATTTTCGCTAACTGACCAAAAGCTAAAAACAATGCCTATTATTCAGGCATCATGCGATACGATTCGTTTCAATCCCCAGCAGGCTTGCCAGCTTTTCCAGTATCGCTCCCTGATGGCCTAAACCGATAGCACAGTGGTGTGCTGCTCCGCCGTATGACCAATTGGTGGTAAATTCGCGGGCACCGATCGAGAAACGGTAGCGGCTATTGGTATTGCCAATATCCAGAGTTTCGCCAGATACTGCCTCACCTTCGGCATATTGTAAGGTCACTTGGTTATCAATACCTTCGACTACCGAAAGAAACGTCACTGGCCCGTTTTTTACTGTCATTTGAATCGACACGCCTTTACCTGGTTTACCGTGATAAACCGGTAAGGGAACCAACATGACATCCCCTTCGGCCATTAATGGATGTGCCGGCCCATCATGTCCCCACAGCACAACATCATCATCAAACTCAATACCATAAGGTTCAGCAAAAGAGCCACCAGCACCGAGCAGTGCCATAATCTTCATCGCAATGACGTTTTTGATTTCATACTCACCAGCGACCGGGATATCACGACAAGTCAGCAATGTATTTCCCAGGATTAGGGAAGTGACAATATTTTCATATGCATTGCCCGGCTGCCCTTCATAGTAATAAGCCATTGCACCGAGTTGATGTCTCTTCACTAATGTATCCAACGCCACTGAAGTGATTGCCGCACGCATGACCTCTTCTGGCTCGCAACTGGCATCGACCACGAGTTGTTGGCGGATCTCTTTTTGTTTAGAGGTAATCTGCGTTTCACTGATCTCTTCACGACAGGCTTGCAACTCACACATTTCCAGCAGCTTGAAACGTACTCCAATCTTGATAGAAAGATTGGTCATGTTCGAATAAACATCGTACATTCCGTCATAATAATGGCCAAGGACACCAATCTGCGTGTGCGAAAGTTCGCGCTGTACACGTAACGCGGTGAGCCACTCTTCAGTTTGCTGCCAGACCAAAGGATCATCGTTCAGGGCACCGACTATCATTTCATAATTGATACCTGCACGGTTGAAAACATTCGCCAACTCCGGAGCACTGCAAGCCTGACAATGTGCCAGCCACTCACCCGTGCGGGCACCGCGATCATCCATACGGCGGATCGTTGCATAAGGCAATCCACGTTCGGGTTGCAACGCAAGGATTAATACCGGTACTTTAAACTGCTGTACCAGCGGTAATACCGTAGAACTGAGTGCATATGTGCTGATATAAATCATAATAACATCAGGGGCATCATGTCTGAGTTGATGTGCAAACTGATCACTTTTTTCGATTGAATCAATGAGTCCGCCATTAATAACACGGATCTTTGGGGACTGTATTTTTTCCTCAATCTCCCCCAAATAACCAAGAAGCCTATCCTCCAGACCAGCAAATTGTGGCCAATAGGTTTTAAGCCCAATACCGAATAATGCAGCATTAATTTTCTGTGACATAAAAATTCCCTGTAAGCGGAGAATGCAATTTTTATAATAACCCTATCTGGCTGAAAGATTGTTCACGTCAGTGTCAGTCACTAACGAAGCATGGAAAAAGTCTTACAATGCATCATACTGTTCGCATTTAAATCACCCTAAAAAAGCGCAATTTGCCGCTTTAATGGCATAAACAACATGGTCGTTGTATTGCCATAGCATATGATGCAACCCACTAAATTATGGTGTACCCGCCGTCGATAATAATATTTTCGCCATTGACCATTCCGGCTTTTTCGCTGGCCAGCCAGGCAACGGCTGCCGCGATTTCATCAGGCATAGCAAAGCGCCCGACAGGAATTTTTGACTTCATTTCCGTTGCTCTTTCCCCCTGCCAATACCGTTTGCCTAATTCGGTTTCTACCACCGTCGGCGAAATAGTATTGACGGTAATACCAAACTTCCCCCACTCTGCCGCCAACACTTTCGAGGCAATAACCAGACCCGCTTTGCTGGTGCAGTAGGCCGCGTGGTTTTCCAGCGCAATCACACTGGCTTGCGAGGCAATATTCACAATGCGCCCGTAACCTTGCTCTGCCATATATTTTCCAGCCGCCTGTGACAGGAAATAGGGTGCAGTCAAGTTGACTAACAATGTGGCATCCCAGCTCTCTTTTTTTACCTCAGCAGCGGATTCGAGAATGCCGATCCCGGCATTGTTAACCAGAATATCAATGCGCCCATAACGCTCCACTATTTGCTTGATTAACATCGGGAGTGCTTCAATATCGGATAAATCGGCGGCAATGCCGAAGCCATCGCCCGGCATATTTTTAGCCTGAGCAATAACCTGTGGATCTTTATCCACCATGATCACCGTAGCACCCAGTTCATTCAGTAATTCGGTAATAGCCAGACCGATACCTGCTGAGGCGCCAGTTACCAGCGTGATTTTTCCTTTGATACCAAAAAATTCATTGATGTTCATTTTTCATCCTTAAGAGAAAGCGGTGCCATATGGGATTCAATCGGTGTTGGGATCTGTTCTGGCTGAGGATTACGGATAAACCAGGTAAGAATACCGCCCAGGAAGTACAGCGCTGAATAACAGATAACCACCGTTTTGATATCAAAAGAAGCAGTGAACAAAATGGTGGCGATGGCGGGGCCAATGAAGTTGCCAATACCGCCACCAAGGTTTTGTACTGATATGGCAGCACCTTTATGATCGGGTGCCAGCATCGGGAAAATGGCGCCCATAGGGACGAAGGATGTGATGGTTAATGCCAGCATTAACGCAAAGAAAATAGCCATACCGAGATTGGCAGGGAAGTACAACGGCATAAAATAAAAAAGTAAAGTGGTCACTGTACAGCCAAAAAAGCCCACCCAGCGCATTTGGAATAACCAGCCAATGCGGTCACCTATAATTCCCCACAAGACATTGGTGACCGGCTGAACCAGGAAGAAAATCCCCCAGATACGCATCCATTGTTCGGACGTAAAACCGACACCTTGTGACGTGTAATGTAATGGCATAAAAATGGGAAAACCGAACAGCGCCAGGTTGCACAGGATCCGAATGATAAGTGCTAAAAAGATATCTTTATCCTGAAAGATAAGCGTGATGCCACGACTAATTTCGAGCAATTTATCTGCCATCGGAATGGCGGTTTTATTTTGAGAACGAATATCTTTTAAGGTTAATAGAGCGACAGCTCCGCCAACAATAACCCATACCAGGGACATCCATAACGTGGCAATAAAACCGATCAGTGGAATGGTGACACTGGGCAGGAAGGACGCGATGATGCCATAGCCAATGGTAAACATTGACCATATCCAACCGGTTGCCGACGCCAGTCGATGTGACGGCGTTCTTTGTACCACCAAAACATAGAAAGCGTAAAAGAACAACGGGTAGGCAAAACCACGCAGCGCGTAGAACACGAGCATTAGCGGGTAATTCTCGGCTGAGAGGCCAAATTGGATAAACAGCACATGAAAAACTACCCACCAAACAACACCGAGGGCCATGATTTTTCGCGGACCATAAATCTCACTGATACCGCCAGATAACCAACTGGCGATCGCGGCGGTGATGGCATAGGCAGTGAAAATCATCGCACTTTGTGAAACATCAAAGCCTATATCAATAATGTATTTCGACAAGAAAGCTAATTCGATACCATCCCCGGTCATAAATATTGCAATGGCAATATATCCCCAGAAGAGCTTTATGGGCATCCCGAATACCACTTTCGATATATCAGAGGGTTGCCCGGTTACTGGCGGCGAGAGCGTTGTCATTTTCTATGATCCCTGATTTTAAGTTATCATTATGTTAAAGAAACAAAATATGAGTATAAAAAATGAACCGAACGAAACCTTTCTGTCATTGCCACTAATGTCTTAATATTGGCACTCAGCAGTAACTGGCCGTGAGGAACTTCACAAATGGTAGGTTTAGAATGCGGCGGTCGGAAGAAGTGATCGATGCCTCGCGCTACAACAGCAAGGCTCTGTCGTGTTAACGATGCGGGGCCAACAAAATTTGTGCCGCCTGTATTTTAGGTAGCCAACCGATAAAATGGTTTTACCGGGAATAATCCGTCCCGTGGATGCTGATATGACACTTAAAGAAGCGCAGCGCAGCGGCTGCGTTCCATTTATGCCAGCGGAAAGCCTTGTTCAGTAACGGTATCAAGCGGTGTAATGTGAAATAGTCAATGATCATACCGCGTTCAGCCATCATCTCTTCGAGATCGCGCAGACTCAGGGCGTAAGCCAGTAAAAATAGCCTATTACCGACAACGCCTTAATACGATAGAACCACTGTACCGGCCGCTAACTCACTATAAATTAGCCACAAAATCACAAACATCCCGCCGCGACACCTTAATACCGCCCTTCTTAAGCGCCACCGGTAAGCGATAGAAAGCAACCGGACGTTGGAATACCGCTAACTGTGGTGCTAACCAACCCGCTAACGCAATCTCATTCACCGAGTTATCAGCATCAATCACGGCCACGGGCCGGTGGCCGAATTCAGTGTCAGCAACTGGAACCACAAAAGCCTGTTGCACCCCCGGATATTGCAACAAAACGCGTTCAATATCCTCTGGTTGAATGCCCTCGCCACCGCTGAAAAACAGGTTATCCAGCCGCCCAAGGACACGGAGTTCACCTTGCTGCCACACACCACGATCGCGGGTATGAAACCACCCCTCACTGTCAGTTATTGGCTGTAACCTCCCCTGTTGCCAGTAACCCGCCGCGAGACAATCTGCTTTCACCCACACTTCATCGTCGACCAATTTCACCTCACGGCCCGCCAGCGCAACGCCCACACCGGGCAAACCGTCAGCACGTTTGGCGCAAACCGTTGAGGCCGTTTCGGTCAAGCCATAGCCACACCAGCAACGAATACCCCGCGCTTCGGCCTGTTGTGTCAGTGCTATCGGGATGGTTGCACCGCCCAGTAGCACCTCTTTTAAGGTTAACGCCGAGTCATCGTTCGCCAGTAAACGCCATAACTGCGTGGGAACTAACGAGGCGTGACTGCATCCAGCCAGAGCATCAACCAACGCCGCCCCTTCCTGCACCACCAACGTGGCACCCGCACTTAACCAGCGCCAGACAATACCTTGCCCCGAGACATGAAACAGCGGCAGCGACAGCAGCCAGCTATCCGTTGAGGTAAAGTTCATCAGTTTTAATATGCCGTCGGCACTGACCAGATGGGCGGCCAGCGAATGAGCGGCTGCTTTGGGTAAACCAGAGGAACCTGAGGTTAGCGTCAGAGTCGCCAGCCGCTGACTATCCCAGGCTTGCCTTAGCACCGGCGGACCAACACGGCGCATATCAAGCGGCACCTGCGAACACGATGCCGTGAGCGGGTCTGCCAGATTCAACATAAAATGGCAATCCAACTGGGGCAGTAGCTGCGTCAGCAAAGCCTCTGGCAATTGCGGATTGAGCGGCAAAACACGCGCAGCACACTGCAAAGCCGCCAGATACGCTAATAACAGCGAATAACTGTTTTTACCACGCAACACCACACCACAACCGGGCGTCACCCCTTGCTGCGCGAAACCCGCAGCAAGGCCATCAATCTCATCAGCTAATTGCTGCCAACTGATAAGCTGCGCCCCAGTGCGAATGGCTATCGCATGAGGCCGCAGATTAGCCCAGTATCGCCAGGGCGATGAATACATCCAAGGGGAGGAATAGAGCCAGGGCCAATCCTTCAGTTGCACCATAGCACGTCCAACTGTTCGGCAGTCATGACCGGCAACGGGCTTTCCGGCCACTGACGAACCAACTGCGCCTGCATCAGGCTCAGGGTATCCAGCCCGGGAATGGTATCAGGTGTCAGCCAATCGGCCAGCCGCGCCAGTTGGGTCAGCCCAAGGCTGGATTCAATACTGGAGCTGATAACCGCCACCAATCCTGCTTGATGCGCTTGCTGCACCAATTGCTGGCAGCGAGCGATACTGCCCACCAGCGTCGGTTTGATGACAATCGCCGCCACACCCGGCTCGGCTTCCACTTTAAAATCAGCTTCGCGTACACTTTCATCCCAGGCGATGGCGATCCCCGTATCACGGGCAAACTCACGGGATTCGGCGCGGGTTTTACAAGGTTCTTCCAGAAACGCAATGCGTGAGCGCAGTTCAGGGTTCACGTACCGGGCAAAGCCATCTGCTTTGGCGCGTGTCCAGCTACGGTTGGCATCCAAGCGCAACGTCAAATCAGGCAGCGCCTCCAGCAGCACATTGACAATCATGCCATCGCGTACCGCTTCATATAACCCAACTTTTACCTTGGCAACTTTCTCACCCGGCAGCGCCTGAAGTACCGCAAACAGCTCATCCGGATCGCCGGTACACAGTGGCACTTTACGATAATCCGCCATCAGCGGCAGCGTTTGATGCAACTCCGCCAGCGCACAACTAAGACCAAAAGCCACCGACGGTAAAGCATCAAGCGCCGGTTCTGCCCCGCCTGCCCAGTTTTGCAGCCAATTTTGTGCGACAACCTGCGCTTCTGTTAGGGTTTCCTGACTGAACTCTGGCAAGGGGGCAATTTCGCCCCAACCGATCAGCGCACCTTGCTGCAACTTAACCAACAGCCCATCGCGACTTTTCAGCCGCTGATGGCGCAGTATCACCCCGGCGTCCATCGGGATGCTGTAGCGGTAAAGTGTGGCCGCGCGCATTACGGATTACGCTTGAATTTGCTGAAGTCCGGCTGGCGTTTCTCATTGAATGCATTACGCCCTTCCTGACCTTCATCTGTCATATAGAACAACATGGTGGCGTTACCGGCCAGCTCTTGTAAGCCCGCCTGCCCATCGCAGTCGGCATTCAATGCCGCTTTCAGGCAGCGCAGTGCCATTGGGCTGTTTTGCAGCATTTCACGACACCAGCGCACCGTCTCTTTCTCCAAATCAGCGATCGGCACCACAGTATTGACCAGCCCCATATCCAAGGCTTTTTGAGCATCATACTGGCGGCACAGGAACCAGATTTCGCGCGCTTTTTTCTGGCCGACAATGCGCGCCATATACGCCGCACCCCAGCCACCATCAAATGAACCCACTTTTGGCCCGGTCTGACCGAAAATAGCATTATCAGCGGCCACGGTGAGGTCACACATCATATGTAATACATGGCCGCCACCAATAGAATAGCCAGCAACCATTGCAACAACCGGTTTAGGACAAGTCCGGATTTGACGCTGGAAATCCAACACATTCAGGTGATGAACGCCACTGGTATCTTTATAGCCGCCGTAGTCGCCACGCACTTTCTGGTCGCCACCGGAACAGAAGGCTTTGTCGCCTTCGCCGGTCAAAATGATCACGCCGATGTTGTCATCATAGCGGGCGTCAGCCAACGCCTGAATCATCTCTTTAACCGTTAACGGGCGGAATGCATTACGCACTTCGGGGCGGTTGATAGTTATCTTGGCGATACCATCGCTGGATTTGTGATAGCGAATATCTTCAAACCCGGCGGAGCAATCCTGCCAATCGATGGCGGCATACAGTTGTTCTTCGCTCGGATAAAGCATAGTAAGCATTCCTTTAACGGGAGAGTGATAAAAATGACGATTGTGATAAAAATGATAGTACCTGCGCGGCAAAAGCACCGGGGTTGGCCCGATGGGCATTGTGCCCTGCGCGGGCCAGTGTGCGTAGTGGCAACGAGTATTGAGCTGCCAATTGCTGGAATTTGTGGTCGCGCTCACCACACAGGTAAGTATAAGGGATATTGAGCCGTTGCAGATCCGGTAACAACCACGGCTGATGCCCAAGTGAGGTGGCCTCCAGCATATCGGCCACCGCGGGCCCGTGGTTATTGCTACGCAATGCGACCAGTTGTGCACGCTGCTGCGAGTCTAAATCGGCAAACACCGCCTGCTGATACCAGTCGATTAACACCGGTGACAAGGGTTCGCTGCGAAAACGCTGCGCCCACTGGTAGTCATGTTGTAACCGAGCCTGACGCAGTGCATCGCTTTCCAAACCCAGGTTACCGCCCTCCACAATCAGCCCTTGCAAGCCGTGATGTTCGCCGTAACAGGCGTGATACATCGCAATTCTGCCGCCTAAAGAGTAGCCTGCCAGCCAATATTGGCGAATACCGTTGGCCTGTAACGTTTGCGCTAGCTGGTGGCTAACATCAGCAAAGCCACAGGTAGTCTGAGTCACCGATTTACCGTGGCCGGGCAGGTCTACCAATAATGAAGGGATATCGCCACACAACTCAGCCACCGGTTGCCAGTCCTCACCACTGCCCAGCAGACCATGCAGCCACACCAACCACGGCCCGTCATGTTGCTGTGCCGCACCCTGGGGATGAGATCCAAGTTTGCGGCACGCCAGCGTCATAATTGGGCTACCTGTTGTACCAGTTGTTGCAGCATTTCGGCTCCCTGGCTCGGCGGCACCACGATTTCAATCAATGTCACCCCGCCGTGCAACCAACATTGGGCTACGCTCTCTTGTAACTCTAACCAGTTATCTGGTCGGGCATAACACAGCTGGAACATCGCAGCAGCATGTTTAAAACTGACATCCTGTGGCATACAGTAAAAGCGCTGACGATCAGCTTCTGGCGTGGGTAACAACGAGAAAATTTGCCCGCCATTATTGTTCACCACCAGCAGCACCATCGGCGCGGAACTTTGGCGCAATAGTGCCAAAGCGTTCAGGTCATACAAAGCCGATAAATCCCCGACGATAGCGAGCGTTGGCTTGGCGGTGGCGCGCTGAACACCTGCGGCTGTCGACAACAAACCATCTATCCCACTGGCACCACGGTTACTGTAAACCGGGTAGCCGGCAGGCAGCTGGCCAAACGCGTCAATCAATCGGACAATCAGGCTGTTGCCAACAAACAACTGGCCATTCTCCGGCAATAGTTCAGCAAGATGATGCGCGACTGCGGCTTCGCTAAATTGCGTACTCAGTGCTTGTGCCACATGACTTTGCGCCTTCAGCGACCATGTTGCCAACTCACTGGCCCACGGCGCATGGCGCTGCGCCGGATGTTGCTCCAGCCATACATTCACCGGCGAAATAATTCTGCGCCCACGATGATTAGCCGGATCGAGGCGACCGGGCAAATTATCGACCAGCCAATACTCTTGCGGCTGGCATTGTGCCTGCCATTGCAACAAACGCTTCCCCGTCAGACTGCTGCCAAATTGCAACACGATCTGCGCCTGAGCGAGGATCTTCTTAGCCGCTGGATTTCCCAGCCATAAATCAGCACAAGGCAATGGCTGGCCGGTTTGTGATAACACATCGCTAATCAGGGGCCAGCCCAGTAAAGCCGCCCATTCAGCCAGCAGTTGGCCCTCTTGCGCCATCATGCGCCCGGCAATCACCACCCCACGCTTTTGCTGCCAGAAAGACCAGTCCGTTTGCTGGCCCTGTGGCTCTGACAAGGATTGACGCAACCACGGGTGATCCCCCTGCCACCAGTCGCCCAATGTCGCAGACCAATCAGCATAGGCTTGCTCATCGCCACCATAGAGAGGTTCGGCAAATGGGCAGTTAATATGCAGGCCGCCGTGTTGTAATTGCACCATTGCATTATCAAGGGTAGAAACCAGCCAACGGGCGGGAATATCAGGCGTTGGCCGAGGCAGATTAAGGCTGACTGTCGGATGGCTGGCAAACAGCCCGGATTGGCGAATCGCCTGATTAGCACCGCAGTCGATCAATTCCGGTGGGCGGTCAGCCGTCAGTAATATCAGCCGCTCACCGGTCAGCCCGGCTTCAATCAGGGCAGGATAAAGATTAGCAGCCGCCGTGCCAGAGGTAACAATCACCGCTACCGGCTCAGTGGTAGCTTTCGCCAGCCCCAATGCCAGATGGCCCAAGCCACGCTCATCAAAATGGGTATGACAAACCAGCGATGGATTCGCCGCCGCAGCCAGTGTTAACGGCGTCGAGCGGGAGCCGGGAGCGATACAGATGTGACGCACGCCGTGGCGGGTCAACGCTTCCAGTAGCAATGCCGCCCAACGACGGTTAAAAACACTTGTCGACATGGTTTGCTCAAAAGTCAGTTAACAGACACTGCGAGCCCGATAATCAACATCAGGATAGCGCTTCATCCAGTCAAAAAAGCCCAGAGTGACTGATTAATGGTTAAAGTTTGCCGCTCTATGTAAGGAAAGTGACCGATAAGCCGCAGTTTACACCTACCGCTTAAGTGTCACAATCCAACCACATCGTAAGTACGGTTAATTACGGCGTTTTACTGTCTTGTTGCTGGCTTCCCAGCAAGGTACGTAGCCCGGCTGATTTATTGTTAATTTCTTGCCATTCCTGCTCTGCGTCAGAACCTGCCACAATACCGGCTCCGGCATACAGATGAACCTTTTGATCCTCTACCCAGGCAGAACGCAGCGTGACACTGAATTCAGTTTGTTTTAAGGAAAGATAACCCGCAGAACCGGCATACCAGCCACGCGAGATTGGCTCATGTTCGGTAATAAACTGCCGGGCAACATTACGCGGTAGACCCGCCACTGCCGCCGTCGGCTGTAGACGTTGCAGACAATCGGTATCGCTGGCATGGTTGAGCTGCGCATGAATACAGCGGCGCAAGTGCTGCACTTTACGCAGACGGATGATTTCTGGTGGCATCACATCAACAGCGGCGACGCCACCCTGCAATCGCTGGCAGATATCATCCACCACCAACAAGTTTTCACGCTGATTTTTTTCATCATGCATCAACCAATCAGCCAGTTCTGCGGCTTGCTGATGGCTTGGTGCGTTGGATACGGTTCCCGCCAATGCCTCAGTTTCCAAATGCAATTGCTGACGCAGATAGAGACGCTCAGGGCTGGAACCCAAAAATGCCCGCTGCGCATCAAAACGTAACATAAAGTGGAAACAGTGGTGGTTAACCCGGCGACTGGCAGCCATAAATGCGCCACAGGAAAGAGGCTTATCCAGCGTAAGTTGGGTGGTGCGCGCCAATACCACCTTCTCCATCTTCTGCTGCTCAATGTCATCCAATGCATGTTGAATCAGGCGACTCCACTGCGGATATTCCGGCATATGGCTGGCATGTCGCACTTGAACATCAAATGCAGCCAATGGTTTAGCCGCCACCAGTTGATCGATAAAGGTCATCGCACGCAGCGCGTCTTGATGCAGGGAAAAATCACTCGTCAGATTGAGCGTTAAGTAAGTTTGCTCACCGCGGCGTAATATCTCAATGCGTGGTAGAAACAGGAAGCTGGGCTGAACCGGTTGTTCAGCATCGTTGTGCCCGTGAACAATTACAGGTTCAAATGCATTCAAGCCCCAAATGCGTAATCCACCGGCATCCTGGTTCTGCTGAATAAAATCATCAGCCGATTGCATATCATTGAAAATCTGAGTTTGACCACAGACTGCGGCCTCTTCATGGCCTTCGCGGTGACGCCAGTAAAATTGCGGGAAATGGCATTGTGCGGCCAGCCACTCTAACAGTTGGCTACCGATTCGGCCCGGTGCAGGCACGATAATTTGCCGGATACCTGCCTGGTCAGGGAAACCGGCTCGTAACTTCTGCCGTAATTCACCCAGCAAACCAGAAAGTTGTTTCACGACCACCTCGGTAAATCAACAGAAAGAGTGGGATTATACGGGGCGTGAATAATAAGAAAAGTCAGATTCAAAAGTTATTGTTAGTTATCACACTAATATTTGATATTGATGGTTTTGTATACTCAACATGGGGTATCCGGCAGTGCAAATTCAAATATGTAAACCTGAATGAATAATTAAGGGGCCGCAGCCCCTTGGGTTCGATCACCTATCTCAACGCCGTGCGATCAGTAACCCGACAACCAACCCGACAGTTGCGCCAATCCCCACGCTGCACCAAGGTTTATCGCGCACATAATCATCGGTACAACACGCAAGCTCTTTCGCCCGTTTGATATAGCATTCACTGCGGCCATTCAAACGGTTCTGAACCTCCTTTAAGGCTTTCTCCGCGCGTGCCTTAATCTCTTTATAACTCTCATCCGCGACATCTCCGGAAGCACGAAGCACCTCCTCCAGCGTATCGGTTAGCATAGTCAGATCGTCGTCCAACGAGGTTTGCTGTTCTTTATCTCGGTTCATGTGGGTTCTCCATGAGTAAAAAATGCATCCTCTAAGCATAGTCGAAGATAACCGGGGGAATATTGATTCAGGGCTAAGAAGGGATTTTCAGGATTAATCTGTATCGCAAATAGCTTGGGTGATTAAGGGGAGTTAAATTCCCCCATGACGACAGATAGATAACTGAATATACCCGCAATCAGACCCGATGCTGTAATGACTAAATGAGTGTCAGCTAATCAATATCGGCTCCGGCGGAGGAGGCCAAAGGCGCAGTATTCTCTCGGCCACGCCGTGCAGCCAGCCACAACCCGCTGTTCTTCATTGCATAACCAAACACGACACCGACTAACAGAGAAACAATCACCAGTTTCCAATTACCATTACCGGCAAAGGTAGCGCAAGCACCGATAAAAGTACCGGGTACAAACGATAA
Organism: Yersinia aldovae ATCC 35236; assembly: GCF_000173735.1. GTDB lineage: Bacteria > Pseudomonadota > Gammaproteobacteria > Enterobacterales > Enterobacteriaceae > Yersinia > Yersinia aldovae. Next base: position 22,414 of record NZ_ACCB01000036.1, on the reverse strand, counting down.
CCACTGCTGGCTGGCCTGAATGCACATCAAAAACGCGACAACCCCCGTTAAGACATAACCCAGGATCGCCCATTCAGGTTGCAATGCACTGCCCTGAATAACCATCATCGCCCAGAATACTCCGCTCAGGCAGGTTAGCAGCGTGATCAGCAACCCTTTTAAGCCACCTTGTGGGCAGGCAAAATAGGCCGTACAGCCAAGGAACCCTGCCCAACTGATTAGCCCTAAGCTGACTGCAACCCAACCCCAAATCCCCGAGAGAATGCCAGTGGTGATAGCAATCATCAGAATAATGTTCATCCGCGTTACCTGCGCAAAAATCGTTAGATAGAATGTCTATTGAGTGAAAGTTGCGCAGTTTACCTGAAATGAGAGGAATTTTAGCGATTAGAATCACATTTAAAATGATTTTATTTGTTTAATTACATCAAATTTGTGGTTAAAGTCACAAAACACCATGCTCAATAGATTTTGAGTTGCAGGCCGGTGGCAATGAAATGAACCCAAGGAACAGAGATAACTCAATACCTTGGGTGAGTAATGGCTGCCAACCTCCCAGTATCTTGAAAAGATAAGCGGGATATCATCGGTCAAAGATAATACCATTGCGTTTATTCTGAATGCCGTTTACCGACTGAAAAGGCTCCAGTTGCACCAAACTATGGACGTCAAGAAAGTATTTTTCACGAAAAAACTCGTAATAATTTTTAGCACATGATGAGATATCATCTTCAGTAAGATTTTCATTGATACTCAATAAATAATTCTTAACATCTTTATAAATCTGGCTACTCTTCAAATCCAACGTTTCATCTGTCGCTAAATATTCTTTTTGTATCTCTACAGTGGTTTTTTTCTTCTCCCCATTATTTTCACGGTGAACGTTAGACAGTATTTTTGACGTCATCTGTCGCTGATACATCACGCTAATGGCAGGATCGAGTATGGTTTTAGAAATCATCCTATACGCACTGGATTCTGGATCAATAGAAGAGGGAAGACCTTTAGCCGAAGCAAAATTGCTACGACTAACGCTAGCTCTTACCTCCTTAATCACGTTATCAATAAGTTGTTCGTTTGGTAATTTCTCTTTCTCACAATAACATCTATAATAAGAATCAGTAATTCTGTGCAATACATCTATGTTTGGTTGATTGCTGTGAATATGTAACTTAAGAAAACTACGTGCATTATTTACAACATCGCCTATAACACTTGCAATAGGGCCCATACCTAAACGGTCTTTAGCACCATCTTTTTTATTAGTGGTTAAGCCTAAGATATAAGATACTAACGAAAGAGTGCTTTCTTGTTTTTTAAGCTCTTCATTACCATTCCAGTGTGGCGAATTAATCTTCATATCTGCGATAGCGTCAATTTCTGCCTGTACCCCTCTTGCTACGAACTTCCTCAATACTTCTTCACAAAGCTCAGTGCGCCTAATGTCTTTAACTTTTTCTTTTTCTGGTTTATATAATATGCTCTCCTCGACTCTCAACCGCGACAGATCGACCAAAAATACACATAAAGCATCGCTGCGTTTACCTTTATTGGCTTGAGCTTCCCACAATACATGATTGCGATGATTTTCACTTTTATTTATTTCATCCCAAAGCTGCATATAAATAGAGGAGTTTTTGCCATAATCATCATTGTAGTTAAATACTCTTTCCAACTCAGAAATGATATTATCTAATTTCTTTTCTTCAAAGCAGTTAAAGTCTGTTTGTTGGGGTTGTTTTATTTTTGATAATTTGGTTTCGGAAAAATTATTTGATAACCTTTTTATATTACTAAATATATTTACAGCAGGGAGAATACGGTGTGTCATGATTACCTTCGTTTATGGCGCGCCTAATATTGCGATAAATATCGCCCGAGGAATAATTAACTTATTATTTAGATAAGCTCAGGATAAGTATTTAATAAGGGAGTCAAGCTGAGTAAGTTCTGCAAGTTTTATCTCAGGTAAGCTACGAGCTTCATACGCCATTTTTTGAGCTTTTCTTTTAATACTTATCGCAATATCATCTGGAAATGTCACTTTATACCCTTCAGGTGAAAAGACATATTTAGCAATCTCATCAATACATGTTGTAATTAACCCATCCAAAGAGAATATTTCATTCATCTCATGGGGCATTTTAGTACAAAGAAATCGAATCGCCCTATCTGAAACAATAGCATTAATATCAGGCTGTTCGTGGTTATCTTTGATACAAGCAAGCATTGCACTGGTTAACGGGTTTTCATTAGCCCATTGTCCACTATTGATATCTGATGGCGCTACGGCAGTAAACTCTTTTACAATTAACTCGGTAAGAATTAAATTACCTTTTATTTGATAATCACTTTCATGCATTCCTGCACTTCCTTTCAAGCAACTATATTGTTTATTTATTCTTTCTTGTAGTTCTTGTGCATATATCAACGCAGTGATATTAGCTTTATCCTTTTTATTTATGATCGGACTGCTTGTATAAGCATAATTTTTATTTTTAATATAATAGGCATTTTCAATCATAAGTACATTGAACACTTCATTTTCTTTACTTTTATCGAGTGAAAAATTGATGGCTTTCATATCGCCAAAAAAAACATTATCAGAGCATATCGAAACTTCGCCAGATATCAATTTACCAGAATGCAGAAAAGGTGTTTTTTTATGCAAATCGCCAGTACCCAGTGCCAGCGAGGGAAGACTAAAAAATGACATACATACCCTTAAATATTGAGCTAGAGAATCAGCTATCAATATATCCAGATAAAACATATCTCACATTCAGGCATTTACCCCATATCAAATTATATAACCTTAAATAGCTTATAAAACAAAACCCCCTGCCAGGGTTGCTGACAGGGGGTTAGAATCGCCGTTTTAACGCTATTTACAGTAGGGGTTGCGCCATCTGAACCAGCGTGATCAACGGCTGCGGGTAGATACCCAAGAACAGCACCAGAATCGCGGAAATCAGCACCACCACACCACCGGCGGTCAGTGCCCAGTTGCTTGGTGTATCACGCACCAGGGTTTCCGGCGCACTCAGGTACAAGCTAACCGTCACACGCAAGTAATAATACAGGCCGATGGCACTGCCTAAGACCACCGCACCAGTCAACCACCACAGGTTGGCGCTGACACCCATTGCGACCACAAAGAACTTACCAATAAAGCCCAACGTCATTGGGATACCGGCCAGTGATAGCATCATCACTGTCATCACCGCAGAGAGAATGGGCTTATGCCAGAACAACCCACGGTAGGAGAACAGTGATTCCGCATCCGGGCCTTTGTACGGGCTGGACATCAAGCTGACCACACCGAAAGCCCCCAAGCTGCTGAACAGGTAACCGGCCAGATAGACGCCGACGGTCTCCAATGCCAGTTGATGGGTTTGCACTGCCACCAACGCAATCAGCAAATAGCCAAGGTGCGCGATAGAGGAATAACCCAGCAGACGCTTGATGTTGGTTTGGCTGATAGCCATCAGGTTACCGAACAGAATCGAGGCCACAGCAATCAGCGAGAGCACTAAACGCACCGCTTCACTGTCAGCGGCTGGCGCATACAGGAATAAGCGCATTACCACTGCAAAGATGGCAATCTTACTGGCGGTTGCCAGGAAAGTAGATACCGGGGCAGGTGCGCCCTGATACACATCCGGCGTCCACAGTTGGAACGGCACCAGCGATAACTTAAAGCCAAGACCAACAATCATCATCCCCAGACCGGCCAGGATCAGCGGTTGGTGAATCATGGAGTCGCTCAGGCTTTTGCCCAGACCAGCGAATGACAAACTACCCGATTCCGCATACAGCAGCGCCATACCAAACAGCAGGAATGACGATGCCGCCGCAGACAGCAGCATGTATTTGATACTGGCTTCCAGTGAACGCTTCTGGCGATAAGCATAACCAATCAGGCCAAACAGCGGCAGAGAAATCAGCTCGATACCCAGGAACAGCGATGCCAGATGATTGGCGCTGGCCAGCAGAATGCCGCCCATAGTGGCAATCAGCACCAACAGGTAGAACTCTTCACGGTTATCTGGATAGCCATTGAGCCACGGATAAGCAAAGGTGCTGGTCGCCAGACTGGCAACAATCACCAGCCCGGTGTAGAACATCGCATAGCCGTCAATCCGCATCAGCGGCGTGACATCCATCGGCCCAACCTGACCGACAAAATAGAGTGACAGCAGCGCCAGGTTAAGCCCGATAACCGTCAGGGTGGCGTTGATAAAATGATCGCGTCGCCACGCAATGGACAGCATCACAACCACCACCGTCAATCCGACGATCAACAGCGGTAGCATTGCGATCAGTTGTTGAGGAGTTATTGTCATGGCGAATTACGGCCTTGTTGTTGGAATAATAGATGAAGCATTGAACCACTGCTGTACATTACTCATCGCAGCATGAGAGGTGTCGAGAATGGGCTGCGGATAAACCCCCAGCAACACTAACAGCACCACTAACAGCAGGATGATAGACAGTTCCCTTGCACTCATGCCCGGTAATGGCTCTTCAGATTTTGGCGCGCCGTAATAAGCACGCTGCATCATGATAAGCGAATAAACCGAAGCAAAAACCAGCCCAAAAGTAGCAATCACGGTAATCACCGGAACCACCTGGAAGCTGCCAAACAGGATCATGAATTCGCCGACGAAGTTACCGGTGCCCGGCATCCCCAATGTGGCTACCGCGAAGAACAGCGACAGCGCAGGCAAGTATTTGATTCGGCCCCACAGGCCGCCCATCTGACGCATGTCACGGGTATGCAGGCGCTCATACAATTGGCCACAGATGATGAACATACCGGCGGCAGACAAGCCGTGGGCAATCATCTGGATAACCGCGCCTTGGTAAGCCAGTTGGCTGCCGGTATAGATGGCAATCAACACAAAGCCCATGTGCGACACGCTGGTATAAGCAATCAGGCGTTTGATATCAGTCTGGCAGAAGGCCATCCACGCACCGTAGAAGATACCGATCACACCTAGCCACATAGCGATTGGCGCAAACTCATGCGAGGCATTCGGGAACAGTGGCAGGCTAAAGCGCAGCAAACCATAAGCTGCGGTTTTCAGCAAAATCCCCGCCAGGTCGACAGAACCAGCAGTTGGCGCCTGACTGTGTGCATCTGGCAACCAACCGTGCAGTGGCACAACCGGCATTTTTACCGCAAAGGCGATAAAGAAGCCCAGCATCAGCAGATATTCCACATTGTGGGACATCGGCGTATTCAACAGGTCTTCGTAGTTGAAGGTCCAGATACCGGTGGCGTTGTAGTGCACGAACACCAGCCCCAAAATGGCAATCAGCATGATAAGGCCGCTGGCCTGGGTATAGATGAAGAACTTGGTTGCCGCCGCGATACGGGTTTTACCGTCTGATGCTTTGTGACCCCACAAGGCAATCAGGAAGTACATCGGCACCAACATCATTTCCCAGAAGAAGAAGAACAGGAACATGTCGATGGCGAGGAACACGCCGATTACCCCACCCAGAATCCACAACAGATTCAGGTAGAAAAAGCCCTGATTGCGCTGAATTTCACGCCACGAACAGAGGATAGCCAGCACACCCAACAGGCCGGTCAGCACCACCATCAGCAGTGACAAACCATCTAAAGCCAGATGGAATTCAATACCAAACCGTGGGATCCACGGCAAGGTGAATTCTGACTGCCACTGCGGGATACCCGCCGGGTTCATCAGTGAATAGTTGCCCTGCACCCACAACTGCAAGGAGAGCACCAATGTCAGCCCCATCGCGAATAGCGCTATCCAACGCGGTACCTTAGTACCGAAGCGCTCACACTGCCAAGACAGCAGGCCGCCGATAAAGGGGAGAAGAATTAGCCAAGGTAATAGCATGGCGTTTTGTGTCCCTAATTAAACGAAAAGCAACAGAGCCAGTACGACGACTGCACCCAAACCCATAGACGCGACATACCAACGCACCTGTCCATTTTCACTGAGCGTCAAACCGCGATTACTCCAGCGCGAAAGTATCGCCGGGGTATTCATCAGTGAGTTCAGCGGATCACGCTGCAATAGCCTTGCAATCCACAAATACGGGCGGACAAACACATTGTGGTACAGCCAGTCGAAGCCCCACGCATGGAACCACCAGACCGTAAAGAAGCGGCCCGGCGCACTTTGCGCGATGCTGTTGACCAGTTGACGTTTGCCCAGATACAGAAACGCTGCCAGTGCAATACCGACCACCACCAACACGCCGGAGAAGATTTCCAGCGGCATTTTACCCTCTTCACCGAAGTGAAGCTCAGGCAATACACCCGCCAGCGGCGGAGTTATCAGCGCGCCAACAAAGGTCGACAGCACCAGCAACACGAGCAGCGGCAGGTTGTGAGTGATCCCTTTAACCGGATGCGCTTGGGTTTTTGGCTCGCCGTGGAACACAATGAAAATCATACGGAAGGTATACAGCGCGGTGAGGAATGCCCCAACCAGCCCGGCGACCATCAGATTGATATGGCCACTGGCCAATGCGCCCCACAGAATTTCGTCTTTACTGTAGAAGCCTGCGGTGACGATTGGCAATGCTGCCAGCGCCGCGCCCCCCACCAAAAAGCAGATATACACCAATGGAATAGTCTTACGCAGACCACCCATTTTGAAGATATTTTGCTCGTGGTGACAGGCCAGAATCACTGAGCCAGAGGAGAGGAACAGTAACGCTTTAAAGAAGGCATGGGTCATCAGGTGGAAAATGGCGGCATCCCACGCCTGAACGCCCAGCGCCAAGAACATGTAGCCAATCTGGCTCATGGTGGAATACGCCAGCACCCGCTTGATGTCGGTCTGCACCAGTGCGGCAAAGCCTGCCAATACCAAGGTTACCGCCCCGATGATCCCCACCAGATGCAAGACCTCTGGTGCCATCAGGAACAGGCCGTGAGTACGGGCAATCAAATAGACGCCGGCGGTAACCATGGTTGCCGCATGGATAAGCGCGGAAACCGGCGTTGGGCCTGCCATCGCGTCGGCCAGCCAGGTTTGTAACGGCAACTGCGCCGACTTACCCACTGCACCACCGAGTAGCATTAGCGTCGCCCAGGTAATAGCCGTTCCGCCCATTTCCAGTTGCTGCGGTGCCAACACCATCAGCTCACGAATGTTCAGCGTGCCCAGTTCCTGATACAGGATGAACAGCGCGATGGCGAGGAACACGTCACCGACACGGGTTACGATAAAGGCTTTCATCGCCGCCGCGCCATTAGCCGGGTTAGTGTAGTAGAAACCAATCAGCAGGTAACTGCACAGACCCACCCCTTCCCAACCCAGATACATCAGCATCAGGTTATCGGCCAGCACCAATACCACCATGCTGGCGATAAACAGGTTAGTGTAGGCGAAGAAGCGCGAGTAGCCCTCTTCCCCACGCATATACCAAGAGGCATACATGTGGATCAGGAAGCCCACGCCAGTGACCACCGACAACATGGTCAGCGACAAGCCGTCCAGAGTCAGGGTCAACGGAATGTTGAAGTCACCAACCGACATCCAGTTCCACAGTGTTTGGTTAAACACCTGAACCCCGGTGGCCTTTTGACTAAGGAAGTCCACCGCCACATACAGCGTGACCAGTGCCGTCAGACCAATCGACCCCACCCCGACGGTAGCAGAGGTATTTTCAGACCAACGCCCACGGGAGAATGCCAACAGCAAGAAGCCCAGCAGTGGCAGCAGAATTGTTAAATATAATAGGTTCATCCGCGCATCTCACTGACTGTATCGATATTCAGAGTATGACGGCGACGATATAGCTGTAACAGCAATGCCAAGCCAATACTGGCCTCCGCTGCTGCCAGCGTGATCGCCAGGATATACATCACCTGACCGTCAGCCTGACCCCAATAACTGCCCGCCACCACAAAAGCGAGCGCCGCTGCGTTGATCATCACTTCAAGGCTTATCAGCATAAACAGCAAGTTGCGACGAATCAGCAACCCTGTCAGCCCGAGCACAAACAGAATGGCCGCTAAAATCAGGCCATGTTGTAGAGGGATCATGCTTGTTCCTCCGTTTTTCTTTTCGCGCTATCACTTGCGCCCAGCACTTCACCCGGCTTGTGTTCACGCCCGATATGGAAGGCAACCACCAGACCGGCCAGCAGCAGCATTGACGCCAGTTCCACCGCCAATACATAAGGGCCGAACAAGCTGATACCGACCGCTTTGGCATCGACCATCTCACCACTGATCCCCTGATCAGATACCGAGCTAATGGCATAAATCAGTACCGACAGCAGTACTAACGCTAAAATACCAGGGCCAATCCACAGGCTCGGTTTCAGCCAATCGCGCTCTTGTTGCTCGACGTTGCCCAGGTTCAGCATCATCACCACGAACACGAACAGCACCATAATGGCACCGGCGTAAACAATGATTTCCAACGCACCGGCAAAGTAAGCCCCCAGTGAGAAGAACACGGCTGAAATAGCCAGCAAAGAGATAATCAGGTACAGCAGCGCATGTACCGGGTTGGTGTGAGTGATAACGCGAATAGTCGCCACCACTGCCACCAATGCTGCAATATAAAATGCAAATTCCATGGACGCTGGCTCCTAAGGCATCAGACCTTTAACGTCAATCGGTTTGGCTTCGTTTTCGGCTTCGCCTTTCTGCTTGCCGTCTACTGCCATACCGGACATCCGGTAGAAGTTATATTCCGGATATTTACCCGGCCCCGAGATCAACAAGTCTTCTTTCTCATACACCAGATCCTGGCGTTTGAACTCACCCATTTCGAAATCCGGCGTCAGCTGGATAGCGGTGGTCGGGCAAGCTTCTTCACACAAACCACAGAAAATGCAGCGGGAGAAGTTGATACGGAAAAACTCGGGATACCAGCGGCCATCTTGGTGCTCAGCTTTCTGTAATGAGATACAGCCAACCGGACAGGCAACAGCGCACAGATTACAGGCAACGCAGCGCTCTTCACCGTCGGGGTCGCGCGTCAGCACGATGCGACCACGGTAGCGCGGTGGCAGGTAAACCGGCTCTTCCGGATACATTTGGGTTTCGCGCTTGTGGAAGGCATGAAGACCAATCATCCACAGGCTGCGCACTTGGGTGCCGAAACCAACCACTAACTCTTTCAACGTCATGGTTCATTCACCCCTTATTGAGCGTTGTACAAAATGACCGCGGCAGTCGCCAGCAGATTCAGCAGGGTCAACGGCAGGCAAACTTTCCAGCCGAATGACATCACTTGGTCATAACGTGGGCGCGGCAAGGATGCACGGATCAGAATGAACATCACCATGAAGAAAGCCGTTTTCAGCGCAAACCAGATAAATGGCGGCAAGAACGGGCCTTGCCAACCACCGAAGAACAAGGTGACTATCAGTGCAGAGACAGTCACGATACCGATATATTCACCGACGAAGAACAAACCGAATTTCATACCGGAATATTCAATGTGGTAACCATCGGCCAGTTCTTGTTCAGCTTCTGGCTGGTCAAAGGGATGACGGTGACAGACCGCAACACCCGCAATAGCAAAGGTCACAAAACCAAAGAACTGCGGGATAACATTCCAGACGTGCTCCTGAGAGTTAACAATATCCTGCATGTTAAATGAGCCAGCTTGTGCGACCACGCCCATCAAAGACAGTCCGAGGAACACTTCATAGCTCAGGGTTTGCGCAGATGCACGCATCGCCCCTAACAGAGAATATTTGTTATTACTCGACCAACCGGCGAACAGCACAGCGTATACCGCCAGCCCCGCCATCATCAGGAAGAACAAAACACCGATATTAAGATCCGCAACTGCCCAGGTCGGGCTGACCGGGACGATAGCAAACGACAGCAGTAGCGAGGTAAAAGCAATCACCGGGGCTAAGGTAAAAATAGCCTTGTCGGAGAAGCGCGGCACCCAGTCTTCTTTGAAGAACATTTTGATCATGTCAGCCACTAGCTGCAATGACCCGCCCCAACCGACACGGTTTGGCCCGTAACGATTCTGGAACAAGCCCAGCAAGCGACGCTCGCCGAAGCTCATAAATGCGCCGCAAGTCACCACCACCAACAGAATCACTACCGCTTTCAGGACAGAGATTAAAATCTCAATCAATTCAGGGGTAAACCAGCTCATAGTACTGCCTCCCGCAGATTCTCAACCCGCGCACCCACCATTATCGGCGGAATACCCGGTAAGCCAAGCGGCAAACCGACCTGCCCCTGAGCCAAGGTTTCACTCAAACGCACTGGCAGACGCAAGGTCTGACCGGCACAGTTGAACTCCACCAGCGTACCGAGGTTTACCCCGAGACGGGTCGCATCAGCAGGATTGACCATCACATAAGGCTCTGGCATCCGCTGTTGAATCACATCTGAACGCTGAGACATCTCTTCACTACCAAACAGATGATAGTAAGGGGCAATCTGCCAGTTTTCGCCGTTGGCGGTAAAGGCCGCCGGTATCGAATCAAAGTAACCGAGCGTTCCCTCCCCTGCTTCAATCAAGCGAATACCCGGATCACCAAAGCGCAGCTTGCCGCCCACTTCAGCCTGGAATTTGTTCCATGCTTGCGGTGAGTTCCAGCCCGGTGCCCAGGCAAATGGGATCTGCTGACGGTCAGCCAGTGGGCTGTTGTTCCCTTCCATTGAGAAGGCAAACGGTGTGTCGATATCCTGCGGTTGGCGCGGTTCGTGCACACTGATATCCGCACGCATGGCAGTACGGCCACTGTAACGAATGGGTGAGCGAGCCAGTTTCTGACCACGGATACGGAAGCTGGCATCGGGTGCGGCTTCAACAATCCCTTCCAACTGCGGCAATGCTGCAACACAGGCGGCAATCACATGATCCAGTTGTGTCCAGTCCACATGACGGCTGGTATAGGTTGAGTGCAAGGAGTGCAGCCAACGCCAGCTTTCCAGCATGATGCTGTTGTTTTCCGGTTTTTTCGGGTCGTCGTAATAGGTTGGATCGTAAACCTGGAAGAAACGCTGAGCGCGGCCTTCCTGATTGACCAGCGTTCCATCACTTTCAGCAAAACTGGCCGCTGACAGAATCAAGTTCGCTTTATCCATAATGGCGGTGCGTTGATGATCAACCACAATCAGGTTGGCCACTTTATCCAATGCCGCATCAACTTTATCTTTCGCTGCATGGCGATAGAGATCGTTTTCCATCACGATAACGCTATCAGCGTCACCCTGGGTTAACGATTCCAGCGCGTGATCCAGAGAACCGCCGCCGATCATAGCAAGACCGATGCTGTTGGCTGCACTGGCAACAAAGGTGATACCCACATCAGAGCCACGGCCTTTCAGGGCTTTCGCCACGTTAGCGGCCGCTTCAATGATGGCATCGCTGCCAGCACTGCTGCCGGTAATAATCAATGGTTTCTTCGCACCCGCCAAGGCTTGTACGATGATATCCACTTTGCCTTTCAGCTCTTTCGCTAAATCATCCACGGCTGGCGCAGATTCATCCAATGCATGCGCAATGGCGAAACCTAACCGGGCCTGATCATCCACTGGCGCACGGTAGTTCCATGCCGCGATATCATCCATACGGGTGTTATCAACGTTGGTGATAAACAGCGGGTGTTTAGCGTGCTGACCGATATTCATGATGGCAGCAATCTGCCAGTCAGCGACTTTCTGTGCCGCCGCCATTTCACGCGCTTTGCCTTTCACCGCCTGACGAACAGACAGCGCGATTCGTGCGCCGGTCTGAGTCAAATCTTCACCCAGAATCAGCACGGCGTCGTAGCTTTCAATTTCGCGTAATGCTGGCGTGTAGATACCGCCTTCGCGCAGCACTTTCAGCATCAGTTGCAGGCGTTGTTGTTCACTCGCGGCAATGCCGGTATAGAAGTTTTCCGCACCGACCAGCTCGCGTAACGCGAAGTTACTTTCCAGGCTGGCACGCGGTGAACCGATACCGATGGTTTTCTTCGCCTGACGCAGAATATCCGCCGCCCCCTGCATTGCCTGTTCGGCATTCAGGTGGATCCAGTCATTGCCACGCAATTGCTGCGGTTGACGTGGGCGATCTTTCAGGTTGACGTAGCCATAGCCAAAACGGCCACGGTCACACAAGAAGTAGTGGTTCACGCTGCCGTTATAGCGGTTCTCGATGCGGCGTAATTCACCATAGCGTTCGCCAGGGCTGGTATTACACCCCACACTGCACTGCTGGCAGATACTTGGCGCAAACTGCATATCCCATTTACGGTTATAACGTTCGGAATGGGTTTTATCGGTGAATACCCCAGTCGGACACACTTCTACCAGGTTGCCAGAGAACTCGCTTTCCAGCGTGCCACTCTCAGTACGACCAAAGTAGACGTTGTCGTGCGCGCCATAAACACCCAGATCGGTGCCATCAGCGTAATCTTTGTAGTAACGCACACAACGATAACAGGCGATACAGCGGTTCATTTCGTGTGAGATGAACGGGCCGAGATCCTGATTCTGGTGAGTCCGTTTACTAAAGCGATAGCGGCGGAAACTGTGGCCGGTCATCACTGTCATATCTTGCAGATGACAGTTACCCCCTTCTTCACAGACCGGGCAATCGTGTGGGTGGTTAGTCATCAACCATTCAACCACACTCTCACGGAACGCTTTGGCTTCACCGTCATCAATGGAAATAAAGGTTCCATCGGTGGCCGGCGTCATACAGGACATCACCAAACGCCCACGCGTGTCGTCCGCGTTTTGGTATTGCTTTACCGCACATTGGCGGCAAGCACCGACGCTTCCCAGCGCCGGATGCCAGCAAAAGTAAGGAATATCGAGTCCCAGGGAGAGACAAGCTTGTAACAGGTTGTCGGCCCCGTTTACGTCGTATTCTTTGCCGTCTACATGTATCGTAGCCATATGCATGCTTCCAAGTGGCCTGAAATAACCGTCATCCTTTACGCTGCTACTGCGTTGACTGCCGTCGTTCACACCGGTCATTTAGTTCACTAAACTCCCGGAGCTTCTCTCCGTTGCCGCCTTGCCGCCACGTAAATTATTGGGTTATTTTTCAAGCGTTAATTATAAAAACTTTCTTACTTGGCACTCTGAGACATTACATTTAACACATCTCATGTGACCCAAAGTATCACCAGCGCTGCTTCAGCAAGTTATTCGGTTGAATACCGGCTATGGCTCGGGTGTTGCCATAGTCCTTGTTCGCGATCCCGGCTTCGAATTCTTCGCGGAAATATTTGATCGCACTTTGTAGTGGTTCAACCGCGCCCGGCGCGTGAGCACAAAAGGTTTTGCCCGGCCCTAAGAAGCGGCAAAGCTGCTCCAGCGTTTCGATGTCGCCCGGCTGACCTTCGCCGCGCTCCAGTGCGCGCAGGATCTTCACGCTCCACGGCAACCCATCGCGGCAAGGGGTACACCAGCCACAGGATTCACGGGAAAAGAACTCTTCCAGATTGCGCACCAGCGGCACCATACCGATCTCATGGTCTACCGCCATCGCCAGTGCGGTGCCTAACCGGCTACCTGCTTTGGCAATATTCTCGAAGTCCATCGGTAAATCCAGATGATCAGCGGTCAGGAAGTCAGTCCCTGCCCCGCCCGGCTGCCAGGCTTTGAATTTCAAGCCATCACGCATGCCACCGGCGTAATCTTCCAGAATTTCACGCGCTGAAATACCAAAGGGCAGCTCCCACAAACCTGGGTTTTTCACCCGGCCAGAGAAGCCCATCAGTTTGGTACCCGCATCGTTACTTTTACCGGCGGTAATCCCCTGATACCAGTCAACGCCGTGCTCAAGAATGGCCGGAACGTTACACAGAGTTTCAACGTTGTTAACGCAAGTCGGTTTGCCCCACACCCCGGACGATGCCGGGAAAGGCGGCTTGGAACGTGGATTGGCGCGGCGGCCTTCCAGCGAGTTAATCAGGGCGGTTTCTTCACCACAGATATAACGCCCCGCGCCGGTATGCACAATCAGCTCAAAATCAAAGCCGCTGCCCATGATGTTTTTGCCAAGCAAACCCGCTTCAGTCGCTTCGCTAATCGCACGGCGCAAATGCACGGCAGCTTCGATATATTCGCCACGCAGGAAGATGTAGCCGCGGTAAGCTTTCAGCGCAAACGCACTGATCAGCATCCCTTCCACCAGCAGATGAGGCAATTGCTCCATCAGCAAGCGGTCTTTATAGGTACCCGGCTCCATCTCATCGGCGTTACACAGCAGATAGCGGATGTTCATGCTTTCGTCTTTTGGCATCAGGCTCCACTTCAAACCGGTGGAGAAGCCCGCACCGCCACGCCCTTTCAGGCCGGCGTCTTTGACTAAGCTAACAACATCAGGTGCTGCCATGCTTTTTAAGGCTTTTTCCGCGCCGACATAGCCGTTTTTGCTGCGATATTCATCCAACCATACTGGCTGTTTATCATCGCGCAAACGCCAGGTCAGCGGGTGCATTTCTGGCGTGCGAATAACCTCTTTGGTAAAACCCGAATTAGTTGTCATGGATATTGCTCCAGTAACTTCTCAATATCTTCAGGTTTCAGATAGCTGTGGGTATCGTCGTCGATCATCATGGTCGGGCCACGATCACAGTTACCCAAGCAGCAGGTTGGCAGCAACGTAAAGCGGCCATCAAAGGTGGTCTGGCCTGGTTGAATGCTAAGTTTTTTCGAAATCGCGGCTTGAATACCCTGATAACCGGTGATGTGGCACACTACGCTGTCACAATAACGGATCACATGACGCCCAACCGGTTGACGGAAGATCTGACTGTAGAATGTGGCCACACCTTCGACATCGCTGGCCGGGATACCCAGCACTTCGGCAATGGCGTGAATCGCCCCATCCGGCACCCAACCGCGTTGTTTCTGCACAATTTTCAGTGCTTCAATTGACGCGGCGCGGGCATCTTCGTAATGGTGTTTTTCATGCTCGATAGCATCACGTTCTTCAGCACTCAATTCGAAAACTTCAACTGTGGTCGCCGGTTCAGCCGCATTGACTGCCAGATCCACCACATTTTGGCTTTCGTTATGATTCTGAGTCTCTTTTTGGTTGCTCATAATTAGCGGTCCACATCAGACATTACAAAATCGATACTGCCCAGATAGACGATCAGGTCAGATACCAGGCTGCCACGGATAACCGATGGGATCTGCTGCAAATGGGCATAACTTGGCGTACGTATCCGGGTGCGATAGCTCATGGTGCTGGCGTCACTGGTCAGATAGTAGCTGTTGATCCCTTTGGTCGCCTCAACCATCTGGAATGATTCGTTAGCTGGCATCACCGGACCCCATGAAACTTGCAGGAAGTGAGTAATCAGCGTTTCGATATGTTGCAGCGTGCGTTCTTTCGGCGGCGGCGTCGTCAGTGGGTGGTCAGCCTTGAATGGGCCTTCTGGCATGTTTTTATAACATTGCTCCAGAATACGCAGGCTTTGACGTAATTCTTCCACTTTCAGCATCACGCGGTCATAACAGTCGCCGTTGTTACCGACTGGCACTTCAAAATCAAAGTTTTCATAGCCGGAGTATGGCCGCCATTTACGCACGTCAAACTCAATGCCAGTCGCACGTAAGCCAGCCCCGGTCACACCCCATTCCAATGCTTCTTTGGCATTGTAAGCCGCCACACCGATAGAACGCCCTTTCAGGATACTGTTCTGCAACGCCGCTTTAACGTAGGAATCAAGCCGTTTTGGCATCCAGTCAAGGAAGTCACGCAGCAAACGCTCCCAGCCGCGTGGTAAGTCATGCGCCACACCACCAATACGGAACCAAGCTGGGTGCATACGGAAACCAGTAATCGCCTCAATCACATCATACACTTTCTGCCGGTCAGTAAAGGCGAAGAACACCGGTGTCATTGCGCCGACGTCCTGAATGAAAGTACTGATGTACAGTAAATGGCTGTTGATGCGGAACAATTCAGACAACATCACGCGGATGGTTTTAACGCGATCCGGCACTTCTATGCCCGCCAGTTTTTCAACTGCCAGCACGTAAGGCATCTCGTTAACGCAACCACCCAGGTACTCAATACGGTCGGTATAAGGAATGTAGCTGTGCCAGGACTGGCGTTCGCCCATTTTCTCCGCACCACGGTGGTGGTAACCCACATCTGGCACGCAGTCGACAATCTCTTCACCATCAAGCTGCAACACGATACGGAACGCACCGTGTGACGAGGGGTGGTTCGGGCCGAGGTTAAGGAACATAAAGTCCTCATTTTCGGTGCCGCGCTTCATGCCCCAATCTTCCGGTTTGAAAGTCAGTGACTCCATTTCCAGATCTTCTTTCTGCTTGGTCAGCACAAAGGGATCGAACTCGGTAGCACGCGCCGGGTAATCTTTACGCAGCGGATGCCCTTCCCAGCTCTGCGGCATCATGATGCGCGTCAGATGAGGGTGACCATCGAAGGTAATACCGAACATTTCCCAAGTTTCGCGCTCATACCAATTGGCATTAGGGAAAATCTTGGTGGCTGTGGACACATGTAAGTCTTTTTCAGACAGTGCCACTTTCAGCATGATGTCGCGGTTGCGTTCGATGGAAAGCAGATGATAGAAAACAGAAAAATCCGCATCAGGCAAGCCCTGGCGGTGGGTTCGAAGGCGTTCATCTACGCCATGCAGGTCGAACAGCATGACATACGGCTTCGGTTGTTTTCTCAGAAATGACATTACTTCCAGTAATTGTTCACGCTTCACCCATACCACGGGCATCCCGGTGCGTGTTGCCTGAACAACAAAGGCCTCTGGCCCAAAACGGTTCGACAGCTCACTGATCACCGGATCATCAAGATGATCGCGGGTCTGCCATGCAGGCTGAGTGCTGTCGGACGTCGTTAAATCGGTCATTATTTATTTACCACACTGTTTTTTCACCACATTAAATGTGTCATTTTGTGGTCATTTGCCGCATACATGTTCTGGAAGGAAACGGTTCTCTCCAAAAACAAATCACTTACGCACCAGAGTATTACGCCTAAAGACCGCGTTAGATTTCGTCAGGGGTGCGCAGGTTAGTTACTGCAATTCGTTCAGCATGCTTACGTTCTCTTTCTGGCTGCATATTGGCGCGGTAAACACCTTGATCACCGACAACCCAAGAGAGAGGACGGCGCTCTTTACCGATAGATTCCTGTAGCAGCAACAAGGCTTGCATATAAGCTTCCGGGCGCGGTGGGCAGCCAGGAATATACACATCTACCGGCAGGAATTTATCCACACCTTGTACGACAGAATAGATATCGTACATGCCGCCGGAGTTGGCACAGGCACCCATGGAGATAACCCACTTGGGTTCCAACATTTGTTCATACAAACGCTGAATAACCGGGGCCATCTTGGTAAAGCAGGTACCGGCCACTACCATGAAATCAGCCTGACGCGGGGAGGCACGCAATACTTCCGCACCAAAACGTGCCACGTCATGCACAGCGGTGAACGAGGTCACCATCTCGACATAACAGCAGGAAAGGCCGAAATTATACGGCCAAAGAGAGTTCTTACGCCCCCAGTTCACCATGTCATGCATGGCGTTCTCAAGTTTACCCATGTAAACACTACGGTGGACATGTTGCTCGAGAGGATCGCCGCTGACGGTTTCCTGAGTTTGCAGGGGGTAACGGTCGTTCTCACCGTTAGGGTCTATGCGGGTGAGCGTATAGTCCATGTTAATGCCTCGCTGTATTTATTGACCTATACCCTTTGTTCTTGGAGCCGCAGGGTTGTTAGCTGTGCGCCCTCACCCGAATCACTTACCTCGGTAAGCTTATCGGGGTTTGTTCGCTTGCTGCCTACCTGCAACACCAAGCTCTTTGGGTATATCTGGATGACTGCTGGCGTATTTGACTATGCTCGGTTTGCTCACACGGCGATTAGAACGCACAGGAGTCCAATCCAGAGCGCCAATACGCACCAGATAAACCAAACCAGCCAAGAGCACCAAAATGAAAATGGTTGCTTCGATAAAGCCGACCCAGCCACTCTCACGGATAGAGATTGACCAGGCGTACAAGTACAGGGCTTCAACATCGAAAATAACGAAGAACATGGCGACCAGGTAGAACTTGGCAGACAAACGCATACGCGCGGAGCCTACGGAGTCAATACCGGATTCATAAGGAACGTTTTTGGCACGGGCCCGAGCTCTCCCGCCCAGAAAGAACGCACCCAACAGCATCAAACCGCACAGTCCGATAGCGCCGATCAGGAATACAGCGAACGCCCAATGATGAGCGATAACTTCAGTGGTTGTTGACATACGCATTGCTTACTCATCAAAAGTGGTGTCGAACATCCTGCTCTTTAGTTGGCAGTTAGCGCACCACATCGATTCAAAGGGAAGGAATAAAAACCACACAAAACACACTGTCTTTACAACTATTTAGCCAGCGCTTTACTGTGGGCTTTTTACTCCTTTCAGTAACCTTTTGTCAACTTTGACAAAAGTAACTACACATTAATTTACAAACGCACGATCTTGCTTAACAAATGGTGCGAACTCGACAGCTAAATCGAGTCAGTCATTTATCAAGCCAGAACATACACATATAAACCAACGTGAATGTTTCATCATAACTATAC
This sequence comes from Yersinia aldovae ATCC 35236, assembly GCF_000173735.1. GTDB lineage: Bacteria > Pseudomonadota > Gammaproteobacteria > Enterobacterales > Enterobacteriaceae > Yersinia > Yersinia aldovae. The sequence continues at coordinate 3,853 of NZ_ACCB01000036.1, read as the reverse complement.
CATTGTCTCAGGAATAACCGATTCTTCCACTCACTAGCTAGGGGTATTTTTTTGATCCAGAACACGTTTTGAGTGTTATTTCATGAATATCCAACATAGAAAGTTGTCTTCTTTCTTACATAAATAATGGAATAGCGTTTTGATAAAATACAAATGTACGAATGTAAGGGAAATATTGACCATTAGTTTTATAAGGTTATCGCATTTTACTTTGTTCTGGCAAATGTGCGTTAGTAAAATAAACAACGCTTTTAATGGAAAATTAAATCGAAGGCTGACAACGGCGTTATTTACTGACAAGTAAATAAAAAAGCCCCTGTTAAACAGGGGCTTGGATAATTAACAAGATGAAGTAGCTTAATTCTTTTCGTCGATTAGACGATCAGCAACAAGGGAGGATTTTGGTCCCACCAACAAGCCATGTTGATGACCGGTTTGCATCGCATCGAAAATGGCTAACGCCAATTCATTGTCACACCGGCTGTCTTTACACAATGCATAATGTGTTTCAGGCAAGCGCGGTAAGCCTTCAGTTTCCCCTAGCACACGTAAATCCGGACTCATCATTTCAATTGGTCTGGCAGTCACACCCAGCCCTGCTCTAACTGCCGCTCGGATGGCAGAAAGCGAAGAGGCTACATAGGCGATGCGCCATGCAATACCGGCTCTGGTCAGATGATCTAGTGCCATATCACGGAATGGGCTTGGCCCATCCATTACCACTAACGGCACTGTTTCACCTTTCTGGTACTGATAATCAGCAGAGCAGTACCAAAGTGTCGGTGATGTTCTTAAAATTACGTGAGGATGGGTGTCAACTTTGGCTGTGGTAATAGCCAAATTCACTTCGCCGTCACTCAGCATATCAGCGATAAACTGGCTGCGTTTTACCCGCACATCTATCGCCAGTCGAGGATAAAGTGTGGCCACTCGGTTTAGCAAAAAAGGTAACAAAGTATCGGCAGTATCATCAGATGCACCAATAATGAGTGAGCCTTCTATATTGCTGTACATAAGTGACGTACAAGCTTCATCGTTAAAACGTAAGATTTTTCTGGCATAACCAAGTAACTGGAGACCTTGTTCAGTCAATAATTTGTTACGCCCGTGGCGGGCAAATAACTCCTTACCGACTAGCTGTTCTAACCGTTGCATTTGTTGGCTTACTGCTGATTGAGTTCGGCAAACCGCTTCAGCTGCGACAGCAAAAGTATTTAAGTCAGCAACAGCTACAAAGGTTCTAAGCAGATCGAGGTCGAGATTAATTATCGGACGATTTGCATTTGTCATAGTGTATTCTTCACTTTTTTGAATTCTAACTTCAAACTACCCTGGTGTTTAACTCTTAGCGCCATCAATAAGGGACAACGCTAAGTATGACAGTACCCCACTCATTAGAGTAGGGCAAAAAATTTACTTATATTTCGTTACCGCTATCTCTTTTTAAAAAATCTATTGGTCGGTTGATGCACTGATTTGTAAATAATGTCATGTAAATCAGCTAAATCTTCGATTAATGAAGATTTTTTCAGCTTTATTTACCTCGACTTTTGAAGATTTATAACGCGTTACCTGACGATTCTAATTAAATTTATGTCTTTAGCCCGCCATAAAATATCAAAAAATCTCAATATATCTCTGCACTCCATTTTATCTAATCCAATGAATTCAACGAATAGCATTTGTTTATCATTGATATAAAAAGCAGATAACATCAATTATTCTTAATAGTTTTCCTATTTACAAATTATGGATTATCGGCCCATTTATAATATGTATGATGATATAAGGAAGGAGATAAGGAGTAGCTTTATTAAAAATAGGCTATATCCAGGCTACCTCCCTTGAAAGAGCCTATTTTTAGGCTAGCAAAAAGCAGTAAATGTCGGTTAGACACCTTTTTTGTTAATGCCGAATCTCGCCAGAAAACGCTGAATAAAACTTCAGCCTAACTCATCAATTCAACATAACCGGTGGGTGTTGAGTGGCAAAAATAGCAGTCCCTCTCTTGGTTCTTTTCCGACGAAAATCATTTGCACTAAACCGCTGTATAGAACTTCAAAAATCAGCGGCGTCGGAGTACATTGGATGTCTTGCAGTGTTCCACGCTGAGGACACGCTTTTACCAGCAAAAGGCTCAATTTTTTATGTCCCCCATTGAGAAATCCAGCAAACTGGACAACGTCTGTTACGACATTCGTGGCCCGGTGCTAAAAGAAGCTAAGCGTCTTGAAGAAGAAGGTAACAAGGTTCTGAAACTAAACATCGGCAACCCTGCCCCGTTTGGTTTTGATGCCCCGGATGAAATTCTGGTGGATGTGATCCGTAATTTGCCAACGGCACAAGGCTACTGCGACTCCAAAGGCCTGTTTTCGGCGCGTAAAGCCATTATGCAGCACTATCAGGCCCGCGATATGCGTGACCTGACTGTCGAGGATATCTACATTGGAAACGGTGTTTCTGAGTTGATCGTACAATCCATGCAGGCGTTGCTAAACCTTGGCGATGAGATGCTGGTGCCGGCACCGGATTACCCGTTATGGACGGCGGCAGTGTCGCTTTCGAGCGGTAAAGCCGTACATTATATGTGTGACGAAGAATCCGGCTGGTTCCCAGATCTGGATGATATCCGCAGTAAAATCACCCCACGTACCCGTGGGATTGTGATTATTAACCCGAATAACCCAACCGGTGCGGTCTACAGTAAAGAGCTGTTGCTGGAGATTGTCGAAATCGCCCGCCAAAATGACCTGATTATTTTCGCCGATGAGATCTACGATAAGATTTTATATGACGAAGCGCAGCATCATTCTATTGCGGCTCTGGCCCCTGATTTACTCACCATCACCTTCAATGGTTTGTCCAAGACTTACCGTGTTGCTGGTTTCCGTCAGGGCTGGATGGTATTGAACGGCCCGAAGAAACACGCCAAAGGTTACATTGAAGGCCTGGAAATGCTGGCATCCATGCGCCTGTGCGCCAACGTGCCAATGCAACATGCTATCCAGACTGCATTGGGGGGCTATCAGAGTATTAGCGAGTTTATTCAACCGGGTGGGCGCTTGTACGAACAACGCAACCGCGCCTGGGAGCTAATCAACCAAATACCGGGTGTTTCTTGCGTGAAACCTCAAGGTGCGCTGTATATGTTCCCGCGCATTGATCAGAAACGTTTTAACCTAAAAGACGATCAGAAGTTGGTATTAGACCTATTGTTACAGGAAAAAGTATTGTTAGTTCAAGGCAGTGCCTTTAACTGGCCATATCCAGACCATGTACGGATCGTGACATTACCGCGCGTGGATGAGCTGGAGATGGCGGTTGGGAAACTGGGGCGATTCCTTGAGACATATCATCAGTAATTGGTTGATTTTGCTAGGTAATATATTCGGTTGACATGGGATCGGTGTTCACTTAACTACAGGTGCCTCAACCGCCAAAGGGGTTACAAGCGCGTAACCCCCTTGGAACCCCTGCGCTTACGCACGTATCGCTTGCCCACTTCGTGGGTGCCCTCACTCATCATTCCGCTGGCGGGACGGCTTTATTATGGCCTCTTCGAGGCTACCCTCCGGGCCAACGCAAGCGTTGTTCAAAACTGCTACGCAGTGTTGTCGCGTCCCTGCTCATGACGCCTAAATCCGCCGTCCTTGGCGGATTTCCCTTGCTACACTCTTCACTCGGCGGCTCAAATGTGCTTTTAAACATCAAGGTCAAAACCCGTGTTTCGAATTGGATTTTGGCCTTAAGCGCAATCAGGAATATTACCGACAAAGGCGATGGCTCGAGTGAGCGGGCATGGACGCCCGCGAAAAGCGCGCTTGGGCAGGGATGCCCATCGCGCTGGCTTGAC
>NZ_ACCB01000037.1 GCF_000173735.1 Yersinia aldovae ATCC 35236 | reverse complement strand
GGTAAGTGATTCGGGTGAACGAAAGCAGCCAACGCATATGCAGCTTGAAATATGACGGGTATATCCAACCTGCAATGCCAATTAAGACGCTGATCTGCAAAGTGCTTGGCATAACGTCGCCCACCTGCTAAAAAGACCCCTATACCCTTTCTTTTATTCTTCATCCCAACGGCAGAAAAATTATGAGTGGCAGCCAGACATTGGTTGTGAAATTGGGGACGAGTGTTCTGACAGGCGGTTCCCGTCGTCTTAATCGTGCCCATATTGTTGAATTGGTGCGCCAGTGCGCCCAGCAACACGCAAAAGGTCATCGTATCGTTATTGTTACCTCCGGGGCGATTGCCGCCGGGCGTGAGCATCTGGGCTATCCCGAACTCCCCGCCACCATTGCATCCAAGCAACTGCTTGCCGCAGTCGGGCAGAGCCGGTTAATTCAGCTCTGGGAACAACTGTTTTCCATCTATGGTATCCATATCGGTCAGATGTTGCTGACTCGCGCCGATTTAGAAGATCGTGAGCGCTTTTTGAATGCCCGCGATACCATGAATGCTTTACTGGATAACCGCATAGTGCCGGTTATCAATGAGAATGATGCTGTTGCCACTGCCGAAATCAAAGTGGGCGATAACGATAATCTCTCTGCGCTTGCAGCGATCCTCGCCAGTGCCGATAAGCTGCTGTTGTTGACTGATCAGGCTGGGTTATACACCGCCGATCCTCGCAACAATCCGCAAGCTGAATTAATTCGTGAAGTGCATGGCATTGATGATACTTTGCGCGCCATTGCCGGCGATAGCGTCTCTGGCCTGGGCACCGGCGGTATGGCGACCAAGCTGCAAGCGGCTGACGTTGCGTGCCGTGCGGGTATTGATGTGGTGATCGCGGCGGGCAGCCAGGTGGGTGTGATTGCTGATGTGATTGACGGCACGCCAGTCGGCACTCGATTCCACGCGCTGGAAACACCGCTGGAAACCCGCAAACGCTGGATCTTCGGTGCGCCACCGGCGGGTGAAATCACGGTAGATGATGGTGCAGTAGACGCAATTATGGCGCGTGGCAGTTCACTGCTGCCGAAAGGTATTCGCAGCGTAAAAGGCGATTTCTCGCGTGGCGAGGTGATTAGAATTCGTAATCTTGATGGGCGCGATTTGGCCCACGGCGTGTCACGCTATAACAGCGATGCGCTGCGCATGTTGGCGGGGCACCACTCGCAACAAATCAGCGAAATTCTCGGGTACGAATATGGCCCGGTGGCGGTTCATCGTGACGATATGATTGTCAGCTAAGGAGCAAGTATGAGCATCCTGGAACAGATGGGGAAAGCTGCAAAACAGGCTTCCTGGCAATTAGCCGTATTGAGCACGGCCAAGAAAAATCAGGCTCTGGCAGTAATAGCGAACCTGCTGGAGTCTGAAAGTGATGCCATTTTACAGGCCAACGAACAAGATATGATGGTGGCGCGCGCGGCGGGTATGAGCGAAGCACTGCTTGATCGACTGTTATTGACGGCTCCGCGTTTAGCCGCTATTGCCAATGATGTGCGTCAGGTATGTCGCCTGAATGACCCTGTGGGCCGTGTTATTGATGGCAGCTTGCTGGACAGTGGCTTGAAACTAGAGCGCCGCCGCGTCCCGCTGGGGGTGATTGGTGTTATTTATGAAGCTCGCCCCAATGTTACGATTGATGTCGCTAGCTTATGTTTGAAGACCGGTAATGCGGTCATTTTACGTGGCGGTAAAGAGACTCACCACACCAATCAGGCGACAGTCAAAGTGATTCAGCGGGCGCTGGAACAGTGTGGTCTGCCTGCGGCAGCGGTCCAGGCCATCGAAAGCCCGGATCGTGAGTTGGTGAATGAGTTGCTACGTATGGATCGTTATGTGGATATGTTGATTCCGCGTGGTGGGGCTGGTTTGCATCGGTTGTGCCGCGAGCAATCGACTATTCCGGTTATCACCGGTGGGATTGGTGTTTGCCATACCTTTGTCGATGACAGTGCTGATTTTGAAAAAGCGCTATTGGTGATTGAAAACGCCAAGATCCAACGGCCAAGTGCCTGTAATTCGCTGGAAACATTGCTGGTTCATCAGGCAATTGCCGAGCAGTTCTTGCCGCTATTGAGTGCCAGAATGTATGCGTTCGGGGTGACATTACATGCCAGCCCACAGGCAATGCCTTATCTGGCAGAGAGTAAAGCGCAGGTCGTGGCCGTCGATGCGGCGAATTACGATGATGAATGGTTATCACTGGATCTGAATGTCACTATCGTGGCTGACATCGATGCTGCGATCGATCATATTCGCGAACACGGCACCAGCCATTCGGATGCCATCCTGACCCGCTCCCTGAGTAGCGCTGAACATTTTGTGCGAGCAGTTGATTCATCAGCAGTTTATGTTAATGCAAGCACTCGTTTCACCGATGGCGGTCAGTTCGGTTTGGGAGCGGAAGTTGCCGTGAGTACGCAAAAACTCCATGCCCGTGGCCCGATGGGATTAGAGGCGCTGACAACCTATAAATGGATTGGCTATGGCGATGATTTAGTCCGTAGCTAATTTATTTTGAACCGATGCAATTCAGTAAAGCGATATTCGGCACCTGCCGGTATCGCTTTATATCTAATATTCGGGCTGGGATGACGGGTAAAAGTGTTTGTCGGCATCATGTAATTGATTGAGATAATAAGTCTTATCGTTAGAGGTGATATTTGATTGACTGGCAATCGCCTGTGGTGCTCGCATGGTTTTAAATTCTGATACCTTGGTAGAACTGTTTAGATAATTATTATCATGCTTGAGATTTTTGCTGATAATAAATGTTCCACAACCCTGTTGCTGCTCCAGTAAACTATCCTGAATTAACACATCCAAAAACAAATCGTTAAAGTTATGCCTTCACCTGCCGATAACACCGTTACTATTTCTGTTCATTTTGATAATAATCTGGCTTGCCAGAGCGATAAATTAAAGATGGGGATTGGCAGATGAGCGAAACGTCTAAAGAGAACTTTGTTAAAACGAATAAATTAGCTATCTGTGCAATTCTTCGCGATTTAAAGAAGAATGATACGGCAGTGATGGTCGTCCATGCTCGCGGGCAGTTTATTAGCCGTATTCTGGATGTGCTGCCTGAGGCTAATCAATTTATTTTTGATTTTGGCAGTGTGGAACATGAAAACATATTAGCGTTGGCAGCACAACAGCTCACCATCATTGCCGAACCTACCGGTGCCAAAATTGAGTTTATTTGTAATGCACTGAAAGATATTCAATATTTATCATTGCCTGCTTTTAGCACGGCGATTCCGGATCAGCTCTATTTCATTCAGCGGCGGGAATATTTCCGCGTCAATATACCGCAATGGCCTGCGTATTATTGCACTGGGAAATTTGCTGATGGCAGTAAGTTCTCTTATACACTGGCTGATATCTCTCTGGGAGGCATGGGGTTGTATGCCGCGAAAGGCAGTGAGTTCCCACTCCAGGGGTGCAGTATTCTGTGTGATGTTTCGGTAGATTTATGTGGTTTTGGTATTTTTAAAGTGGATCTGCAATTTATCCGAGCCATTGATAAACACGTGGTAAATAACAAAGGTGAAACCCTCACCGTGCAACGTTTGAGTTTTAAATTCCCTCGCTTAAGTCCTATTCAGGAAAAAGGGTTACAACGTGCTATTTTTGAACTGGAAAAACAGCAAACGGCCAAAGCGCGAAAATTTCAGTAAGATACTGAGTCACTGAAAGTATGGGGTGAATACCTGCGGTCGGTGTCATATGACCAGGTAACAGGTATTTATTTTCTATGCTAGCTGCTGCTGCAACCTTCTGATTTATCTCTCTCATCTCGCGCCCTGATCCATAATTTCTCTTTTAGGCTATATTTAATATTATTCAGCTTTTTTGCTGTCGTATGCTTATTGCGTATTGTCAGCCTTTACTCGCCTCATTTTTGACTGAACGCTTTGGCGTATCAGGCTTTTGCTTTTCACCTTCATTCTGCACTTTGGCAGCATTCAGCCTACTAGGGTGTTTTCTGTTCAATGTCACGCGGCTCGCACGGCTCAGGAAACATACCTGAGGCTCATCTGGATGCGCTTTTCTCACGCTATCCCTGACTTTTTGTTATGCAGATTGCCCTAAGACTGTTTGAGCAACCCGACCAGAAAGGTTATCTATGAAATCATTGCTACAGGCTATCCTCGGACCGCGCAAGAGTGCGGCACCCTGGCACGATTCTGCTCCGGTAAGAGAAGAGCTGTTCAGTGTCGAACGGTTAGAGCAGCACGCCGAAAGCCTTGCCAGAGCACAGTCAGTCACGGCCCAGCCACCCAAAGTATCTACCTTACATACACGGCTGAGTAATAACGCCGATAGATTATTGACGGCATATCGGGCCAGTGCCACAGAGTTAGAAAGGGGGCGGACGGTTGTTCCCGCCGCTGAGTGGCTGTTGGATAATTATCATCTGGTTGAAGAGCAAATTCGCGAGATCCGTGATGACTTGCCACCGGGCTATTACCGTCAGTTACCGAAACTGGCAGACGGGCCATTTGCCGGTTACCCACGGGTATTTGGCATTACCTGGGCATTTGTGGCACATACCGACAGCCATCTTGATCCTGAAGTTTTGTGTCGCTTCATCATGGCTTATCAGCGTGTTCAACCGCTGACGATAGGTGAACTGTGGGCGGTGGCGATTACTCTGCGTATCGTGCTTATCGAAAATTTGCGCCGATTAGCGGATCAGATAATGCTGGGCCGTAAAGCGCGTATGGATGCCGAAGCATTAGCGGCTCGTTTACTGAGTGCTGGCGGCAATCCGTTAGCGTTGAAACCTGACGACGTTATGCATTCCAGTGAGCCGCTTTCTGTGCCGTTTGCTTCCCATCTGGCGAAAAGTCTGCGGGATCAAGACCCCAGTACCACACCGGCGCTCGGGTGGCTGGAGGATCGGCTGAAGTTACAGGGCGTGACCGTCAGTGAGGTGGTGCAACAGGCGCAATTACGCCAGGGGGCATCTAATGTTTCGGTGCGAAATGTCATCACCAGTATGCGTGTGATCTCTGATATTGACTGGGCTGATTTGTTCGAGAGTGTCAGTTTGGTGGATGCATGTCTGCGGCAGCAGGGCACTTTCGCCCGTATGGATTTTCAAACCCGTAATTTATATCGCAGCGCCATTGAGCAACTATGCCGTGGCTCAACGTTCACTGAGCTGGAGGTGACTGAATATGCTTTGCAGGCGGCGCAGCAGGCCGCAGCAACTGTTACTGCGGAAAATGTTGAGCGCTGTCGTGATCCCGGCTACCACCTAATTGGTGCCGGAAGGCGTGAATTAGAAAACCAGCTCAGATTCAGCCCTTCAGCCCGTTTATGGTTCAGCCGTTTGAGTGTTCGGCTGGGAATTGGCGGCTATATCGGCGCTATTCTACTGGTGACCAGCGCTTTACTGGCATTGGCTTTGTGGCTGCTCTCCTTCCCCGGTCTGGCGATGGGCTGGTGGATCTTATTTGCCGTGATAGGGTTCTTACCTGCGACCGAAGTGGCCACCGCATGGGTTAACCGGGTTATCACATGGAGCTTTGGCGCCACGATTTTACCGGGGCTGGAGTTAACCCAGGGTGTACCGGAAGAGCTGCGCACATTAGTGGTAGTCCCTACGTTACTCACCGGAAAAACCGAATTACTGGAGCAAATCGAGCAGCTAGAGGTTCATCATTTATCCGGCGCGGGTGGCTCGTTGACCTTTGCGTTACTGTTAGATGGCGTTGATGCCGATCAACAAGTATTACCGAGTGATAGCCTGTTGCTGGAGATTGCCGCAGAGGCTATTTCAGCACTGAATCAACGATATGGTTCCGGTTCAGCAGGCCCGCGTTTTCTGTTGTTATACCGCCAGCGTATGTTTAATGAGAGCGAAAATCGCTGGATGGGGTGGGAACGCAAGCGAGGGAAGTTGCATGAGTTAAATCGCTTGTTGCGCGGGGCGACAGACACCTCGTTTATTGCCACCGCCGCCGGTGAGCCACAGGTGCCTGCTGATGTGCGCTATGTCATCACGTTAGATGCCGATACTCGTCTTGCGCGAGATGCGGTTATTCGCCTGATCGGTAAAATGGCACATCCGCTCAACCAGCCACGTTTTAGCGCAGATAAACAACGGGTTATTGATGGTTATGGCATTCTTCAGCCCCGAGTCACACTGGCGCTACCGACGGGGAAGGGAGGGTCGCGGTATCAACGGGTATTCTCAGGCCCAGGTGGTATGGACCCTTACGCTGCCGCCGTTTCAGATGTTTATCAGGATATGTTTGGCGAAGGCTCTTATACCGGCAAAGGGATCTATGATGTCGATGCATTTGAAGCGTCAATGGCCGGTAGGGTGCCGGAAAATACCCTACTCAGCCACGACCTGTTTGAGGGCATATTTGCTCGTGCGGGTTTAGCCTCTGATATCGAAGTGGTTGAAGAGTCGCCAGCCCGTTACGATGTTGTGACCAAACGCCAGCATCGTTGGACCCGTGGCGATTGGCAGTTACTCCGTTGGGTGGTCAGCAGCACCAAAGACAGTAAAGCGGTTCCGCTGCTGGGCCGCTGGAAAATGGTCGATAACTTGCGGCGTTCATTGATTGCTCCCCTAATACTGCTTTTGCTGGGGATCAGTTGGTTGTTACCTATGCCCGTTGCGTGGTGTGGGGTGTTGCTGGTTATCTTGTTGATAGCAATCCCCTTCTTCTTGCCCGTGTTGTGTTCTTTATGGCCTGCCCCGAATATTCGCCTTAGCAACCATCTGCGTGCCTTATTGGATGACGTTAAACGGGCAGGCAACCAAACGCTGCTTTCCGTGGTTTTTTTAGCCGATCATGCCTGGCAGATGGCAGATGCGATTGGCCGCACACTGATTCGCCTGTTTATCACGCATCGCCATTTGCTGGAATGGACCACCGCAGCCCAATCTGCGGGTAAACCGCGCCCCGGATTAGCTGGTTTTTATCGTCATATGGCCGGTGGTACACTCTTTGGTTTACTGATGGCGGCCATCGCTTTAAGGGGTTCTCCTACCGCGTGGCCGCTGATTCTGCCGTTTGCAGCATTGTGGTTATTTGCCCCGGCAATTGCACTCTGGGTCAGTCGTTCCCGTCAGGTTGCACGACGTAACTCAATGACGGAGGACGATATTCCTGAGTTACGTCTGATTGCCCGCCGCACCTGGCGTTTCTTCGAAACTTTTGTGACTCCTGGCGAAAACCTGTTGCCACCGGACAACTTTCAGGAAGATCCAAAACCGGTGGTGGCGCACCGCACATCGCCTACCAATATTGGGCTTTACATTCTCTCGACCGTGGCTGCACGTGATTTTGGCTGGGCTGGCACCTATCGTACATTGGTGCGGCTCGAAGCCACCGTTGAGGCAATGAATAAACTGGCTCGTTTCAGAGGGCATTTCTTTAACTGGTATGACACACAAGACCTGCGTGCGCTGGAACCGGCTTATGTTTCATCCGTTGACAGTGGAAATCTCGCCGGTCATTTAATTGTGCTGGCCAATACCTGCGAGGAGTGGGTGACACAACCCCTGGCTGCCAATGGCGCAAACGGGTTGATGGATAACCTGTTGTTGGCCGAGGAGGCATTTCGACACTTACCTGCCGGAGATAAAGATTTTAAGCGCAAACTCTGGGCGGTATTGGAACAAATACGCATGGATTTAAAAAGTGTGAGTGATGCAGAAATGCTGCCACTGACGCTAAAGCCGCTACTGGTCAAGGCATCAGCGATGGTACATGGCGTTGCCCGTTCGATTGAAGATAACGCATTTATTGATCTGAGCTATTGGATTGAGGCGTTGAATCTGGCTGCGGCTGAACATGAATATGACCAGCAACTGACTCAAGAGATACAAGAGCAGGTCAATAACCGATTGCTGAAACTGGCTGCTGAATCGCGTCATATGGCGTTGGCAATGGATTTCGCTTTCCTGCTTGATGCTGAACGCAAGCTGTTGTCCATCGGTTATTCACTGGTGGATAACAGCCTCGATCCGAGCTGTTACGACTTACTGGCTTCCGAGGCCCGTCTTGCCAGCTTATTTGCTATTGCCAAAGGTGATGTCCCGACCCGCCATTGGTTTCGCTTAGGGCGGGCTGCCACACCGATTGGCCACGGCGCAGCCTTGATTTCATGGTCTGGCTCGATGTTTGAATATTTGATGCCGTCACTGGTAATGCGTGCACCGGCGGGCAGTTTACTGGAGCAAACCAACCAGTTAGTTGTTGAGCGCCAACAGGCTTATGGGCGTAGTTTAAATATCCCGTGGGGGATCTCTGAGTCAGCATACAGTGCGCGTGATATCGAGTTTACCTACCAATATTCTAACTTTGGTGTACCAGGCTTGGGGCTGAAGCGCGGGTTGTCAGAAAATACCGTGATTGCACCTTATGCCACTGGGTTGGCAACGATGATTGATCCGCATGGCGCACTAAGAAATTATGAGCGGCTTGCCGAAATGGGCGCATTGGGGCGTTATGGCTTTTATGAGGCTCTTGATTTTACCCGTTCACGTTTGCCGGAAAATGAGCAGATGGTGATTGTGCGTAATTATATGGCACATCATCAGGGCATGACCATTGTGGCTATTGCCAACACGTTGCATCAGGGGCGGATGCGTAATCGCTTTCATCATGAACCGATGATTCAAGCCTGCGAATTGTTGTTGCAGGAACGGATGCCGCGCAACGTCGCCATTAGCTATCCACGCACTGAAGAAGTCCTGCTTTCCACGGTCGCTGACAGTGCTCTACCGACGCTACGTCGCCTGTCATCGCCGGTTGCCGTGGCACCGATTACCCATCTGCTCTCCAATGGCCGCTATGCCGTGATGTTGACCTCTGCTGGCGCGGGTTATAGCCGCTGGTTAGATGTGGCGGTGACCCGTTGGCAGGAGGATGTGACTTGTGATGATTACGGCTCATTTATTTTCTTACGCGATTTACGCAGTGGCCGTAGCTGGTCTGCGGGATCGCAATTAGCGGCCAGTGAGAATGCGCATCGTGAGGTTGTCTTTGGTGAGGATCATGCTGAATTTATCTGCCGCGACGGTACCTTAACCAGTACCATGAATGTGCTGATATCCAGCGAAGATGATGGTGAAGTGCGGCGCATCTCATTGCTCAACACCGGTCGCCGCGCCCGTGAGATTGAACTGACCTCGTATGCTGAGGTGGTACTCACCGCACCATCAACCGACAACGCTCATCCGGCATTTGCCAAAATGTTTGTGGTCACGGAGTTTCTACCCGAGCTGGGCGCATTAATTGCGACCCGCCGTCCACGGACAGCGCAGGAGCCTGAAATCTGGGCGGCGCATTTCTGCGTGGCTGAAGGCCTGGCGGTGCGTGAATTGCAATATGAATCAGATCGCGCCAAATTTATTGGCCGTGGTAACCGGGTGGCAACATCTGCTGCCATGCAGGTAGGAAAGGACTTATCTAATACTGTTGGCACGGTGTTAGACCCGATATTCGCGCTGCGCCAAAGCCTGTTGGTTCCGGCCGGAAAGACGGTGACGGTTTCTTTCTGGACGCTGATTGCATCATCAAAAGAAGCGTTGCTGGATATGGTGGATAAACACCGCGATCGCAGTGCTTATGATCGGGCCAAAACACTGGCGTGGACACAGGCACAGGTGCAATTGCGCCATCTGGAAATTAAAGCCGATGAAGCGGCCGATTTTCAACAACTGGCCGCCCCTATCTTGTATGCCGACTCCCGCTTCCGTTCGCCTTCGGCAACGATTATACGTGGTGCTGGTGTTCAGTCCGAGCTATGGGCGCAATCAATCTCTGGCGACCTGCCTATCGTTTTAATACGTATTGATGATATTGAAGATATCGAGCAGGTGCGGCAGCTACTGCGCGCGCATGAATACTGGGGCATGAAGCGTCTGGCGGTTGATCTGGTTATCATCAATGAGCGGGCATCCTCTTATGTACAGGATTTACAAATTGCCATTGAAACGGCGGTACGCAGTAGCCAGTCGCGGCCACGTATGGGGGATGAACTAAGGCAAGGTTCGGCTTATGCCTTGCGCGCCGATTTAATGAGTGCCGATACCCGCGCCTTGTTGCAATCGGTCGCGCGCGTGGTGCTTTCTGCCCGCTATGGCCGGTTAGCCAATCAGCTTAATCACCTGTTGTTCACGCTGGATAAAAAAGTAGTTCGGTCGGACAAAAAACGGTTCGCCACAGATAAGCGACTCTTCAGCGCGGATAAACGGCGATTGGCGCAGGATAAAAAGGCGCTGGCACCCGATCGAAAAATGCCGTTTACCTTGGCTAAATCGGCCAATACCTCAGCCGCAACGTTGTTACCCCTACCGGATGATCTGGAGTTCTTTAATGGGCTGGGGGGTTTTGGTCTGCATGGACGGGAGTATGTGACTTACCTGAATGACGGAGAGAATACCCCGGCACCGTGGATAAATGTTATTTCTAATCAGACCTTTGGTTTTCAGGTTTCAGCCGAAGGCTGCGGTTATAGTTGGGCTGAAAATAGTCGCGAAAATCAGATAACTCCGTGGTTTAACGATCCGGTCATTGATCCTTGTGGTGAATGTTTATATCTGCGTGATGAAGAGTCAGGCCAACTGTGGGGGGCTACTGCGCAGCCGATTCGTGATGGCGGTACGTATATTGCCCGCCACGGTCACGGCTACAGCCGGTTTGAACATCAGGCCAACGGTATTGGTTTATCGCTGTTGCAATATGTACCGCTGGCTGATCCCATCAAGATATCTCGCCTGACGTTGCACAATATGTCGGATAAACCGCGGAGAATCTCCGTTACGGCCTATGCGGAGTGGGTTCTGGCCAGCTCCCGTGGTGCTACGGGGCCGTTTATTATCACTGAGATGGATGATTCAACAGGTGCGATGCTGGCCCGTAATCCGTGGAGCACCGCTTTCCCCGGTAGAGTCTCGTTTGCCGATTTAAATGGTCAGCAAAGTCACTGGACGGCGGATCGTAGTGAATTTCTCGGCCATTATGGTAACACCAGCGGCCCAGCCGCACTGTTGAGTAAGACGCCGCTATCTGGGGTGACGGGAGCCGGGTTTGATCCGTGCAGTGCATTACAACTGACGGTAGAACTGGCGGCGGGCGAGCAGCGCGAGGTGGTGTGGTTTATCGGTCAGTGCGCGACTGTCATGAAAGCACAGGATCTCATTACGCGCTATCGCGATGCAGATTTAGATGCCGTCCTGACGGAGGTCACCGATTACTGGCGTAATCTATTGGAAACCCTTCAGGTGAAAACACCGGATCGGCAGATGGATATCATGCTCAATGGTTGGCTGCTCTACCAGACGCTGGCATGTCGTGTTTGGGCGCGATCTGCGTTCTATCAGGCCAGTGGCGCATATGGTTTTCGTGATCAATTACAAGATGGTATGGCACTGACCTTTGCCCAGCCTGATACTACCCGCCATCATCTGTTGCGTGCTGCTGGACGGCAGTTTGTCGAAGGCGACGTTCAGCACTGGTGGCTCCCCCATTCCGGGCAAGGGGTGCGAACGCGTATTTCTGATGATCGGGTTTGGCTCGCTTTCGCCACCGCAACTTACATTCTTACCAGCGGTGATGCTGGGGTGTTGGATGAAATAGTGCCCTTCCTTGAAGGGCCGATATTGCATCCGGGCGAGCATGATGCTTTCTTCCAACCGCTGGTGGCAGAGGAGAGTGCTTCGTTGTTTGAGCACTGCGTCAAAGGGTTGGATCAATGTATCGAACTGACCGGCGAACTTGGCTTACCACTTATGGGCACCGGCGACTGGAATGATGGCATGAATCGGGTCGGTGAGGAGGGGAAAGGAGAAAGTGTTTGGCTGGGCTGGTTGTTGGTGAAAACGCTGAAAATGTTTATCCCACTGGCGGTTGAACGTGAACCCCGTCGCGCTAAGCTATGGCAAGATCACCTCACGGCAGTCATTGCCGCGCTGGAACGTGAGGCATGGGATGGTGAATGGTATCGTCGTGCAACCTTTGATAACGGCACTTGGTTGGGTTCTAAAGCCAGCGATGAATGTCAGATTGACTCGATAGCACAGTCATGGGCTGTGCTATCCGGTGGTGCAGATTCGCAACGAAGAGCGCAGGCGATGGCCTCGCTGGAGCAGTATCTGATTCGCCCTGATGATGGTTTAGCATTACTGTTCACCCCACCTTTTGATAAAACGCAGGATGATCCGGGTTATATCAAAGGGTATCCACCGGGATTAAGGGAGAACGGTGGGCAATATAGTCATGCGGCTATGTGGGCGATTTTAGCGTTTGCGGCGTTGGGGGAGGGAGATAAAGCCCACCGGCTGTTTGCATTACTCAATCCGGTCAATCATGGTAATACCGCAACAGGAATCGCGCGTTACAAAGTTGAGCCGTATGTGGTTGCCGCCGATGTATATTCGGTGGCACCTCATGTCGGGCGCGGCGGCTGGACTTGGTATACCGGCTCTGCTGGCTGGATGCATCGTGCGGGGATTGAAGGCATTCTGGGTATTCGCCGTGAGGGAAAAGAACTGGTACTTAATCCTTGTATTCCCGCCAGTTGGCCTGGTTTTGAGGCGACGGTTAATCTGGAGAACACCCGCTATGTTATTCGCGTCGAAAGCCCTGCTGAACGAGGGCAGGGGATTAGCGCCGTCACACTGAATGGCTCCGTTATTCCATCTCAACCCAATGAGTTACGGGTAGCGCTGGATGGCGGTGAGTATGAATTGATTATTACTTTGTAGTACGTATCGGCTTGGTCGGGATAGTCAATCAGAGTTATCCCGACTGTATAAAATAAAGCTAAAAAATATGTTGAATTATCATGCAACTGCCCCAATATTATAGAGACAATTAACCAAGAGAATTGAGAAGATAAAGTTTCGCCAACAAGGAGGATTAAGTATGGGGATCAGTGAAGAAGAGAGTATCCGCCGTTTGACTGACGAAAAAAGCTCTATTGGTCATTCGGCTAAATGGGTAGCAATTATTTCTGCTCTCTATTTCGTTATTATGCTGTTTTATCAGCATGAATTAGGAGTATTAACCCTGGCAGGCGGAATTTTCGTCGTATCATTTTCTATTTGGATGAAGAAACGCCAGAAAGTGAAGTCGTACAAAAATAAATTGCAACAGATGGATGAGGATAAAACGCTTTAATTTCCATTCAACTTTGTCTTAGGCTGACTGATCAGAGGAACAGCGGGTATCACGCTTGAATCACTGTTCGTCCGGTTGTCAGGCTTTATTTTCTCGTTTGCAGTTCTGTGAGCGTCCTATGAATATTGCCATTACCCGTAATAAGAGGGTTGTCGTGGCTATTTGGATTTCAGCGATTTGGACATATTAAATCCCGTCACTACAAAAGCCATCTGTTCATATAATCGTTTTGCTTGTGGGTTATCTGCCGCCACTCTTAGTTTTATCTCAAATATGCCCTGAGCAATGAGCAATTGTTCCAGTGCCTGCATACATGCCGAACCATAGCCCTTGCGTTGATAAGCGGGCAACACGTAGAAGTCTTTAATAAAGGCCGCAGTATCATCCTTACCTAAGCTATACCATAAATAACCTACCCGTTGGTCATCATCACTCATCTTATCTTTATTCTGGATGCAATACAGATAATCGCCGATGCTATTAACGCCCTCAGGCAGATAACCATCAAAGAGCTGTGCTGCATAAGTCAGTGCTTGCTCGGCACTATAACCACTGTTGGATGATAAATCTTGCGCATACTCAGTTATAAAGAGATTCCGATAATCATAGAGTTCCTCAGTACGCATTGCTCTGAGCGTTGTCATCATATTTACCTTAATAAAACCGCGCTATTGTGATGTTGTGGCCTACTTACCCTTCTCATTATTTAGGATATAGTAATTTTGTCTCAGAGTTTACATTGATTAATGTCTGATACTCGCTAACTTAAACAGTTAAACCATAGGCAGGGTCATAATGACAGTAAAAAATAGCCATAAAGATGCAGTGGAGCGGCAATTTGGCGATCAAGCTAATGCCTATCTGACCAGTGCGGTCCATGCTCAAGGTAATGATTTACAGCGCCTGATGGCACTATTGCAACCTCATGGTGATGCCCGTTTACTGGATCTGGGGTGTGGTGCAGGACATGCCAGTTTTACCGCCGCTGCGGTGGTGAAAGAAGTCGTTGCTTATGACCTTTCGGCACAAATGTTACAGGTGGTGAGCCAGGCCGCGGCAGATAAAAAACTGACTAATATTAATGTGCAGCAAGGGCTTGCAGAATCATTACCTTTTGCTGATAACAGTTTTGATATTGTGATCAGCCGTTATTCCGCTCACCACTGGCATGATGTTGGCTTGGCATTACGCGAAGTCAAACGGGTGTTACGACCCGGAGGGAACGTTATTTTTATGGATGTAGCGTCTCCTGGTAACCCGGTGCTGGATATCTATTTGCAAACGGTGGAGGTATTACGTGACACCTCGCATGTGAGGAATTATTCACCTGGTGAATGGCTGTCACTGTTTACTGATGCCGGGTTAGTCATAAATGAGGTCACGTCAGATCGACTGTTTTTGGAGTACAGTAGCTGGATTGCCCGAATGCGCACACCACTGCACTTTGCTACGGCTATTCGTGAGTTGCAAAAATTGGCGTCAGAGAGTGTTATTCGACATTATGAAATTCGGGTAGATGGCTCATTTACCAGCGATATAATAATGATTGTTGCAAAAAGAGACTAATTATTTCTAAAAACAGGTGCCGATGATAATATACTGACGCCTGCATTCAGTGTTGTTCATTTTTTATTTTATGATAGCGGTAGGATTTGACACAAATTCATGTGTTTTCTCCTTACTCCCCTCACAATGATTGAACTTCTTTACACTGCATTACGTCTCCTTGCATTGCTGCACCCATAATTGACGCCTACAAGATGTTACAGATAACCTGTCAGTTGGAGCATATTATGAAACTATTACCTGTCATCGCAGCAACGCTTATTGCTACCGCTTCATTTACCACTATGGCTGCACAAGAAGTTAATTCAACTCAAGCCGCTAAGCTGCAAAGCATGGGGGTGATTTCGCTGTCTAATATTAGTGGTTCACCGATGGATGTTGAGTCAGCTCTGGATGCTAAAGCGATGGCGAGTGGTGCTGGTTACTATCGGATTATCGGCATGAGTAATCCAGGTGATTCCAGTAGGTACATTGCCAGCGCCGAGATTTATCGTTAATTGTTATGACAAGAGCTAAATAACGAAATATTTAGATACAGTATTAGTATATAAATATATTTTATATGGTTCGTCTATCACATAGATTCTTTTTCATTCATACCACAAGCCTGTTAGTGACAGCAAAGTATCCTCGTTAACAATGGGCTTGTTCATTTCATTTTTTCATTCGCATTGAAGCCATTATTTTTTTGATGGAAATAATCAATTTTTAGAGCAATCTTAATGAGAACTTAAGAAATATAAGGTGTTATTGTAGTCCATTCGGTTTTCCGAGGAGAGGCTATGTTAAACACTGTCCGGCGTAATTTTAAAAGTCAGTTTTCCTATTTACAGCGCTTTATTGCCTCACCCCGCACCGTGGGTACATTAGCCCCCTCATCGCCTTGGTTATGCCAGGCGATGTTGAATCAGGTTAATTGGACACAGAATCTCAATATTGCCGAATTAGGGGCTGCGGATGGGGTACTGACTAAGCGTATTTTATCGCATATGTCGACTAACTCACGTTTGCAGGCTTATGAGATTCAACCCCATTTTGTTCATGCACTGCATCAAATTAAAGATCTGCGTTTACAGGTGGTTGGCCGTTCTGCTGAAGCACTGGATCAGGATTATGACGCTGTATTTTGCTGTTTACCGCTGTTATCGATTCCAACCAAGGTCAGTATCAGAATATTACAACAGGCTCAACAGCGTTTACGTGCAAACAATGGGGTGCTAGTCCTCTTTCAATATAGCCATCTTTCTGAACCGTTACTCTCCCGTTATTTTACCTGGAAGAGAATTCGCGTTGTGCGTAATTTCCCCCCAGCACTGGTCTATATTTGCCAGCCTCGTTAACATTATTCCTTGTCAGCCTTTGCTGATTAGCAGTGCCATAACCTCTGGTTTGCCAGAGGATTATCGGGCGTAAAACCAATATTATTCGTCAACGAGCGAATTGAGAAAGCCTCCCTGAAGTTTCGTGCTCTCAGCGCAACTCCCTACACAATACAATTGAAAATAACAATCATTATCACACGCGACTTATTTATGATTATGTGAAATGTATGCAATATTTTCAAGGTCTACTGATTTTTGTCTGTTTAGCATCGCTCTTAACGGGACGGCGTGCATTCAGTGCAGACACGCGCTTTAGCGCTCAATCCAGTGTAAGCCGTCAGGCTGACGTCACCGCTATGCTGTGAGTTGGGCGCAGGCGGTGCAGTTGACATTAATGGGTGATCTTGGTTTAGTCGGCGTCGGTCATCAGATATTGGTGGGTTTTGATTTTGAAGATAATCGAACTTATCGCGGTGACATGGTTCGGGGCAAAAAGAACTCGAACTTTAATATCTATCATCCGATATATGGTTTGATGCCGCCTCCAACCGCAGTTAGTGCCAAAGACAGTGATCAGCGTGAAAACCTTAAAAGTTATGGCTGGTTTATGCAGGACTCGATTGAGTTGACCGATAAATGGGGTGCACTGGCAGGTTTACGTTACGATCATTTTGATATTTTCGCCGGTAAAGGGCGGCCTTTAGTCACCAATACCGACAGTTCAGACAGCAAATTGATTCCGCGTACCGGCGTGGTTTATAAACTGACACCGGAAATCTCGTGGTACGGCAGTTACAGTGAATCCTTCAAATCCAATTCATCTATCGCAACCCAAATAGACTCATTGCCACCAGAGCAGGGGCAATCATGGAAAGTGAGCAGTAAAGTGGAATGACCCGATAGGGCGACGGGGACGCTGGCGCTATTTGATATCGCCAAACGCAATGTCATGGTCAATGAGTTGGTGGATGGTGAGGCGGTCACCCGTACCGCAGGGCGCGTGCGTTCACAGGGGGTTGAGGTAGATGTCTCCGGGCAACTGACGGGCAATCTGAGTGCGATTGCCACTTATGCTTATATTGATGCGCGTGTTAGCGAAGATCCCGAGAACAAAGCCAATCAGATGGCTAATGTTGCCCGTAACCGTGCTTCGCTATTTGACTCAGACGCTTGGCTTTACCGGCTGGCAGAGTGGCGATAACCTACGGATTGGCGCAGGGGCGCGTTACTTCGGGCGGCGAGGTGGGGATGTTGCCAATAGTTTTACCTTAGATGATTATACCGCCGCTGATACCTTCATTTCTTACTCATTGCCGGTTAATCATTATTGGGTGAAATGGCCGCTCAATGTGAAAAACCTGTTTGATAAAACCTATTACCTATCAAGTGGTGGTAATCTGCGGGTGGCTGTAGGAGAGCCTCGGTAATTTATTTTGCGGGCCAGTGTCGATTTCTGATTATATTATCAACCTGATATGGATCTCAGTCCCCTGTCAGGTTGTAGAATAACACTACAGTTGAGGGTGTATCGTAATTTTTACATGTCCGTAAAGTTTGCACTACTCTTAATTATCGGTATGATTTACCTCTACAGCGTGGCGCTGTATTTAGCCGGTCAACATAATGGTCGGTTTTTTGATGCTGAGAATTTATCCTCAGAAGTTGATGAGAAAGGACGTTCAAGTAATGACACAAACTATCTTCATGGTAGGTGCGCGTGGTGCGGGTAAGACAACGATAGGGAAAGCGTTGGCACAGGCGTTGGGATATCGGTTTATAGATACGGATTCGTTTATGCAGCAAAGTTTGCAAATGACGGTTGCCGACGTGGTTGCTCGCGAGGGATGGGACGGTTTTCGTCTGCGTGAAAGTATGGCATTGCAGACCGTAACAGCGCCTAAAACGGTGGTTGCTACTGGTGGTGGCGCGGTGTTGGCTCGTGAAAATCGTACATTTATGCGTAATCATGGGTTGGTTCTTTATCTGCGTGCATCAGCCAATGTGCTGGTTGAACGGTTAACTGAAGAACCAGAAGATGCTCAGCGGCCAAGCCTGACCGGTAAACCCATTGTTGATGAAATACGAGACGTATTGGCTAGCCGGGAAGCATTATATCAGGAAGCAGCCCACCATGTATTGGATGCGACTCTGCCACCAAAGCATGTTATCGAGCTAATTTTGCAAGTTTTGGCCAATGAAACGGTGAAGTAGTTTTGTAGTGAAATAGCCGGAGGATTGTAAGTTCGATTTGTAATATGACTTATTTGTAATTCAACTTATCTGTGACGTAAATAGTCGGCCCATCTGATTGCCTGATAATTATGCGGGGAGTACAATTATCATCCACGTAATCATTCTAACGTAAATCCTTTGCGTTCATCCAATGCCGTTTAAGGCAGGGCCATTCAAGGCGGGCCGATGAAAAATTTCAAGTTATTTATCCATCAACACACTAATTTTATGCCAGCATTCTGGTCAATAATGATCATACTTTTTGAAGCGTCACTGGCACTATACATTCTACGTAACCTTTAAACCCACTTTCTGTTTCTGTCAATGAGCCTTCGTCTGTGTTGTGAAGGTGTTTAGGTCATGCCATTTTTATCGCAACAATCTGTTTTATTCGCTGGGAAAAGCACTATCCGCTGCCAAATCGTGCGTTTTATCCGCTACTTTGGCAACGATCCCGATTATGATCCCATTTCGTCATAATAATCAGTGACAGAACATTTATAGTGACTCTAATATGAAAGCTCAATCTTGATTAAGACGCGGGTGCAAAACTATGCTGAAATTTAATGAGTATTTTACCGGAAAAGTGAAATCTATTGGTTTTAACAGTGACAGTATTGGGCCAGTTAGCGTTGGGGTGATGGAAAAGGGCGAGTACAATTTCAGTACAGCGAAACCGGAAGAGATGACGGTGATTACCGGTAGCTTAAAAGCGCTCATTCCTGGCTCGCCAGATTGGCAAATATTTACACCAGGTGAAAATTTTATGTTCCGGCGAACAGTGAATTTACTCTGCAAGTTGCGGAAGCATCATCATATTTGTGTAAATATTTATCTAAATGATTCGGTATGAGTGAAAATTTCGCCCTCTCATCATGACAGGGCGATGTTGTTTTTTTGCGCTTAAATTAGCGTTGAGCTTCGCCACCCAATGCTTCAATCAGATTATTAATCAAGGCGGCCAACTCACTGGTCATCAGGATAAAATCGGCATCAAAACGCTGGGCAAAATCTTCCCGATCAATATCATCATTTTGCTCGCGCAGGGTGTCAGCAAATTTAAGGCGCTTGAGCGATCCATCGTCAGACAGCACCAACTGAACGCGTTCTTGCCAGTCCAGTGCTAATTTGGTAACCAGCTTACCCGCTTCAATATGTACTGCAATTTCATCACTGAAGAGATCCTGTTTTTTGCAGCGGATCACGCCACCATCTTCCAGAATCGCTTTTAATTCGGCTTCATCCATCAGCGCAAAGCCAGCAGGCAGCTCTTTGCTACGCACCCACTCGGTCAATGTCAGTTCGATAGGATTTTCTAAGGTCAGCGGGACAACGGGCAGTGAACCGACACTCTTACGCAGCAATGCTAGCGTATCTTCAGCCCGTTTAGCACTGGCGGCATCGACCATAATCAGGTCATTGACGGTATCAATCCACAGATAGGTTTGATTAAAGCGACTGAATGCACGCGGCAATAAACTGTGCAGCACTTCATCTTTCAATGCGTCTTTTTCAGTTTTTTTCAGTTTGCGATGTTGTTCACCTTCAAGGCGTTCAATTTTTGCCTGCAACTCTTGCTTAATCACCGGTGACGGTAGGATCTTTTCTTCTTTGCGGGCACAAATCACGATTTGGCCATTAACCGTATGAGTTAACGTATCGCTACGTGAACCCATCGGTGATACCCAACCGGTTTTCGCCATATCCTGACTGCCACACGGCGTAAAACTTAGGGCGCTTAACTGTTTCTCCATTTCATCCGCAGACAGCGAAACTTCCCGGCTCAAACGGTAAACCATCAAATTCTTAAACCACAGCATAGTGTTATCCCTGGCTCGGGCGCGCTTGGAGCGCGCGAGTTAATCAAACGCAGGGCGGCATGATAACGAATTGGCGCGAGTGTCCCTAGTAAAAAGAATAAGAAAAAAATAGCATAAGCCTGTTCTTCATTGGATTTCGTTCTCATCGAAATACCAGTAAACCCGTTGAAATTTAAAATAACAGGCGACAAAGATTGTGCCACAGCGCGGTATTGTCCAAACTGGATAGATGAGATCTTTTTATCACCACCGCTTAACTGCCGAGTACGCTTACAGCAGAAAGTGTTTGGTAAACCGGAGATTCATCGCTGAAAATAGTTGGCGCTAAAGGCTCTTAGTGGAAACAACGAATAATCCTGTCAATGAGGTGAGGCGCTATGCGCATTGGTATAGATCTAGGTGGCACCAAAATAGAGGTTATCGCACTGGCCAATGACGGGCAGGAGCTTTTCCGCAAACGGATCGATACACCGCGCCATGATTATCAGAAGACTTTACAGGCTATTGCTACTTTAGTTGCAGATGCAGAGGCGGCTACCGGTGAGCAGGGCAGTGTTGGCGTTGGAATTCCGGGCACGCTTTCGCCCTTTACTGGCAAAGTAAAGAATGCCAATTCAGTATGGCTGAATGGTCAGATGTTCGATAAGGATCTATCGGGATTACTATCTCGTCCGGTACGGCTGGCAAATGATGCTAATTGTCTTGCGGTTTCCGAGGCTACAGACGGCGCCGGAGCGGGTAAACACCTGGTTTTTGCAGCCATTATCGGCACAGGTTGCGGCTCAGGTATTGCTATTGATGGGAGGGTACATGCTGGTGGTAATGGTATTGCCGGTGAATGGGGGCATAATCCATTACCGTGGCAAGATGAAGAAGAGCAGCAATATCAACAAGATGTATCCTGTTATTGCGGTAAAAGAGGGTGTATCGAGACGTTTGTGTCCGGTACCGGATTTGCCACGGATTACTTTCGTATGAGTGGGAAACCACTAAAAGGTAACGAGATCATGGCGTTGGTTGAGCAGGGCGATGTAATTGCTGAACGAGCAATGCACAATTATGAGCGGCGCTTTGCCAAGTCGCTGGCTCATGTCGTTAACCTGTTTGATCCGGATGTAATCGTACTGGGTGGGGGAATGAGCAATGTTGATCGTTTATACCAAACACTACCAAAGTTAATTCGTCCGTGGGTATTTGGCGGCGAGTGTGAGACACCCATTTGCAAAGCATTACACGGGGATTCGAGTGGGGTGCGTGGTGCAGCTTGGTTGTGGCCCACCCTTCGCCCTTGACGCCACTGCGTTGTTAGCAGCTCTCGCTTACCCGAATCACTTACTTGAGTAAGCTCATCGGGGTGCACTTGTTTGCTGCCTGGCTGTAACGCCAATGACTTTGGGTAAATGCCCTGTTCGATTTACCCAAATCATACTACTTCACCTGAAAAATACTGTCTAAACGGCTGACTCCCAATCCGTTGACCTTTTTAACTTTTATCTGCACCGGAATTCGCTCTTTCATTGCCTCTACATGGCTAATAACCCCGATAGTTTTACCTGAAGCGTTCAGACTATCCAGAGCATCCAAGGCAATATCCAGCGTTTCTGCATCCAGAGTACCGAAGCCTTCATCAAGAAATAGTGAGTCAATACTGGTTTTATGGCTGACCAAATCAGATAACGCCAATGCCAGTGCCAGGCTGACCAAAAAACTTTCCCCACCGGAAAGTGTGCGGGTATCGCGTATTGCATCCGCCTGCCAGGTATCCACCACTTGTAACTCCAGTGCGTCACTGGTTTTTCTCTGTAACTGGTAGCGGCCATGTAAACGGCTGAGTTGGTTATTTGCCAGATAGACCAGATGGTCGAGCGTCAAACCTTGCGCGAATTTGCGGAATTTATCGCCTTCTTTAGAGCCGATTAATTGATTGAGATAACTCCAGTCATCATATTGCTGTTGGCTACGCTCAATTTGCTCAAATAGCGCGTGCTGGTTGTTGCGGCGAGCTGTATCCGTTTCTAGCTGGTTACGTAATTCGCCTTGCCGTAGTGTCGTCGTTTTTAATTGTGCCGAAAGTTGTTCCGACTGCTGTTGTAAGATACTCAGTTCAGTATGCTGATCAACCCCTGTCGGGCTGGCGTGTAAATGTTGATCCAGAGTTTCGATTGCCTGTTGCTGACGAATATCCGCCTGTTGCTTTCGTTCGCTCAATTGCTGCTGTAATTGCTGTAAACGTTGCCGTTCATCCTCATCCAACAATGCCGCAGTGAATGCAGCGTCATCGCTAAACTCACTGGCCTGAAGTGCTTGCTGTAATTCGGTTTGAGTTGCTGTAGCACGTTGTTGACTATGCAGACACTGTTGTTCCAATCCGGTAAGCTCACCCGATAGTTTGTTCAGCTCGGTTTGAACCTGTTGCAACGCTTGCGCCGCCGCTTGTTGGACATGCTCTGCCTGCTGCTGCTGCTCACGTAATTTCTGACGCGCATCGGCAACCATCACATCACCAAACAACGCCTGACGCTGCAGGTTTTTCTGTTGTAGCAGGGTTTCAGTTTGTTGATGCTGTTGAGTTATCAGGGATAACTGGTCAACACACTCTTTTAAATAGCGGTGTTCATCTTCAATCCGCGCTTCCAGCGTTTTTTGCTCCACAACAAGCTGTTGTTGCTCTTGTTGATGCTGCTGCCAACGCTGGCACTCCTCTTCCCTGTTTGTTAGCCAATTCTGTTGCTGGTCTGGGTCCGGTAGGGATAATGAGAGTTTTGCCAGTGTATTGGTGAACGTTTTCTGCTGATCGGCTAATTCTTGTTGTTGGTTTTGATACTGTAGTTGTAACCGTTGGTACGATTGCAGAGTATCTTGCTGACGTTGAGTGATAAGTGCCAGTTGTTGCAGATACTTTTGCTGTTGTTGCTCAACGTGGGTCACTGCATCTTTGGCCTGTTGATATTGCTGATTCAGCCGTTCATATTCAGCCAGTTTCAGTTGATACGCTTGCTCGGCTTGCTCTTGTTGCTCCAACCAGTCTGTTAAGGCTGCGTGATCATTGAGTGTAAATGAAAGTGCTATTGACTGCGCTAATGCCTGCCAGCGTTGTTGGTGCTCAACCCATTGTTGCTGGCTGTGCTGCAATTCTTGTTCTAAACGTTGCTGCTGCTGTTGCACACTTTCTACCTGTGTGCGTAACTCAGTCCCAGCGGTATAGAGCTGTTCGACCTCGCGACGCAATGCATCAACACGGACAGCTGTTTCAGAGGGTTTTATTGATTGGTATTCAGCTATTGCGGGGTGATCGGTGGCACCACATAGCGGGCAGGCGTCGCCCGGTTGCAGTTTGGCCCTTTCAGCCTCCAATCTGACTATCTGTTTTTCACGATCCAGTAAGCTCTCCAGATCTGTCAGATGCTGTTTTTGTTGTTTGTATAACTGACGTTTCTCTGCCAACTGTTGTTCTAGCTGCTTTAGTTGTTGCTGCTGGCTATCGAATTGTTGTTGTTGCTTATTGCGTAGAACCTCAACCTGTTGAGCTAAGGGAGATAGCGTTGCCAATTGTTGCCGTATCGGGCGGTGTTGCTGTAATTGGCTAAGTTGCTGGCGTAACTGTGCTGAGGGGGACTGTTGCTCAAGGGTTAATAATTGCTGCTGAATTTTGTGTGCTTGTAAACTGGATTGGGTCAGTGCACTTTGTTGCTGTTTGCCTTGTTCCTCTAAGGCATCGATTTGTTGCTGCAAGTCATTTTGTAACGCGACCTGCTGTTGTAGTTGTTTTTCATTTTCAAGCGATAGGTGTTGTTGGGCCTGTAATTGGCGAAATTGTTCACGCCACAGCGGTAGGTTTTTTTCCCAGTGTTGATGGTGAGTATGCTGGCGTGCATATTCTTCCAGTTGTTGCAGGCGCTGTTGTGCCTGTAACCGCTTTTGTTCATTTAACGCTAGTTGCTGTCGGCCTTGCTGCTCTTTACTTTGTAACTGCTGTAGCTGCTCTTTAAGCTGTACCAGGGTGTGATGCTGTTGAGCGATAACGTTATCTAGCGGGAGCACTTCTTGCTCGATAATTATTTCTTGTCGCTGGTGCTCAAAAGCTTGCTGTTGGCGGGCAGCGTTGGCTTTATCCAGTGCCTGCGCCAGCGGTGCGAGTTGGACCTGATATTGTAGTTGTTGCTGGAGAAGTGTGCTGATGCGCAGTTGTACCTGTTGCAACTCTTGCTGGCAGCGATCGCGTTCGCGTTGCAGTGGGCGTAATTTTTCTGCCGGCTCACTGCGAGCCAGGCGTTGCAGTTCAGGCAGTGCTTGTTGGTATTCTTGCGCGATTAATTGCCGCTGCTGCTGATATTGCAGCACATGTTGTTGCTGCTGCTGGTAACTCATCAACCAGTTTATTTGTTGTTGATTGACAAGCTGCTCTGCTGTGAGCTGTTTTTCTTGTTGTCTTAATGTGTCAATTTGCTGCTGGAGTGCCAGACGCTGTTCTTCATTTAACAGTTCAATGCCACTGGCTCGCTGATGCAGCACATCTACGTCGATTTTTGCTTGTTTGTGTTGTTCAAAAACATGCTCCGATAAACGGCCATAAATATCGGTACCAGTTAATTCTTCCAGTAATTCAGCCCGATCATTGGCATCGGCATTGAGGAATGCTGCAAATTGCCCCTGTGATAGCATCATGGACTTGGTAAAACGGCCAAAGTCCAGGCCAGTGAGTTCTGCAATCATATCCAGCTTGTCGCGCACTTTATCGGACAGAATTTTACCGCTCTCGCACAACGCCAGTTCGACTTTAGGTGCTTGCAAATTCCCCTCAGGGCTATTTTTAGCGCGCCGCTGGCTCCAGAAGGCACGATAACTGACGCCTTTCACCTCAAATTCAACTTCTGCCAGTGACTCTGCGGTGTGGCGTGTCATCAGTTCATTCTGGCTGGGGGTGACATTCAAACGTGGCGTTTGGTGATACAACGCCAGGCAGATGGCATCCAGCAGTGTGGTCTTACCCGCTCCTGTTGGCCCGGTGATGGCGAACAAACCGCTACTGAGAAACGGTTCGACGGTGAAATCAATCTTCCATTCACCTTGCAGGGAGTTAATGTTTTTTAGCCGCAGGCTTAAAATCTTCATGCGGATGGCTCCTCTGTGGCATCTTTGCCTAAGGTCACGTCATTCACCACCTGATTGAACATTTGCCGCATCCTCTGTTGGCGTGCTTCGACGAGATCCGCCTCCAATGCCAATCTGCGTTCAAAGACATCAGAGACACTCAGCTCGTTGAGTGTCTCTTTTTCATGTTGTTGAATGCTGGTATTACGCTGTTCTTTGCTACGGCGCAGTAACACCACTTCAACAGGTAAGTCTGCGGCTAATGCCTGAATTCGCCGTTGAATATCGGTGAGATAATCCTGTGTGGCGACTTCGATATCCAGCCATACCGGTAAGCCCTGATGATGAGAGAATACAGCCAGTTGCTGCTCTATCTGTATTAAGTCACCTTTGATTAGCTGCATGGGTTGGAATTGTGGTATGAAAAGTGGGGTTACTGACGCCAATATTTGTTGCGAAAATTCAACCAGATAAACACTTTTCTCTTTACTTAACTCATCAAAACTGAGAGCGATGGGTGAGCCGCTATAACGGATATGCTCAGATTTAGCCACTTGCTGGGCACGATGGATATGGCCTAAAGCAATATAATCTGCTGGCGGAAAGGCTTGCGCGGGGAAAGCATCCAATGTACCGATATAGATATCACGGACCGAGTCAGTAGTGGTGACGCCGACGGTGGTCAGATGGCCTGTGGCAATAATGGGCAGTGGCAGGTCAAGCTTGGTACGCAGTTCCACGGCCTGTTGGTAGAGCACCTGATAGTGGTTTGCGATGGCTTCTTGTAATGCCAGTTGCTTTTGCCCACCGGATTCACCCGCCTGACTGGTGACCAAATCACGAGGCCGCAAGAACGGAATGGCGCAGAGTATGGCTGCCGGTTGCTGTTGCCTGTTTTTTAGAATAATAATTTGTTGTTCCAACCGGTTGCTGGCACAGGAGATTACGGTGGTATTCAGGTATGAAAGCAAACCGCGCGATTCATTCAATGTTGCCACTGAATCATGATTACCGCCGAGCACGACTAACTGACAGCCAGTGGGCTGGAGGCTGACAATAAAGCGGTTATACAGCTCGCGGGCATAGCTGGGTGGAGAACCTGTGTCAAATATGTCGCCAGCAATGATCAGCGCATCTACCTGATTTTCTTCGATCTGCTCAATGAGCCAGTGCAGAAATGCCTGATGTTCGGCAGCACGACTTTTGGTATAAAAATGCTGCCCCAAATGCCAGTCAGAGGTATGAATAATACGCATAAATCTCCCGCGATGGCAGGTTATCGGTCAAAGTGAATGGCGCTGATTATAAACGCTGGTAACAGGATGTCGCGGCTAAAAAAATATGATGAGATAAATCTTCGAGACGTCTCGCAACGTTGGCTACTGAATTTTGCAAATTTCATGAAACTTATCACTATGCTTATTGGTTGCGGATGTGTGATATTTTTCATAAATCTGTCACAAAAGTGACGCATAATGGCTTCCGAACTCAAATAGTGACCACTAACATACTGGCAGGGTTGATGATGGCAAGACGCATACTGGTGGTGGAAGATGAAGCACCTATCCGTGAGATGGTGTGCTTTGTGTTGGAACAAAATGGTTACCAACCGTTAGAAGCCGAAGATTATGACAGTGCGGTAATGCGCCTGTCGGAACCTTTCCCTGATTTAGTGCTGTTGGACTGGATGCTGCCCGGCGGCTCGGGTATCCAGTTTATTAAACATATGAAACGTGAAGCATTAACACGGGATATACCCGTGATGATGCTGACCGCCCGTGGCGAAGAAGAAGATCGGGTGCGTGGGCTGGAAGTGGGCGCGGATGACTATATTACTAAACCTTTTTCGCCAAAAGAGTTGGTGGCACGTATTAAAGCTGTGATGCGTCGAATATCGCCAATGGCAGTCGAGGAAGTGATTGAAATGCAAGGGTTAAGTCTTGATCCTTCATCGCATCGTGTCATGTCTAATGAACACGCGCTCGATATGGGGCCGACCGAGTTCAAACTGCTGCACTTCTTTATGACTCATCCCGAGCGGGTATACAGCCGTGAACAGTTGCTTAATTATGTCTGGGGCACTAACGTTTATGTAGAAGACCGCACGGTTGACGTGCATATTCGTCGGTTACGTAAGGCGCTTGAAACTGATGGCCATGATAAAATGGTACAAACTGTCCGGGGAACCGGATACCGTTTCTCAACGCGCTACTGAGTTTTCAGTGCCGGAGAATTCGTTGTGTTAGAACGCTTATCATGGAAAATGCTGGCTATAGAGCTGGCTCTTTTTTGTTTGCCCGCACTCTTGTTAGGTGCTGTCATCGGCTATTTGCCGTGGCTATTATTAGTTTCGGTCGTCGCAGCACTGGTCTGGAATTTTTATAACCAACTCAAATTATCCCACTGGCTATGGTTAGACCGCAGTATGACCCCGCCTGCTGGCCGCTGGAGTTGGGAGCCGCTATTTTATGGTTTATACCAGATGCAACTGCGTAATCGCAGGCGTCGGCGTGAATTGGCATTGCTTATCAAGCGTTTTCGCAGTGGGGCGGAATCACTGCCGGATGCAGTGGTTATCACCACCATCGAGGGCAATATTTTCTGGTGTAACGGCCTGGCTCAACATCTGCTGGGGTTCCGATGGCCAGAGGATAACGGTCAGCATATCCTCAATTTATTGCGTTATCCGGAATTTAGCCAATATCTGCAACAGCAAGAGTTCGCCCGTCCGTTAACCCTGCAATTGAATAATGGTTATTTCGTGGAGTTCCGGGTGATGCCTTATACCGAAGGGCAATTGCTGATGGTGGCCCGCGATGTGACCCAGATGCGTCAGTTGGAGGGGGCAAGGCGCAATTTCTTTGCTAATGTCAGCCACGAATTGCGCACGCCATTAACAGTATTGCAAGGTTATCTGGAAATGATGCATGACCAAGCGTTGACAGGGCCGTTGCGCGATAAGGCTTTGGGCACAATGCAGGAGCAGACCAAGCGGATGGATGGGCTGGTGAAGCAGTTGCTGACGTTATCGCGTATTGAAGCCGCGCCGAATGTGGATATGAATGAGCGGGTAGATATCCCCTTGATGTTGAAAGTGTTGCAGCACGAAGTGCAGGCATTGAGCAATGGTCGTCACGAGATTACTTTCAGGGTCAATGAACAACTAAGAGTCTTTGGAAACGAGGATCAACTGCGCAGTGCAGTATCAAATCTGGTTTATAATGCGGTGAACCACACACCAGAGGGGACTAAAATTGAAGTCTGCTGGCAGCAAACCCCTCAAGGCGCGCAATTCCAGGTGAGCGATAATGGGCCGGGGATCAGCCCTGAACATCTCCCACGCTTGACTGAGCGCTTCTATCGGGTGGATAAGGCGCGCTCTCGCCAAACCGGTGGCAGCGGGCTGGGGCTGGCGATTGTGAAACATGCATTGAGTCATCATGACGCGCGGCTGGACGTGATAAGCGAAATCGGTTTGGGTACCCGTTTTATTTTTACCTTGCCGAATCGGTTGATTGTTCCAGTGGTTTTAGCTGAGAATGCAGTCAAATCTTAGAAGGCTCGGACATTAACCTGATGAAATGGGGAAAACTGGCGCAATTGTCTGCCATATTATGGTTTAGTTGTGCGGCGTTAGTGTACGCTGTGGCGGCAGTTCCCCCTGTGGCGACAGGCGATAACGTCATACCCGCCTCGGCTGCGAACACGTTGTCAGGCAACCTCTCCAGTGTCGGTTCTGATACTCTCGCCAACCTGATGTCCCTATGGGGCGATGATTTCAATCATCACTATCCTGGTGTTAATCTGCAAATACAGGCGGCGGGTTCCTCTACCGCGCCTGCGGCGCTGGCGTCGGGGGCAACTCAACTCGGGCCGATGAGCAGGCCGATGAAAGCTGGTGAGATTAACGCCTTTATTCAACGCTATGGCTACCCGCCGTTGGCAGTGCCGGTGGCGGTTGATGCGTTGGTGGTGTTTGTTCATCAGGATAATCCGCTGAATAAACTGACTTTATCGCAGCTTGATGCCATTTTCTCTCAGAATCGCCGCTGCGGAGAACCACGCCCGATTCGGCGTTTCGGCGAGTTAGGTCTAAGTGGCGATTGGGCTGAGCGATCGTTGCAACGTTATAGCCGTAATTCAGCCTCCGGAACTTATGGTTTTTTTAAGCACCGGGTACTGTGTGATGGCGATTTTATGACAGATATCAATGAATTGCCGGGTTCCTCATCGGTAGCGCAAGCCGTGGCAGGTTCATTAAATGGTATCGGTTATGCCAGCAT
The DNA here is from genome assembly GCF_000173735.1 of Yersinia aldovae ATCC 35236. Classification (GTDB taxonomy): domain Bacteria; phylum Pseudomonadota; class Gammaproteobacteria; order Enterobacterales; family Enterobacteriaceae; genus Yersinia; species Yersinia aldovae. The sequence goes on along the minus strand of NZ_ACCB01000037.1, from coordinate 11,685 downwards.
GGGCTTTCGCCATAGTGGAGTGAAAGCCTTAGCTCTGGCCGCCGTTGGGCAGGATTTCGTGATGCCGACGGCTGAGAATGTCAGAGAGGGGCGTTATCCGTTGTCGCGCTATCTGTATATTTATATCAATAAGGCACCGGGGCAGCCATTGGAGCCATTGACTGCGGCATTCCTTGAGCGAGTGTTATCACCGCAGGGGCAAAGATTGGCTACCCATGATGGCTACCTGCCGCTTCCCCCTGAGATGCTGATTCAAACGAGAAATACCGTGGGTTTTACTGATTAGTTCAAGTGTGAATTGACGGAGTTTGTCAGAGCCGATTGGCTGCTAATTGTTAATGTTTGGCTATAAATGCTACAAATCATATGGCGTGTATTTATCTAAATCTGGCATTATTTGCTGCTTTTACAATAATATCTGGATGATCACTCTGCTTTTATGATCCTGACTTGCCTTTCTCCGCTATAAACGGTCTACTTAGCGCCGTTGTTGGCCTATTCCACCTGCAAATAACTTCAAAAACACTGCATACTGTCGAAATAGATTGCCTATTAACCGCCGGAGTTTGCGTTTATCAGAGCTTTGTATCGTTTCGAACACGTCGGAAAGACCACAACTCAGCACTTTTTCTTTTGGTCATTTTAACTAGGCAACACACATCACTATGAGTCATCGTTTATCATCTAAAGATATTATGGCATTAGGTTTTATGACCTTTGCCTTATTTGTTGGCGCGGGCAATATCATTTTCCCGCCAATGGTGGGGTTGCAATCAGGTGAACATGTCTGGTGGGCTGCAATTGGCTTTCTGATCACTGCCGTTGGGCTACCGGTCATTACTGTTATCGCGCTAGCCCGCGTTGGTGGCGGTATTGATGCATTGAGCACCCCCATTGGCCGCAGTGCCGGTTTGGTGTTGGCAACGGTCTGTTATCTGGCGGTTGGCCCACTGTTTGCGACTCCGCGTACGGCTACCGTGTCCTTCGAGGTGGGTATCGCCCCGCTGACAGGTGACGGCCCATTACCCCTGTTTATCTATAGCGTTGTCTATTTCGCGCTGGTAATAGGTATCTCGTTGTATCCTGGTCGCCTGCTGGATACGGTTGGCCATATTCTGGCTCCGCTGAAGATTTTAGCGTTGGCAATTTTGGGTATCGCGGCGTTGATTTGGCCTGCTGGCCCCTTGATTCCGGCCACCGATGCTTACCAGCAAGTGCCTTTCTCCTCTGGTTTCGTCAATGGTTATCTGACGATGGATACCTTGGGGGCATTGGTCTTCGGTATCGTTATTGTTAATGCTGCCCGTTCTCGTGGCGTTGTATCCTCACAATTGCTGACCCGCTATACCATCTGGGCCGGTTTGATTGCCGGTATTGGTCTGACACTGGTCTACCTGAGTCTGTTTAAATTAGGCTCAAGCAGTGGCAGCCTGGTGCCAGAGGCGCAAAATGGCGCGGTGGTATTACATGCGTACGTTCAGCATACCTTTGGTGGTTTGGGCAGCGTGTTCCTGGCAGCATTGATTTTCATCGCGTGTATGGTTACTGCGGTGGGCCTGACCTGTGCCTGTGCTGAGTTCTTTGCACAATATTTGCCGCTATCGTACCGCTCGTTGGTGTTTATCCTCGGTATCTTCTCAATGCTGGTATCGAATTTGGGGTTGAGTCATCTGATTCAGATTTCGATTCCGGTTCTGACGGCGATTTATCCGCCTTGTATCGTACTGGTTCTGATGAGTTTCACTCTGCGCTGGTGGCGTAACGCGTCACGTATCGTCGCTCCGGTGATGTTGATAAGCTTGATATTCGGCATCCTTGATGCGGTAAAAGCCTCTACACTTGCCCATTTCTTGCCTGCGTGGACTCAGCATCTGCCGCTGGCTGAGCAAGGTTTGGCATGGTTATCACCTTCCTTGCTGGTATTCGTCGTCGTAGGGTTGTACGATCGCATCTGCTGTCGTCAGGAAATTGCTGCCAAGCAATAACGACACAGTCAGGAAGTATTCTTAGCCACGGCTCACCCCCGTGGCTTTTTGCTGAAAAAAGACGGGGCAATGTTCATGGATTTACCAGTCAAAAATAAGCTTAAACGTGGCCTGACAACGCGCCATATCCGTTTTATGGCATTGGGTTCGGCAATAGGTACTGGCTTATTCTATGGTTCGGCTGATGCAATCAGAATGGCGGGGCCAAGTGTATTATTGGCGTACCTGATTGGTGGCGTGGTGGCATTTATCATCATGCGTGCCTTGGGTGAAATGTCGGTCAATAACCCGCAGGCCAGCTCTTTTTCACGATATGCACAAGACTATCTTGGGCCAATGGCGGGTTATATTACGGGTTGGACCTACTGCTTTGAGATATTGATTGTCGCTATTGCTGATGTGACCGCATTCGGTATCTATATGGGGGTCTGGTTCCCAGATGTTCCTCATTGGGTATGGGTACTGAGTGTTGTTCTTATTATTGGCGCAGTCAATATGATGAGCGTGAAAGTCTTCGGGGAACTGGAGTTCTGGTTTTCATTCTTTAAAGTCGCCACCATCATCATCATGATTCTGGCCGGGGTCGGAATTATTGTCTGGGGTATCGGTAACGGGGGGCAACCGACCGGCATTCATAATTTATGGACTAACGGCGGCTTCTTCAGTAATGGTTTTGTTGGCATGATGTTGTCATTACAACTGGTGATGTTCGCTTATGGCGGGATTGAAATCATCGGTATTACGGCCGGTGAAGCTGAAAATCCGAAAGAATCCATTCCGAAAGCGATTAACTCTGTACCGTGGCGTATTCTGGTATTTTATGTCGGTACACTGTTCGTCATTATGTCTATCTACCCGTGGAATCAGGTGGGGACTAACGGTAGCCCGTTCGTCTTAACGTTCCAACATATGGGGATAACCGTTGCGGCCGGTATTCTGAATTTTGTGGTGATTACCGCTTCGCTATCTGCCATTAACAGTGATGTGTTTGGCGTTGGCCGCATGTTGAATGGGATGGTAGAACAGGGCCATGCGCCGAAAGTGTTTGGTGCGATTTCCAAACGTGGTGTGCCGTGGGTCACGGTGTTGGTGATGATGTTTGCCATGCTGATTGCGGTTTATCTGAACTACATCATGCCAGAAAATGTCTTCCTGGTGATTGCATCACTGGCCACATTTGCCACGGTGTGGGTCTGGATTATGATCCTGTGCTCTCAGATTGGTTTCCGCCGTTCGTTGAGCGAAGATCAAATTAAAGCGCTGGACTTCCCGCTGCGAGGTGGGACATTAACCTCAGTGCTGGCAATCATTTTCCTGGTATTCATCATTGGCCTGATTGGTTGGTTCCCAACGACGCGGGTTTCGCTGTATGTCGGGTTAGTGTGGATTGTGCTGCTATTGGTGGGATACTACTTCAAGGTCAGCCATCAGAAGAAACATGCAGTAGCAGTGAAAGAAGCAGAGTAAAATATTAATAATAACGCCGCTGATAGCTCAGTGAGTGAGGGGTTACCGTGTTGAAGGGCACTCCCGTGGCTCATGTAGTACGATTCCTCTTCAGTTGATTCTGTCAGCGGTTTGAGCCGGGAAATATCCCGGCTTTTTTGTCTCTTTCATTTAGTCATTCAATAATCCTCTCCGCCCCCGTTCTCATCCCTGATATTTATGCTAATAGATGAGGGGGGTTTCTGCACAACATGGCATTGTTGATACCGGTTTATTTATACAGGTGAATGTGTCGCGGCGTTAATGTCTGCACCAGATAGCCTTAATAGTAATCGTTTGGGTTAAAGCAGGAGAGTTTTATGCTGAGTGGTTGGCATCTTCCCGTCCCGCCGTTTGTCCGTCAGCGCGGTGACACATTCCATATTACTTTATGGCTGCATGGCGAAGCGTTGCAGAGCGATACATTACCCACACAGGTGTTTTTACGCTGTGAGCCAGATAATGAAGAGTGGTTGCTCACCATGAAAGGCGAGCTACATCATGGCTTTTGGCGTTATCGCGCAACGTTGCCGTTACACGAAGGCCAGCCTATTCGGCGCTACTGTTTCAAACTGTTATGGGGTGATAATCAGCAGTGGTTTGGCCCGTTAGGATTTTCGGTAGTTCCACCCGCACAGTTGGCACAGTTTGCGTTAGCGTTCCCAGACAGTGGGCCTGACTGGGTTGCCGATCAGATTTTTTATCAAATTTTCCCCGATCGTTTTGCCTCGAGTCTGGGTGAACATGGTGTGCAAGATGGCAGCTATTTTCATCATGCTGCGGGTCATGCGGTTGCTCGCCGTGAGTGGCAATACCCACTGGATGATGTGAATGCGGCTTCAACATTCTATGGTGGTGACCTGACCGGCATCAGCCAAAAAATCCCTTATTTGCAACAGCTTGGTGTTACGGCGCTGTATCTTAATCCCATTTTTACCGCCCCCAGTGTGCATAAATATGACACACAAGATTATTATCAGGTTGATCCCTACCTTGGCGGTGAGCGTGCTTTTCTGCAATTACGCGCGGCGACTCAGGATGCAGGAATAAAGCTGATACTTGATGGTGTATTTAATCATACCGGTGACTCGCATCATTGGTTTGACCGCCATCAGCAAGGTGAAAATGGGGCTTGTCATCATGAGGACTCGCCGTATCGCGGCTGGTTTAATTTCTTCCCGGATGGGCGGGCGCTGAATTGGAAAGGGAATGCGAGTTTACCCAAACTCAATTTTGCCCATCAAGATGTGGTGAATCAAATTTATCGCAGTGATGATAGCGTCGTAAGGTATTGGTTGCGGCCCCCTTACAGTATTGATGGTTGGCGACTGGACGTGGTGCATATGCTGGGTGAAGAGGGCGGTGCGAAAGGTAATTTACGCCATTTGGCGGGTATCTATCAGGCCGCCAAACAAGAGAACCCACAAGCCTATATTCTGGGTGAGCACTTTGGTGATGCGCGTCATTGGTTACATGCCGGGGTAGAAGATTCGGCAATGAATTATATGGGATTTGCGCTGCCCGTTCGTGGCTTTCTAGCCGGTCTTGACGTGGCTTATCATCCGATAAAGCTGACGGCTGAGGATTGTGCTTACTGGATGGATGAATACCGCGCTGGGCTGCCTCATCATCAGCAGCTTAGACTATTTAATCAGTTGGACAGCCATGATACCGCTCGATTTATAACGCTGCTGAATAATGATAAAGCGCGAATGCAAATGGCGCTGATATGGTTGTTTAGCTGGATTGGCGTGCCTTGTTTATTCTATGGCGATGAAATCGGCCTGGAGGGTGGCAATGATCCCTTTTGTCGCAAGCCGTTCCCGTGGGATGAGTCACAGTGGGATAACAACCTGCTAAAACTGTGTCAGCGTATGGCGGCTTTGCGCCATAAGAGCCTGGCGCTCAGGCGTGGCGGTTGTCAGGTGATCCATGCTGATGGCGACTCTCTGGTGTTTATCCGCAGTTATCAGCGTGAGCGGGTACTGGTGGCACTGCAACGTAACAGTGATGCTGATATCCAACTGCCCTCATCCCCTTTACTCAATGTTACCCAGTGGCGCTGCCTGGAGGGCAAATCTGCGTTGAATGTCACTGAAGTGGGAGCCAATCTACAATTGTTGGGTGAAAGTGTGACGCTATGGCGTGGCGTTGGTGAGCGCTAACTAAATAGTTACCCGATAGAGATTAAAAGCAGCCAGGTGCTGCTTTTTCTTTTGTTGAGATACTGTATATATATGATAGACCACTGGTTAACCGGCAAACTCAGCGAAGGAAAGAACACATGAATACCATTAAAAGAAAGGCATTGATTATCGGCGCTTCACGGGGCTTGGGCCTCGGGCTGGTTGATGAGCTTAGTCGCCGTGGCTGGGCGGTCACTGCGACAACCCGCGGTGCGGCGAAAGAGAGCGGAGCACATGCTGCTCATTGGTTAACATTAGATATTAATCAATCAGAAAGTATCGAGCAGTTCTTGCCGCAAATTAAAGATGAAAAATTTGACCTGATATTTGTTAATGCGGGTATTTCCGGCCCTGAGCATCAATCTGCTGTTGATGCCACGCCGCAAGAGATCCTCGAATTGTTCCAAACGAATGCGATTTCGCCAATTCGTATCGCCCAGCGCTTGTTGGGGCAACGAAATCCGGCTCACAGCGTGCTGGCTTTTATGTCTTCTCAATTGGGCAGCTTGGGCCATAATACTTCCGGCCATAAACCGTTATATTCAGCCAGTAAAGCCGCACTGAACATGATGACGCGCAATCTGGTCGCTGAAGTGGCTGACCCGACATTGACTATATTATCCATCCATCCAGGTTGGGTGAAAACGGATATGGGCGGCGATGCTGCACCGCTGACAATCGCGACCAGTGTGAAAGGGGTGGTAGATCAAATCGAACATGTATCAGGCAAGGGTGGGCACGCTTTCATTGATTATCAAGGCCATTCATTGCCGTGGTGATATGACTTATCCTGATAAATACCCCCTATCGATACCTTGATGGGGGGGTTATCATTTTACATTATTAATAACCGACGGCAGCCCCTGCCGGGCGGCGAACATCATTAGCACCGTACAAGTAGCCCTCTCGTACTTTCCCTGAGACAGCAGAATCATTACCCGAATTAGCTGGGCTAACACCTTCGATACCTGCCAGACCGACCAGAATCAATTCAGCCGCGCCCCACGGATTCTGTTCAACCATTTTGTATCCCATTTTTGTCAAAAGGTTAAGGCTATCAGCCGAAACACCGCGCTGTTCGTAATAAACCTCATCCGGTAACCATTGATGATGAATTCGTGGTGCATCTATCGCTTCTTGCGGAGCCATGCCGTGGTCAATCACATTCAGAGCCGTTTGCAGGGTAATAGTGATAATGCGTGAACCACCCGGAGAGCCTAAAACCATAAATGTCTTACCGTCTTTGGTCACCAATGTCGGGCTCATGGACGATAGTGGGCGCTTACCGGGGGCAATGGAGTTGGTTGCACCTTGCACTAAACCATACATATTCTGTTCGCCCACTTTGACGGTGAAATCGTCCATTTCATCATTCAGGAAGAAACCGGTGCCGGGCGCGATGACCACCGCTCCGAAGCGGCCATTGACGGTATAGGTCGTTGAGACGGCATTGCCTTCATGGTCGACAATCGAGTAGTGGGTTGTTTCTGGTTTTTCATGGGGTTGCATACCCGGTTGTACTTCTACCGAGGGGGTGGCCTGGTTCGCGACAATTTGTTTACGGATATCGGCGGCGTAGCTTTTACTCAAAAGGCGGTCAATCGGATTCTTAACAAATTCAGGATCGCCGAGGAAGGTGTTGCGATCCATATAGGCATGGCGCATGGCTTCGGTCAGGGTATGGATATAAGCCGCAGAGTTGAAACCCATGCTTTTCAGGTCATATCCTTCCAAAACATTTAGCGTTTCACATAATGTCACCCCGCCTGAACTGGGCGGTGGTGATGAAACGAATTTATAGCCACGATAACTACAGGTGATCGGTGCAGTTTCAGTTATTTTATAATTGGCAAAATCAGCAGCGGTCAAAATACCTCCGCCTTTTTTAGCTGCTGCTTCAACGGCTTGCGGTATTTTCCCCTGATAGAAAGCATCTGGCCCTTTTTCAGATATTGCAGTCAAGGTATCAGCCAAATCTGTTTGAACCAGGCGATCCCCCGGTTGCAGAGCTTCGCCGTTTTTACGCAGGAAAATACGAGCAGATTCAGGATCTTGACGGAAGCGTTTAACTGTTGTGTCAAGAATATCCGTGTCAGCACGAGTTAACACAAAGCCTTCCCGTGCCAGTTTGATTGCCGGAGCCATCACTTGTTGGCGAGTTAATTTGCCGTATTTCTTTTGTGCGCTGTCCATACCCAGCACTGTTCCGGGGACGCCGGCGGCCAGATAGCCATACAAACTGGCATCTTTGGTGACTTTGCCCTCTTTATCCAGATACATATCAGCACTGGCTGCGGCTGGCGCAGTTTCACGGAAGTTTATAAATGTGTCAGTTCCATCGGCAAGATGAATGGTCATAAAGCCGCCGCCGCCGATATTGCCACAACATGGGTTCACCACGGCTTGCGCGTATCCCACCGCGACGGCAGCATCCACTGCATTTCCGCCCATTTTTAAGATGTCAGTCCCCACTTGTGAAGCGAGGTACTGTGAGGTGACTACCATGCCATTTTTTGCTTCTACTGCGGGTGTAGAGGCGGCATGAAGTGTGCCGCTGACCAGTAAGGTCAATACAGTGATAGGTTTGTTCCATTTTTTCAAAAACATTCTGACTCCTGTTATTTCCTGCTCGCCAGGGATTACCTGATCATTTTTGTTTGGCAGCTTAAAATTGCTGCTTATGAAATATGCAGAATACACATCAGTAATAATTAATAGCAGAATTAATGTTTATGTTTGCTAATTAATTGGCAGCGCAAGGAAAATAAGTCAGTTGTTGCCAGACAGGGAGGTATGTTTTGTTTGAGTGGAGTGAAGATAAATAGAAATAACTTATTGAAAATAAGTAAATATTGCTAAATTGCATAAGCTTGGAATCGAAAAGATTATTATATAGACTCGCGGCGGGTGCTTGAGGCTGTCTGCTTTAAGTACTTATGTTCGGCTGAAAGCAGGCAGAGAAAAGCCCCGTATTAAAATTAATCAATACGAGGCTCTCTGTAACGCCAGACAACGTTACGGTAGCCTTATACCCGCAGAAAGGCAAGGCAAGGAGGCTGAATATGCCACAAAAAACGTTTGTTCTATGCCTATTAATTGTTTGTATAACAGTACTGGCATTTACATTGATTACGCATAAGTCACTGTGTGAATTACGCTTAAAAGATGGAAACAAAGAGGTTGCGGCCATTTTAGCTTACGAATCTGAACGGTAAGGCAATCGGGCGGGGAGCAATCCCCGTCTTTCGTTGTCAGGTAGCAGTTTTCAAGCACCCATTTGCAAATTTTACAAAATAAAAAAAAAGCCAGTCAGCGTGAACTGAATGGCTTGATACCCCCGAATAAATCAGGGGCGGCATAAACTGTTATTACAGTTTAGAGGCGTTTTCAGACAGGTATTTAGCGACGCCATCTGGAGATGCGCCCATACCTGCTTTGCCTTTTTCCCACTGAGCAGGGCAAACGTCGCCGTGTTCTTCGTGGAATTGCAGTGCGTCAACCATACGTAGCATTTCGTCAATGTTACGGCCCAGTGGCAGGTCGTTAACCACTTGGTGACGAACAACACCGTTTTTGTCGATCAAGAAAGAGCCGCGCAGTGCAACACCCGCATCTGGGTGCTCAATGCCGTAGGCTTTCTGAATTTCACGTTTGATATCAGCAACCATTGGGTATCTAACTTCACCAATACCGCCATTATCAACCGGGGTTTTACGCCATGCGTTATGTACAAACTCGGAGTCGAAAGAAACACCAACAACTTCAACGCCACGTTTCTGGAATTCTTCGTAACGGTGGTCGAAAGCGATCAACTCTGAAGGACAAACAAAAGTGAAGTCCATTGGCCAGAAGAACAGGACGGCTGGGCGACCGTTCAGGTGTTTTTTCAGGTTGAAGTTTTCAACGATTTCACCGCTACCAAGAACAGCAGCTGCTGTAAAATCAGGGGCTTGACGAGTTACCAGAACCATAAATTACTCCTGTTAATAGGGATGGATTAACCAGTTGTCTTAAAGTATCGGCACAGCATAGGTATTTAAGCGCTATGAATAAAGGGATAAATACCAATCGCTGTGATAGCTTTTGCCTATCGTTATAACGATTTTAGATTCGTAGTCTTGTTAAGATACCCATTCTGACGAAAAGCGCAAGTGACTTAGTCTTGATAACCATGCTAATTGAGTGGTTTTGCCTAAATTTGTTTGCGTTGCGCTTCCTGCATCATCTCAGGATAAAACGTCAAAAAAAGATTTTCTAACGGCTGATAGTGTTGTTCTATGTCGCTAAAAGAGCCAGCAAGTGCCACCAGTTTTGGCCGGCGGCTTGCCATACCTTGTAACACATCCGCTATAAAGGGGAGTTCAGCGTAGCGTTCCAACCAACGCTCTGACCATAGATAGGCATTCAGGTTCTGAAAGCGCGGCGGTGTTTGTGGTAAATGGGGTAAAATCTGGCTTTGCGCATGTAGGATAAAATCGGGCAAGGTGCAGTCTGGCATTAATTGATCCCAATGACGGGCTAGGAAGTGATCCCATAAAACATCCAGTGTTATAGGTGCAACCCGGCGATAATCGGCACTGAAATAAGAACGGGCTTCTTTGACCAACGGCTGCGTATCGGTCATGACATCAACACGGCGATGCATCATGATGCCTGCGACTATTTCAGGGGAGTATTCCCCTTGTGGATTACCGCGCACAAAATCAGCCAGCAAATTGCCCAATAAAGAGCTGTCAGCCAGTGTTGCCAGATGGAGGTGAGCAAGAAAATTCATGCGTTGAGTATAATGCAAATAGCCGCTAACTCTCCTTATTTCTTGCAGCCAGCCCTTGAGGGCTCTAGACTAGCCGCCTGTTTTTGTGAACCTGCCCATCATCTGTGCTGGTCGGGTCTGTTTTGATATGAAGTGGAAAGCCATGCGTGTTGCCGATTTTTCTTTTGAGCTGCCGGAATCTCTGATTGCCCATTACCCTCAGCCCCAGCGTAGCGGCTGCCGTTTATTGTCTCTGGATGGCCCAACGGGCACACTAACGCACGGCATTTTTACTGATTTGCTGGATAAACTACTACCTGGTGATCTGCTGGTATTCAATAACACGCGGGTTATTCCGGCGCGTTTATTTGGCCGTAAAGCCAGTGGCGGCAAGCTTGAAGTGTTAGTTGAACGCGTTTTGGATGATCACCGTGTACTGGCTCATGTCAAAGCCTCTAAAGCGCCGAAACCCGGTGCAGAGCTGCTGTTGGGCGATGATGAGAGCATCCAAGCCACCATGCTGGCACGCCATGACACGCTATTCGAGCTACGTTTTGACGATGAGCGGGACGTTTTCACTATCCTTAATGCTGTCGGTCATATGCCTTTGCCTCCTTATATTGATCGCCCTGATGAAGATGCTGACCGTGAATTGTATCAAACGGTGTATAGCCAACGTCCGGGCGCAGTAGCTGCACCAACCGCTGGGCTGCATTTTGATGAGCCAATGCTGGCCGCACTGCGCGAAAAAGGCATTGAGATGGCTTTTGTCACTTTGCACGTTGGCGCGGGAACATTTCAGCCCGTGCGAGTGGATACCATTGAAGAGCACATTATGCATTCCGAATATGCAGAAGTGCCGCAAGATGTCGTCGACGCGGTTTTGGCGTGTAAAGCGCGTGGCAACCGAGTCGTCGCGGTGGGCACCACCTCAGTGCGTTCACTGGAAAGCGCTGCCAAGGCCACCGATAACGGCCTGATTGCCCCCTTCTTTGGCGATACCAAAATCTTTATTTATCCCGGTTATCACTATCAGGTGGTGGATGCATTAATAACCAACTTCCATTTACCTGAATCAACATTGATAATGCTGGTTTCTGCTTTTGCTGGTTATAAAAATACCATGAATGCATACCAACAAGCGGTGGCAGAACAATACCGCTTTTTCAGTTACGGCGATGCGATGTTCATCAGCCGTAACCCACGGGCACCGCAAGAGACGGTTAACCCGTAAATTTCAAGTCACATTTACTGTGTGATCAGGCAATAACACCTG
>NZ_ACCB01000038.1 GCF_000173735.1 Yersinia aldovae ATCC 35236 | reverse complement strand
CTTTGGCTGGTGTCTCTGTGGGGTTAGGCACTGGAGTGCTCTCGGATTCAGCGTTGGTTGGCGTTGCTACAATAGCTGTTGGCAGGGCATTAGCTGGAGTCTCTGTGGGTTTAACAACTGACGTATCCTCCGACTCTACTGGTTTAAATGCCATTTCTAGTGTAGTCAGGAATGCATCTATTATACGATTTGCGGGGTAATGACTCTTGCTGGCGGCTTTTATGACCTCATGTGGTGAACTGTATGGTTTAACTATTTTATCATCTTTTTCAGGTATAACTTCAGCCTTATCTTTTTCTTTTGGTGCGAATTTGTCAGTATTACTGGTCAGGTACCAATTTTTGTTACGGGCCGCCTCACCACGACCTAGCTTATATTCATAAGCACCGGCGGTAATACGGCCAACTTGTTTAAAGTCTCCATTAGATTGACCTTTAACCTCAATTAATAGAATACCTAAATCAGTTTGCGCACCTTCCCCCATTAAATCAATGACTCGCACGTTAGTGTGACCCGATGTATTGCCTTCAACCAGCATAGAGTCAGTCTCGGAATTATCCCCTGCTAACTTACTATAAAAAGTCAATTCACCACCGCTGCTGTGATAATCTCCGTTAATGGTCAGTTTGTTACCTATCCGGTGATGGCCGAATAATTTACTACTAAGATTGAGCTGGCTATTTTTTGAAGTATAAAGTCCATCAACACGAGAATCTCTAGTTATATTCCATATGCTTTTCTCATTGAGATCCATACGACCACCGTTAACACTGGTCTCGAGTAAACTATTAGATAATACGAGTTCAGCACCTGCCTGACCTATAATTGGGCTAGAAGAAAAGTTTGTTTCTGATATTTGTAATGTACCTGCTTGTATATTGGTTAGACCTGTATATATATATTCTGCACCTTGTAATGTGAGTGTTTCTTCAGGACTGTCTATGGTTAATGAACCATCGCCGTCCATATATGAATATACTGCTATTTCGCCACTAGTGCCTTCGAAAATAATATCGCCATTATTCGTAATGCTATAGTTATTGCCTTTTAATACTGAACCGGGCAAAAATACAGTTTTGCCATTTAGTATTACATCACTCATTTGTAACTCTAAGGTACCTTCAACTGTGGTGTCTGATAGCGTTGGGTTGTCTTCCCCTTTAACGACTAATTCTCCTCCTTTTTTTATATGCGTTTTTTCCATAATTGCATTACGATTGAGATCGACTTTGCCATGCATTCCAACAGTGGTATTTGTGACTTTCTTGGTTGTGGATATATCCATTTTTATCGTTGTTTCAGAGCTTACTGGTTGCTGCTTATTTTCCTCTTCAGTTAAACCGACAAAAGTCTTTGAAGCAGTGGCATTGCCTGTTACCGACATAGTACCCTTGCGAATTGTAGTGGTATCAGCGTGACTTTCGTTCTCTAATGCAAAAAATGACCACTGATTATCGGTATCAACTAGAGTATTGACCGCTTGGGCGTTACCAATGAGCGTTAATGAACCTGAGTCATTGAGGACAGCATTCTCCGCTTTTTGCGTTACTCGTATTTTATACTTATTCACTACTCCCTCATGAGTGGGAGATATGTCTGCATTTACATTTGTAGATGTACTCCCTAATTTATTTTCAGATTTATTTTTGACTGTTTCTATGGCGCTAACCTCTGGTTTAGCAGTAAACAATATATTAGAGAATACAGCCTGGCCGAGTTGATCAATCTCAGTAAAAACATCATTTACTTCTGCGGACATTGTATCTTCAACAACTTTATTTGAAGTCGTTACATTTTCATCTTTTGTCGATTTCTTACGTTGTTCTTCCTTATCCGGGAATTGTTTATTATTTAACTTATCAATGTTTTGTTGCAAAGCCTTTATTTGTGCCATTCTTATAATTTCTGCGTCGACTCTTTCTTTCACTGCTGGCTGGGCCATGAGTAAATTAGTGAAAAGTAATGGCACTATTTCCGACCGAGTAGCAGTTGCAATCGTTCTGTTTCTTCTTGTTTGTATATCCGCTCGTTCTTCTGTTGTATATTTTATAAATTCTGGTATGTCTGCTGCTATTTCAACCACTTCGATAACGTTCATTACGATATCGGTAATTTCACGATACGGTAATTTAGATTCAGATGGTGTGGGCTTTGTTGATGGGGACAATGGTTGTGGCTTATATGTATCATCCTCGGTCAGCAGACGGGGATTTCGAGATTCGATTAACTGTTGTAGTTGCCGCTCATGAGCATCATGTTGCACTATCTGCCTCTCCAGATACTTCTTCTTATCTTCCAGGTTGCTCACTTCTTGGATGGAAAGTGGTTTAATATCAGTATATAAGTTCTTGTATTGATCAAGTTTTGTCATTACCTCCCTAAGATCGATTCTCAGATGCAGGGAGTGACTTTGCATTTCACGTATCCGCTGCTGTAGCCTGTGGTCTTCTGTATTTTCAATTCCCTGTATATGTGTTTTTTTTACAGCATCAACATTGGCCCACGCGGCGGTGCTGTTCAGAATAAGCAACAAGGCACCGATGGCCTTGGCGCATGGAGATAGGCGATGATTTGAAGATATCTTCCGGGTAAGGGTATGACCACCCGGCTGAGTAATATTTGATATATACATTATTGATTTACCTTCCTGGTAATTAATATTAAAACTTTATGAATGACGAAAAATATAACGGTTAGTCCGAAAGTTTATTTTTGATATAAAAATAATTTCAGGTGCAATTAAATGATTTATTATTTAATTGGTTTTATGAATGACTCATCATATATAATTAATAACCTATTGAGATTCGTCTGACGGGAAATTCTATGTTGATCCAACAGAATTTGAATCAATTGATAATGAATTAGCATGAAAACAAGGTTTTGTAATGATTGGTGTCGGGGTAAAATACACGCTTCATTAAGCATTTTTGAGGCGTTTGTTAACCTGATTTCCCAGCCATGCCCTAGTTATCTCCCCCTTTTAGCCGGCCTTGGTTTCGATAAAACAGCATTTAAGCAAAAAAACATTTTACTGATCGCCCGTTTTAGGGGATAAACAGCCCAAATTTATTATTCAGGAGCGGTGATGAGCCAACTCTTACTGGGAACGCAGAGCCTTGAGCTGGAGCGTTTTCCCCCACAGGAAAATTCCACGACCCTACAGGCGTGGGAAGCAGCAGATGAATATCTGCTACAAAACATTGACTTAAGCCAGATTGATGGCCGCCCGGTGCTGGTGTTTAACGATCAATTTGGCACGCTGGCTTGTGCATTACACGCCCATCGCCCGTTCAGTGTCAGTGACTCTTATATGAGCCAACTGGCGACGACGCATAATTTGGGTTTAAACCATCTGGATGAAGACGCGGTAACGTTATTGAGCTGCATGGATGCCTTGCCGCAAGCACCTAAGCTGGTGGTGATTAAGATCCCTAAAGCATTAGCGTTGCTCGAGCATCAATTACATGCCCTGCGTCGTGTGGTTGCGCCAGATACGGTGATTATCGCCGGTGCGAAATCGCGCGATGTTCATAATTCCACCCTACAATTATTTGAAAAAATTCTCGGGCCGACAAAAACCACGCTGGCGTGGAAGAAAGCGCGCTTGATCCACTGTGAAGTGGCGGATATCCCTTTGACTGATGCGCCGGAAACGGTCGACTGGCCACTGGCTAATACCGAGTATGTTATCCATAACCACGCTAATGTATTTTCCCGCAATAATCTGGATATCGGCGCGCGCTTCTTTATGGAGATCCTGCCGTATGATGTGAGCGGTAAGATAGCGGATCTGGGCTGCGGTAACGGGGTTGTCGGGTTAATTGCGCTAGAGCAAAACCCATTGGCAGATATGCTGTTTGTCGATGAATCCTACATGGCAGTGGCTTCGAGCGAGCTGAATATCACTTATAACCGCCCACAAGACTTGTCACGCTGTGAATTCATGGTGAGTCATGGTTTGGCGGGGGTCGAACGTGAGAGCCTGCAATTGGTGCTATGCAACCCTCCGTTCCATCAGCAGCACGCGGTTAGCGACCATGTAGCATGGCAGATGTTCTGTGATGCCAAGCGCTGCCTGAAGACCGGTGGCGAGCTGATGATTGTCGGGAACCGCCATCTGGATTACTTCCACAAACTTAAACGTTTGTTCGGTAACTGCGAAACGCTGGATTCAAACCAGAAGTTTATGGTGCTGAAAGCGGTGAAAACGGCCTCATCTCGCTCTGAGGGCGGTGGTAGTGGTAGCCTGGATATGTCATACAGTGACTTTTAATCGTAGTCTGACAGGGGGCTTCCACCCCCTGCCAGACTGCTGACAAAGCCAAATGAAGGGGAAACGTGCCGTCGGAGTGCCCCGAGGTGCGGTCAACCCTTCACTCACTAAGCTATAAGTCACTTTGCCGTTAACCGCACACCCTATTTTCTTATTTCTACTTATATTGCCAGCGCCAGACGTGTCCCTTGATCAATCGCTCGACGGGCATCCAGCTCGACCGCCACATCTGCGCCGCCAATTAAATGTACGGTTTTACCCATCTCCAGCAGTGGCTGATGCAATTCTCTGCGCGGTTCCTGACCGGCGCAAATAATAATGGTATCGACTGGCAGGCAACTGTGTTGATCGGCACGGGTGATATGTAAACCTTCATCATCAATTGCCTCATAGCTGACACTGTTGAGCATTTTTACGCCGCGCATGGCCAGACTGGTGCGGTGGATCCAGCCAGTGGTTTTACCTAAGCCTTCGCCGACCTTGCTGGGTTTTCGTTGTAACAAGAAGATCTGCCGTGGGGATGAGTGTACTTTAGCGCCTTCCGGTGCCAGCCCGCCACGGTGTTCCAGCGCTTGATCGATGCCCCATTCGCTGCTGAAGGCTTCGCTGTTAAGGCTGCTGGACTCACCCGACTGACTGAGGTATTCGGCGGTATCGAAACCAATCCCGCCCGCCCCGATAATTGCCACACGGTCACCGACCGGTTTTTTATCGCGCAGCACATCCAGATAAGTCAGTACCTTAGGATGGTCAATACCGCTGATATCCGGTAAGCGTGGCTGGATGCCACAAGCGAGGATCACCTCATCAAACGCAGCCAGTTGTTCCGCTTGCACCCGCGTATTCAGGTGTTGTTCCACGCCGTGCAACACTAACTGGCGGCGGAAATAGCGCAGTGTCTCGTAGAACTCTTCTTTGCCAGGGATCTGTTTGGCGATATTAAACTGACCGCCGATATCGGCGGCGGCCTCAAAGAGCGTGACCTGATGCCCGCGGCTGGCGGCAGTGACGGCAAACGCTAACCCAGCAGGGCCGGAGCCTACGACTGCCAGTTGTTTCGGGGTCTTAGTGGCGACTATTGGCATTTCGGTTTCACGGCAGGCACGCGGATTAACCAAGCATGAGGTCAGTTTGCCATCAAAAATTTGGTCCAGACAAGCTTGATTACAACCAATACAAGTATTAATTTCATCAGCTCTATTCTGTGCCGCTTTTTGTACAAAAGCCGCATCAGCGAGAAATGGGCGTGCCATCGATACCATATCGGCGCAGCCGTCTGCTAATACTTGTTCGGCCACTGTGGGATCATTGATGCGGTTAGTGGTGATCAGAGGGATGGTCACTTTCCCCATCAACTTGCGGGTGACCCAGCTAAACCCAGCCCGTGGTACCATAGTGGCAATGGTCGGAATGCGCGCTTCATGCCAGCCGATACCGGTATTGATCAGCGTGGCTCCTGCCTGTTCAATGGCTTGCGCCAACTGCACAATCTCTTCCCAACTGGAGCCTTCCTCCACCAGATCAAGCATCGATAGGCGGTAAATCAGGATGAAATCAGGCCCGGTCGCCTGCCGTACTGCCCGCACAATTTCTACCGCGAAACGCATTCGGTGAGTGAAATCGCCCCCCCATTCATCATCGCGCTGATTGGTTCGTGCGGTTAAGAACTGATTAATCAAATACCCCTCAGAACCCATCACCTCAACACCATCATAACCGGCTTGTTTCGCGAGCTGTGCGCAGTGAGCGAAGTCAGCAATGGTTTGTAGCACTTCATCACCGCTCAGCGCTTGCGGTGTAAAAGGGTTGATCGGCGCTTGCAATGCAGAAGGGGCTACGGGGTGTTTCTGATAGCTGTAGCGGCCTGCATGGAGAATTTGCAATGCGATTTTACCGCCAGCCTGATGAACTGCATCGGTTACAATTTGATGATGCGGGAGTTGCGCTACGTCATTTAACACGGAGGCACCCTGATACACCACGCCTTTGCTATTGGGGGCAATTCCACCGGTGACAATCAGGCCGGCCCCCCCCGTTGCTCGTTCAGCATAGAAAGCGGCCAGACGTTGTGGGCCATCGGGTAACTCTTCCAGTCCGGTATGCATCGAACCCATTAATACGCGGTTTTTCAGTGTAGTAAAACCAAGATCAAGGGGAGTGAGCAGGTGAGGGTAAGCTAACATTGCAGTCTCCATCGGGTGTACTTCTGGCGGCATGACACCACATAAATCAGTGCCATGCCGCCAAACCGTTATTGTTATTTCTCCGCCGCCACCACTGAGCTGGGTAAGTGGTCGGATGAGATTTTTATTCAAATTTAGACGTTGCTGTACAACTTGGGAAATCGTTGTGTGCTGATTGTGATAGCCGTCATGAATATGGCATGGAGGAATAGGTTGTGGGCAATAGCGAAGGGATCTACTGTGATGCACGCATTCCCTTCGCTTATTAAAGTAAGGTAATTGAATCAGTCACCGAATGCCCACCGGTGGGGTTCAGCGCAGCACTGCTAACCGATAGCAGCGTAGGGGTCAGGCGTTGCGTTTATACAAGCCTGCAACCATAAAGCAGCTAAATGAACTGAACAGCATTTCAATCCCGACCAAGGTGGTTACCATCGTGATTGACATCAATGGCCCTGCGCTAACCAACAAATAGGTGATCACCAAATCCAGCACTCCAAGCAAGATTTGCAGCCATGCACCTGGCATCCCCCATATTTTAAAGCCAGTAATCAGCCGGATGACTCCACCAAAGGCAAACAGAACTGCCAGGACTATCGCCAGACTTATCATCCCTACCGCAGGGTTGGTGATAAATACATAACCCATCACGATATAGGCCACACCCAGCAAAATACCGGTCACCATTGGCCATATGTCGTGGGAACGGCGGTTAGTCACCATACCGACGACCAGCGCGATACCACTAAGCAGCAATAGTGCACCGATGATTTTACTCAGCACGACGCCGGATGCTAATGGGTTAATAAGGCAGAAAATCCCACCTAACAGCAGTAGAGCTGCAATGGTTCGCATGATCAGTCGTTGCTTTTTTAACGCACTTTCATCAAGGTTCATCAGGTATTTCTGATTTATATTCAGCATGATTGTTACTCCTGTATTATCTGAACTCAGCTATCAATAACTATTATGAGTATAGTTTGAACAACATAGTTATAAATAAAATTTATGATATTCAAATGATTACATCATGGAATTTTTCCTGTACGCCAGCCGTAAAAATAACACTCGAAAGGCGTTTATAACCGGTAAATAGGGTTAATAGCTCAAATCACCGCCACTGGGGCCAAGTCAGACGGATTACGTGATAAATATGCCCCTGTGATCGGAGGGAAGTAAGCTGAGGATGAAATCGTCTGTAACGGGGACTGATGAGAGTAACTCGCATTATAGTGAGTTTTTTGTTGCCCTTAAGATTTATGCTAAAGTCAGGTTAATTATGATGGATACATACAAATGAAAGGGAATTTAAAAAATGCAGATCTGTAGGATGGATTATAATCGCTTGACCAATGACGGCGCAAAAGCAACGTTTCATTATTATGGGTTAGGAACTTTTGACGTGTTTTCTGGTGACCGGCCTTATAGCAATATGCCGGAATGTTCAGATATTCCGCATTCCGCATTACCCCCCGGACAATATTGGATTGTAGATCGTCCTGTTGGTAGTTTAGGTAATCAAGTACGTAACACCGGTCTGGATTTGTGGAACGGTACCAACCATGATGAGTGGTTTGGCCTATTTAGCCACGAGACAATGAACGATAATTTATATGTTAACGGCGTGAAGCGAGGCCAGTTTCGGTTGCATCCGCTACGGCCTGATGGCAGTGGAACCTCTTGGGGATGTATTACGTTCTTTCAGGTTAGCGATTTTGCAGTTGTCAGGGACAGGATACTTAAGGCTAAAAGATTTAGTGTGCCCGGCGGCGCAGGGCTTATGGCTTACGGGCGGGTGGACGTCACAGGGAGCAGAAACTTTGCGCAATGTAAGCTCCGTTAAAAAAATACTGCTGTTCATTACCTGTTTTGTGAGCAGCTTTTTTATATTTAAGCATACTGACCAAGTTAAAAACCTCATCTATTCATTTTCGCTAGTCGTTGATAACTATATCGGTGGGGCTGACAGTGAAGGAAGCTGGAATGAACTTATTTTGGTTTTAATATTTCTACTTGCGATTTCAACTGGGCTATATGTTGTGTTATCACGGTTACTATTCAGTCCAAAAGCATAAGAGTGCCTTACAGGCGCATATGTTGAATATGTAGTCTACGCTAGCCCACCTCGCGGGCTTTTTTACACCCATCTAAAAGCACTGCCAGTAGCCCGACACGCTACGCAATAAACCCATCATTACACCGCAATACCCGAAATGGATCACGCCAGCCACGCCCCGCACACGTAGCGGAACATGCCACGGAAGAAACGTAATCATGACGGAAACTATGAAAGTCTAGCCGTTACCTGAGTGAACAAACGAAAGAACGTTATCACCAGTGCACAAATATAAACTGTAGTTGCACCTTTGCTACTCATGAAACGGTTGATCGGATAATTGTTAAACCGGGGAAAACAAAACCAGCGCCGCCCCATCCGAGTCGTAATAATCAAGCCGTGTTTTGGTATTAAAAGAAGCCTGCGCAAGCGGTTTTTTTCGCCCCAACTAAACGATCACCAAAATATCCAGTGGCATTTTAACTAGAAAAAAAGCCAACTCGAAATTCAGTGCGCCACTACAATGCCAGTTCGGGCAACGGATAACGGTTACTAGAGTGACAGGATTCTATGAAAGCTATCAAGTAATCTTAAATAAAATTGAATTTAAAGAGTCAGGTTAGATTTTGCTGATCGTGAGAAATTGAGCGTGAAATGTGTATCCAACCATCTTTGTTGCTTTATTATCAAACAAAACGTGTTCATTTTAACTGTATTATTGGTTTGTTAATCTAAATCAATAAGGATTTCTACTGATAGCTAAATACTCTCCATTTCAAAAGGAGAGATAAAATAATGATTTCAGCTAAGAAATGTTCAATATCTGTTTTGGCACTAGCGTTAGTTTTATTTTCAGTCCCTACCCTCGCCAAAGTAGCTAATTTATCTGATGACAATGTTAAACAGATGGTTATCAACGAGTCTATAGAATCATATCCGGGTAACTGCCCATGCCCTTTTAACTCAGCTAAAAATGGAAGTAGTTGTGGGAAACGTAGCGCGTGGAGCCGAGCTGGTGGCTATTCACCTATCTGCTATAAGAAAGAAGTTACAAAGGAAATGGTTACAGAATGGCGCGAGTCTAATAAAGCTTAATGTATAAAATTTTTTAGTGCATGAACTACGGACAAGCCCGCAATATTGCGGGTTTTTTATTACTGATAAATCCCTATCAATTTATGGGTTGATAACCAAAGAACAAATAAATCCGCGTAAATAATGTACAACAATTATCAAGGGGATCATGATGAATCTGGAATGTGTACCGATATCAATATATTGCAAAGAGATTGAAGAATCTATTGAAGCGGTTAACAAGCGAGCCCAGCGCGGAGTCTGGAAAGAAGGTGTTCAGGTTCTAAAAATAGAAGGTGTCAAGGAACGCTGGATTGATCTGGTTGAAGCCGCTAAGTGGGCGAGAAGTAGCAAAATTTGATTATGAAATTTGTTTGCTGCTGTTTATCTTCGTTCATGAACATGTGTAGTCATTTTAATAAAAAAGGCGCTAACCAACTAAGGATAGCGTCTTTTTAAACAACAAATTAACTGACTAGTGTCAGTTCATGCCGTAACCTTTGAGGTTGGCCCAGCTTTCGCTGGGCCGGGCAAAACACGCTATTAGCGGCGAAGAAGATAAACAAAGGCAAAAGAACCTAGCAAAGCAACAATCGGACTAAGTCCTCCAGTCACTAATGCAGTGAACAAGCCGGTTATTACCAACACGCGCACTGACAGCAGGTCTGAGCCCTTTATAGATTCAGTCATAAGACCCCCATAAAGGTTCCTACCGTCTGCATGATGAGATGGGAGTAGGAATTACAGACCCGTGGCACTTTCATCTTTAAAAGCAGTTACTCCGGCTGCCACGACCCAACTGCACGTTTAGGCTTTCGCCAAACCGTTACCTAGTATTACCTATGGCGGGTATCCCATAAGTATCCCAGAAATAATAAAGGAGTTACGCTATTGACGTAACTCCTTGTTTTATTTGGTGGCCCCTACTGGACTTGAACCAGTGACCAAGCGATTATGAGTCGCGTGCTCTAACCAACTGAGCTAAGGGGCCAAACTTGGACGCTGATTATACGGTAGTTTTTATCCTGCGGTCTAGGGCTGATAAATCAGATGGGTGTTTTCTGTGCAAATTTAAGGTTTTTTAAGTATATAGTAGAAAATAGTCAGTTAATATTGGTATCAGAGTCTGAGCGGAAGGCAAAAAAAACCCCGGTATGCCGAGGTTTTGTGTGTGCTTATTGCTGCAACTGACAATTAATCGTCGAGGAAGCTGCGCAGCACTTCAGAACGGCTTGGGTGGCGCAGTTTACGTAATGCTTTCGCTTCGATCTGACGAATACGCTCACGGGTGACGTCGAACTGCTTACCCACTTCTTCCAGAGTGTGGTCAGTGTTCATATCAATACCGAAACGCATACGCAGAACTTTCGCTTCACGCGCGGTCAGGCCAGCCAACACGTCGTGAGTCGCAGAACGCAGGCTCTCAGAGGTAGCAGAGTCCAGCGGCAGCTCCAGCGTGGTATCTTCGATGAAATCGCCCAGATGTGAATCTTCATCATCACCGATCGGCGTCTCCATTGAGATAGGCTCTTTGGCGATCTTCAGCACTTTACGAATCTTGTCTTCCGGCATCAACATGCGTTCAGCCAGCTCTTCCGGCGTTGGTTCACGGCCCATTTCTTGCAGCATCTGGCGTGAGATACGGTTGAGTTTGTTAATTGTCTCAATCATATGCACCGGAATACGGATGGTACGTGCCTGGTCCGCGATAGAGCGGGTGATCGCCTGACGAATCCACCACGTTGCATAAGTTGAGAACTTATAACCACGGCGGTATTCAAATTTATCTACTGCTTTCATCAAACCGATATTACCTTCCTGAATCAAATCAAGGAATTGCAAACCTCGGTTAGTGTATTTTTTCGCAATAGAGATAACCAGACGCAGGTTAGCCTCAACCATCTCTTTCTTGGCACGACGCGCTTTCGCTTCACCGATAGACATACGGCGGTTGATGTCTTTTACCTGCTCGATGGTCAGACCGGTTTCTTCTTCGATCTGGCGCAGTTTCTGCAAGCTACGTTGTACATCATCCGACACATCTTTCAGCTTTTCTGACCACGGTTTACCCATCGCGATCGCTGCTGCGAACCAGGTATCACTGGTTTCATTGCTGGCGAACAGGGTAACGAAGTTTTTCTTCGGCATTTTACACTGCTCAACACACAGCTTCATGATGATACGTTCTTGCGTACGAACGCGATCCATCATGGCACGCATGTTATTGACCAGATAGTCGAACTGCTTCGGTACCAGACGGAACTGCTTGAACACCTCAGAAAGATTCAGAATCTCTGCTGCAGCACTGGCGTGGCTGCGGCCATTTTTCTTGATTGCCATGCGTGTGTTTTCATACTGGTCACGCAATTCACTGAATTTTTGACGTGCCAGCTCAGGATCGATGCTGTTGTCGTCTTCTTCTTCTTCTTCGTCTTCTTCTTTGTCGTCTTCATCCATTTCTTCAGTGGATAATTCAGAACCAACGTGAGTCGCTGTCGGCGCAATATCTTCTTCGGCATTGGGATCGACAAAGCCATTGATCAGGTCAGATAAACGGGCTTCACCCGCTTCGACGCGATCATATTGTTCCAACAGATAAGTAATGGCTTCAGGGTATTCAGCAACAGAGCACTGAACCTGGTTGATACCCTCTTCGATACGTTTGGCGATATCAATCTCGCCTTCACGCGTCAATAGCTCAACGGTGCCCATTTCGCGCATGTACATACGCACCGGGTCGGTTGTACGCCCGATTTCGGATTCAACACTGGACAACACCTGTGCCGCAGCTTCAGCCGCGTCATCGTCGGTATCCGTGGTATTCTCGGCCAGCATCAAATCATCGGCATCAGGCGCTTCTTCCAGCACCTGTATGCCCATGTCATTAATCATCTGGATGATGTCTTCGATCTGATCGGAATCGACGATATCTTCCGGCAGATGGTCATTGACCTCAGCATAGGTCAGATAGCCTTGCTCCTTACCACGGGTGACAAGTAGCTTTAGCTGTGACTGCGGGTTTTGCTCCATAAGACGGTATCCACACTTCAGAGTATTTGGGTTGGTGTCGGTCGGCGAAACCGCCAACAATAGCATTTGGGGCCTTTTTTTGTCGCCGCTGCCCGCTATGGCGGCATATTGTGGGGAGTCGCCCCCACATTTATCGGCAATTAAGCCGTTGGGTGTTTCATTTTTTTCTGGCTAATGCCAGATTCAAAGACCAAAGCTCTTTACGTTCTTCGGCGTTTAATCCATGTGTTCGCTCACGCGCTATTAGGGTTTCCTGGCGTTGCTCCAATATGGAGTCATACAGGCTGGTTAGCGTGTCGACAAAAGTCTGTTCCACTCTATCCTCAACAATCATGTGGTTCCATGTTGCGAGAGTTTCAAGCTGTTGGCTGAATTTATTATCACGATACAGTTCTAATAACTGTCCGGTGGTCAGCCCTGGTTGAGCTAAACAGGTCTCAACCAACTCAATAAATAACGGTAAACCGGCTAACTTGGCTTGTTCTACCCCTTGTAATGAGGGGATAAGTGTAGCCAGTTGTGGGTTTTGTACCAGTAGCCCTATAAGTATACGCATGGTTGTGCGTTTTAGCTGGGGCGGCTGATAGGTATTCGCATTTTCGGCCTGTTTCGGCATCAGCTTGTCGAGCTGGCTATCATCAAGCAGGCCCAACTTATTGCCGAGCTGCTGACGCAGATAAAGGCGCAAAGTCTCACCGGGTACTTGGGTAATTAAAGGTAATGCCAGTGTACTTAACTTGGCGCGCCCGTCGGGGCTGCTCAAATCCACCTGTGGCATTAACGTTTCGAACAAGAAAGTTGAGAGTGGCTGCGCCCCTTCCATCCGCTGTTCGAATGCGTCTTTTCCTTCTTTACGTACCAGTGTGTCTGGATCTTCGCCATCGGGCAAAAACATAAAGCGTAGCTGACGCCCGTCATTTAGATAGGGCAGTGCTGTCTCTAATGCTCGCCAGGCGGCATCTCTGCCGGCCCGATCGCCGTCATAACAACAAATTACATTATCGGTAGCGCGGAATAACAGTTGAATATGTTCGGCCGTGGTCGCTGTTCCCAGCGAGGCAACGGCGTAATCAATACCAAATTGCGCTAACGCCACCACATCCATATAACCTTCCACAACCAATAGGCGTGTTGGATTAGGATGATTCACTTGTGCTTCATACAAGCCGTATAGCTGGCGGCCCTTATGAAAAATTTCTGTTTCTGGTGAGTTGAGGTATTTTGGCACTCCATCACCCAGAATTCGCCCGCCAAAAGCGATTACCCGCCCACGTTTATCGCGGATAGGGAACATGACGCGTTCACGAAAACGATCATAAACCCGCCCTGTATCATTAGTCACCAGCATTCCTGCATCGTTCAGCGCGGTACGGCTCTCACCATCACGGCCAAAACGTTTTAAGGCGTTGTCCCAACCAGAAGGGGCAAAACCGATAGCAAAATGTTGGATGATCTCTTCACTCAAACCGCGATGTTTAAGGTATTCACGTGCCTGATTGGCAGTCTGGCCCTTGAGTGACTGTTGATAGAAGCCGCTGAGACTTTCCATCAGTTGATAAAGACTTTGTCGTTGATGGCGTTCTAACTGGGTGGTGCCGGTTCCTGCCTCGTAAGGCACTTCCAGCCCGTGCATAGTGGCTAATTCCTCGATACTCTCGACAAACTCGAGTCGGTCGTAATTCATCAAGAAATCAACAGCATTACCATGCGCACCACAGCCGAAACAGTGATAAAACTGCTTTTCGCCGTTAACGGTGAATGAGGGTGTTTTCTCATGATGGAACGGACAGCACGCATGATAATTTTTGCCTTGCTTCTTCAGCTTTACCCGCGCATCGATCAGATCGATAATATCGGTACGAGCCAGCAAGTCATTGATAAATACGCGTGGAATTCGTCCAGCCATAAGCCCCTATTCGGTCAGTCCATAAACGAGAACAAGCCGCGCATTCCTTTCGGAAAGCACGGCCTTCGTATGCAACTACTCGATCTGCGCGTTCTTAGAACATAAAAAACTACGCGTTGGGGTTACCCCCGAAGAATTAATACAGACGAGTGCGGCGTGCGTTTTCGCGAGCCAATTTCTTCGCGTGACGTTTTACAGCAGAAGCTTTAGCGCGTTTACGTTCGGTAGTCGGTTTTTCATAGAACTCACGACGACGAACTTCAGCTAAAACACCTGCTTTTTCACAAGAGCGTTTGAAACGACGAAGAGCTACGTCGAATGGCTCGTTTTCACGTACTTTAATTACCGGCATGTGCCTCTCACCTCAATAGAAATCGGTTTGCTGCTGGCCAATCGCCAGCCTTCTCAAAATGGTGCGGAATTTTACTTCAATGAATGCTGCTTTGTAAAGCACCACAGCAAATTGAAACAGGCACGCTCCTG
Source organism: Yersinia aldovae ATCC 35236 (assembly GCF_000173735.1). Lineage (GTDB taxonomy): Bacteria > Pseudomonadota > Gammaproteobacteria > Enterobacterales > Enterobacteriaceae > Yersinia > Yersinia aldovae. The sequence continues at coordinate 25,313 of NZ_ACCB01000038.1, read as the reverse complement.
TGATGTCGCCCTCGTTCTTTACAAGAAAGTGGTGCCGAGAGTGCGACGGCCGCTGATTATATACTAAACAGGGCTGTTAATCGAATTAATCAACACTCTTTTCAAATATGACAACTATCGACCACATTTACATGGCCCAGTCGCGAAAATGCGGTCGATAGTTGTCAGAAATCATAACTCGTGGCGCTGTTATGCTAAACTATCGGCCGCACGCGAATGATGGGAAATGTAATGCGAGTTTTGGGTATAGAGACGTCCTGCGATGAAACCGGAATTGCAGTCTACGACGATGAAGCCGGTCTGTTGGCTAACCAACTGTATAGTCAGGTTAAATTACATGCTGACTATGGTGGCGTAGTGCCTGAACTCGCCTCACGCGATCATGTGCGCAAAACGGTGCCGTTGATTCAGGCGGCGTTGAAAGAAGCTAATTTGAGCGCTCAGGACATCGATGGCGTGGCTTATACCGCAGGCCCTGGCTTGGTGGGGGCATTGTTGGTTGGCGCTACTGTGGGCCGCGCATTGGCGTTTGCCTGGGGTGTTCCGGCGGTGCCGGTCCATCATATGGAAGGCCACTTGCTGGCCCCGATGCTGGAAGAGAATGCACCAGAGTTCCCGTTCGTTGCTCTGCTGGTTTCCGGTGGTCACACTCAGTTGATCAGTGTGACCGGTATTGGCGAATATCTGTTACTGGGCGAATCTGTCGATGATGCGGCAGGTGAAGCTTTTGATAAAACAGCAAAATTGCTAGGTCTGGATTACCCCGGTGGGCCAATGTTGTCACGTATGGCTCAATGTGGAACGGCGGGGCGCTTTACTTTCCCGCGCCCAATGACTGATCGCCCTGGGCTGGATTTCAGCTTTTCCGGCCTGAAAACGTTCGCCGCCAATACTATTCGAGCCAATGGCACTGACGACCAAACTCGCGCCGATATCGCCCGCGCATTCGAAGACGCGGTGGTTGATACCTTGGCTATCAAGTCGAGACGTGCATTGGATCAGACTGGTTTTAAACGATTAGTTATTGCCGGTGGGGTTAGCGCCAATAGAACCTTGCGTTCGAAACTGGCCGAAATGATGCAAAAACGCGGCGGTGAAGTGTTCTACGCCCGGCCAGAGTTTTGTACCGATAATGGTGCGATGATCGCCTATGCTGGGTTGATCAGGCTGAAAAGTGGCGTGAATAGCGAGTTGAGTGTGTCGGTGCGGCCGCGCTGGCCTCTTTCTGAATTACCGAAAGTCTGAGCGGGGCTGCGGCTGTGTTGCTGCGTCATCTCGCGATGCTCACATACTGATGTACGCTCCGCTCTCTCAATTCCTGGCGTCTTGCCTCGCTCCCGCTCAGTCATTCTGGATTGGTGTCGAAAGTCTGAGCGGGGCTGCGGCTGTGTTGCTGCGTCATCTCGCGATGCTCACATACTGATGTATGCTCCGCTCTCTCAATTCCTGGCGTCTTGCCTCGCTCCCGCTCAGTCATTCTGATTGGGCGGGAGAGGTAAACTAATCTTCTTCCTCTTCTAACTCTGCGGCTTCTTCAGCAGGGGTTTTCTGTTTTTTCTTTCTGAGTTTGTCCCAGATTTTACTCTCTTTACCGCGCCATAAACGCTGAATATTATCGTGATGACGCATCAGGATCAGGCAAGAAAGCATGGCGACCGGGAAGGTGAATTGCGGTTTGAACCACCAGACGTAAAAGGGTGCGATCAGCGCGCTAATAATTGCGCCCAAAGATGAATAGCCGCTTAATAAAACCGTCAGTAGCCAAGTGCCTGTCATCAGGCCAGTCAGGTCCCAGCCAATCGGTGCGATGGCACCAAAGGCTGTGGCGACACCTTTGCCACCTTTAAAGTGGAAAAACACCGGATAAATGTGGCCAAGGCAGGCGGCAATGGCCGTCAGGCCGAGATAAAACGGGGAAAGGTGCAGCAGGTAAGCAATCCAAACGGGCAACATCCCTTTCAGTACATCAAAAACCAGCACTGTTGCCGCGGCGGTACGGCCACCGATGCGCAATACGTTGGTAGCACCGGGGTTACCGGAGCCATGCACTCGCGGGTCTGGCAGCTTAGCAACCCTACACACCAGGATTGCACTGGAAATTGAGCCACACAAATACGCGAAGATAATCATGCCAAGCGCGATAGCACTCATAACACCGCCCTGTCGAATAATGATCGTTTTAATCGCAACATCTGTGGATAATACGCATATTCGGCTGGAAGTGATATCCGGCAGGCACAAAAACAGAGAATGACGTGATGGACATCGTATTTATTGAAGAACTCAGTGTCATAACTACCATTGGTGTTTATGACTGGGAACAGACCATTCAGCAAAAGCTGGTGTTCGATATCGAAATGGGCTGGGATAACCGTAAAGCGGCAGCCAGTGATGATGTAAATGATTGCCTAAGCTACGCTGATATCAGCGTAGCGGTGATAAAACATGCGGAATCACAGCGCTTTGCTCTGGTTGAGCGGGTGGCAGAAGAGATAGCCGATCTACTATTGCAGCGTTTCAAATCGCCGTGGGTGCGGATTAAGGTCAGCAAACCGGGGGCGGTTGCACAATCACGTAATGTTGGTGTGGTTATTGAACGTGGTCAGCGGCCTAAGTGATTTTTATGCAGTGATGACATAAAAATGCAACCCTGCATTGATAATGTGGTCTGATTGCATCGAATGGCGTGATAACTTTAATAAATATCGAATTTGAACGGCATTATTTTAGAAACCCTGGGGCTTTCAATATTGCCGTTTTTTGTGATTTTCTATTACATGGCATTGGGTATCGTAGATGACGGATATGTATTCGCTGTTTGTAGCTTTTGTTTTAGGCGTGGTCGAAGGGCTGACTGAGTTTTTACCGGTGTCATCCACCGGACATATGATCATTGTCGGCGAGCTGTTGGGCTTTACCGGTGATAAAGCGAAAACCTTTGAAGTTATCATTCAGTTAGGTTCAATCCTGGCCGTCGTTGTTGTGTTCTGGCGGCGGTTGTTTGGCCTGATTGGTATCCATTTTGGCAAGGTGCCTCATGAAGGGAAAACCAGCGGCCATCTGACATTAGGTCATATCTTACTGGCGATGATCCCGGCAGTTGTTCTGGGGCTGGCTTTCCACGATGTTATCAAGTCGCTGTTTGATCCAAGGAATGTCATGTATGCCTTGGTTGCGGGCGGGGTACTTTTGCTGGTAGCGGAATGGTTTAAACCTAAGAATCCAAAATCTATAGGATTGGATGACATTACTTACCGTCAAGCCTTCGCCATTGGCTGCTTCCAGTGTCTGGCATTGTGGCCGGGTTTCTCCCGTTCAGGCGCGACGATTTCCGGCGGTATGTTGGTCGGTGTGAACCGTTATGCCGCGTCCGAGTTCTCCTTCATCCTGGCGGTGCCGATGATGATCGGGGCCAGTGGGTTGGATCTCTATAAGAGCCTGCACTTCCTGACATTGGGCGATTTACCGATGTTTGCGGTCGGATTTACCACCGCATTTATCGTCGCACTGATTGCGATCAAAACCTTCCTGTCATTGATTAAACGTATCTCTTTTGTCCCGTTTGCCATTTATCGCTTTATTGTGGCGGCAGCCGTGTATTGGGTGTTTATGTAGTAAAATACTCGGCGGATACAATAAAAAAGCCCTGATTAATCAGGGCTTTTTTATTATCTTAGATAATATGGATTTATCCAGAAACCTGTTCCTGTGTTTGTTTCCACTCAGCCAATGCTTGTTGACGGCGGCGTTTCAATTCGTCGCGGATAGCCAGCCCTTGCAACCCGCTGGCAACCACTTCTTGTACTGACACCCCGTTAGCAACATGGAATGCAGCTCGCAAATAATCGCCTTGTGGATAAGGATTTTCTTCAAATCCGGTACGGCCACGGGCATCCGCTTCACTGGTCAGGATCATCTGCTCAAGGCGTTCTGGCTTGCGCCATACATCAATGGCATCAAACAGCTTGAGCAGGGTTTCGGGGCGTAGTTTATTCACCGTATGAATGAGATCGTGATATTCCGCCACCAGTTTTGCCAAATCACGTACCGGATTGGGTACACGTAAACGCTGGCACAGTTGTTGGACTAATTTCACACCTGCTGGGCCGTGGCCGTGATGATGTGGCCAAAACTCTTTTGGTGTCAGCCCCTTGCCTAAATCATGGCATAGAGCGGCAAAGCGGACATCAACCTCAGGGCTAAGTTGAGCCGCAATGGTTAATGTCATCAGCGTATGGATACCGGTATCAATTTCTGGATGCCACTTTTCGGGAGCCGGTACGCCAAATAAACGTTCAATTTCTGGAAATAGCACCGCCAGCGCACCGCAATCACGTAACACTTGAAAATAGATCTGCGGGCTTTGTGTTTTCAGCGCTTTCTCGGTCTCTTTCCATACTCGCTCTGGCGTCAGAGCCGATAGCTCGCCGCTTTGTGCCATTGTAGTCATCAATGATTGAGTCTCAGCGGCGACGCTAAAACCTAAATGGGCAAAACGGGCGGCGAAGCGGGCGACACGCAGAACACGTAATGGATCTTCACCGAAGGCGTCAGAGACATGACGTAATACTCTGTTTTCTAAATCTTGTTGACCGTGGTAGGGATCGAACAACTGGCCATCCGCACTACGGGCAATGGCATTGATGGTCAAATCGCGGCGCAGTAAATCCTCTTCCAACGTGACATCTGGCGCGGCATAGCAGGTAAAGCCAGTATAACCAGAACCCGATTTACGCTCGGTGCGCGCTAGTGCGTATTCTTCATGGCTGACCGGATGCAGAAAGACCGGGAAATCTTTACCGACCTGTTGGTAACCCTGCGCGAGTAGCTGTTCTGGCGTAGCACCTACCACGACCCAATCCTGCTCGGTCACGGTTAGGTTTAATAAGCTGTCGCGTACGGCACCGCCGACCAGATAGATTTTCATATAAATCCTTCGTTCTTGACGTAGCAGCGTTGTTAGCTGCTCACTTGAATTACACTTTACCGCCTGGCGACAAAGGCTTGTTTCAGTATAGTTGGGGATGAGAATAGATTAAACAAGCAGGCCACCCTGGCGGGCAGCCGAACGCGTCGATTTTACAGTCTTATTAAACGGCTATCAGTTCATCCAGCGGTTGTTCTTTTTGCGGCTTGGGATCAGATGTGGCAATACCAGGCCAATCAGCAGGCCGATACCGGCAACACCGCCGCCGTACATGAACCATTGCAGAATGATAGTGCGCTGTTTGTCATCCAATTGCAGATTTACTGCACTGACTTTCTTTTGTGCCACCACTAATTGGTTTTTCAACGATTCGTTTTCTTTTTGCAGCTCGGAAATTACGCTATCGCTGGCAGCCACTTTCTGCTGCATTTCTGCGGTGCGTTGGTTCCAGCTATTATCAATATTGGCCAGCTTGTCAGTCAGTGTTTTGACCTGTTGTTCCAGATCTGGCACACGAATGCGCAGACTGGGCATTTCACTCAATTGATTCAGTGGGATCCAGGTGGTTTTCCCTTTACTGTCGCGGATTTGGCCATAATTGGTGCCATCATCAACGCTTATCAGGGTGACTTCATCCCCACCTTTCAGCGTGCCCACAATACGGTATTGGTTACCGGGGCCGCTATGAACGTAGGTATCCAGCTCATCAGAGATGTAGCGTTTTTCTTCAGCGTTGGCACCCCATGAGAGGCTTAAACTGAGTATCGTGAGGCAAATTAGGCGTAATTTCTGCATTAGGGAGTCATTTGTGAGTGAATTTATGGAACGATAGTAGTGTGTTCAGTTTGCCGACGCAACGCATAAACAGGAATGAGAACTATCTTACTCTCATAGCCTGCGCGGCTTGAGCCACATTACTGCTCATTTTAACCGCGCTGAAAATTTGTCTAATGAAGCCTTAGGGCAGACCTGCAAAAACAGGTTAAAATAGGGTTTGACTTGGGGCAGTCGCGTGCGTGGTTTCTTGTTTTAAACGAGAGAAGTTTGTCTAAAACAGGCAAATCACCGCAAAAAAGGCATAATGTCCGTAATCTCGTAACATACCGGTGTGAATGAAATTATGACCGTTGAAATCGAACTAAAATTTATTGCGGCTCCTGTGGCGATCGCTGCGTTGCCGGAGCAGCTCGCATCATGGCAAAGCCAGCATTTCGCCCCACAGACGTTGACCAACATCTATTTTGAAACTGCCGATAACCGGTTGCGCCAGCATGATATTGGCTTACGTATTCGTGGTTATGATGGCCGTTATGAAATGACAGTGAAAACCGGTGGCAAAGTGGTGGGTGGTTTACATCAACGGCCAGAATATAATGTCGATATTGATAGCGACAAATTAGATCTGGCTCGTTTCCCGGCTGATATTTGGCCAGAGGGTTGGGCTATTGACACGCTGCAAGCCGAGTTACAGCCATTATTCCGCACGGATTTCACCCGTGAGAAGTGGGTAATCACTTACGGGGAGAGCGAGATAGAGCTTGCTGTTGATCAGGGTTCTATCAGTGCAGGTGAGCTGTCAGAGCCTTTGAGTGAAATTGAGCTGGAGCTAAAAAAAGGCAATCAGAACGATTTACTGGCGTTGGCGGCTGAACTGGCACCCATCGGCGGCTTACGTCAGGGTAATCTGAGCAAAGCGGCGCGTGGTTATCATTTAGCGCAAGGTAACTTGCCGCGTGAGCTACGGCCGTTACTGGTATTGCAGCCTGCGGCGAAATCCACGGTTGAACAGGGGATGGTCGCTGGATTGGAAATGGCGTTGGATCACTGGCAATACCATGAAGAGCTGTGGTTGCGTGGCGAGCCCGCAGCCAAGGGCATGATTATTGAAGCATTAGCGATGGTGCGCCAATCATTGGCTATTTTTGGTGGCTTGGTACCACGCAAAGCCAGCACTGCACTGCGTGCCGGGTTGCTGGCGCTGGAGCCACAGTTAGAGCCGAAGAACGTTGATGCCGAGCAGCTTTGCTATAGCGCAGATTATCTAAAATGTAAGTTAGCGCTCACATCGTGGCTGGTTACTTCTGGCTGGCGGCCCTTTATGGATGCCAAAGCCCAGACTAAGTTTGAAGGTTCGTTTAAGCGTTTCTGCGACATCATGCTCAGCCGCAGTGCTGCCGATTTGAAAGAAGCCTTTGGCCATAATCTGGATGACGATGGTTATGTGGCGCAACTTCCTCGCCTCAATCGGCAGATTATAGCCTTCCAGTTGCTCTCTGGTTTTTATCCACAGAGTGAATGGCACCCGTATATTGATGGGTGGTTTGGCTTGCAGTGGGCGATTATGGAGCGTCAAGGCCACTGGCGTGATACCGCTCGTAAAGAAGCGTTGTCCCAGCCCGCTTTTTGGCTGAACGGTGCTGCCAGTTAATTGATAGTCGCTGAGGAATGCTTTATGTTGCCACTCTCTTCGGAATTACAGATTCAGGCTCTGAATATACAGCAGCGCTTTAATGAGTTACCGACTTCGCCTGAGCTGCGAGATGAAGATATCGCGGTACTGGCGCTGAGTGATTTTGTCAGTGACATGTTACTGATTCACCCTGAATGGCTGGAGGCGTTGCATCAGCAGCCTGCGCAGCCGCAGGAGTGGCAACATTATTCAGAATGGCTGAGTCAGGCGCTGTCAGCGGTGCAGGATGAAGCCGCATTATTCACGGCGCTGCGGCTGTTTCGCCGCCGCGTAATGGTGCGCATCGCCTGGTCACAGGCACTGCAAACCAGTTCGACCACGGATACCTTGCACCAACTGAGCGGGTTGGCTGAAACCGTAATTATCGCTGCCCGCAATTGGTTATACCAAGCTTGTTGTCGTGAGTTTGGCACCCCTTGCAATGGCGATGGGGTTGCGCAGCCATTGCTGATTCTGGGGATGGGTAAACTCGGTGGTGGTGAGCTGAATTTCTCGTCGGATATCGATCTGATTTTTGCGTATCCGGAAAATGGCCAAACGCAGGGCGGGCGGCGTCAACTGGACAACGCCCAGTTCTTTACCCGATTAGGCCAACGGCTGATTAAAGCACTGGATCAACAAACCATTGATGGTTTTGTCTATCGTGTTGATATGCGTTTGCGCCCATTTGGTGACAGTGGCCCGCTGGTGCTGAGCTTCGCCGCACTGGAAGATTACTATCAGGAGCAAGGGCGCGGCTGGGAACGCTATGCGATGGTGAAAGCACGCTTGATGGGCGGTGCTGAAGATCATTACAGCCAAGAGCTACGCCAGACGCTGCGGCCATTCGTCTTTCGCCGTTATATTGATTTTAGTGTGATTCAGTCACTGCGAAACATGAAAGGGATGATTGCCCGTGAAGTGCGGCGGCGCGGCCTGAAAGACAATATTAAGCTGGGGGCGGGAGGGATTCGTGAAATTGAATTCATTACGCAGGTCTTCCAACTGATTCGAGGTGGCCGTGAGCCTCGCTTACAAGAGCGCGCTTTGCTGCCCACATTGCAGGCCGTGGCTGAGATGGGCTTGTTACCCGAACAACAGGTGGCAGATCTCAGTGGTAGCTATCTGTTTTTACGCCGTTTAGAAAACCTGCTGCAAGCGATTGCCGACGAGCAAACCCAGACGTTACCCAGTGATGCACTGAATCAGGCCCGTTTGGCCTGGGGAATGGGCTACAGCGATTGGGCCGCAATGAGTGTTGTGCTTGAACAACACATGCAGGCGGTTAGGGTGGTATTTGACGACCTGATTGGCGATGATGCCCCTGACATTGGCGAAGATCCCTGCCATTCACTGTACAAAAGCTTATGGCAGGATGTGCTGGAAGAGTGCGACTTAGCCCCGCTGACACCGCATTTGGATGAAGCTGCTCGCCGTCAATTACTAATCACAATCAATGGTTTTCGCCACGACGTTGATAAACGCACTATCGGTCCCCGTGGCCGTGAGGTGCTGGATCAACTGATGCCCCGGTTATTTGCCGAAGTATGCCCACGGCCAGACGCTAATATCGCCCTCAGCCGCCTGATTCAATTGTTGCTCAGTATTGTCACCCGCACCACTTATCTGGAGCTGCTGGTGGAATATCATGCCGCGCTCAAGCATGTCATTCGTTTGTGTTCAGCCTCGCCGATGGTGGCCAGCCAGTTGGCGCGTTACCCCTTGTTGCTAGATGAATTGCTTGATCCGCAATCGTTATACCAACCGCTGGAGCCAGGTGCCTATCGCGATGAATTACGCCAATATCTGCTGCGAGTCCCGGAAGATGATGAAGAGCAGCAACTAGAAGCGTTGCGCCAGTTCAAACAGGCTCAACAGTTACGCATTGCCGCTGCGGATATCACCGAGGCGCTGCCGGTAATGAAAGTGAGTGATCACTTAACCTATCTGGCGGAGGCCATCATCGACGCGGTTATCCAGCAGGCCTGGAATCAGATGGTGGCTCGCTATGGTCAGCCGAGTCATTTGCAGCAGCGCGAAGGCCGTGGTTTTGCGGTGATAGGTTATGGCAAATTGGGCGGCTGGGAGCTGGGTTATAGCTCTGATCTGGATTTGGTCTTTCTGCTTGATTGCCCGCTGGACGTGATGACCGATGGCGAGCGCAGTATTGATGGTCGCCAGTTCTATTTGCGGCTGGCACAGCGGATAATGCACTTATTTAGTACCCGCACCTCATCCGGTATTTTGTATGAGGTCGATGCCCGCTTGCGACCATCCGGTGAGGCGGGCATGTTGGTCAGTACCGTCGAGGCTTTTGCCGATTATCAGCATAATGAAGCCTGGACGTGGGAGCATCAGGCGTTGGTGCGCGCCCGCATTGTCTATGGCTGCCCTGAGTTACATCAAAAGTTTGACGCCACCCGCCAGCAAGTTTTGTGTCGCCATCGAGACGATGCGCAATTACAGCAGGAAGTGCGCGAGATGCGCGAGAAAATGCGCAATCATCTCGGCAGTAAACAGCGCGATGTGTTTGATATTAAAACCGATAAAGGTGGGATCACTGACATTGAATTTATCGCGCAATATCTGGTGCTGCGCTATGCCGCCAGTGAACCGCGCCTGACCCGCTGGTCTGATAATGTGCGAATTTTCGAGCTGATGGCCAATTACGACATCATGGAGCCACAAGAGGCCGCAGCACTGACCCATGCCTATGTCACCATGCGCGATGAGATTCATCATCTGGCCTTGCAGGAGCAATCAAGTAAAGTCTCTGCTGATTGTTTTATCCGTGAAAGAGAGCAGGTGGCTGCCAGTTGGCAGCATTGGTTGGCGTGAGCTTGTGATATTATCAGCCGTAATATAATGACGTGTTTGGAGCTAAGGGATGAAAGTTACACTGCCTGATTTTTGCCGCGCCGGTGTCTTGGTCGTTGGGGATGTCATGTTAGACCGCTACTGGTACGGGCCTACCAGCCGTATTTCGCCAGAAGCACCCGTGCCAGTCGTTAAAGTCGATACCATTGAAGAACGCCCGGGTGGTGCAGCTAACGTGGCGATGAACATCGCCTCCCTTGGGGCTATTTCACGTCTGGTTGGGCTGACCGGTATCGACGATGCTGCTCGTGCACTGACCAGTAAGCTGAATGAAGTGCATGTGCGCTGTGATTTTGTCTCGGTGCCTACTCACCCGACTATCACCAAGTTGCGGGTACTTTCGCGCAACCAGCAGTTAATCCGTCTGGATTTTGAAGAAGGCTTTGACGGCGTTGATCCGCAGCCGATTTTTGAGCGCATTCAACAGGCGCTGCCACAGATTGGCGCGCTGGTATTATCTGATTACGCCAAAGGCGCATTGAGTAGCGTGCAGCAGATGATCCAACTGGCACGTAAAGCCAAGGTGCCGGTTCTGATCGATCCGAAAGGCAGTGATTTTGAACGCTATCGTGGTGCGACCCTGTTAACGCCTAATTTGTCTGAATTTGAGGCCGTGGTGGGGCGCTGCAAAGATGACGAAGAGTTGGTCAGCCGTGGTATGAAACTGGTGGCCGATTTCGAGCTTTCCGCCTTGCTGGTGACTCGTTCAGAGCAAGGTATGACCTTGCTACAACCGGGCAAACCGCCACTGCACCTGCCAACACAGGCGCAAGAAGTGTTTGATGTGACCGGTGCTGGTGATACGGTGATTGGCGTGCTGGCTGCCGCACTGGCTGCGGGGAATACGTTGGAAGAGTCCTGCTTCCTGGCGAATGCTGCCGCAGGCGTGGTGGTCGGTAAGTTGGGAACATCTACTGTTTCACCGATTGAGCTGGAAAATGCGATCCGTGGCCGTGCTGAGACGGGTTTCGGCGTGATGGATGAGCAGCAACTGAAAAAAGCCGTTGCGCAGGCGCGTCAGCGTGGTGAAAAAGTGGTGATGACCAATGGTATCTTCGACATTCTCCACGCAGGCCATGTTTCTTACTTAGCCAATGCCCGCAAACTGGGTGACCGCCTGATTGTCGCCGTGAACAGCGATGCCTCCACCAAACGTCTGAAAGGCGAAAAGCGGCCAGTCAATCCACTGGAACAGCGCATGATTGTGTTGGGCGCTCTGGAAGCGGTAGATTGGGTGGTGCCGTTCGAAGAAGATACCCCACAGCGTTTGATAGCTGAAATTCTGCCAGACCTGCTGGTAAAAGGGGGTGACTATAAGCCTGATGAGATAGCGGGCAGTGCAGAAGTGTGGGCTGCGGGTGGTGAAGTTAAAGTGCTGAATTTTGAAAACGGTATTTCGACCACCCGTATTATTCAGTCAATTAAGAATGGCCGCGGCTAGGCTTACTCTCGTCTAGTGGTGTTATACCCAAATGAATTGGAGTTGCAGGTAGGCGGCAAACAAATGGCAAATCGGTCGAAGACCGGTTTGAACAGCATTTATGCTAGCCCGCAGGGTGAGCCTCTCTGAGGCTCATTAATCCCGAATCACTGACTCAGGTCAGTGATTCGGGGGGCAAATCTGCCGGGAGCCGATTTGAACGCGACAAGCAGTGGCCTCACCGAGTAAAGAGAGCAGCTAACAGCGCTGCAACTTTAATTAAGAAGGGGATATGGGTGAGTGGACTAAAACAGGAGTTGAGTCTGGCTCAGGGCGTCGGGTTGCTGTCTACCTCACTGTTGGGTACGGGGGTTTTTGCGGTGCCCGCGCTGGCAGCTATGCTAGCCGGTGAAGATAGCTTGTGGGCTTGGCCGGTATTGATTGTACTGGTTTTCCCCATTGCGATTGCCTTTGCAGCACTAGGCCGCCACTTCCCCAGTGCCGGTGGTGCTGCTCACTTTGTGATGATGGCATTTGGGCCAAAGCTGGGCAAAGTTACCGGCTGGTTATTTTTGTCAGCGATTCCGGTTGGTTTACCCGCAGCCTTGCAGATAGCGGCCGGTTTCTGGCAGGCGGCCTTTGGCTGGAGCGATACCGGGCTGTTGATGGTGCAATTGGTCACCTTGCTGGTTATCTGGTTGCTAGGCACGCGCAGCGCCGGTTCCAGTGCCAATATACAAACCTTGATTGCTTTGCTGGTTATCGCCTTGGTATTGGCAATTTGGTGGCAAGGGGATATTCACCCATCACAAATCCCGTGGCCCGCACTAAATGATATTTCCCCACCCAATATGTTTAGTGCGCTGGCCGTCATGTTTTGGTGTTTTGTCGGGTTGGAGGCTTTTGCTCATCTGGCAACAGAATTTCGTCATCCTGAGCGTGATTTCCCCCGCGCGCTGATTGTTGGCCTGCTGGTCGCCGGTGCGGTGTATTGGGGTTGTACCGTGGCGGTGCTGCATTTTCATGCTTATGGCGAACAACAGGCGGCAGCGGCTTCTTTACCGGGAATTGTGGTGCAACTGTTTGGTGATCATGCACTGTGGATAGCCTGCATCATTGGCTATTTGGCTTGTTTTGCTAGTGTGAATATTTATACCCAGAGCTTTGCCCGCATGGTGTGGTCGCAGTCGCAGATACGGCCTGAAAGCAAATTGGCGCGTCTGTCCGTCGGTCAGACACCGGTGAATGCACTCACCGCAGTGGTCGGTAGCTGTCTGGTATTTACCTTGCTTATTTATTGGCTCTCCTTACCTTTGGATCTGTTGATTGTTTATGCTAATGGCATTTTTGTGCTGATTTATTTGTTGTGTATGCTGGCGGGGGTCCGTTTACTAAAGGGGCGCTCGAAGGTGATGGCGGTGATTGGCAGTGTGCTTTGTTGTGTACTGCTGGTAATGATTGGTTGGAAAAGTTTATACGCTTTCCTGATGTTTACCCTGTTGTGGGTGCTGATCTCCAAATCACGAGTGCGGGTAATACCGTCTTAGGTCTAAATGAAGGGCGCGACAAGAGCGCCCTCATCAGTGAAAATATCTCACAAATTCTTATTCACCAGCTTTATCACTACTAACGGCAGGAGGGTTATTGAACTTGGCTTCAAGCTCTCCCATACGTTGTTCCAGTAATGCCAGCTTCTCCCTGGTACGTAGCAGCACTTGAGTCTGCACGTCGAATTCTTCACGATTAACCAAATCCAAACGGGTTAACTGTGATTGCAGAACCAGACGGATTTTCTTTTCAACGTCGCCCCCGAATTCGCGAATGCCTTTTGGCATAGACTCATGCACCTGGCGGGCGATTTGTTCAATTTTTTTCGGGTCAATCATGATATTTCCCTAATTAGCTGTGTGATGATTCCCTCTAGTGTAATGCCTGATGGCAATTGTATAAACCTTCGCATATCACCATTTTGGTAATTGCTCCGATGAATCAATAGCGCTATAGTCGTAAGGCTTATTCTCAGGGCGGGGTGCAAGTCCCCACCGGCGGTAAATTGTGTTGCGGCATTCTTGTGTCGTGGTGCAAAAGCCCGCGAGCGCTCACGTTGCCTCTCTTTGGAGAGTGTAAGGTAGAGGTCAGCAGATCCGGTGTGATTCCGGGGCCGACGGTTATAGTCCGGATGGGAGAGAGTAACGGTATCTGACGAGCTTATTTATTGTATTAAATAACTCGCTGCGTTATTTCGGCTATTTTATTGATATAAAAGAATGGCCTTTTACTCCTCAAAGACCGCCCTGATTCTGGTAATCCATAATTTTAATGAGGTTTTTTACCATGAATCAGACCCTTCTATCAGATTTCGGCACGCCTGTTGAGCGTGTAGAACGTGCTATCGACGCTCTGCGTGATGGTCGCGGTGTTATGGTGTTGGATGACGAAAGTCGTGAAAACGAAGGTGATATGGTTTTTGCTGCACAAACGATGACGGTTGAGCAAATGGCTCTGACCATCCGCCACGGCAGTGGGATTGTGTGCCTGTGTATCACCGACGAACGCCGCCAGCAGCTTGACTTGCCAATGATGGTCACTAATAACTCCAGTCAGTTCCAAACCGCGTTTACCGTGACTATCGAAGCGGCTCAAGGTGTAACCACCGGTGTGTCTGCGGCTGACCGTTTAACGACTATTCGCGCGGCAATTGCGGATAACGCGAAACCTGCTGACCTTAATCGCCCAGGGCATGTATTCCCGCTGCGCGCTCAACCGGGTGGCGTATTGTCTCGTCGTGGTCACACCGAAGCCTCTATCGATTTAGTCACACTGGCCGGTTTTAAACCCGCAGGTGTGTTGTGTGAACTGACCAATGACGACGGCAGCATGGCTCATGCACCGGAAGTCGTTGAGTTCGCCAAATCGCATGATATGCCGGTAGTGACAATTGATGATCTGGCCGCCTACATTCAGGCTATCCAGCCTCAGGTGCAAAAAGTCAGCTAATCTGATAGCGATGATATCATCTGTTCATCGCGCGGTGTAAACACCGGGTTGCCTCTATTCTCCTGAATAGACCGTGGCCCGGTTATTTCTTTTTTGTCTAATTTCCGTACTGCCTCCTGTGTTGTTTCCCCCTTCAAATTTATTGAATATCTTCATCATTGTTATCCGGCTGTGTCATAAAAAGAAAGCGCGTAATCTACTGTTTAAGGTTTAAACACCGCTCTGTTTCTTAACAGTAAATGACTTAACAGTAAGGATTTGCAATGAAAACCTCTCGTATGCCTGCACTGTTTCTTGGCCACGGTAGCCCGATGAATGTGCTGGAAGAAAACAGTCACACCCAAGCTTGGCGTGCGTTAGGTGCTACTTTACCGCGTCCTAACGCGATTTTGGCGATTTCTGCCCATTGGTACACCCGTGGAACTGCGGTGACAGCTATGGATAAACCTCGAACTATTCACGATTTTGGTGGCTTCCCGCAGGCTTTGTTTGATACTGAATACCCCGCACCAGGCTCGCCTGCGTTGGCGGTACAAATCCAACAATTGTTGGCACCTGTCGCGGTGCTGGCTGACACCGGTGAGTGGGGCCTGGATCACGGGAGCTGGGGGGTATTGATTAAAATGTATCCGGAGGCAGATATTCCCGTGGTGCAATTGAGTATTGATGGCACCCAACCGGCGGCTTATCACTATGAGTTAGGCCGTAAGCTGGCGGTGTTGCGTGAGCAGGGTGTGATGATTGTCGCCAGTGGCAACGTGGTACATAACTTGCGAATGGTGAGATGGCAGGGAGAAAGCAGCCCGTATCCGTGGGCTGAATCTTTCAATCAGTTTGTGCGAGATAATCTGAGCTATCAGGGCGATAATCATCCGCTGGTGAACTTTATGCAACATGAAGGAGCCGCATTGTCTAATCCGTCGCCAGAACATTTCCTGCCATTGTTGTACGCACTGGGGTGCTGGGACGGTGAAGAGTCGATCTCGATCCCAACGGATGGGATTGAGATGGGGTCGCTTAGTATGTTGTCGGTTAAGCTTGGTTAGCATTGACGTTATAAAAACTAAAATCAGCGAGCCAAGGGTTGACCACTCCTACGGGCGCTTCGGCGGCATAAGCCGCTACGGCCCCAACGGAGTGTTTCCCCTTGGTTTAGCTTTATCAACAATTTTAAGGTGTTAGCTTTTCAGCTTATTCTTTCGCAACCTTAACCTAAAATGATATGTGGGTAAAAACGTGACAGATCTTGAGTGATCAATTCTCTGTCTTCACGCAAACCAATACCACATGGTTGATCATTCACCAGCCAGCTACCAATTAGCGTGTAGCTATCGCCGAATTTAGGCAGTGGATGGAATTGCTGAACAATCATGCCTTCTTCGCCGTATGGCCCATCAACGCGCGCGACTTCTTTGCCGTTTTCCACGATCTGGATATTGGCACCTTCCCGCGAGAACAGCGGCTTGGTGACATAGTGATCCATCTTGGGATGATCATCTTCAGCAAAATAAGCAGGTAACAGATTCGGGTGATTGGGGAACATCTCCCACAGCAGGGGCAATAAGGCTTTATTGGAAATAATGCTCTTCCACGCCGGTTCCAGCCAACGCACGCCAGCGTCTTCCAGTTTGGTGGAAAACATTTCGCGGAACATAAATTCCCACGGATAGAGCTTGAACAAGTTACTGATAACCTGATTATCCAGATCAGTAAATTGCCCCTTTTCCCCTAAGCCAATTTCTTCCATAAACATGAATTCAGTCGGCAGACCGGCTTCCAGTGCGCAATCTTGCAGATATTGCACGGTGCCGCGATCTTCTTCACTGTCCTGACAGCAGGCCAGATGCAGTAAGCTAAAGCCGTGGTTATCGCGCAAATCAGCAAAACGCTCAATCAGCTTCTCTTGCATGCTGTTGAACTGATCAGACTCGGCGTTCAAATTGCCCGCATTGATCTGGTCTTCCAACCACAGCCACTGGAAGAAGGCCGCTTCATACAATGAGGTCGGGGTATCTGCGTTATTTTCCAGCAATTTAGCTGGATTTATGCCGTCGTAGGCTAGATCAAGGCGCGAGTAGAGCGAGGGCTGGTTGCTTTTCCATGAGCTACGTACAAAATCCCAGCAATGTTTTGGAATGCGGAATTTAGCCATCAATTGATCGCTATTCACTACTTTCTCAACCACTTGCAGACACATCTGATGCAACTCAGCGGTGGTTTCTTCCAACTCTTCAATTTGTGCCAGTGTGAATTCGTAATACGCATCTTCACACCAGTACGGCTCGCCATGCATAGTGTGAAAACGGAAACCAAATTCGGTGGCTTTTTCACGCCAATCCGGGCGTTCGCTAATTGCTAAACGTTTCATTAAAGACCTTAGCCACCCATGCTGCGCGTACTGGTTTTGGATGAGGTAGCGGCACTACGCTGCATCGTAGACTGCTTAGCAACCGATTCACCAAAACCGCCACGGGTGATGGTATTGGTTACCGCGGGTTTCGGTGCCATAGCGGTTCTTGGCACGGTCATGGTGCGGCCTGTGGTGGCGGAGCCAAAGTTTTTACCGGTCGAATCGACAAATTTGCCGTTAGCCGGGCTATTAGGGGCTTTTGAGGTAAACAGTGGTTGACTTGCACCGCCACCCATCATGCGGCCCATCATGTAACCGGCCATCAATGGCATCCACATGCTGCCGCTTTGCTGCGGTGCTGCGGCTGTGGTTTCAGAAGATGATGACGTTGGCACCATACCTGCCTGAGCAGGGGCTTGAGTACACTGGGACTCACCAAATTCAGCCACACAATCTTCACGCGTTGCGTATTTTGGCGCTGTTTTAGCCGCTTCTTGCAACGCAGTATTATAAGCGGTGGTACATTCCGAACTCTTTGATGGATTCGCTTGTGAGCAATCATCGGCATTTTGATACAAAGAGACGGTTTCATCGGTTTTTTCGCAGCCAGCCAGCATAAATACAGCACTGACAGCCAAAGCTACGGGCGCAAGGCGGTAATTGCGCCAGGATTTACGGAAAGTCTCTTGATTGATGTTTTTAGTCCGTTTCATCATTTATTGTCTCATTTCCGGGCATTTGATGCCCATTCCCAGTAAGTTCGCTCTAGAATAGGGGAAATATGTATAAAATTAAAGCGTAGGGGCTAGCAAGCGGCAGACTTTACAAAGCTATACGAAATGCTGCCAGCAGGCTCACTTTTTTCATTGACGAAAAATGCTTGGCGGTGAAGAGATTGGAGGGAACTGAAAAACAAACCGGGTACGCTTGCCGCTGTACCCGGTGAGTTAGCGCTGCTTAAAATCAGTTACGGAATGGGTTGCCATTACGTGCTGGGGTAGCAGGTGTTGTTTGCGTTTGGCTTACCGGCGTTGCTGTTGGCGCTGCGGCCTGAGTGCTGTCGCCATCGGCGTAAGCATTCTGGTTGGCGTTATCCGGTGCCAGACTGGCCGCTGAGGTTGGGATGGGTTTATCCAAGACCTGATTCAGTGACGTCAAATCGTTCATGTTCAGCGTACCCAACGCATATTGAATATTTAACTGATTGATTAAATAGTCATAACGGGCATTGGCCAACTGCTGTTTCGCGTTGTATAAGGTGGTGGTCGCGTTCAAAACATCAAGAATGGTACGCGTACCAACTTGATAGCCAGCTTCCATTGCATCCAATGAACTTTGTGCAGAAACAACCACTTGCTTATAAGCATTGATGCTACTGATAGATGCTGAGATGTTATTGAACGAAGAGCGCACGGTTTGCACCATGCCACGATGCGCGCTTTCCAGTTGTTCGCTGGCACCCACAAAGTTGTACTGCGCTTGTTTCACCGCAGAATTGGTGGCACCCCCGCTGTACAGCGGCAAGCTCAATTTCAGGCTAACCTGGTTTTGGCCTGAATCATTGTTAACTTGCTGACTACTCGGTGTTCCACCGCTGTAACGGGTATTGGTAACGGAAGATCCTGCCGTCAAATCGATGGTTGGCATATAACCGGTTTCAGCTGATCTTATTTGCTCACGAGCCAAATCTTGGCTCAAACGGGCAGAAAGTAAAGAAAGGTTACGTTTTTCAGCTTCTTTCAGCAGGTTATTGACAGCCTCTGGGCGTTTAGTCTTTAAACGATCGACGCTCAATGATGCCAATTCAGGGTAGTAAACACCCGTCACCTGACGCAGATTCTCCAGCGCATTATCCAGATTATTACGCGCAGTGACTTCGTCGGCCAGCACGGTGTCGTAGCTGGCGCGGGCATTTTGCACATCAGTGATAGCAACCAAGCCCACATTGAAGCGTTGAGTGGTTTGATCCAACTGGCGGTATACCGACTGTTTCTGGGCTTCGGTGTAAGACAACGTATCAATCGCTTTTAACACGTTAAAATAGGCCGTGGCGGTGTTCAGAATCAGCGTTTGTTCGCTGGTCTGGAATACCACATCCTGAATACCCGCGGTTTTTTCCTGTAAGGTCAGGACACGCCATTTAGACATATCAAAAATGGTCTGGGTCAGTTGCAACGAGCCAGAGGTAGCATTGCTATCCGGGCTATTAGACGCATCGCGGAAACCATTGGTATAGGTATAACCTGCGCCTAAACCAAGTTGTGGTAGCAGCGGGCTGCGTGCTTGATTAATTTTTTCATATGCAGCATCGCGATCAGCAGCCGATTTGCGTAAGTCCGGGTTACTATCCCTGGCTTGCTTATAAACTTGCAGCAAGTTCTCTGCCTGGCTCATGGTACTGAAACCAGCCAGACTCAGCCCGATAAGAAGGGGGAGCAGTTTCTTCATTTGCAGTCCTTGTTGTGCAGCAGTTGTGCGGCAATATTACTATGGTAGCTGTCGATAGACGAATTGTTGCCGATTCTATCAGAGTCTGCCAATGGGATAAGGTGGCTGATTGTGCCATCCTGCCTTAATTTACTTAAATCTAACACAAAGCTAAATGAGTATTGAGACAACTAATCGGTATCGGCCATCTTTGTCAAATAATCTTTATCAAAAGCATTTCTATCCGCTAACTCTATGCCTGCTATTTTAAAATCCTGTAGCCTGTGGCGTTCGGTTGTCATCAAAAAGTACAATTCAGGCTTGATACTAATGTTAGGAGAGAAGTCTATGTCATCACTACAACCCTCACCGGTGACTTTCAATCAGAACGATGTGGAAATTATTGCACGAGAGTCATTGTATAAGGGCTTTTTTTCGCTGAATTTATATCGTTTTCGTCACCGGCTGTTTAATGGCGAAATGAGTGGTGAGGTCACGCGCGAGATTTTTGAACGCGGCCACGCTGCGGTGTTATTACCTTATGACCCGCAGCGTGATGAAGTGGTGTTGGTTGAACAACTGCGGATTGCCGCCATTGACAGCAGTGCGTCACCCTGGTTATTAGAAATGGTCGCGGGAATGATTGAGCAAGGCGAAACCGTAGAAGAGGTGGTTCGTCGCGAAGCAGAAGAAGAGGCCGGGATTCACATTGGCCGTTGTAAGCCGGTGCTTAGCTATTTGGCAAGCCCAGGCGGAACCAGTGAGCGTTTGTCGATTATGGTGGGTGAAGTTGGTGCCTCTACCGCGGCCGGTATTCATGGACTGGCAGAGGAAAACGAGGACATTCGGGTGCATGTGGTGAGCCGCGAGCAGGCTTATCGTTGGGTTGAAGAAGGTGCAATTGATAACGCAGCTTCAATCATTGCATTGCAATGGCTGGCGTTGCACCATCAATCGCTGAGAGCGGAATGGCAATCATAAAGAGAAGCGAGAAACAGTATGAGTAAGCGCTATACACCTGATTTCCCTGAAATGATGCGTATCAGCGAAACTAACTTCGCACAATTGCGTCGTTTAATACCCCGCATCGATGAAGTGGGTGAAAGTGTGGCTTATCAGGTTAAAGGCGTAAGTTATCGGCTGACAATTATCGAATCGACCCGTTACACTTCGGTGGTAGACATTGTGCAGACTGAGCCTGCTGTGAGTCACTGGAGCCTACCATCGATGGTCGTGCGCCTTTATCATGATGCCAAGGTCGCGGAAGTGTGTGCCAGTCAGCAGATCTCTCGCTTCAAAGCGAGTTATGATTATCCGAATAAAAAGTTGCATCAGCGGGACGAAAAGCATCAAATTAACCAGTTTCTTGCTGACTGGTTGCGCTATTGCATGGCACATGGCGCGGTGGCAGTTCCAGTTTGTTAGACAGACTTATAGTTTCACTGGTAGAACCTATCTGGTTGGTGAAGTGGCAAAAACAAGGACACCATTTGGAAAGCCTGTTTAAACTGCCTATGGCGAGTGGGGCCAAGGTCAGAATTTTACAAATAACAGATACTCATCTCTTTGCGGGGGAACATGAAACCTTGCTGGGTGTGAATACTTCCCGCAGTTATCGCGCTGTGCTGGAAGCGATTATCGCTGAGCAGCATCCCTTTGATCTTATCGTTGCCACTGGCGATTTGGCGCAGGATCATTCTGTTGCAGCCTATCAGAATTTTGCCAAGGGCATTGCTCGCCTGTCAGCACCTTGTGTTTGGCTACCGGGTAATCACGATTTTCAGCCCGCGATGGTCGATGCCTTAGCCGATGCCGGTATTGCGCCATCAAAGCAGGTTCTGGTAGGGGAAAACTGGCAGATTCTGTTATTGGACAGCCAGGTATTCGGCGTTCCCTATGGTGAATTGAGCGATTATCAACT
Source organism: Yersinia aldovae ATCC 35236 (assembly GCF_000173735.1). Taxonomy (GTDB): domain Bacteria; phylum Pseudomonadota; class Gammaproteobacteria; order Enterobacterales; family Enterobacteriaceae; genus Yersinia; species Yersinia aldovae. Next base: position 3,945 of record NZ_ACCB01000038.1, on the reverse strand, counting down.
GGAATGGATGGAGCGTTGCTTAGTCGCGCACCCAGAGCGTTATACGCTGATATTGCTACACCATCACCCGATGCCGTCAGGCTGTACCTGGCTGGATCAGCATAGTTTGCGCAATGCCCATGTACTGGCGGCGGTTCTGACGCGTTATCCACGGGTAACCACCTTACTGTGTGGTCATATTCATCAGGACCTGGATCTGGACTGGTATGGCAAGCGCTTGCTGGCCAGCCCTTCTACGTGTGTGCAGTTTAAACCGCATTGCACTAATTTTACGCTTGATACTGTGGCACCGGGATGGCGCTACCTCGATTTACTGTCTGATGGAACGCTTGAAACTGACGTTCGTCGATTAGCCAGTGATGAATTCTGCCCGGACATGGACTCGGATGGTTATTGATGAGTACTCTTTTATACATTCACGGCTTTAATGGCTCTCCCGGCTCGGTTAAAGCAACGACATTCAAAAGCTGGTTGCAGCAACATCACCCTCATATTGAGATGCTGATACCTCAATTGCCGCCTTATCCGGCGGAAGCCGCAGAAATGCTGGAAAGTATCGTAATGGATAAAGCTGGGCAATCCATGGGTATTGTTGGCTCTTCCCTTGGCGGCTATTTTGCAACCTGGCTTTCCCAGCGCTTCAGTATTCCCGCAGTGGTGGTTAACCCGGCAGTCCGGCCATTTGAGCTGCTCGGTGATTACCTGGGAGAAAATCAGAACCCCTACACCGGGCAACAATATGTGTTAGAGTCACGACACATCTATGACCTGAAAGTCATGCAAATTGAAAAGTTGGAATCACCGGATTTACTCTGGTTATTGCAGCAAACCGGGGATGAAATCCTCGATTACCGTCAAGCGGTGGCCTATTACACCCCTTGCCGGCAAACGGTAGAATCCGGTGGAAATCATGCCTTTGTTGGCTTTGATCACTATTTCTCACCGATTGTAACTTTTTTAGGGCTAGCGACCACCTGATATCAGGCGGTGTAAGCGCCACCGCCAGCCTTCCAACCATTAGCCGAATATTAATCAACCATGACTGAATCCAGCTATAACGCTGATGCCATTGAAGTACTCAGCGGTTTAGAACCAGTGCGTCGTCGTCCGGGAATGTACACGGATACCACGCGGCCAAACCACCTTGGTCAAGAGGTGATTGATAACAGCGTCGATGAAGCGTTGGCGGGTCATGCCCGTCGTATTGACGTTATCCTTCATGCCGATCAATCACTGGAAGTAATTGATGATGGCCGCGGGATGCCGGTCGATATCCATCCGGAGGAGGGCGTTCCGGCTGTTGAACTGATTATGTGTCGTTTACATGCCGGCGGTAAATTCTCCAATAAAAACTATCAGTTCTCTGGTGGTTTGCACGGTGTCGGTATTTCAGTTGTGAATGCCTTATCCAAGCGGGTAGAGGTCACGGTACGCCGCGATAGTCAAATTTATAGCATCGCCTTCGAAAATGGCGATAAAGTGCAGGAATTACAGGTCATCGGCACTTGCGGTAAGCGCAATACCGGTACCAGTGTGCATTTCTGGCCAGATGTCTCGTTCTTCGATAGCCCGCGTTTTTCAGTTTCACGCTTATCGCATTTGTTGAAAGCCAAAGCCGTGTTGTGCCCCGGCGTGGAAATCGTTTTCAAAGATTTGGTGAACAATACAGAACAGCGTTGGTGCTATGCCGATGGCCTGACTGACTACCTGATGGAAGCGGTTGATGGCTTGATTACCCTGCCAGAAAAGGCGTTTGTTGGCTCTTTCGCCGGGGATACCGAAGCCATAGACTGGGCGTTGTTGTGGCTGCCTGAGGGCGGAGAACTGCTGACAGAAAGCTACGTCAACTTGATTCCGACCATGCAGGGCGGTACTCATGTGAATGGCCTGCGTCAGGGCTTGCTTGATGCCATGCGCGATTTCTGTGAATACCGCAATATCCTGCCACGCGGTGTCAAACTCTCAGCAGATGATATCTGGGAGCGCTGCGCTTACGTATTGTCAGTCAAAATGCAAGATCCACAATTTGCTGGCCAGACGAAAGAGCGGCTCTCCTCACGTCAGTGCGCGGCTTTTGTCTCCGGCGTGGTAAAAGATGCTTTCAGCTTGTGGCTAAACCAAAATGTGCAGGCCGCAGAGCAACTGGCTGAATTGGCCATTTCCAGTGCTCAGCGCCGTATGCGTGCGGCCAAGAAAGTGGTGCGTAAGAAACTGACCAGCGGCCCGGCATTGCCCGGCAAGCTGGCTGACTGTACTTCGCAAGATTTAAGCATGACCGAGCTGTTTCTGGTGGAAGGGGATTCCGCAGGTGGCTCCGCCAAGCAAGCGCGTGATCGTGAGTATCAGGCGATCATGCCGCTGAAAGGTAAGATCCTAAATACCTGGGAAGTCTCCTCTGATGAAGTATTGGCATCACAAGAAGTACACGACATCTCAGTAGCGATTGGGATTGACCCTGACAGCGAAGACTTGAGTCAATTGCGTTACGGCAAAATCTGTATCCTGGCGGATGCGGACTCCGATGGTTTGCACATTGCTACCCTGCTGTGTGCGCTATTTGTGCGCCATTTCCGTGCGCTGGTGCGTAATGGCCACGTTTATGTAGCGATGCCGCCGTTGTATCGTATTGATTTAGGCAAAGAAGTATTCTACGCGCTGGATGAAGAAGAGAAAGCCGGTGTACTGGAGCAACTGAAACGCAAGCGCGGTAAACCTAACGTTCAGCGCTTTAAAGGGCTGGGTGAAATGAACCCGCTGCAACTGCGTGAAACCACCCTCGATCCTAATACGCGCCGCTTGGTGCAATTGACTATCAGCGATGATGATATCGATAAAACGATGGCTATGATGGATATGTTGCTGGCGAAGAAGCGTTCTGAAGATCGCCGCAATTGGTTGCAAGAGAAAGGAGATACCGCCGAGATTGAGGTCTGATTGATGACAGGGCAAAATCCATGAAGGTCACCTTAGAGGAGTTGCAGGCGTTTACCTCGGTAGTTGACTGCGGCTCTATAACGGCGGCGGCGGAGCAGCGCAGCCAGACCACATCGGGTATCAGCCGTGCATTGAGTCGGCTGGAACAGAAGCTGGCGACCACCTTGCTGCGCCGTACCACTCGGCGGTTGGAATTGACTGAAGAGGGCGAGTTGTTCCTCAGCCATGCGCGGCAGATTCTTGGCGCGGTAGATGATGCTGAAGAGCAAATCGCCCTGCGGCGGCTAAAACCGGCCGGTCGCTTGCGAGTGAATGCCGCGGCACCCTTTATGCAGCATGTGATTGTGCCGATGATCAGCGGTTTTCGCGCGCTCTATCCGCAAATCATTCTTGAGTTGAATACCGACGATCTGAATATTGATTTGCTGGAACAACGTACTGATATTGCGATTCGTATCGGTACGCTGCGTGATTCCACCATCCATGCCCGTTTATTGGGGGCCAGCCGGGTACGCATCCTCGCCAGCCCTGATTATCTGCATCGCCACGGCACTCCTCTTACCATCGATCAACTGGCCGATCACAGTTTGTTAGGATTTACTCAGCCGGAATCTCTCAATCAATGGTCATTACCTCATTTACCTGCCGGGCGCTCTGCTATCATTCCCAATCTGGCTGCGTCCAGTGGTGAAACACTGCGGCTGCTGGCCTTGCAGGGGGAAGGGATCGTCGAATTATCCGATTTTATGACCCGAGAAGATCAACTGGCGGGCCGTTTGGTCGAGGTGATGGCCTCCCAAACGCTGGAAACCTGGCAGCCGATTAACGCCGTGTATTATCGTAATACTCAGCTTGCAGCGCGGATTACCTGTTTTCTGGATTACGCGAGTGAGCAGATTAAGTTGCAGGGGAGCCACTGGCTCAGAGATTAGCGGCTAACACCGCTGCAACTTTAAGCCAGAAGGGTATTAGCCAAAGTAATTGGAGTTGCAGCAAGGCAGCAAACGAATG
>NZ_ACCB01000039.1 GCF_000173735.1 Yersinia aldovae ATCC 35236 | reverse complement strand
CTTTGGTATCAATACCATAAGCATCAATACCGGCTTCTCTCAAGCCCGCTAATACCGCCTGACCTGATAGCAATGACACTTCACGTTCAGCAGAGGTTCCACCCAGCAATACCGCAACTTTATCAGCCATGATGTTCCTCGTTTTTTGTCTGTGGCTGCAATTTAAGTTCAGCCAATTTACGGGCAATCTTACCAATGTTACCTGCGCCCTGAACCAGAATCAGATCATCGCCATTTAGCAGTTGCGCCAATACCTCTGGCACCGTATCACTGTCTGACACCAAAATGGGGTCCAGCTTGCCACGATTACGGATGGTACGGCACAACGAGCGGCTATCAGCACCAGGGATCGGCGGCTCGCCAGCGGCGTACACATCTAACATCAGTAAAACATCAACTTGCGACAAAACATTAGCAAAGTCGTCGTACAAATCACGGGTTCGGGTATAACGGTGCGGTTGGAAAACCATCACAATACGTTTATCCGGCCAGCCAGCACGGGCTGCTTTAATGGTGGCATCCACTTCTGTCGGGTGGTGACCATAGTCATCCACCAGCATGGCACTGCCTTCTTTGCCGTTGACCGGTGCCAGCGGGAAGTTGCCGAGAAAGTCAAAGCGGCGGCCAGTGCCCTGGAACCCAGCCAGCGCGCGCAGAATATCATCGTCCTCAATGCCTTCTTCGCTCGCGACAGCCACTGCCGCCGCAGCATTCAGCGCGTTATGACGGCCCGGCGCATTCAAGGTCACGGTCATCAACGGCTTATCCAGGCGTTTCAGTGTGAAGTGCCCCTGTGGGCCTTCTTGCCGATAGCTGGCGATTTGTACATCGGCATCATCACTAAAGCCATATGTGGTGATATGGCGGCCAACCCGTGGCAACAGCTCGCGCACCACCGGATCGTCGATACACATCACGGCACGGCCATAGAAGGGCAAGTTGTGCAAAAAGTTAATAAATGTCTGTTTTAAATTCTCAAAATCGCCCTGATAAGTATCCATATGGTCAGGTTCGATATTGGTGACAATGGCCACCATCGGCTGTAAATGCAGGAATGACGCATCACTCTCATCGGCTTCTGCAATCAGATAACGACTGGAACCTAACCGGGCATGGGTGCCCGCCGCTTTCACTAAACCGCCGTTGACAAAGGTTGGGTCCAAACCGGCTTCAGCATAGATACTGGAAACCATTGCCGTGGTGGTGGTTTTGCCGTGTGTACCGGCAACCGCAATTCCATGACGAAAACGCATCAATTCAGCCAACATTTCAGCGCGGCGGATCACCGGAATACGCGCCTCGCGAGCGGCCACAATCTCTGGATTATCCGCAGAAATTGCGGTTGAAACCACCACTACACTGGCATCCAACACGTTTTCTGGCCGGTGATGGAAATAAATCTGTGCGCCCAATGAAGTCAAATGCTGAGTGACTGGGTTAGGTGCCAAATCTGAACCGCTAATCTGATAGCCTTCGTTTGCCAACACTTCAGCGATACCACCCATGCCAGCACCACCGATGCCAACAAAGTGAATGTGCCGGACGCGATGCATCTCGGGCACGATAGTACGTAGTTTCGCCAGTTGTTGTGTATTCACGTTTTTCTTCACTTTTTTGTCTGTTACATATTCACAGCGCGTATTAACCTAACCACCCGCTGTTCATTATCTATGTCTTACTATCACTTACTGGCAGCGACCACTTCGGCGGCTACACGCTCAGTCGCATCTGGGATGGCGACCGAGCGTGCTCGCTCTGCCATCGCTAATAATGTTGTGCGATCCCACCGTGCCAGCAGGCCGCTGACCGCCTCGGCATTAAACTGAGGCTGCTCGATAATTTTGGCAGCACCGGCTTTTTCCAGTGGCAATGCATTCCAATATTGCTGCCGGTCTTTGTGCTGGAACGGTACAAAGATTGCCGGTAAACCTGCGGCGGCAACTTCGCTGACTGTCAGCGCACCGGAGCGACAAACCACCACATCTGCCCAGCCATAAGCCGCAGCCATGTCGTCGATAAACTCAGTCACCTGATGCTTATCATCGCCCTGCCCCGCTTGTTGGTAAGCCTTTAATACATCCGGCAATGCGCCTTTACCCACCTGATGCCACAGCGTGATTTTCTCACCCAGTTGTGCGGCAACCTGCGGCATGGTCTGATTCAGCACTCGTGCGCCCTGACTACCACCGATAACCAACACCCGAATCGGCCCTTCACGGCCCACCAAACGCTCCGCGGGCAATGGCAGCGCGAGTACATCAGTGCGAACCGGATTGCCCACCACTTCGGCGTGCGGGAATGCACCGGGAAATGCCTGTAACACCTTTTTCGCGATTCTGGCCAGCCAGCGGTTAGTCAAACCGGCAATGCCATTTTGCTCATGCAGCACCACCGGAATGCCGCACAACCATGCTGCCAGACCACCGGGGCCAGAAACATAACCACCCATTCCTAGCACCACATCCGGCTGATAATCACGCATAATTTTCTTGGCCTGACCCACCGCACGATAAATCCGCACTGGCGCTGTCAGTTGGGCCATCAACCCTTTGCCGCGCAAACCAGAAATCTGGATGAAATCAATTTCAATGCCATGTTGAGGTACCAAGGACGCTTCCATTCGGTCAGCGGTGCCTAACCAACGCACCTGCCAGCCTTGCGCCATCAGATGATGTGCCACGGCCAAACCGGGGAAGACATGCCCCCCAGTACCACCGGCCATCACCATTAAACGCTTGGTTTTGCCACTCATCGGGCACTCCTTACAAACGCCTGGGCTTTTGCCAAACGTGTTTCAAAATCAATACGTAGCAGCAGCACTATCGCCGTTGACATAATAATCAGGCTCGAACCACCGTAACTGATCAGCGGCAAGGTCAAACCTTTGGTCGGCAACATCCCAGCGGCAGCCCCAACGTTAACCAGTGCCTGAAAGCTGAACCAGACGCCGATTGAGCAGGCCAAAAAGCCAGAAAATCGCTGATCTATCTCTAATGCACGACGCCCGATGGACATCGCACGAAAAGCGACGAAGAATACCATTAACAGTGCCAAAACCACACCGAAATACCCCAGTTCCTCGCCTAAAATCGAGAAAATAAAGTCAGTATGTGCTTCCGGTAAATACTCCAGTTTTTGTACTGAATTCCCCAACCCCTGCCCCCAGAATTCGCCGCGGCCAAAAGCCATCAACGATTGGGTTAACTGATAACCGCTGCCGAACGGATCAGCCCACGGATTCCAGAAGGAGGTCACACGGCGCATACGGTAGGGTTCGGCGACAATCAGCAAGCAAACCGCAAATACACCAGAGCCGATAATGGCTAAAAACTGCCACATTTTGGCACCCGCCAGAAACAGCATCGCCAGCGTGGTGATAAACAACACCACCACCGTACCTAAATCGGGCTGTGCCAGCAGTAACACCGCCAGAATGACCATCACCCCCATCGGTTTACAAAAACCCCAGAAGTTACTGCGCACTTCTTCCACTTTGCGCACCAAGTAGCTAGCCAAATAACAAAACAGCGACAACTTGGACAGTTCGGCGGGCTGAATACGCAGCGGCCCGAGTGAAATCCAGCGGGATGCCCCGTTGACTGAGCTACCCACCACCAACACCACCAGCAACATTACTATCGAAATCAATAACATAATGTTGCTATAGCGCTGCCAGACGGCCATCGGGATACGCAGTGTTACCAGTGACAAACCCAATGCCAGAAGCAGATACAGCGCATCACGTTTAGCGAACAGGAAAGGGTCACTGGCCAGACGCTGACCGATGGGCATTGATGCCGATGTCACCATCACAAAACCGATAATTGCCAAACCGAAGGTCAGCCACAACAAGGTTCTGTCGTAAAGCACCATGCTGGTGGTATCGCTTTCGCGCGATCCCATCACATAATGTTTTACGCTATTAAACAGCCCCAGCCCCGGCATTCGCATCAGCCTAACTCCTCTGCCAGACGAGCAAACTCATCACCACGTTGCTCGAAACTGCGGAACTGATCCAGGCTGGCGCAAGCCGGTGACAGCAACACCATATCGCCCGGAGCCAGGCTCTTCGACAGCAATATCATGGCCTGTTCCATTGTTTCAGTCAGTTGAGACACTTCCGGGCGCAACTCAGCCAGTTGCTCGCCATCGCGACCAAAGCAGTAAATTTTGATATGGTCGCCTTGCAGAAAACGCGTCAACCCAGAGAAATCAGCGGATTTACCGTCGCCGCCCAACAATAAATGCAAGGTACCGTCAACCTGCAAGCCATCCAACGCTGCTTCCGTACTGCCAACATTGGTGGCTTTAGAGTCATTAATCCAACGCACGCCATTGTGCTCAAACACCAGTTGGAAACGGTGTGATAAACCGGTAAAGGTGGTCAATGCTTTCAAACTTGACGAGCGGGGAATCCCCACAGCATCAGCCAGCGCCAGTGCTGCCAACGCATTGGTATAGTTATGGCGACCGGTCAATTTCATTTCACGGGTATTCAACACTTTCTCACCCCGAACCCGCAGCCAGATTTCCCCCTGCTGCTTATTCAGGTGGTAGTCACCCACATCCACGCCAAAGCTGATACAGCGGCTATCAGCGCCACGCACCGGCATGGTAAGCGCGTCATCGGCATTCACCACACAAACTTTAGCGTTTTCATAGACTCGCAGTTTAGCGGCACGATATTGCTGCAAACCGAACGGATAACGGTCAGTGTGATCTTCTGTGACATTCAGTAGAGTGGCAGCCTTGGCAAGCAGGCTTGAGGTGGTTTCCAACTGGAAGCTCGATAGCTCTAATACCACCAATTGGTTTTCGTGTTTTTGCAAGGTCAACTGTTTCAGTAAGCTCAGAGCCGGAACACCAATGTTGCCGCCAACCCCCACCTGCCAACCCGCCGCTTTTGCCATCTCACCCACCAGTGTGGTGACGGTGCTCTTGCCATTAGAGCCGGTAATCGCGACCACCGGTGCCTGATTTTCACGACAGAACAGCTCAATATCGCCGACAATCTCAACACCGGCTTTCGCGGCTTCACTCAAAGCAGGATGTGCCAACGCAATACCGGGGCTGGCAACAATCAAATCCGCATTCAGCAGCCACTCCTGATTCAAATCACCGACATGGCGCTCGACATTTTCAGGCAATTTATCCAGGCCCGGCGGATTGATTCGGGTATCCATCACACGCGGCGTAACACCACGCGTCATAAAGAAATCAACGCAGGAAAGGCCGGTTAGCCCCAGCCCGATGATGACCACTTTTTTACCCTGATAATCAATCATAATTACCGCACCTTCAGCGTCGCCAGGCCAATCAGCACCAGCATCAGCGAAATAATCCAGAAGCGCACAATAACTCGTGGTTCTGGCCAGCCTTTAAGTTCGTAATGATGATGAATCGGGGCCATGCGGAAAATGCGCTGCCCACGTAACTTAAAGGAACCGACTTGTAAGATGACCGACAGTGTTTCAACCACGAACACCCCGCCCATAATCACTAATAAGAACTCTTGGCGCAGCAATACCGCGATGGTGCCCAATGCCCCGCCCAATGCCAGAGAGCCGACATCGCCCATAAACACTTGTGCCGGATAGGTGTTAAACCATAAAAAGCCCAGCCCAGCCCCGACAATCGCGGTGCAGACAATCACCAGCTCACCGGCATGGCGCAGATAAGGAATATGCAGGTAGGCGGCAAAGTTCACGTTACCGGTCGCCCAGGCAACCAAGGCAAAACCACCGGCGACGAACACGGTCGGCATAATGGCCAAACCATCCAATCCGTCAGTCAGGTTCACCGCGTTACTGGTACCGACAATCACAAAGTAAGCCAGCAGGATATACATCAAACCCAGTTGCGGCATGACGTCTTTGAAAAATGGCACCACCAGCTCGGTAGCCGCGGTGTCTTTACCAATGCTGTACATGGCGAATGCTGCCGCCAGTGCAATCACTGACTGCCAGAAATACTTCCAGCGGGCGATCAAACCTTTGGTGTCTTTACGTACCACTTTGCGGTAATCATCGATAAAACCGACGATGCCATAACCCACAAGAATGAATAGCACACACCAGACATATGGATTGGAAGGGTAAGCCCACATCAGCACCGAAATGGTGATAGAGAACAAAATCATCAGGCCGCCCATGGTTGGCGTGCCGCGTTTGCTGAAATGTGACTCTGGCCCATCGTTACGGACTACCTGGCCAATCTGTAATTTTTGCAAATAGGCGATCAGGTGCGGTCCCATCCACAAAGAAATAAACAGTGCCGTCAACAAACTGACGATGGCGCGGAACGTCAAATAGGAAAAGACGTTAAAGCCCGAGTAAAATTTTACTAAATATTCAGCCAACCAAACTAACATGATGCCTTCTCCTGTAACGCACGCACGACATCTTCCATGGCGGCACTACGTGAACCTTTAATTAAGACGGTGATAACCGGATGTTCGAGCAGCAATTCACTGACACGGGCTGCCAAAGTGTTCTTATCCTGAAAATGTTCGCCGCACCCGCTTGCATCGCTAAGTGTCTGGCTTAATGTCCCCACGCTAAGGACTTTATCGATGCCCGCCTGTTTTGCGGCCTCGCCCACCTGACGATGGCAGTCAACGGCGGTTTCACCCAACTCGCCCATATCGCCCACCACCATCACTCGGTAGCCCGGCATTTCAGCCAGCACTTGCGCAGCGGCGGTCATGGAGCCGACATTGGCGTTGTAGCTGTCATCGAGCAGCAATTTGCCAGCAGCAAGTTCGATCGGGAATAAGCGCCCCGGCACGGCCTGTAACTGGGTTAACCCCTCACGAACCGCAGCTAAACTTGCTCCGACCGACATGGCTAACGCCGCAGCAGCCAACGCATTGGCAATGTTATGTCGCCCTGGCAGCGGTAACTCGATGGCTACCGTGCCGAAAGGGGAATGCAAAGTGAAATAAGTGACTTGTGATGCAATACGCACATCACTGGCAAAAAAATCAATATCTTCTGCACCGTGAGGGGCAAAACGCCACACCCGCTTGTGATGCAACGTTTCTTGCCAGTGCGGCCAGTCATTGCTGTCAGCATTAATAATCGCAGTACCCTTTGCGGGTAACCCGGCGAAAATCTCGCCTTTGGCTTGCGCTACACCGGCCAGCGAGCCAAAACCTTCCAGATGTGCGGCCGCTAAATTGTTAACCAAAGCACTTTCCGGGCGGCTTAAATCAGTGGTGTAAGCAATTTCACCGATATGGTTAGCACCCAGCTCGATCACGGCAAAATCGTATTCAGGCGTCAGACGCAGTAGCGTCAACGGCACGCCGATATCATTATTGAAGTTACCGGCGGTATACAGCACCTTGCCGCATTGGCGTAAAATCGCCGCAACCATCTCTTTTACCGAGGTTTTACCCGATGAACCCGTTAACGCCACCACGCGGGCAGGCACTTGCTGGCGCACCCATGCGGCTAGTTGCCCTAATGCCAGACGGGTGTCTTTAACCACTAACTGCGGCCCCCCCACCAGTAAGCGTTTACTTACCAGCAAAGCACCGGCGCCTGCGGCAACTGCATCTTCTGCAAAATCATGCCCATCAAAACGCTCGCCTTTGAGCGCCACAAACAAACACCCCGGCGTGACCTTACGGGTATCAATGGTCACTTCGGTTATCTCGATGTTATCACCGCCAATATGTTCAGCATCAAGCAGCGTGGACAGGAAATGCAGCGAAACCTTAATCATGCCACCACCTCCAGCAGACGCGCGACGGTGACTCGGTCAGAGTAATCCAGGCGGCGATTGCCAACCAATTGATAATCTTCATGCCCTTTGCCCGCAATCAGCACCACATCGTCTTCTTTGGCCTGCATGATGGCGCTGGTTACTGCCTCTGCGCGGCCATGAATCGCCTGCGCATGGCCGGCATCGAGCAAGCCACTGAGGATATCGGCGATAATCGCCTGTGGCTCTTCGCTGCGCGGGTTGTCGTCGGTGACAACGACTCGATCAGCCAGTTGTTCTGCGATACCGCCCATAAGTGGGCGCTTACCTTTGTCACGATCGCCACCGCAGCCAAACACACACCACAACTGGCCTTTACAGTGTAAACGTGCCGCTGCCAACGCTTTTTCCAGGGCATCCGGGGTGTGGGCATAATCCACGACTACCGTCGGTTTGCCCGGAGCGTTAAACACTTCCATCCGCCCACACACTGGTTGCAGGTGAGGCGCGGCGGCTAATAATTGTGCCAACGGATAACCCAGCGAGAGCAGCGTTGACAGTGCTACCAGCAGGTTACTGACGTTGAAAGCTCCCATCAGGCGGCTTTCTAACTGGCCTGCGCCCCAGCTTGAATCAAACGCGATGCTGGCACCATTATCATGATATTGAACGTCACTGGCAAAAAGCCACGGGCCTTTCCAGCCGGTAGGGACATTGCCTTCCATGCTGACAGCGACTGCTTGCGGCAATTGGCTGAGCCAGCGGCGGCCCACTTCGTCGTCAGCATTGATAATTTTGTGTTCGGATTGATGAGTGGAGAACAACAGCCATTTCGCCGCTTCGTAACTGGCCATATTGCCGTGATAATCCAGATGATCACGGCTTAAGTTAGTAAACACTGCGGCGGCAAACGGCAAGGCGGCTACGCGGTTCTGAATCAAACCGTGGGAGGAGACTTCCATCGCCGCAAAAGTTGCCCCTTGATCCACCAAATTGCGCAGCAAATGCTGAATATCAACCGCTGAGCCGGTGGTGTTTTCCGTCGGGATAACCTGCCCTAGCAAGCCATTACCAACCGTGCCCATCACCGCACTGGTGTCACCCAATGCCTGGCTCCATTGCGCCAGCAGTTGTGTGGTGGTGGTTTTGCCGTTGGTTCCCGTCACACCGACTAAACGTAATGCGTCACCCGGCTGATGGTAAAATTGCCCCGCCAGCGTGGATAAGTGCTGGTTCAAATTACGCAGATAAATGACTGGCACGCCATGCATCTCGACCATGCTGGCATCCGGTGCGACCCCTTCGGCGTCGGCAATCACTGCCGCCACACCTTGGGCGATGGCTTGCGGGATATAGCGGCGCCCGTCCGTCTGATGGCCGACAACGGCGACAAATACATCCCCGGCCGCGGCAACACGGCTGTCTAATGTCATTTCCCGTAGCGCACGCTCCGGGAGGTCTAGCCCCCAAGGAGCGAGTAAGTCGCGCAAGTTACGATCTGCCACCTGAACCCTCTTTTGTATTAATCACTAATTCGCTTTTATCACCGGTGGGTAACCCATCAGGTTCAATGTTCATGGTACGCAAGACGCCGCCCATGATGGCACCGAACACCGGTGCAGAAACCGCACCACCGTAATATTTCCCTGCTTGCGGGTCATTGATGACCACAACCAGAGCAAATCGAGGGTTACTCGCGGGCGCTACGCCGGCGGTGTAAGCGAGGTATCGGTCCATATATTTGCCATCCGGGCCGACCTTCTTGGCAGTACCGGTTTTAATGGCAATACGGTAGCCTTTAATGGCCGCTTTGGTACCCCCGCCGCCAGGTAATGCCACGCTTTCCATCATATGAACCACGGTACGCACCAGCGGTTCAGGGAAAACGCGTTCACCGGCCACTGGCGGGTCAACTTTGGTAATCGACAGCGGGCGATAAATCCCCATGCTGCCGATGGTTGCATAGACTCGCGCTAGTTGTAACGGCGTTACCATTAGCCCGTAGCCGAAAGAGAAGGTGGCCCTCTCTATGTCAGACCACCGTTGTTTTTTAGGATATAAGCCACTGCTTTCTCCGACCAACCCCAAATTGGTCGCTTTCCCAAACCCAAACTTTAAGTAAGTTTCTACCAAAGCTGAGGATGGCATCGCTAACGCCAGTTTAGACACACCGACGTTACTCGACTTCTGTAAAATCCCGGTCACGGATAGCTCAGCGTAACGGGCCACGTCTTTAATTTGGTGACCGTTAACAAAGTACGGCAAGGTGTTCAGCACGCTGTTTTCTTTCACAACGCCATTTTGCAACGCCGTCATCACTACCATTGGCTTCACAGTCGAACCGGGTTCAAAAATATCGGTTATCGCCCGGTTACGCATGGCATCTTTCGGCGTACCGGTCAGGTTATTCGGGTTATAAGAGGGGCTGTTGGCCATTGCCAACACCTCGCCGGTGGTCACATCGACCAGTACCGCCGTGCCTGATTCCGCTTTGTTAAAGGCCACCGCATTATTCAGCTCGCGATACACTAGCGCTTGTAGGCGTTCATCAACACTCAGCACCAGATTGTGTGCCGCCTGGCTATCAACGGAAGAGATGTCCTCGATCACGCGGCCAAAGCGGTCTTTACGCACGGTGCGCTCGCCGGGTTGCCCGGTGAGCCAGCGATCGAAACTTTTCTCAACACCTTCAATACCTTGGCCGTCAATGTTAGTGACGCCAATAATGTGAGCCATCACCTGACCTGCTGGATAGTAGCGGCGGGATTCCTGGCGCAGATAGATACCGGGCAATTTCAGCTTATGAATATAGTCGCCAATGGCGGGATTAACCTGACGCGCCAAATAGACGAAGCGCCCTTTCGGATTGGCGTTAATGCGGGTTGCCAGTTGATCCAGCGGGATTTCCAGCGCATCAGACAGGGCTTTCCAGCGCGTATCCAATGTAATGCCACCACGTTCGATCAACTCTTTTGGGTCAGCCCATACCGCATTAACCGGTACGCTGACCGCCAGTGGCCGGCCTGAGCGATCACTTATCATGCCACGCGCGGTAGGCACTTCCTGAACGCGTAGCGAGCGCATATCGCCCTCGCGCACCAGTCTGTCGGGATTGATCACTTGCAGATAAGCCGTACGTAGCATCAACCCGACCAATGCCAGCAAAATACAGCCGCACAGCAACGCAAAGCGCCAGCTTATAAAGCTGGCTTGTTCTTCCTGGCGCTTTAACTTCCCGGGGCGCGCTGCTTTCATGCGTTACCTTGGCTGCTACGAGTCATGGTGGCGACTGATTCCTTTAATTTAATTAAAAAAAACGCTATGGTTTAACCACAATGTTTTCTTGTGATGGATCAACGTGTTGCATTTTCAGTTTGTCGGTTGCGATACGCTCAACGCGGCTATGATCGCCCAGCGCGTTCTCTTCCAAAATCAGGTTGCGCCACTCGATATCCAGCGCATCGCGTTCCAGTACCAACTGTTCGCGCTCTGCGGTCAGCAAACGCGTGCGGTGGGCGGTGGTCACAACCAATACGGCAGACACCAGCACCGCGACCAGTAGAATCAATGGGATCTTGGCATTACGGATTAAATCTCCGCCAATGACCCCGACTAAACCGTGGCGCTCATTGCCTATCACCCGTTAATCCTCTCGGCAAAACGCAATACCGAGCTGCGCGCCCGTGGGTTTTCAGCCACTTCAGCGTCCGGTGGCATCATTTTGCCAACCGATTTCAGTGTGCGACCACCCATGCTGCGTAGCTGTGCTTCCGTCAACGGCAACCCCGCCGGCACTTGTGGCCCACGGCTGTGATGACGAATGAAGTTTTTAACGATTCGGTCTTCCAACGAATGGAAACTGATAACGGATAAACGACCTTCTGGTGCCAAAACTTCAAGAGCACCATCAAGCGCGCGCTCAATTTCTTCCAACTCGCTGTTGATGTAGATGCGGATAGCCTGGAAACTGCGGGTGGCTGGGTGTTTGTGTTTTTCGCGAAATGGGCTGGCGTTGGCAATCAAATCCGCCAACTCTTTGGTACGTGTCATCGGTTGAGTGAGGTTGCGCTCAACAATCGCTTTGGCCAGCCGTTTGGCAAAACGCTCTTCGCCAAACGTTTTCAATACCCAAGCGATATCATCAGCGCTGGCTTTCATCAGCCAGTCGGCGGCTGACAAGCCACGGGTAGGGTCCATTCGCATATCCAGCGGCCCGTCACGCATGAAAGAGAAGCCGCGTTCAGGATCATCTAGTTGGGGGGAGGAAACGCCCAAATCCAGCAAGACGCCGTCGATACGACCAACCAAATCCAATTCCCGCACATAATGCGCTAAATCAGAAAATGGGCCGTGTACGATAGAAAAGCGTGAGTCGGTAATTGATTTCGCCGCGTCGATAGCTTGCGGATCACGGTCAATTGCAATCAGACGCCCTTCTGGCCCAAGCTGGGACAGAATCAGACGCGAATGACCACCACGGCCAAAAGTGCCGTCAATATAGATGCCGTTATCGCGGATGTTCAGGCCATTAACCGCCTCATCCAGCAATACGCTTGTGTGCTTGTAGTTGTTATCTACACTTTTTTTGTTATCTACCATGCTTATAGCGATAAGTCCTGTAGCCGCTCAGATAGAGGTTCCTGAGTGGACTGTTCTGCGTCGATGTCATCCTTGACTTGTTGATACCAGGTCTGTTCATCCCACAGTTCAAACTTGTTGAACTGCCCAACCAGCATCACTTCTTTATTCAACCCAGCGTGCTGACGCAATGTTCCGGCAATCAGCAAGCGCCCGGCACCATCCATCTGACATTCACTGGCATGTCCTAACAGCAAACGCTGAACCCGACGTTCAGCCGGATTCATGCTCGACAGACGGGATAATTTCTGTTCGATGATTTCCCATTCAGGGAGTGGATAAAGCAACAGGCATGGCTGGTGAAGGTCTATGGTACAGACCATCTGGCCTTGCGATTCCTCGGTCAGCAAATCCCGGTATCGGGTAGGTACGGCAAGCCGCCCTTTGCTGTCGAGGTTAACCATCGTTGCCCCACGAAACATGACTGAGTTACCCCTTCATGACCCAATTCGCCACTTTATCCCACAAATCCCCACATTAAAGAGTTTACGGATGGTATGAAAACCTTGTCAAGCCAGAGCCGATGCGCTTTGACAATATTTATGGGCAGTTCTTGAGATATATCTCGCAGAAGGGGCTACTTTAGTGATTGAAATAGAAATTAACGTCATGATAAACGGGCTATTTTTCTGTTAGTAATTTCGGCGGCTTAAATAAATAATTAATTGTCGTTTAATTGTCTCATTATTTCCTTCTGCAAGGAATGTCTCATTTTTAGGTTAAAAAATGCACGACTAAAAATTAAACACGATTAAGACAAATCCCGTTGCAGCCGGTGTTTTCTGAGGAACTACGCCACAATTGGCGATCAAAACCACCGCGCGGCAATAATACCCGCGTAAAAAACAGGCCATATCCGGTGCGGCATTTTACTTCAATTAGTCGCGAGGGATTAATCTATTTTGAAATAAATTATTAGCACCTATTTGCCGATATCAGTGAAATATGAATATCTTCAGACAGATAAATCTTAAATTAACCCAATGAGGGAAATTGTTTTTTTGAAGCACTGTTATTTACGATTTTGCTCGACCTCCCTTACTCGTTTTGTTTCCCCAATTGTTGTTCAGAAAATCAAATCGCTGTTTTTTAAAGAAAATCCTACTACATGCCATTTAAATCACCACAACAAGCCCAGATCTTCACCGCAGGAAGTATAAAAACCAGCCAAATGTTAAAAATAAAAATTTTAAGCTGGTTATATTAAAAATAACAACACTGTAAACTACACAAAAAGCCAAAAGACAAAATAAACAACTGGCATTGCAATTATAAGCGAAATATAAAACCTGCTAATTATCTCAATCATGGGCTTTGTAGCAGATGTTTACCCTATGTAGGGAGTCAATCACAATGCTTTCAACTGGATCTCGCCTGCGCAGTGCCGCAGCCGATACTTTTGCACTCGTGGTTTATTGTTTTATCATCGGTATGGCAATTGAGATCGTGATTTCAGGAATGACATTCCAGCAGTCACTCTCTTCACGGCTGGTTTCAATACCGGTCAATATTCTTATTGCCTGGCCTTATGGTGTCTATCGTGATGCTTTCATTCGTTTTGCCCGCCGCTACGCAGGCGAGCGTGTTTGGGCGCGAAATATGGCTGACCTACTGGCTTATGTCAGTTTCCAGTCGCCGGTTTATGCCATAATTCTGTGGGCTGTTGGTGCAGATTTAGAACAAATCACCACTGCGGTCACCAGCAATGCCGTCGTATCGATGGCGATGGGCGTGGCTTATGGTTACTTTTTGGAGTATTGCCGCCGTTTGTTCCGCGTCGCAGGTTATGTTTGATATCCCCGCCATCTTTCAAAGGGCCGCTGTGCTGGCTGCGTTCGTTCACCCGAACCACTTACTGATAATAATCAGGGCCAACGGGTGCCCTGATTGGTTGAAACGTAGATTATTTGCGGCTTAGGCTGCCGCGACGAAACAGATTGCGACGAATACGGGTCAAGCCCGGTTTCGGTTTATGCGGTTCATCCAGGCTGGCTAACACTAACTCCAGCACGCGTTCGGCAACATCACGATGACGCTGTGCGACCGCCAATACCGGGCACTCAAGGAAATCCAGCAGTTCGTTATCACCAAAAGTCGCAATCGCCAGATTGGTCGGCAACCGCCCACTCTGTTTGAGCGTGACGTCCATAACGCCCTGTAACAGCTGGAATGAGGTGGTAAATAACGCCTGTGGCATTGGATGGGTCTTCAGCCACTGTGCAAATAGTACCCCAGCCGCTTCGCGCTCGTAGCTATTGGCATACAGGTAATCGACTTTGCGTGGATCGTCTTTCCATGCGTCACGGAACCCCATCTCCCGCAAGAAACTGACCGACAGTTCGGGTAATGCCCCCAGATACAATACTGACTCCGCCGGAAATGAACGCAGTTCTTGTGCCAACATCTGGGCATCTTCCTGATCCGCCCCCACCACACTGATAAAATGCTCCCGATCAAGCGCGCGATCGAGTGCAATTATCGGGAGTGGGTCATTCGCCCAGCGCTGATAAAATGGATGCTCTGGCGGCAAAGCCGTGGAAACAATAATGGCATCAACCTGGCGCTGTAATAAGTGCTCAATACAGCGCATTTCATTATCTGGCTGATCTTCAGAACAGGCGATAAGTAACTGATAACCACGCTGACGTGCCTGACGCTCCAGATAATTCGCAATACGGGTATAGCTGGTATTTTCCAGATCCGGAATAACCAAACCGATCGAGCGGGTTCTGCCCGCACGCAATCCTGCCGCGACGGCATTTGGGTGATAGTTATGTTCCCTGACAACCGCCATAACTTTATCTACTGTTTTATCGCTGACCCGGTACTGTTTCGCTTTGCCATTAATGACATAACTGGCCGTTGTGCGCGAAACGCCCGCAAGACGCGCGATTTCATCCAGTTTCACGTTAACCCCTTATAAACCCAGTAAAGTGGTGAAAGGCAGAATTGCCTGCCAGGTCTGGAATCCCAGAGCCTTATCAATCTTACCTATGGACCAGAGGGTTATAGGCCAGACTTAGCGACGTATAGACATAGTTTAACTATGGATATAGCCTGCTATAGATCTAACCGCAGAACGCACTATTGAGCAACCGCTTTAACCACTCTATAACCGCATCCAGGTTAAAAAATAAAGGAAAAAAAGGCCCAGCGCACATGCCGAGCCTGATATTCGAAGATGAATCAACATTTATGACTAGAGTTAACGCATAATCTTGTCGCCGCGTGACACACCGACAATACCGGAACGGGCCACTTCAACGATTTCTGCCACTTCTCGTACCGCGTTGAGGAATGCATCCAATTTGTCGCTGGTGCCAGCAAGCTGCACGGTGTAGAGCGTGGCGGTCACATCCACAATCTGCCCACGGAAGATTTCAGTGCAGCGCTTAACTTCTTCACGGCCATAACCGCTGGCCTGTAACTTCACCAGCATGATTTCGCGCTCAACATGTGAGCCTGAAACCAGTTCGCTCACCCGCAGTACATCCACCAGCTTATGGAGTTGCTTCTCAATTTGCTCCAGAACTTTGGCATCGCCCACGGTCTGAATAGTCATGCGCGACAGTGTAGGATCGTCGGTCGGTGCTACCGTCAAACTTTCAATGTTATAACCACGCTGGGAGAACAGGCCCACCACTCTTGAGAGCGCACCTGATTCGTTTTCCAGTAAAACTGATAAAATCCGGCGGCGCATAATTATGTCCTCTCCGTTTTGCTAAGCCACATTTCGTCCATGCCACCACCGCGAATCTGCATCGGGTAAACATGCTCTGTTTCATCGACAGTCACATCCACAAATACCAGACGATTAGTCTCGGATAGTTGTGTCAATGCATCAGCCAGTTTGCTTTCCAGCTCATCCGGTGTGCGGATAGAAACACCAATATGACCATAGGCTTCTGCCAATTTGACGAAATCAGGCAGAGAATCCATATAGGACTGCGAGTGACGGCCCGAATAGATCATGTCCTGCCACTGCTTCACCATGCCAAGATAGCGGTTATTCAGGTTCAGCACCAACACCGGCAAGTTATATTGCAGTGCGGTGGATAATTCCTGAATATTCATCTGGATACTGCCATCGCCGGTGACACAAACTACCGTCTCATTGGGTAACGCCAGCTTAACGCCAAGTGCTGCCGGTAAGCCAAAACCCATCGTCCCCAGGCCACCTGAGTTGATCCAACGGCGTGGTTTATCAAATGGATAGTAGAGTGCGGCGAACATCTGGTGTTGACCGACATCGGAGGTGACATAAGCATCGCCCTGGGTCAGACGGTGTAAGGCTTCGATCACTGCCTGCGGCTTGATTTTACCGCTGTCTTTGCTGTAGCTCAGGCAACTGCGTGCACGCCATTGTTCAATGGATTGCCACCAATCGCGCAAGCTATCACAATCCTGCGCGCAATCGATCTGAGGTAACAACTCCAGCATGTGTACCAGAACTTGTTTGGCATCACCCACTATTGGGATATCGGCGTTGACGGTTTTCGAAATGGAGGTCGGATCAATATCAATGTGTACCACAGTGGCATCCGGACAATATTTTTCCAGATTATTGGTGGTACGGTCATCAAAGCGCACGCCAACGGCAAAAATCAGATCCGTATTGTGCATCGCCATATTGGCTTCAAACGTGCCGTGCATCCCCAGCATACCCACACTTTGGCGGTGCGTACCAGGGAAACTCCCCAGCCCCATCAGGGAACTGGTTACCGGCAAATTCAACGTCTCAGCCAACGTCAGTAACTCTTCATGACAGGCCGCATTAATTGCCCCGCCGCCGACATACATAATCGGCTTTTTAGCCGCTAAAATAGTTTGCAACGCACGTTTAATCTGCCCACGATGGCCTTGCACCGTTGGGTTATAAGAGCGCAGGCTGACCTGTTCAGGGTAGGCATAAGGCATTTTTACCGCCGGGCCAACGATGTCTTTTGGTAAATCGATCACCACCGGCCCAGGGCGGCCAGTTGAGGCCAGATAGAAGGCTTTTTTCAGTACGGTTGGAATATCTTCAGTGCGTTTCACCAGAAAGCTGTGTTTCACGACTGGGCGGGAGATCCCCACCATGTCGCATTCCTGAAAAGCGTCAAAGCCAATCAACGAGCTTGGCACCTGACCGGAGAGCACTACCATCGGCACTGAATCCATGTAAGCGGTGGCGATACCGGTAATCGCATTCGTCGCACCGGGGCCTGAAGTCACCAGCACCACCCCCACCTCACCGGTTGCCCGTGCATAGCCATCGGCCATGTGAACCGCACCTTGTTCGTGGCGCACCAGCACGTGATCGATGCCTCCGACCGTGTGCAGGGCATCGTAGATATCAAGTACGGCCCCGCCGGGATAACCGAATACATGCTTAACGCCCTGATCGATTAACGATCGGACCACCATCTCGGCTCCTGACAACATCTCCATGGGTTTTGCCTCCAGGCTTAGTTTGCTCATTGGACTGCGGGAAGTCATTTCCACACAATCCGGTAGGAAAGGCACAACGCCCCGCCGTCCTATTCTTATTAGTTATGATTAGATCGTTATTAACGCAACCAACTTATTAACATAACGTCAGAATTTCTGGCAGGCAAACAGCAATTCTCGACACAACAGGCAATGGTGTTGACGACCAACTGAATTTCCGCTCATCAAAAAAATAAAACACTGCCTGAGTATCATTAACCCTGCGCTTAACACCACATTAACCATTAATTATAGAACTAAATCAGGCTAATACTTTTTATCTACCCACAGAAGAAAAAGCCGTGAAGCGGCATGATGCCAATAAATAAAGCGGTTGGGCGTTTAGAAAAACAGCGGCTGCCCGCATCGCACAGGCAGCGACGTGATGCATGATGGGTTAATCGCGGTACATCGAATCAATTTCATTCTGATAACGCTGGAGAATGATCTTACGACGTAATTTCATGGTGGGCGTCAACTCACCGGTTTCCATCGTGAATGCCTGTGGTAACAACGTGAAACGCTTAACCTGTTCAAACAGCGCCAGCTCTTTTTGCATCTCTTTTAGCCGTTGCTCAAACAGGCTGACGATATGGCTATGACGCAATAATTCCAATCGACTATGGTATTTCAGATTGATTGAACGGGCATACTCTTCCAACGACTCAAAACACGGCACAATCAGCGCCGATACAAACTTGCGGGTATCGGCAATAACCGCGATTTGCTCGATAAAACGATCCTGCCCGAGCGTGCCTTCGAGCATTTGCGGCGCAATGTATTTGCCACCGGAGGTTTTCATCAAATCTTTCAGCCGTTCGGTGATAAACAGATTCCCTTGTGCATCCAGCACCCCGGCATCACCGGTTTTGAGCCAGCCATCATCGGTAAACGACTCTGCCGTCTCTTGTGGCTTATTAAAATAACCACGCATGACAATCGGGCCACGCACCTGAATTTCATTTTCTGCACCCAGTCGCACATCAATACCCGGCAGAGGCTTGCCGATAGAACCAAATCGAAAGTCGTTCTCTTCCCAGCAAGAAACCGTGGCACAGGTTTCCGTCATGCCATAGCCGTACTTGATATTGACGCCAATCGCTTGGAAAAAAAGGATAATATTATCATCCAGCCGCGCACCGGCAGCCGGTAAGAACCGCACTCGCCCCCCGAGCACAGCGCGTAATTTGCTCAATACCAAGCGATCAGCCAGTTTGTGCACCAGCCCAGACAACAAGGATGGCTTTTGCCCACGCTGTAGGCATTGGAACTTACGCTCGCCACGGCCTACAGCCCAACGGAATAACATCCGGCGATGCCATTTTGCCAACGCGACTTTATCATTGATGGCGCTGAAGACTTTCTCGTAGAAACGAGGCACCGCACACATGACCGTCGGTTTTACCGCCTGCATTGCGGGCCGCACCCAATCGGTATCACGGATATAGACGTTTTGCGCGCCGGTATGCATCACATAGCAGCTCCAGGCCCGTTCAAACACATGAGATAACGGCAGAAAACAAAGGGAGACATCTTGTGCTGTCAGGGTTAAACGCTGATCGTGCAGATAAAGTTGAGCCGCCATATTGCGGTAATCCAGCATCACACCTTTAGGCTCTCCGGTGGTGCCGGAGGTATAAATCAGCGTAAACAGATCGTCTAAATCACAACTCTCAATACGGCTGGTGAGTAGATGCAGCTGGACCGCGTTTGATTGTTGCTCGAAATCAGCCAGATGCTGAGCATATCCACAGCCACGTAAATCGACTGAGGATTCCAATGCAATAATCTGCACCAACTGCGGGCAAAGTGATCTCAGTGTCAGAGCAATATCAAACTGCTTCTGTCCACCGACAAAGAGAATACGCACATCCGCATCATTGACCACATAAGCTGCCTGCGCAGTGGTATTGGTGGCATACAGTGGCACACTCACGCCACGCAACTGCAAAATAGCCAAATCCGCTAACGACCAGGCCATGCTGTTATTAGCAAAAATCCCTACGCGCTCTTGAATTCCCACTCCCAAAGAGAGCAGTGCAGCAGAAATCCGGGTGACATGAGTGTCAACTTGTTGCCAGGTAAGCTGTTTTTCGCCTTCTGGCGACCATTCGCGGAAAGCTATCTGATCAGCACGCTGGCTGATTTGCTCGCGCAGCCGTCGTACAAGGTGGTATTGCTCTACTATTTGGGTCATAACATCGCAGCTCGCTGGGAAATCATTCGTTAAAGTGTACCGCCACTCTTTGCCTGTTGGCATTCAGCTTACACCTGTTCACTTTTTTTCGCGCAGTCTACCCACTCTTTAGGTTATCGCAAATAAAATTCGGCGTAGAAGTGTGAGCTGAAATTGAGTTTGATAGAAAAAAAACAAACATTGAGGTGATAAAGCAAAGCGGCATGAACCATCGCATTAGGCTGATCGGAGAAAGGGTTGAGTACAAAATAATGTGGCAGTAGTTTCAGGATAAATGATTGCCTGCCACCAATAATTATATTACTTAAGTAGCAGGACTTAACGCCAAAAATTAAGCGGGGAGACTAAATTGGCTAAGTAACTCTTTCATCCATTGATGACCCTTATCTCGATCCGTGGACTCATGCCATGTGAGATAACATGCCCGATATGTTTCTTCCACAGGTAAAGCAATCAGTTTCAAGTTGAGTGGTTCACAATATTTTTGCACCAACCAACGAGGGGCTATGGCAACAAAATAAGTTTGAGAAACAATATTAAGCACACTATTCATATCTGTACTTTCATAAGCAATCCGTTGAGAACTTGCTGTTGACTCATAATAAGGCTCACTGAAAGACCCCATTCTATCCAATGACACTACAGCATGTGATTCTGACAACAGTTGTTTTTGAGTGATTGAATCACCAATTCTTGGGTGATCTTTAGACACCGCCAAAACTAATTCATCATTAAACAATGAGATGTGATGAAAGTCCGGGCGCTCAAACTCAGTGTAGCTAATAACAAACTCAGTTTCCTGGTAACGTAATTGATGTTCGATGTTGTCATTAAGATAAGATCGGATAATGAGCTGTACGTTCGGTGCCAATTGCTTTACCCGTTGTATGATTTGCGCCGTCAGCCTGATATCTAAAGGACTGCAAATTGATAAATTAAACACACGTTCACTGTTTTTTGCCTCGAAACCCGCCCCCGGCAACTCATTTTGCACTAACTGCAAAGCCTGGCGAACAGGGCCAAAAAGCTGACGAGCTCTGGCTGTCGGCTGTATACCACGACCATAGCGGACAAACAGTTCATCGTTGAACATAATTTTCAATCGGGCGACAGCATTACTTACCGCAGGCTGAGACATTCCCAAAAACTGGGCGGCACGAGTGACATTATGCATTTGCATCACTGCATCAAAAACTGTTAATAAATTGAGGTCAACACTTCTTAAGTGAACCTCACCACATTCTTTTTTAGTCCCTTGATCATCGTTTACTAAGTTGTGTTCAGACATGCTTAACTCCAATAAGCTTTATGCAGATGGTGAGATTAATAAAAAGCCGCACTGATATTTATAGTTACTTAAAAATATCGTTTAACTCTTAATATTAATGATACCAATATGCTCAACCTTGCTTTTATTCGGTAAGATTGAGTCTCATCCTTGTATAGGAGTGAAAGTAAAAATCACACCTAATGCATTCTTCTGTCAGCAATTCTCCATAGATTAATACATGAATAAGCCATCTATATAGAGTCCCTTACATAGCAGCCTAAACTAATTCACTTTAATAACACCAAACCATTGCTTTATAAATACCAGTAATAAAATCAACGATATGATCACATCATAAAATGAGATGATTGACAACTATGCCATTAATAAATAATAAATTCATCAATTAAACCTTATTAGTTCTTAATCATAACCACAATTACATTGAATAAATTAATTCATTCCATTCAAGCTAATTATAATTAATAAGCGTGATTGTAATATACCTAACTAGCAGACAAAACTGGATGTTCAGTTAATGGTTATAAACATTCATAATACATATATAAAAAAGACAATAAGGTTTTTTGTTAATTCACCCAGATTAACAATCTGTCTCATTATGCCTTCTCATTATCGCTTGCATCTATAGTACCAAAAAAAATATTCCCGTGAGCTATCCCGTTATCAGCTGCATCGGATAAACAGGTTGGAAGAGTCCTCAAGTTCCGTTAAAGCACAATAATCCAATTAATATTCATTATACCGAACAAATAAAAACACAATGTCATTACAAATAACATTTAATTCTGCATAGGTTATTTTTTTAGATTTTTACTCCAAACGAAGGAAGCCGTGATCTATACAACCAGTTGAAGCCGCCATTTTAAACAAATGTTGACATACCCACAGAATTCACGTATCAATTTAGGTAACGCATTATTTTGACCAATGAGAAGCTGAAAAATTATGTTCTACACTACCCGTCTACTAAGCCTACTACTTAACGCATCCCTTTTGCGCGGTATGTTGGTGGACGGAAATCAGAACTGATTCAGC
Organism: Yersinia aldovae ATCC 35236; assembly: GCF_000173735.1. GTDB lineage: Bacteria > Pseudomonadota > Gammaproteobacteria > Enterobacterales > Enterobacteriaceae > Yersinia > Yersinia aldovae. Next base: position 17,515 of record NZ_ACCB01000039.1, on the reverse strand, counting down.
CATCAAGATTAACAAGCCCGCGCAAATGCGCGGGTTTTTTTTTACCCGCTAAGCGCAAATGTAAACACGACAAGGAACAACCTATGAGCCAACAAGTCATTATTTTCGATACAACATTGCGCGACGGTGAACAAGCATTGCAAGCCAGCCTGAGTGTTAAAGAGAAGCTGCAAATCGCGTTAGCATTGGAAAGAATGGGTGTCGATGTCATGGAAGTCGGTTTCCCGGTTTCCTCACCTGGCGATTTTGAGTCAGTTCGCACCATCGCTCAGCAAGTCAAAAACAGCCGCGTTTGTGCCCTGGCTCGCTGTGTAGACAAGGATATTGATGTCGCCGCAGAAGCTTTGCGTATTGCCGAAGCCTTTCGTATTCATGTGTTTTTGGCGACATCCACTTTACATATCGAATCTAAATTAAAGCGCTCATTTGATGATGTGTTAGCGATGGCGGTTCACTCGGTGAAACGCGCCCGCAACTATACTGATGATGTTGAATTCTCTTGTGAAGATGCTGGCCGCACCCCTATTGATAACCTGTGCCGCATCGTAGAAGCCGCGATCAATGCCGGTGCCACAACCATCAATATCCCTGATACCGTCGGTTACACCACGCCTTATCAATTCGGCGAAATCATCACTGACTTGTATGAGCGTGTACCGAATATTGATAAAGCCATTATCTCTGTCCATTGCCATGACGATTTAGGCATGTCGGTTGCCAACTCCATTACCGCAGTGCAAGCCGGGGCGCGTCAGGTTGAAGGCACGATTAATGGTTTGGGCGAACGCGCCGGTAACTGTTCACTGGAAGAAGTGATCATGGCGATTAAAGTGCGTGAAAAGATGTTGGGCGTGCATACCAATATCAATCATCAAGAGATTTATCGTACCAGCCAGTTGGTCAGTAAGTTATGCAACATGCCAATACCTGCTAATAAAGCCATTGTCGGCAGTAATGCTTTCGCTCACTCATCCGGTATTCATCAGGATGGCGTGCTGAAAAATCGCGAAAACTACGAAATCATGACACCGCAATCCATCGGTTTGAAAGAAGTGCAGTTGAACCTGACCTCCCGTTCAGGTCGTGCTGCGGTCAAACACCGTATGGAAGAAATGGGTTATCAGGATAAAGATTACAATTTGGATTCCTTATACGATGCGTTCCTGAAGCTGGCAGATAAGAAAGGTCAGGTGTTTGATTACGACCTGGAAGCGTTAGCCTTCATCAATAAGCAGCAGGAAGAACCAGAGCATTACCGTTTGGACTATTTCAGTGTGCAGTCTGGTTCTAGTGTGATGGCGACCGCATCGGTGAAATTGGTCTGTGGTGAAGAAATCAAATCAGAAGCCGCCACAGGTAATGGCCCGGTTGATGCAGTATATCAGGCCATCAATCGCATTACCGGTTATGACATTGAGCTGGTGAAATATCAACTGTCGGCCAACGGCCAGGGTAAAGACGCATTGGGTCAGGTTGATATCGTCGTCGCCTACAAAGGCCGCCGCTTCCACGGTGTGGGCCTGGCAACCGACATTGTCGAGTCATCGGCTAAAGCGTTGGTTCACGTATTAAATAACATCTGGCGCGCTCATCAGGTAGAAATCGAGAAGCAGCGCTTGCAACAAAATAATCAGGAAATGGTGTGAACATGACTAAGACTTATCATATTGCCGTTTTACCCGGAGATGGCATTGGCCCTGAAGTAATGGCTCAGGCACATAAAGTATTGGATGCGGTACGCGCGCGTTTCGATATCAGGATTTCAACCAGTGTTTATGATGTCGGTGGCGCAGCTATTGACCGTCACGGTAGCCCATTACCGGCAGCGACAGTCAGCGGATGTGAACAGGCTGACGCTATCTTGTTTGGCTCGGTAGGCGGCCCAAAATGGGAGCATTTGCCACCGGCGGAACAACCAGAACGCGGCGCGTTGTTACCACTGCGCAAGCACTTTAAATTATTCAGCAACTTGCGCCCAGCGCGCTTGTATCAAGGATTAGAAGATTTCTGCCCATTGCGCAGTGATATCGCAGCGAAAGGTTTCGATATTCTGTGTGTGCGTGAATTAACCGGCGGTATCTATTTCGGCCAACCGAAAGGTCGTGAAGGCCAGGGCCAGTATGAACGTGCTTTTGATACCGAAGTTTACCATCGCTTTGAAATTGAACGCATTGCCCGCATTGCGTTTGAATCAGCGCGTAAACGCCGTGGCAAAGTCACCTCTATTGATAAAGCCAATGTGTTGCAGAGTTCCATTCTGTGGCGTGAAGTCGTTACCGCTATTGCGGCGGACTATCCAGATGTTACGTTATCCCATATGTATATCGATAACGCCACCATGCAGTTAATTAAAGACCCTTCCCAGTTTGATGTGCTGCTGTGTTCTAACTTGTTTGGCGATATTTTGTCTGATGAGTGCGCCATGATTACCGGCTCTATGGGCATGTTGCCGTCGGCCAGCCTGAACGAACAAGGTTTCGGTTTATATGAACCGGCTGGCGGTTCTGCACCCGATATCGCGGGCAAAAACATTGCCAACCCCATCGCGCAAATTCTCTCTTTAGCCCTGTTGTTGCGCTTTAGTTTAGGTAAAGACGATGCGGCGGCGGCTATCGAAAACGCCATCAACCAAGCATTGGAACAAGGTTATCGCACTGCTGATTTGGCCGGTGATGGCACAGCAATTGGTACCAACGAAATGGGCGATATCATCGCTAAATTCGTGGCGGAGGGGGTATAAAATGGGCAAGACCTTATATCAAAAACTGTATGATGCGCATATCGTTTACGAAGCGCAGAATGAAACCCCGCTGTTGTATATCGATCGCCATTTAGTACATGAAGTGACCTCTCCGCAGGCCTTTGATGGCTTGCGTGCCATGAATCGCCCGGTGCGTCAGCCGGGTAAAACCTTTGCCACCATGGACCACAACGTTTCAACCCAGACTAAAGATATCAATGCCAGCGGTGAAATGGCCCGTATCCAGATGCAGGAACTGATGAAGAACTGTGCTGAGTTTGGCATCTCTTTGTATGACCTAAACCACCCATTCCAAGGCATCGTCCATGTGATTGGCCCGGAACAAGGCATGACCTTACCGGGCATGACCATCGTTTGTGGTGACTCGCACACTGCAACCCACGGTGCGTTTGGCTCACTGGCATTTGGTATCGGCACCTCAGAAGTCGAACATGTGTTGGCCACCCAAACCCTGAAACAGGGCCGAGCCAAAACCATGAAAATCGAAGTCAACGGCGATGTTGGCGCAGGTATTACCGCCAAAGATGTCGTGTTGGCGATTATCGGCAAAACCGGCAGCGCGGGCGGCACCGGCCATGTGGTGGAATTCTGTGGCAGCGCGATTGCAGCGCTGAGCATGGAAGGCCGCATGACATTGTGCAATATGGCCATTGAAATGGGTGCTAAAGCGGGTTTGGTCGCACCGGACGACACGACTTTTAACTATTTAAAAGGCCGTCAATTCGCCCCGACCGGCGAGCAATGGGAACAAGGCGTAGCCTACTGGCGCACCTTGAAATCTGATGCTGATGCCAAATTCGATACCATCGTCACCTTAGATGCCGCTGATATCGCGCCACAAGTGACCTGGGGCACCAATCCGGGTCAGGTGATTGCGGTGAATGACATTATCCCATCGCCAGAATCATTCAGTGATCCGGTTGAACGCGCTTCGGCGGAAAAAGCCTTGGCTTATATGGACTTGCGCCCCGGCATCAAATTAACCGAAGTGGCAATTGATAAGGTCTTTATCGGTTCTTGCACCAACTCGCGCATTGAAGATTTACGTGCCGCAGCCGCAGTGGCGCAAGGGCGTAAAGTCGCAACCGGCGTGCAAGCCATTGTAGTACCCGGCTCCGGCCCGGTGAAAGCACAAGCCGAAGCAGAAGGTTTGGATAAAATCTTTATCGAAGCCGGTTTTGAGTGGCGTTTGCCCGGTTGTTCCATGTGTTTGGCGATGAACAACGACCGTCTGGAACCCGGAGAGCGTTGTGCCTCCACCAGCAACCGTAACTTTGAAGGCCGTCAGGGCCGTGGTGGCCGCACACATTTGGTTAGCCCGGCAATGGCCGCCGCCGCCGCTGTCAGTGGTCATTTTGCTGATGTTCGCGACTTAGAAGCCGCCACCCACTAACGGAGACACCACTATGACTAAATCTACTCAACACACTGGTTTTACTCAACATAGGGGTTTGGTCGCACCGTTAGATGCGGCAAACGTCGATACCGACGCGATTATCCCAAAACAGTTTTTGCAAAAAGTGACGCGCACCGGTTTTGGTCAGCACCTGTTTAACGACTGGCGTTTTCTCGATGACGCCGGCAAAGTGCCCAACCCTGAGTTTGTGCTGAACCGGCCTCGCTATCTGGGCGCAACCATCCTGTTGGCTCGTGAGAATTTCGGCTGTGGCTCATCGCGCGAACATGCGCCGTGGGCATTAACCGATTTTGGTTTTAAAGTGGTTATCGCACCAAGCTTCGCTGATATTTTTTACGGCAACTCATTTAATAATCAATTATTACCGGTAACACTAAACGAAACGGATATCGATACCTTATTCCAGTTGGTTAGCGATAATGAGGGCATCGAGTTTGTTGTCGATTTAGAGCAGCAAACAGTGAATGCCGGAGGGGAAAGTTACGCTTTTGAAATAGACAGTTTCCGCCGCCATTGTATGATCAATGGCCTGGACAGTATTGGCCTGACGTTGCAGCATGAAGGCCATATTTCAGCATATGAAAAACAGCAACCGGCATTTTTGAAATAATGACCACCGTACGCGGGTGCACTATGCTTCGCGCACCCGCGCACAGATAATGAGCGCCAATATTGCCAACCCCATCGCCACCACATACACCGCGTTATGCCCCCATGTTTCGGTCAATACGCCTTGCAGCACCCCGGCCAGAATAACGCCCGTGGAAATGCTATTGGTAAACAGAGTCGTTGCCGCCCCAGCCCTACCTGGCATTAAATCTTGAAAATAGAGCATACCGATACCGGCGATGATACCAATAAATATGGCATTAAAAACCTGCAATAACATCAACGCAGTTTTGAATTTAAACAGCACCAACCCGGTATAAAACAGCACGCCCGCCAGTACCGCAAACAGCATGATGTTACGTTTACCAAAGCGCCTGACCGAATAACCCGCCAACAGCATGATAGGGATTTCCAGCCCGGCGGCAGTTCCCATCAGTAAGCCCGCCAACCGTTCCGGCAACCCCAAATTCACCGTGATATACAACGGCATATCAATGATATACATGGTATTGCACGTCCACATCAACATTGAGGCGATAAACAGCAGCAACACGTCTTTATCCGCAAATAGGCTGGTCTGGGTCACGGCAGGAGCATCGGTGACCGGCGCTACTCGCGGTACCGAAGGCAAAATAAACCACACCACCAGCGCACTAAGAACAAAAATACCGGCAGCGATACAGAACATCAGCGTAAAGCCATAATTCAGCGCCAGCATAAATGACAATGGCGGCCCGATAACCCAAGCCAATGAGAGCTGCGCACGCATAATCGAACTGAACATCACCACTTCGCGGGCTGAGCTATCGGCATATTCCCGCGCTAAAGCGAAAATCTGCGGCATGGCGGTGTTGGCGACTGAAGCTAACAGAACACCGGCGGTAATCAGTGTTAGGTAGTCACGATTGAAGGCAAATAACAGGCAGTTCCCCACCGCCATCAGGTAACAAACTATAATCAACTTACGCCGATCGCCGCGTAGATCAGAGCGTTTAGCCAATACAAAGCTCACCGTTATCCCAGCAATAGCATTCACGGTATAAAACAATCCGACCCACAGTGGGCGCACTTTCACTTCAGTGCTCAAGAATAAGCTCAACGTGGGTGCCTGCAATGCCCCCGCGATACCGGAGAGAAAAGCCACCACAAAGAAAGCGAGAAATACCGGGTTAATACGGCGGGAAAAGGTTAATGCAGATTTCATTCCAGGCTCCAGCGCCAGAAACAGCGATTAAACGCTATGCTACAGAAGCGCGCAGATTTATATAGAAAAAAATAGATGAGCCGCATAAATTTCATATCAAAATCATTGATGCGGTTCACCACCCGGCATCAAGGTCGCAGGATAAAAAAACCAGTGGTATAAACCACTGGCTGGTGAAAATCACCATTACTCAGAAATTTTTGGTACTCGGTATAGCCAGACTCCGTTCACACAACAAACATCAATAACAGTTACCACACATCACAAAGTATGCTCGGTGCGGGCAATAATATCGTCCTGCGCATCGGGTGATAGCGCGGTAAAGAACGCTGAGTAACCGGCAACCCGCACCACCAAATCGCGGTAACGATCTGGATGTTGCCTGGCTTCAAGCAGTGTCTCGCGTGAGACAATGTTGTACTGCACATGCCAGCCCAGATACTCCTCAAAGAAGGTGCGCAGCATCAGCATCAGCTTTTCCCGGTCACGCGGGTTGTCCAATGTGGACGGATTCAGTTTTTGATTGAGCAACACCCCGCCAAGAATCGAGGCGGTCGGCAATTTCGCCAGTGAATTGAACACGGCGGTTGGCCCCAGATGGTCAGTGCCGGAGGCCGGGCTGGCCCCTTCTGCCAGCGGGCTATGGGCTTTACGTCCATCCGGTGTAGCCATCGTCGCCGCACCGAATGGCACGTTGGCAGAAATAGAGGACGTCCCGGCATAATAGGTACCACCTATCGGGCCACGACCAAAGCGAGTATTGTGATATTGCTTTAGCTCATCAATGTACGTTTGGTAAGCGCGCACTAACAGTTGGTCGACATCATCAACGTCATTGCCGTATTTTGGTGCTGAATTAATCAGATGCTGGCGCAATTGTTCACCGTTCAAACCGGCAAAGTCATTGGCTAACGCTGTTGCCAGTTGCGGCTGACTGATAAGTTGTTGTTCAAACACCAGTTTACGCACCGCTGCCAGACTATTACCCAAATTGGCAATACCCACCTGCAAGCCGGAAACCCAATCGTAGCGCGCCCCGCCCTGTTTGATACTTTTACCGCGCTCAATGCAATCATCCACCAACGCCGAACAGACGATATCGTGGGCGTTCTCTTCCAATACCGTATCCACTACACACTCTATCTCGATAGATTTGCGGGTGTAGTAGCGAATCTGCGCATCCCACTGCGCCATCACCTGAGAGAAATCGCTAAAATTGCCCTGCGACAAACCTTGCTCTTGTGACAAAAATACCTGTCCGGATGTCGCATCACGGCCTTGTTCCAACGCCGCCAGCATCACGCGGGCAAAGTTAATAAAACTCATGCCGGTACAGCGATAACCCCATTTACCGCCCACCGCCGTTTCAATACACCCGATCGCGGCGTAATCGTAGGCATCCTGCGGTTCTACACCCAATTTGATAAATTCGGGAATAACAATCTCGTCATTATTAAATGCGGGCATACCAAAGCCGCAGCGGATCACCTGCACACAGGCATCGAGGAAATCATCACTGATACCGGCATGGTAGCGCACACTCAGGTTCGGTTGAGTCGAACGTAAGCGCCCGCAAGATTCCAGCACCGCATAAGAGAGCGGGTTAACCGCGTCGATTGCTTTGCCCTGCACCAGTTTCTGCCCGCCGATAGTGACATTCTGATACAGCGGGCTGCCTGCCGAGGCTTTAGAGTGCGAACCGGAACGGATCTTGTTCACTTCCAGCAACTTCAACCAACAGCTATGCAGCATCTCGATAGCTTTTTCGCGGTTGAGGGTATTTTCCAGCTCCACGTCACGGCGATACCACGGATAGAGGTATTGGTCGAGGCGGCCAAAGGAGACGGAATGACCGTTAGATTCAATTTGCAGCATCAACTGAATGAAATAGCATAACTGCAAGGCTTGCCAGAAAGTCTGCGGCGGTTGATGAGCAATCAGAATACAGTTTTCGGCGATAGTTTGTAGCTCAATACGCCGCCAGTCACGCGACTCTTCTTGTGCCATTTGCCGTGCCAGCGCTGCATAACGTTCAATATGTTCGCTCAGCGCCGCCAATGAAATATCAATGGCTTTGAGGAATTGTTCTTTATGCAAATCGCTCCAGTCAGTCAGTTGCAGCCGTTCGCGGCGGCCAGCCACTTTACTACGCAGGCCATCTAGCCCTTTTTCCAGCAATAACGGGAAGTTAACTGCCAAATGCGCATCACCCGAGGTCATATTGCCCTCCGCTTTTATGATGCCGGTTGCCAGCAACGCTTTTTGCTCATCGGTAAACATGCCGTAACAGCGATCTTGTACCGTCTGGCCGCGCCACCACGGGCAGATACGATGTAATACCGCTTTATCTGCTGCACTGACCGAGAAACCGGCACCGGGGCGATCGGCCAGCTCATCAATTTCGTTTTCAATCCAACTCACGGTGTATTCAGGGAAAATTGGCGCAGCGCGCAGTTGGCTGGCCTGATTACCGATAATCAGCTCATCATTTTTGATCCAGACGGTGCGAAGCTGTAAATGATGCGCCAGCGCCAAGGCGCGCCTGACGGGGAGAGGTTTGTCCTGATGCTGCTGATATACTTCGGTATAATGCTGCGCTCGTTCGGTACACACCGGTGGCTTCACAATGTGGATCAGTGCATTTTTATGCAGCTTCGTCCGTTCGCTTAAGGTTACCAAATCAAGAGTGGTCATCGCGTTATCCTCGTAAAATTGCGCTCAAACCTTTATCACGGGCATAACTTTCCGCGAAGTGAAGCAGTTCAGGCGCGTCCAAAGGAGTATTTGCTGCCCGATAGGTTTCACCCAGCAGCGCATACTTGTTGATACCCAACGTGTGGTAAGGCAAAAAATGGATCTCTTTCACGCCTATCTCATCAGCGGCAAAATCGACGATCCCTTGTATCGAGTGGCGATCCGCATTGAAATCGGGGATCAATGGCACTCGCACCGTGATATGGGTGCCTGCTGCCGCTAACTTGCGAAAGTTGTCCATCACCCGTTTAGCCGAACCGCCCGTCCATTGGTGAAAACGGTGCTCATCAGTATGTTTTAAGTCCGCCAGCATCACATCAAGCCACGGCAAAGAAGGGGCGATATAGCGCCACGGCGTATGCAGGCAGGACTCAACTGCGGTGTGAATACCAAGCCGATGGCAGCGCTGTAATAATTCAGCCGCGATGTCAGGCTGCATAAATGGCTCGCCACCGGAGAGCGTGACACCGCCGCCGCTGCGCCGATAAAACGGCATATCCCGCAGCAGTGTTACCATCGTGGCATCAATATCAATTGAGCTGCCACATACCGTCAAAGCACCACTCGGGCAACGCTCGGTTAGCGCCTGAATATCTTCTTTATCAAGTCGTTGGCGAGAGATCTCAATTTGATCATCAACGCGCTGGATCGCCTGTGGGCAGGTCTGTTGACACAATTCACAGCCAGATAAACACAGGCGCGAATCAAACAAAACCTCCGGTTTCGGTGAGCGGCTTTCCGGGTTTTGGCACCAACGGCAGCTCAACGAGCACCCTTTGAGAAACACTACACTGCGAATACCGGGGCCATCATGAGTGGAATAGCGTTGTAAATTAAAAATCATCTTATTCCTCCCGCGATATCCAATAGATTTCAAGGTGCAGGAAGGCGGCAAGCGAGCGTCGCTAGCACATCTGCAACTTGAAAGATGCCGGGTATGGTTGTGATTGCACCAGCATTGCGGCAATAACCTGCTTTCAATGGCAACCAGTATCGGCCTAATATAGGGAAAGAAAAATTGATGAAATTTGCCGTGGAGTTCCTCTTTTATGTCAGCCTCACGCCTGCAACAGCAGTTTATTCGTCTCTGGCAACGTTATAGTGGTCAGCCAACGGACACCACCTTACAGGAGCTGGCGGACGTGCTCAGTTGTTCGCGCCGCCATGTGCGATCGCTGCTGAGCAGTATGCAGCAAGAGGGTTGGCTGAGCTGGCAGGCTGAAGCGGGCCGTGGTAAACGCTCACAACTGACCTTCCTCTATTCCGGCCTGGCACTGCAACAACAGCGGGCCGAAGAGTTATTGGAGCAAGACCATATTGATCAGTTAGTGCAGTTGGTCGGTGATAAAAAAGCAGTACGACAAATGCTGCTATCCCAGCTAGGTCGCAGCTTCCGGCAGGGGAAACATATCCTGCGGGTACTCTATTATCGCCCACTTCAGAACCTGCTCCCCGGCACCGCGTTACGGCGATCCGAAACCCATATAGTGCGGCAGATTTTTAACGGTCTGACACGGATAAATGAGGAAAATGGGGAACTGGAACCGGACTTATCCCATCATTGGCAAGCCATCAGCCCGTTGCATTGGCGTTTTTATTTGCGCCCGGCCATTCATTTTCATCATGGCCGTGAACTGGAAATGATTGATGTGATCAGCAGCTTAACCCGCCTGATCCCACAGCCTTTGTTCTCTCATATCACCGCTGTGCGCTCGCCAACCCCCTATGTGATTGATATCCATCTCAGTTGCCCTGACCACTGGTTGCCGTGGTTATTAGGGAGCGTTCACGCCATGATTTTACCCAAAGAGTGGGAAGAACAACCTGATTTTCGCCGTCACCCTATCGGTACTGGCCCTTACTCTGTGCTGAGAAATCATCATAGCCAATTGAAAATTCAGGCATTTGACAATTATTTTGGTTTCCGCGCACTGATAGATGAGGTCAATATCTGGGTGCTACCAGAGCTGTCAGAGGAATTAGTTTATTCCGGCGTGCAGCTACAAGCTGACGATACCGGCAAAAATGAGCTAGAAAGCCGGCTGGAGGAAGGCTGCTATTTTCTGCTATTTGACCAACGTTCAGCGCTAACCAGCACACCGGAGATTCGCCGCTGGTTGTGTGAGTTAATAACGCCCGTTGCCCTGCTCAGCCACGCTGATCCCTTCTATCAACGCTACTGGTCACCGGCCTACGGTATACTGCCACGCTGGCATCATAACCGGCTGACCGCACTGGAACCGAAACCGGAAGGCGTAACCGAACTGACATTGACCTTTTACAGCGAGCACTCTGAGTTTGACGCCATCAGCCAGACATTAACCACCTTGCTGGCCGCTCAGGGGGTAACACTAAAAATACAGGTATTGGATTACGCCAGTTGGTATCAGGGAAATGCGCAAAGTGATATCTGGCTTGGCAGCGCCAACTTTTATCTGCCGCTGGAGTTCTCGCTGTTTGCGACATTGTATGAGCTGCCGTTGCTTCAATATTGTCTGGATGAAGAGCTGCATCAGGATGTCGAATCGTGGCGCAATAATACGCTGCCAATGGCGGATTGGAGCCAGCGATTGGTCAGCCAGCATCAATTTCATCCGTTGTTCCATCATTGGTTAGAATTATACGGCCAGCACAGTATGCGCGGAGTGCGGATGAACACCCTCGGTTGGTTTGATTTCAAATCGGCCTGGTTTACACCGCCGGAGGCTTAAAACTCTATTCACTTTCCCTGCGGAGAATAATACCCTGCGGGGATGTTGATAATAACAACTTCAATTAATACATTGGACGGCACCATCTCCTTAACGATATAATACCAACTGACGCAGAATAAGGAGATAGCGCGGTGACAGATATAGAAATGGAGAAAGAACTGTTAGCTAACGGTTTTACGGAAAAAGAAGTCAATAGATTAAAGAAATTTCTGACCGCTGAGTATTCCAATGAAGGTGATACATTGGAATCACTCATTCTTGATTTAAAGAAAAGATTTATTCCTAGCTGCTTTTGCATTTTGTTAGTTTTACTACTATATCCACTCATCGTTACCAAGCCAGTTTTAATTGAACTATCCGTTTATCTGGTTATTACGATATTTTCCTTTTTCTGTATAAACTTGATTACCCCAATGAAATTATCTTTTAAAGCATACAGATTTTTAAAAAATAAGAATAAAGGGGAGTAACTCCCCTTAAGCTTCATTAAAAATAGTTTGCATCTTCGCGGTTATTTATATCTGAAATAATACGTATTTTATTTCCGGCACCAGCAAATTTTAGGAATAAAGCGCCCTGACTCATTTTGGTGATATTTCTATAGTAATCGCTAGGGATATATCTAAACAATCGCAATACATCAGGCTTTAAACTCAGAGCAAGCATACCATACAGCGATGATGCCATATCAACAGATATGATAAGCCATAGATCCAAATTTTGGGTCAAATCCCATAAACTTAGCAGTAGCTCTGTACCCTTTCTCCATAACGCCAGTATACTCATTATCGCCCAGCAGACGGAGAAAATTTTCAGCCGCTGTACTGGCACCACTTACGGCTAAATGTGCCCCTGCTAATTTTCCCAGAGTAAAACCAGACTTAATGATAAGCCCAAAGCCTGTGTTCATCTGGAGAGCACTCGTGACAATACCAATGGCATTTATGGTATAACCAATTTCATTATTATATTTTTCCATATTAATCGTTATATAGACTTTCGCTCTATCCAGAGAAAGCATAGTGCCTTGCCTTTCGATATTGGCACATTCCTCTTTGATATTACTGATTGCAGCACGGCACTCCGCATCGCTTTTCGCATTGCGAATAATGTTCAGATTACCATCTGACAGTTGCTTTATTTCGTTTTAAAATCTCGCTTTAAGGAAAAAATCCTTAATGTGACGGGAGGAAACAATTTTAGCCGTTTTAATGAGGTCATTAGCCGCCGACTGTGCCAGCGCCAAAAAGTAGTTATTGTCCCTTTCCCTTCTATTTAAATAAATATCCATAAAGTGTCATCCATAATTAAAACCACAGACAATGGATAATATCTTATATTCCAACAACTATCACTGCACTCCCTGCCCGCACAGGGATATTTCAGCATTTACGCGGGTTTATCTCTGTATTTTAAGATTATAACTCGAGCGATAATCTGATTTATTAATATCCCGTTCGCATTTAAAATTGCAGTGTTATTTACTGCATTTCCTCACTCACAAACATCTTACCGACCAACAATGCCCTTTCACCTGCTCGAATTAATCTCTACAATGGCGGCGTCTCAACGGGGTGCGGAAAAACGGTTGTGGTCATATCCAGAATTCATGCTGGCTCATTCCATTAACAATGAAACAAAACGCCGCGAAGTCGGTTCAATTGGAGGCAGACAGCACGCAGAAACCGGAGCGTACACCTGGTACGTAAAGATTTCGAGTACTGCCCAATCCTAAATAAACCTAATCGCAGTAAGTTTTTTCGCTGAGAGCAAACCCGTCGAACCTGATCCGGTTAACACCGGCGGAGGGATTTGAGAAAGATAACGCCGTATTCTCATGATAGCGCTGTTATTTATCGCCTCAGATACCTTTGCCACCTTTATTGTTAAGGAGTGCAAAGTGTTTAAACGCATTATTCCCTGCTTGTTTTTGATCTCTGCCGCTGCGGTGGCCGCCGATAAACCGACGCTGACGGTTTACACTTATGACTCTTTTGCTGCCGACTGGGGGCCAGGGCCTGCCATCAAAAAAGCGTTTGAAGCGGAATGCGATTGTCAGTTGAAATTTGTGGCGTTGGAAGATGGCGTATCACTGCTCAATCGGCTGCGAATGGAAGGGAAAAACAGTCAGGCCGATGTAATTTTAGGGCTGGATAACAATCTGGTGCAGGCAGCAGAGCAAACTGGGTTATTCGCGCCAAGTCAGGTAGATACCAGCCATCTGACCCTGCCGGAAAAGTGGCACAACAAAACGTTTGTCCCTTACGATTATGGCTATTTCGCCTTTGTGTATGACAAAAACAAACTGAAAAACCCACCGAAAAGTCTGCAAGAACTGGTCAGTAGCAAAGAGCCGTGGAGAGTGATTTATCAAGACCCGCGCACCAGCACACCGGGGCTTGGTTTAATGTTGTGGATGCAGAAAGTGTATGGCGATAAAGCCCCGCAAGCATGGCAACAATTGGCGCAGAAAACGGTCACCGTCACCAAAGGTTGGAGCGAAGCTTATGGCCTGTTCCTAAAAGGTGAAGGGGATCTGGTGCTGAGTTACACTACCTCTCCGGCTTACCATCTGATTGAAGAGAAAAAAAGTCACTATGCCGCCGCTGATTTCAGTGAAGGCCACTACCTGCAAGTTGAAGTAGCAGGCCAGGTTGCTGCCAGCAAACAACCGAAACTGGCACAGCGCTTTATGCAATTTATTGTGACGCCAGCATTCCAGGACCATATTCCTACCGGTAATTGGATGTATCCGGTGATTAAAATGGAGTTGCCGGCTGGGTTTGACACCCTCACCGTGCCACAAAAAGCATTGCAGTTTGATGCTAAAGACGTGGCTGATAATCGCACTAAATGGATTCAAGCATGGCAATCCGCCGTCAGCCGCTAATCGCGCCCTGGTTGTGGCCGGGCCTGCTGGCCGCAGGGCTAATCGTCGGTGTTGCACTACTGGCATTCAGCGCGGTCTGGCGTTACGCGCCTGCCGCAGATTGGCAGAGCATTTGGCATGACAGCTACCTGTGGCATGTGATTCGCTTCACCTTCTGGCAAGCGTTCTTATCCGCCATATTGTCGGTAATCCCTGCCATTTTCTTAGCACGAGCCGTGTACCGCCGCCGCTTCCCTGGCCGCCAATTGATGCTGCGCTTATGTGCCATGACACTGGTGTTACCGGTACTGGTCGCGCTATTTGGCATCCTGACAGTCTATGGTCGTCAGGGCTGGCTGGCACAGCTTTTTGGTTGGTTTGGAGTAGATTATCGCTTCTCACCTTATGGCTTACAGGGCATTTTGCTGGCGCATATCTTCTTTAATATGCCACTGGCAACACGCTTGCTGTTGCAATCACTGGAAAGCATCGCCGTTGAGCAACGCCAGTTGACCGCACAACTGGGTATGAATGGTTGGCAGCGCTTTCGCTGGGTTGAGTGGCCTTATCTGCGCCGCCAAATCCTACCCACTGCTGCGCTGATTTTTATGCTCTGTTTTGCCAGCTTTGCCACAGTGCTCTCACTGGGTGGCGGGCCGCAAGCCACCACCATCGAACTGGCTATCTATCAGGCGCTCAGTTATGACTATGACTTGGGCCGCGCGGCGTTATTAGCACTGATTCAACTGGGCTGTTGCCTTGGCTTGGTGGTATTGAGCCAACGGCTAAATTCGGTGCTGGCGGTAGGGAATACTCACGGCCAGCTATGGCGCAATCTGCAAGACACGCGGTGGTCACGCATTAGCGATACCGTGTTAATTGGCGCGGCATTGCTATTGATGGTGCCACCGCTGTTGGCGGTTATCATTGACGGCAGTAATCAGGCGATGCTCACTGTGTTACAGCAACCCGCGCTGTGGCAGGCTTTCTTTACCTCATTAATCATCGCCATCGGTGCAGGATTACTGTGTGTCACCTTAACCATGATGCTGCTGTGGAGCAGTCGTGAGCTGAAATTACGCCAACAAGCAGCTTATGGGCAGGCGTTGGAAGCCAGTGGTATGGTGATTCTGGCGATGCCAGGCATTGTGCTGGCAACCGGCTTTTCCTGGTGCTGAATGATACCGTAGGTTTGCCACAATCCCCTTACGGGCTGGTTATCCTAACCAACGCCCTAATGGCCGTGCCTTACGCGCTAAAAGTGTTGGAAAACCCGATGCGCGATCTGGCCGAGCGTTACACACCACTGTGTTTATCACTGGATATCAGTGGCTGGCACCGCGTGCGCTATATTGAATTACGCGCGCTAAAACGCCCGTTGGCGCAAGCATTGGCCTTTGCCAGCGTGTTATCGATTGGTGATTTTGGCGTAGTGGCATTGTTTGGTAACGAACACTTCCGTACCTTGCCATTTTATCTTTATCAGCAGATAGGGTCTTATCGCAGCAATGATGGCGCAGTGACTGCTCTGTTGCTGCTATTACTGTGTTTCCTGCTGTTTACTCTTATTGAAAAACTGCCGAGCCGCCATGCTAAAGCTTGAGAAAATCACCTATGTGTACGACCACTTGCCGATGCGTTTTGATTTACGTCTTCAAGCCGGTGAACGAGTCGCCATTCTTGGGCCAAGTGGCGCGGGCAAAAGCACGCTGTTGAGCCTGATTGCGGGGTTTCTCCCCCCTGCCAGTGGCCGTATATTACTGAATTGTCAGGATCACACCGCAACTCCCCCCGCCGAACGGCCAGTATCGATGCTGTTTCAGGAGAACAACCTGTTCTCACATTTGACCGTCGAACAGAATATCGGGCTGGGCTTGCATCCGGGGCTGAAACTCAGCCATGAGCAAAAATTGCTATTACGCCAGATTGCCCAACAGGTGGGATTGGAAGATTGCCTTGAGCGGTTACCGGCGCAGCTTTCCGGCGGTCAACGCCAGCGAGCGGCATTGGCACGCTGCCTGGTGCGCAGCCAGCCTATCTTGCTACTGGATGAGCCGTTTTCTGCGCTCGATCCGGCACTGCGCAATGAAATGCTGCAATTGGTCGCTCAGGTGTGTGACCATCGCCAACTGACGCTGTTGATGGTGTCGCACAATCTGGATGATGCCGCCCGTATCGCTGATCGCACGTTATTGGTTGTCGATGGGCGTATTTACTACGACGGCCCCACTCAGGCACTGGTTAGCGGTTCGGCTCCCGAAGCCAGTGTGCTGGGCATTGCTACCCAGCCGTAGTTAGGCAACTATCACTCGTATAACCAAACTCACTGACCGGCCAGCACCTTCCATAACAGATGGCGATAAACCGGCATGATGGGCTGCATATGCAACCAGGTAAAGCTGGCAATCGCCACCATAATCGACAACACCGCCACCCAGCGCAGGTGGGCTAATGGCAGCCATTTGCTCAAACGGTCTGGGCTGCGCTTACCAAAACGCCACCAGCGCCATGACAGCCACAGCGCCAACCAAATAAGCATCACTACCGCGAATAGCAACCACTTAAACATATAGCTGTTGGCACTCGGCGGAATATCAATAGCAACCCCGGCCAGTATACCGGGGAAAAAATAGAGCGGAGGCCACGTTAGACAACCAATCACATTAGGCAAGGCGAATTTTGCTGGCGGCAGGTTCAGCATCCCCGCCACCATCGGCACGATTGGCCGCGCCGGGCCAATAAAACGCCCTAGTAGCACGGTAGCCATACTGTGGTTGTGCAGCGCATGTTCGGTTTTATCCAGCATTGATTTATGCTTTTTCAAAAAAGACCAACGGTGCAACGGCTCTTTGAAGTGGCGGCCAATGAAATACGAGATCCAGTCCCCCAGCAGGCAACCCACTGTAGCAGCAGCCCAGGCAGAATAGAACCCCACTTCGCCACTGCCGATCAACGCCCCCACACTGGTCATCATCACGGTGCCGGGCAGTAACATTCCCACCAATGCTAAAGATTCGAGAAAAGTCACAAACATGACGACAAATAGCGTGAAAGCCAGTGATTGTGTCAGTAAATGTAATAAATAGGCTTCCATAAATTTGTCCGTTGGTTAAAACCCAAAGCTCAGGCGCGAGGGATTGTCCAGCCCACCGAGAAATGAGTCAATCAACAAATTTCCCCTTCGTCC
>NZ_ACCB01000040.1 GCF_000173735.1 Yersinia aldovae ATCC 35236 | reverse complement strand
CAAAACACCACCTTTAATCTCGATGGTTTGAATACTTCTGCGTTGACGAATTCCACCCTGAAGTTATCCAACGGTAGCTTTGCTTCGGTGGCTGATGGTGTGCAGAATATCGGCGCACTATCGATGAACGGCGGTACTATTCTGTTTAACAATCTGGTTGATAATTCAGGTGTCATCAGCTCCGAAGGGACTATCGCGGCGAATAACATCAATACAACCGGTGGGGGTACTGTTCGGGTTAATTTACCTGCGAATGTGACGCCAAGCCTGGCGGGTTTGTCGGTAATGGAATTGGATGAAGGTGAGATCATTGTGACGCTGGCCACCGGTACGGCTACCGGTACTGGACACGAATTGACCTTAACCGATGAGAACGGCGGTCCAATAAGCTCTATTTTCTATCAGAATATTTATAACACTGGCGGTAGCACCCCGGCTGCGCTCGGTTCGTTTAATTACGGCATGACAACTGGCAACAACTATGACGGTTTGTATGTCAATTATGGGCTGAAAGCGCTGGAACTGTTAAGCAGCGGTAATGACGCCCTGATCCTGACGGCGATATTGGCGAATAACGGCAAGCAGTCAAATGATCTCGCCGCTCAAGTGACTGGTAGTGGCGATCTGGCCTTTGTTTCTGCTAATGATGGCAGTACTGCATCATTATCGAACTCAACCAACAGCTATACCGGCGCGACATGGGTTCGTTCAGGTAATTTACGTCTGGATGCTGACTCTGCATTGGGGCAAACCTCTCTGCTGGCGATGAGTAACCTGACCAATGTGGATCTTAACGGAACTCAGCAGACTGTGGGTGAACTCGCCACGGAAACCGGCAGTACACTGAATTTCAACGGCGGCAAATTGTCGGTCACCGGTGGCGGCCAGGTTGATGGCGCACTGGCCGGTAACGGCGAGCTTGCCCTGACCGCAGGAACACTGAGCGTTACTCAGGGGAATAGCGGCTTTACTGGCAGCACTGATATTGCCAGTGGCGCGACGGCTCATCTGTATCAGGTTCAGGGGTTGGGCAGTGGGAATATTAATAATAACGGCCTTCTGAATTTGGATAGCAGCGCTGGGATATTGTCGAATGTACTGACGGGTAGCAGCGGTAATGTATTGTTGACCAACAACAGTAATATCCAGTTGACGGGTAACAACAGCGGCTATTCTGGTTCATTCAGCACGGATGCCGGGACTGTACTGACTGCCAATAATGCCCAGAACCTGGGCGCTAGCAGCGTTGTAAACAGCGGTGAATTAGTGCTGGATACAGCATCACAGTGGAGCTTAACCAATACCATTAGTGGCAGCGGTACGCTGGTTAAACGTGGCAGTGGTACAGTTATTGTTGAAGGTAGCACTGTCAGCGCTGGCCTGACGACGATTGAACAGGGTCTGTTGCAGTTAGGCAGTTCGGCGGTAACATCGACACTGTTATTGGATGAAGTGCCATCAACCGGTTCACTGGTTATGACTGTGGCTTCGAATGTCGTTAATCTGGCCAGTAATGTGTTGGTTACAGCAACTGGCTCCTTGGGCGGATATGGTCAGGTCACGGGGAATGTGGAAAACCGTGGCAATCTGATTATGCCTAATGCATTAACCGGTGGTGACTTTGGCACCTTTACCATTGATGGTAATTATACAGGTGTGAATGGGACGGTGGTCTTCAATACCATTCTGGCTGGAGATTCATCCGTAACGGATCGACTGTTGATTACAGGTGACACCGCAGGGCAGAGTTATGTCACGGTGAACAACATCGGTGGCAATGGTGCGCGGACGTCTGAAGGCATTAAAATCATCAATGTCGGTGGTAATTCAGCCGGTGAGTTTACCCTGAATGGGCGTGCGGTGGCCGGTGCTTATGAGTACTTCCTGTATCAGGGGGGCGTAAGCTCGCCAACTGATGGTGATTGGTATCTGCGTACTCAAGCCGATGATCGTCGCCCAGAACCGGCAAGTTATACCGCGAACCTGGCCGCAGCGAACAACATGTTTGTCACCAGCCTGGCTGATCGCGCAGGTGAGACACTGTATACCGATGTCTTTACCGGCGAACAAAAAACCACCAGCTTGTGGTTGCGTAATGAAGGCAGCCATAACCGTTCTCGTGACAATAGCGGCGAGTTAAAAACTCAGGATAACCGTTATGTCGTGCAACTGGGCGGTGATGTGGCGCAATGGAGCCGTAACTCGCAGGACTTGTGGCGTGTCGGTATGATGGCCGGTTATGCCAACAGCAGCAGCTCTACCGTTGCACAAGGTACGGGTTATCGTTCTACCGGTTCAGTCAACGGTTACAGTGTGGGTATGTATGGCACATGGTTTGCTGATGGTGAGGATAAGGCCGGTGCTTACGTTGATTCGTGGCTGCAATACAGCTGGTTTAACAATCAGGTTAATGGGCAGGATTTAGCGGCTGAAAAATACGATTCAAAAGGGTTTACTGCTTCAGTTGAGAGCGGCTATGCCTTTAAAGTAGGTGAAAATGCTAACAGCAGTTACTTCATTCAGCCAAAAGCACAAATAACCTGGATGGGCGTGAAGGCTGACTCCCATACCGAAACTAATGGTACGGTTGTCACCGGTGACGGTAATAACAACATCCAGACCCGTTTGGGTGTGAAGGCATTTATCAGCCCGCAACTGGGTGCTGATAAAGCCAAAGGGCCAGTATTTAAGCCTTTTGTTGAGACTAACTGGATTCACAATACCAAAGATTTCGGCACTACATTAGACGGCATGACCGTGAAGCAAGCGGGTGCGGCAAATGTGGCTGAAGTCAAACTGGGTGTTGAAGGTCAGATGAATAACAAGCTGAACTTGTGGGGCAATGTCGGCCAGCAAGTGGGTAATAACGGCTACAGCGAAACCAGCGTAATGTTAGGGATTAAATATAATTTCTAACTGAGATGGGTAAGCTGTGAATCATCGCGGCGCATATCGTAAGGTATGCGCCGTTTTTTTATGGTTTGATGATGGATTGTTTTTGCTTTCGGACTATCTGCTGCCTGCGACAGAAATAAGCTGCGGTGAAAGCGTCAATAAGGGGAGGTTGTTATTACCTTTCTAAACGCTGCTCGTATTGCCTTAATCCAGCGCGTCTTCCTGCACTTCCAAGACATGATAGGCTGTTGAACAGAACAGTGAATTCAGGCGCTTCATATCCCCTAACAGCCCCATATGCAGACTACTGGTTTCAATACTTTGCACATTTTGTTGGTGTAAACGTTCAACATGGGTGTGAGAATAACGGCGATTGAGCAAGCGGAAACGGTGCTTGGCACGGCGCAGACGCTTGGCGTTATTGATATCGCTCGATAGAAATACTGACATCCCCAGATCCAAATTTGCAATCAACCGGGTATGTAGGGTGTTCAGCTCTTCAAACCCTTCAGCGGAAAAAGGCTTACGTGCATTGAGCGATTTTGCGGCCACATCTGCGGTCATCCGGCCAATAATATCCCCTGCTTGCTGAAGGTTCATCGCCGTATCAATGATTTCTGCCCAGCGGCGAGAATCTATTTCACCTAACTCATCTTGTTGAATTTGCGCCAGATACAATTTTATCGCGCTATACAGCATGTCGACTTCATCTTCCAGCAAGCTTACTTCATGTTTTTGTTGTTTATTCCCCTCCAGCACTTCTTTAAAACGCAGTAGCATTTGTTCCAGCACATCCCCCATCCGTAGGGTTTCGCGCACCGCGTTGGCGAGGGCCAGTGATGGGGTATCGATGGCGGTAATATCAAGATAACGAGGGGCTGGAGGCTGTAGGCCGTTTGGGGCATCTTTGACTAATCGGGTACAGACACGCGCCATTGCTTCAACAAACGGCAGCATCAGCAGGCAGCGCAGCAGGTTATAGAAGACGTGGAAGTAGATAACCACTTCGGCGGCCGGTAATTTATGGCCAGCCAGCCATTGTGCCAGTGGATTGATCCACGGCACGACTAAAACACAGCCAATCACTTTAAACAGCAGACTGCCCAATACCACCTGACGCGAGATGGCGTTCTGCCCACGGCTACTGATTAACGCCAACATGCCGCTGCCAAGGTTCGAGCCAATGACAATGCACAGCGCGATGTTCAGCGGAACCAAGCCGGTTGCCGCCAGAGTTGCGGTCAGCAATACCGCCGCCAGACTGGAATAGCTGATCATGGCAAACAGCGCCCCAATCAATAGCGCCAGAATGGTATCGCCGGTCAGCGAGGAGAAAATGGCCTGTACCGCAGTCGCCTGCGTGATAGGCCCAGCGGAGGTGACGATTAATTGCAGCGCTAAAATAATCAACCCAAGGCCAATTCCCACTCGACCCATTTGGCCGACTCGCGTTTTGCGCTGACCGAGGAAGACAATCACCCCGCTTAAAATTAACAGTGGCGATAGCCAGGAGAGGTCAAAGGTCAGTACTCGCGCCATCAGTGCGGTTCCGACATCAGCTCCTAACATAATCACCAATGCCGGTGATAATGAAATCAGCCCTTGTGATACAAAAGAGATAACCAGCAATGCAGTCGCATTACTGCTCTGTACCAGAGCAGTCACGCCAATCCCGGCAACAAATGCCGTCGGTTTTTTCTGGATACTGGCGCTTAACACTCGGCGCAGGTCAGCACCATAGACGCGCATAATACCGGTGCGAACTATATGTGTCCCCCAGACCAGCAGGGCGACGGAAGAGAGCAGATGGAGCAGTGTCAGCATAGTTAATCTCAGTTGTGGTGAGGCTTGCGGCCTTACACTGATGTCAGTCAGATCCTATTTAAGCTGGGGCTACCCGACAGCAAAAAAGCCCCATGATGGATAGATATGATAGCTGATGCCTGCCTAACAGGTGTTCAGCCAGACTAATGATAACAACTCAGGGAGTGATAAAGGATATCCAGGAGTTTTTTATTATCAACAGTTTGCAGTATGGTGACCGGTTTTCCCTGCGGCGGCGGAATACCCACGTCCAAACGGAGCTTTTCTGGGCTGAAACGCCAGGTGCTACCGCGAGTTAGTGCGCCTTCCAGTACGACATCAACATAGTCCTGGGTGATGGTCACTATACTCTTATCGATCAACCAAGCGACCACCAAGGCATCATGAACCCAGCAGCCAGGCAGGTTGCGGGTTTGTATCGAATAATCAATCCACGGGCGGATTGTTTCCACTAAATAGCGGCTAAGAGGGGAGTCAATTTGGGCAATGCGCTCCAAATCTTGATGGAGCAGTTGTGTCTGAGTGGTGACATCTAAAGGGGCCAGCGTGATATTGGCTCCGCTGGTTAGAACCACATGTGCCGCTTCGGGATCGATCCCAAAATTAGTGTCTTTAAGATAGCCATCGACATTAAATACGCCGCCCATGATGGCAATTTCGGCTACCGATGATGCCAATTGCGGATAAAGTTGCATTGCATGGGCGATATTGGTTAACGGGCCGATGGCAACTAAGGTGATTTCACCGGGGTTGTTGCAGATTAACTCACCAATAGCATGAGCTGCCAACGGTGCGCTGGTGTTGATAACTTGCGGTGTCGGGACGTGTTGCCAAAGTGCAGATAGCCCAAGCCTTGCGGCTCCGTTATCCAGTTTATCGCGCCACGGCGCAGCAGGCTCGACCAGCGCCCGTGAGGCCCCGCGTCGAATGGGGATGTCCAGCCTTAGGCGGGTCACCAGATCATGGGCAACAGAATATCCCACCTCGCTGGGCGTATTACCCGCCACGATAGTGATCAATTCCAACTCTATTTCCGGGGCTGCAATGGCAAGCGCCAATGCTAGGCCATCATCTATATTGGCGCCGGGCACGCCATTTCCTGGGTCACAATCAATAATCAAACGCATATTTTTATCTTTTTATATTGGGAAGTTAATCTTTTTACTGCTGCAACAGCCGCAGGATTCACCGATTTGCAGCGAAAAATCGAATTCGCGAATTGTCGGCGTACCATCCCCGTTTTTTAGCATGTCGATAGCGATTTTCGCCATTGCATCTACCGGTTGTCGTACTGTTGTCAGGGAGGGCACGTTATATTCAGATTCAATGGTGCCGTTAAAACACACTAACGCCAGATCTTGCGGTGCGCTCAGATGGTGTTCTGCCATCGCCCGCAGACAGCCAAACGCCTGTAATTCATTGGTTGCAAACAGGGCTTGTGGCAATGGCCCTTTGAGCATCTGCTGCGCGGCCAGATAGCCACCGGGGCGAGTATAGGAGGTGGAGAATATCCACTCGTTATGTATGGCTAAATCTGCCTGTTGCAAGGCATCGCGCCAACCATTGACCCTATCCTGAGTATTAAGCATATCCAGCGGACCGCAAATAATGGCGATATCGCGATACCCGTGTTCAATCAAGTGTTGGGTTGCCTGGAAAGCGGCGGCACGCTCATCAACACGGATGGTATTGATTTTTAACGCAGGATCGACTCTATCCAGCATCACAAACGGGGTGCCAGAAGCCTGAATGAGTTCAATATAAGGGTGTCGGTCGACACTGGTGTACAGCAAGCCATCCACCTGGCGATGCAGCAAATTGTTGATGAGTTCGAGTTCACGCTGACGAGAGTCACCCGCATCACCTAACAACAGCACTTGCCCACGGCTAAAGGCTTCACGTTGCAGGGCATGAGCCATTGAAGAAATGAATGGGTTTGAGATGTCTGGCACTACCAGTCCATAGGTTTGGGTGGTGCCAGATGCTAACGCTCTGGCTATCCCATTAGGGCGATAACCGATTTTTTTGATGGCATCCAGTACACGTTGTTTGGTTGCCTGGGCTACCGGGCGCGGCCCATTATTGATGACATAACTCACTACTGCCACAGAGGTGCCAGCTTCTCGTGCAACATCAGAGCGCGTAATACGATAGGGCTGCTTTTTTAACAAGGTGACCTCAGATGCCTGAAATAGAGGCTATACATAGGGAAATTTCCAGTAAGATCTCACTTTACTGAGAATAACAGGCATTCACTTTACAAGACTTATTATACTTCAAGCTGGCGGAGCGTTGGCTACACCGCCCTCGCTGCTAAGCCGTTTTATCACCCGATGATGCGACATAAATACTGCTCAAACCGGCCATTGACCGGTTTGTTTCTGACTTACTGCAACTTGATTTATGTAGAGTATCAACCGGCGCTTTCGGTACTAAATCGCATCTTCCGGTAAGTTCAGGTCACGCCCACGCGTCTCTGGCGCGAAGAAGGTCGTAACAAACCCAATCGCTGCCATCCCTGCAAAATACAGTGCGATAGGCCACCAGTGGCCGGTGAAGGTCAACATGGCCGATGCCATCAGCGGTGCAGTGCCTCCGGACAGTATTGAGCCTAGCTCTTTTGCCACGGCCATCTTGGTATAACGGTTAGTCACACCAAACAGTTCGACCCCCCAGGCTGCCTGTACCCCGAAGATGCCCAGTGATGCCAGACCCATACCAATAATGATAGTCCCCATCACAATAATTGGCTCGCGGGTCTCCAGTAACATAAAGGCCGGGAAGGCATAGATAATCAACAGCAGGCAGAACCAGCGATAAGTGATACGGCGACCAAAGCGGTCAGATAGATAACCGGATAATGGAATAATCAAGAAGCCAAGGCAGGAGGCAATGAATACAGCCATTGTAGGCACTGACTTATCTACCATCAGCACTTTGGCGACGTAACCAATCATAAAGCCTTGTGCCAAATAAGAGGGGCCATTTTCGCCGATACGCAGGCCAACCATGATCCAGAATGACTTACTGCGTTGCCAGAAGGTGCGGTTATCCACTTCGGCTACGTGTTCACGACCCAGCGCCAAAGCGTGTTGACGCTGCTGTTCCAGTACCCGTTTTTGCCGCTCAAATACCGGGCTTTCACGCATATGACGGCGAATAAACAGTGCAGCACCGGCGATTAAAATGCTGGAAAGGAACGGAATACGCCAGCCCCAGTCAAGCAGGCTCTGTTTGTCCATCTGCAATACCAGCAGCCAGACTAGCGCTGCCAGTAGTGTACCGCTGTTAGAGCCTAAGGCGATGATTGATGAAACCAGACCGCGCTTTTTAGCCGGAGCATACTCGCCCAGCATCACCGCACCGCCGGAGAGTTCAGCGCCAGCGCCCAATCCTTGCATAAAGCGTAAAAATGCCAGACAGGCGGGAGCCCACAAGCCAATGGAGGCGTAACTTGGGATCAGGCCAATCAGGGTTGTTGATGCCCCCATCAGGGTGATGGTGGTTATCATGACAACTTTCCGGCCCTTGCGGTCACCTAGTCTGCCAAAAAATAGCGCACCAATGGGGCGAGCAATAAAACCGACAGAATAGGTCGCAAAGCTGGATAACAAGGCGATCGCAGGTGTTGCTTCAGGGAAGAATACATCACCAAATATAATGCCAGCGGCTAAACCATAGAGTGCAAAATCTGCATATTCCATAGCGGTACCCAGCCAACAAGAAAAGGTTGCGCGCCAAAAATCTTTACGACCTTCGGGCGTAGCCAGACGCTCTTCGGCAGCCATGCTCTCTGATGGAGCATTGTCTGTTTCAGCGCTATTCAGTGACGTCATTTAAAAGTTTCCCCTGGTGTTGAAGCATCATGTTCACGCATTAACCTCAGTGTGTTTATTACTCTCTCACTCAACAACCGGAGCAACCGGTGAAGAGGTGTTGGAGGCGTAAACATTAGCAAAGGTTAATGTTGGTCCTTTCTTTTAGTGTATCTACCCGCGTAGATAGGTCAATTTAATTATTTTATCTTTAGAGATTGTTCACAAAACTATCACAATTCTGTTGATGATTTATACGGGGTGTGCGAATGCCAACAACGGAGAGATAAATGGGATATTCTGATTGATATAAAAAATAAATTTAAAGAAAAGCACTGACGGCCAGTTTGTACCGTGGTGCAGAAAGCAACTAAGGTTAACGATATGATTATACAGGATATCTTTTATTCTTTGTTATTAGCTTCCCTCTGTGTTGCTCTTCACTCAGTCGGAAGTGCCAGAATTTGGCGCGTTTATATCCACGCGTCTCATTCGGGAGTGGCGGTTCCAGCCAGATTATTTTGCGTGTTGTTGCTAATGCATTTTGCGGAAACGGTGCTTTTCTCGTTATTTTATGTCTATCGCGAAGCATTTACTTCTTACGAAGATGCACTGTATTTCTCACTTTCAAGCTATACCACTATCGGCTATGGCGATCTGTTATTGCCGCCGCAACTTAGGCTTGTGGGGGCTTTTGAGGGGTTAATTGGCACGTTGCTTTCAGGATGGTCAGTAGCGTTATTAGTCGCTTTTCTGCAAAAAAGGTTAAGTAAATAGTATCGTGATACGTCTGACGATTTAGTCAAACGCTGAAACTGGCACAATAGCAGAAACCCCAATATGATCTGTTCAGTCATTAACCAACACTATTTAAGGAGGCTCCTATGTTGACTCGTGAATTATTTCTTTATTCACTCGTCTTTAGTGATCGTGATTGCTCAAGCATTACCGGTATCGTGCTGCGATAACCTGCTTGAGCGAAGCTAACTAACAATCCGAGAACTTCCCTCCAGCTTACTGGTTATCGTCAGTCTTTTTGACGATCGGCATTTCTATGCCTGTAAAACTTGAGTAAGCCATGACCACATTACTTTCTGCACAATCTGTCTGTTACGACAATACTTTCGGCCCGTTGCTGGCTGACCTCTCTTTCGGCCTGAAAAAAGGTGACCGCATTGGCCTGATGGGTCATAACGGCAGTGGCAAAAGCACACTGCTAAAAATCCTCAGCGGCGATTTGTATGCCACCTCAGGCACTATCACTACCGCCAATCAATGTCTGATGGCACGGGTTGAGCAACATCTGCCCGCGGCACTGGCGGGTTGCACCCTGTTGGATGCGGTATTTCATCATTTGCCAAACAGCCTGTATCCCCCCGAATGCTGGCAAGCTGAGGTCTTGCTCGTTAGTCTGGGCTTTGATGAATCGGCTTGGGAGTTAACCGCCGGTACTTTGAGCGGAGGGCAGCACACCCGGCTGCTATTGGCCCGGGCGCTGATTCGCCAACCTGATTTACTGCTGCTGGATGAACCCAGCAACCATTTAGATTTACCTACGTTGCTTTGGCTGGAGCAGTTTCTGCTGGAGTGGGCGGGCAGCTTTGTGCTGGTTTCACATGACAGCAGCTTACTGGACCATGTGACCAACTGTACCTGGGTCTTGCGTGACAAAAGTCTCCAGTTCATCCGTATGCCCTGCACCCTGGCGCGGCAAGCATTGGCGGAGAAAGATATCGCTGATAATCATCGCCATCAGGCCGAACAAAAGGAAATTGATCGGGTAGCAAAGAGTGCCAAACGGCTGGCTATCTGGGGCAGTGTGTATGACAACGAGAAGTTAGCGCGTAAGGCTAAACAAATGGAGAAACAGGTCGATCGACTTAAGGATGAGCAAACTCAGCTCACGGCGGGCAACCAGTGGCGGTTACGTCTAAACGGCGAGGTTTTAGCAGCTGATCGCGTGCTGGCATTGTCAGCGTTGCGAGTGCGGCCTGCGCCGCAGGCACCGGTGCTATTTGAGTTGGATCAGCTGCGAGTGAAAAGCGGCGATCGAATTGCATTGGTTGGGCGTAATGGCTGCGGTAAATCCTCATTGCTGCACTGCTTATGGCGGGCGTTCAACCAGCCTGAAGCGAGCGTGGTGTTCCATCCGAAAGTGCGGGTGGGCTACTACGATCAGAGCCTGCAACAACTGCGTGATGAGGACACATTAGCCGAGGCGTTGGTTCCGTTTGCGCCGCTCACTGAAGGCCTGCGGAAAATAGCGTTAATTGGGGCCGGATTCCCTTATTTGCGTCATCAACAGCAGGTTCATACTCTGAGTGGTGGTGAGCGTTCTCGATTACTGTTTATTGGTTTGACGCTGGCTAACTACTCGTTATTGTTGCTTGATGAACCTACCAATCACCTTGATATGGAAGGCAAAGAAGAGTTAGCTGACACGCTGAAGACATTCAGTGGCGCGGTGTTATTGGTTTCCCACGACCGCATCTTGATTGAACAAAGTTGTAATCGTTTTTGGTTAATCAATCAACAACGGCTGGAGGAGTGGCATGACCTGACGCCGATTTACGCTATTTTGGCGGATAAGTCAGCACCCGAAACGCCCCCAAGTGCAGTATTGAGAGCAGCACCGATAACGCTCGTAGAAAGCGAAGAGGAACGTCTGTTGGCGACTCTATTGGCGTTGGAAAGCAAGCTGGAAGGCGATCTGGCGCGTAAACCCAGGCATCAGAAACCAGAGTTGCAGCGCCAGTGGCAACAGAAGATTACACAACTAAATACCCTGCTAGGGTTGGCGTAAGACGCAGGCTGCAAGGATGCGGCCTTCGCTCGTCTGGATGGTGCTATCGCTATACCAGCAGCCACAACTAAGAGTTGGCCGCTGGTATAAAATATGCTTACGCTTCGATCGGTGCACGCCAATCATCGGCACCAGAAGTACCGGCAGTTGTGTGCTCCCAGTTGATCTTACGGTATGCCAAAGAGACACGAACTAATTGTGTAAACTCAGCTTTTGTTGAATCCTGACAATGAGGCATTTTGCAGTCGATATCGATAATGGTGGCATCTTCTAATTTAGTTGTGAAGAAGTGTTCTTGCTTACCTTCAATTGAGGTGCGATACCATTTTAATTCAACTTCTGGCAACATTTCTCCAGATGCCAGGGCGTTATAAAGCAACGGAACGGCTTTATTATAAGCAACGGTGAAACGTAATGGTTTATGCGCACGTTGACCTGAAGGCTGCCCAGATTGAGGATCAGTTGGCACAGTAACGATATGCTCAAACTCTTGAACTAGCATTTGGTCTTCATGACCTTGAACGAAGATATTTCCTACCGATTCGGCAGTGAAAGCACCAGCAGTAATATTGCCCTGAGTTTTACCTGTGATTGAGATATAAGCCGGAGTTGGCATCTTAATTATCCTTGATAGTTTGCTTCATATTGCTCAAACGCGAGTTACTTCGGCGGTCAATATTAATAAACCCAGAAGGCAACTCGCTCCATTACTTCACTTTCCAGCATTACTATAAGCAGGTCTCTGAGCGGTTCCAAGTTATCTTCGATATGTGATTTTTATTCTCCTACTAAAGTAGAAGAAAAAATTATAATATTTGCATAATTAGTGTTTTGTATTGTTATGATGTTTTGTTATGACGAATTTATTTAACAGTGACAGGGGGGTTAGTTGCTGATTTTTTTCATAACACATTGTTTTGTATTTGATAGTTATTTTTAACAAAATTATTTTCTTTGATCATATACAAAATGGTAACACCATCACAGGAATTGGGTCGACATCAAACTATACAGAAAAATTTATGGATTTTGCCATGAAGATAGTGGACGATATATTTATTGAAATTAGGGTAATAATCGATAATTCCTACTTGCTTGTAAGATTTTTCGTATTTTAAGAGAGGTGAGTGTCTTTTTGAATGACTCATTTTTTAACTTTAAGATACTTATTGTTACCATTTATTAGGGGCTGAAATTTGCAGTAAGCGTACTAATTTAACCCTACCAAAAATAGACGGCAGCGCTAAGTCTACTGACACCGATGATATCTAAATTTCATTTACGGTGAGTGTTTGTGATGTCCAAAATAAGGGCGTTGGCCAGCATCACTTATAGTAACTAAAAGGACGAATTATGAGTAAGAATAATCAAAGCAGTGTTGCGCCGAAGGAAAGGATTAATATCAAGTATGTCCCTAATACTGGCGATCAGGTTGCAGAAGTTGAATTGCCGCTTAATCTGCTGGTTATTGGTGATATTAAAGGCACTCGTGAAGATACCTCGATTGAAGAGCGACAAGTTATTTCAGTAAATAAAAATAACTTTAACTCAGTAATGAACGAGGCGAATATCAATTTGACTTTCAATGTTCCTAATCGTCTGGAAGGTGAAGACGATATGTCGGTCGCATTATCCATCAATTCATTGAATGATTTCTCACCTGACAATGTGGCAAAAGAAGTTCCAGAACTTAGAAAAATTCTGGAATTGCGGGAAGCGCTGGTGGCATTGAAAGGGCCACTGGGGAATATCCCCGCTTTCCGCTCTCGTCTACAGGATTTGCTTGGCAATCAAGAGAAGCGTGAGCAGTTGCTAAAAGAGCTGGACATTCTTAATCAAAAGTAATTAGAGCGGGTAAGAGGGAGTTTTACGTATGTCGTTACACGAAGAAAATACTGTTTTAGCCACGGAACCTGCCAGCGCAACATTCTTGCTTGACGAAATTATGTCTCAAACGCGTATGACTCCGGGAAATGACGGCTATGACGTTGCTAAACAAGGTGTTGCCGCTTTTATTGCCAGTATTCTGGATACTGGAACTAACGCTGAGCCGATTAACAAACTGTTAGTCGACAAAATGATTATTGAACTCGACAAAAAGTTGAGTGCTCAGATGGACGAAATTCTACATGCCCGTGAGTTCCGCGAGATTGAATCATCATGGCGCTCATTGAAATTGCTAGTTGATCGTACCGATTTCCGTGAAAATATCAAAATCAATATTATGCACGCAACGAAAGAAGAGTTGCTGGAAGACTTTGAGTTTTCGCCTGAAATTATTCAGTCTGGATTCTATAAACACGTTTACTCCTCGGGATACGGCCAATTTGGTGGGGAACCAACCGCGGCTATTATTGGCAACTACGCGTTCAATAACAGCTCGCCTGACATGAAGTTATTGCAATATGTGAGTGCGGTTGGCGCAATGGCTCATGCGCCATTCTTATCCAGCGTTGCCCCTGATTTCTTTGGTATCAACAGTTTTACTGAATTACCCGCCATTAAAGATCTTAAATCTGTGTTTGAAGGGCCAGCTCATACTAAATGGCGTGCTCTGAGAGAATCTGAAGACTCACGTTATCTTGGTTTGACGACACCTCGCTTCTTGCTACGGCTGCCTTACTCCACCGTTGAGAACCCAATCAAGAACTTCAACTACTACGAAGATGTGAGCCGCGATCACGAGCATTTCCTGTGGGGCAATACCGCATTTCTGCTCGCATCCAGCTTGACTGACAGTTTTGCCAAGTACCGTTGGTGCCCGAATATCATCGGCCCCCAAAGCGGTGGTGCGGTTCATGATCTCCCGGTTCATCTCTATGAAGCGATGGGGCAGATCCAGGCGAAGATCCCAACAGAAGTGCTTATCACCGATCGTCGTGAATTCGAACTGGCGGAAGAGGGTTTCATCACCCTGACCATGCGTAAAGGTAGCGATAACGCCGCGTTCTTTTCTGCCAACTCGGTACAAAAACCGAAGGTATTCCCGAACACTCGCGAAGGGAAAATGGCAGAAACCAACTACAAGTTGGGTACACAACTGCCCTATATGTTCATCATTAACCGCCTTGCGCATTACATCAAAGTTCTTCAGCGCGAGCAGATTGGCTCATGGAAAGAGCGTCAGGATCTTGAGCGTGAACTCAATATTTGGCTGAAACAATACATCGCCGATCAGGAGAATCCACCGACCGATGTTCGTAGCCGCCGCCCGCTGCGTTCAGCTCAAATCCAGGTGTTAGATGTTGAAGGTGATCCAGGCTGGTACCAGGTTGCGATGCAGGTACGCCCGCATTTCAAATACATGGGTGCAAGTTTTGAGCTGTCACTGGTTGGTCGTTTGGATAAGGAATAACGGTCATGGCTGCGCTTCTTAATTGGTCTAGAGGGAGTTCTGCCAGCTTGTTTAACCGCATCCAGGGGAAGGATTTTAGCCCTTCCCCTCGTAGCCGTGTTCAGGATTTATTGCATTCAATCAAACAGAATTTGAATGAAGTCCTTAATTCTCGTCCTGGTGCTTGCCAGAGTGCCGTAGAGCTTGGGGTTATTGACCTTAATGATGCTACGGCCGCTTCGTCCGATTTCCGCAAAAGTATTGAACAAGCCATCAAGCATTGTATTGAGAATTACGAGCCAAGAATCTCTGCCGTCACTGTTCAATCCTTAATAAATAGCGGCGATCCGCTGTTATTGAGTTTCCATATTAGTGCGCGGGTCAATTTTGACGACATGGCTGATGTCGTTGAATTCAATATTCAGTTAGACACTAACCGTCGTTACTGTTTTAACCAGGAAGCATAATGTCGTTCGAAAAGTACTTCAGGGACGAGCTGGATTACCTCCGGCAATTAGGGCGCGATGCCGCTGTTGAACGGCCTCATCTCGCCATGTTTCTCTCTGAGCAAGGTTCTGATCCGGATGTTGAACGCTTACTGGAAGGTTTTGCTTTTCTAACGGGTAACTTGCGAGAGAAGATTGATGATCAGTTCCCTGAATTAACTCACGGTTTATTGAACATGCTGTGGCCTAATTATTTGCGGCCAATCCCTAGCATGACCATCATAGAATATACACCTGATGAGAGTGTGATTACTGAGGCAACCCTGATTAAACGGGGTTGTCAGGTGATGAGTACGCCTATTGTACAAAACGGCGGGCACAGTTCATTTACGAACAATAATACCCAGGCAGGGCCACAGTGTATTTTTACGCTGTGTCGTGATGTTTGGCTGTTCCCAATGTCCATTCGGGATATTTCAGCAAACAGCAGCAACGAGCAGGGAATTTTAAGTATTCAGTTCGCCTCGAAAGCGGAATTGAATCTACAAGACTTGCGTCTGGATAAATTGCGTTTTTATTTGGGCGAAGACGATTACACCAGTACACAACTCTATTTCTGGATTAATCACTATTTCGAGCGCGCCGAATTGGTTGTCAATGGGATAACCATACCGATGCCCGATTTCGACTTTAAACCGGTGGGTTTTGAGCGTGATGATGCCTTATTGCCGTACCCGAAAAACGCTTATATGGGTTACCGCATTTTGCAGGAGTATTTTTGCTTCCCTGAAGGCTTCCTGTTTTTTGATGTTGAGGGTTTTGTCGATTTTCCGCCCCATTTAAATGCCAACGCATTCACATTGAATTTGTACTTTTCTCTGCCATTGCCGCCGGAAGTGAAAGTCCGTTCGACCACGCTTAGGCTGAATTGCTCTCCAGCCATAAATCTGTTCCAGCATGACAGTGAAGCGATTGATCTGGACGGCACGCAAACGGAATATCCACTCAGCGCCAGTTACCATCATCCGGATAACTACGACATCTTTTCAGTCGATCGGGTTGATAGTTGGCTTAATGAAAAAGGCACCACTCAGGGGCGATCGCGTGGGCAGGCCCGTGTTTATACCTCTTTTGAGAGTTTTCATCATCAGATTGAACATGCGCAAGAGCGCACCGCACTTTATTACCGTTTACGCGTGAAAAACTCATTGTTTCGTAAGGGATTTGAGCACTATATTTCTTTTGTTCGTAGTGATGAATCGAAGCTATCTCTGGCCGAAGAGAATGTCTCTGTTAGCCTGACATGTACCAACCGTGAACTGCCACTGTCACTTCGTGTCGGCGATATCAATCAGCCGACGAAAGAAAGCCCTTCGTTTGCGACTTTTCGTAATATTACCCGGCCTTCAGTCCCGTTGTATCCGGTGATGGATGGCAGTTTACATTGGTCGTTACTTTCCAATATGTCTTTAAATTACATGTCTTTACTCGATAAAGATGCGTTAAAACAAATTCTGCATACCTATGATTTCCCAAGCCTACACAATCGGCAATCAGCCCGTGCGTCACAAAAAAGGCTAGATGCTATCCAGCGTATTGAAACGCAACCTATCGACAGACTGTTTCGCGGATTACCCGTCAGAGGGTTGCAAACCACACTTTGGCTAGAGCAACGAGCATTTAGCTCTGAAGGTGAGCTTTATCTCTTCAGTACGGTATTGGCTCATTTCTTTTCACTCTATGCCAGCGTAAATGCGTTTCACCTTTTGAAAGTCGTCAATCTTGATAATCAGGAATGTTACGAATGGCCGGTACAAACAGGTCAACATGCATTGATGTAGATGTTGTTGAAGCAGCACCAGAAGGGCTGGTGCTGGATGTGTCACGTTATAACTTTTATCAATTGGTCGAGCTGCTCAACCAATTGGCGGTAGCGTGGCAAAATTCCGCCAGCACAGCGATGCCTGCGAATGAAGCTATCCGCTTTAAATCAACGGCTAGCCTGGCATTTCCTACCCGAGATGTAATTGCGCTGGATACCTCTGCCCGTGGCCAGTTTGAGCTGGAAGTTTCCTTTCTCGGTTTGCATGGCAGCCAATCGCCGCTACCAGGATATTACCTCGATTCGTTAGCCTGGGAAGATGCACAGAACGAAAACCGGCTGACAGATTTCCTCAACGTATTCAATCACCGCTTACTCACACTGCTGCACCAGATTTGGCGCAAATACCGTTACTACATCTGTTTTGACAATGGGGGCGGCGATGCTTTTTCGCAGCGGATGTTTTCGCTGGTGGGGTTGGGCTGTGAGGTGGTTCGCAACAAATTGCAAATTAACCACAGCAAGATGTTGGCTTATGCCGGGCTGTTGGCCAGCCCCGGCAGAGCACCGGAAGTCATTTGCAGCCTGGTTTCACACTGTTTCAACTTGCCAGATATCACATTGCACAGTTGGCAACTGCGCAAGGTTGATATCGCGCCTTCACAGCAGAATCGGTTGGGCACAAAAGTGAAAGTGCGAGGCAAAAAATATGATGAGAAATCGGTGCTGGGTGTCAATTTTTCGATTGGTTCTCGTGTGGCGGATCGCAGTGGGAAGTTCTTGTTATGCATAAATAAACTGAGCCGAGAACAGTTTCTCTCTTTTTTGCCCAACGGGGCCAATTATGCGCCGTTAGTGATGTTTGTTGCCTTCATTATGCGCGATCAGTTCGCATGGGATTTACGCCTTGGATTGGCGGAAAAACAGGTCGGCGGAATGGTTTTGGGCGTTAAGCAGAATACCCTGTTGGGTTGGACCAGTTTCCTTGGGCACCCGGAACAAAAACCCCACGTCACCATCAGCGTTATGGAATGACAACCAGTCTTCAGGAATAGATATCATGGATAAAAAACAACCAACGCTGTCATTGCGGATAGTGAACAGCGATAAATTGGAAAGTGGTAAACAAGCCAGCAGCCTGTTTCACACCCAAGGGGGATTGTGGGGAGTGATGCCGGCCATCATTGGTCGATTCAGGATCAAAGCGGCAATATCAACCCCTCACAGTTTGCCGTTGAATGGCGTGACGGTTCTTTTTGCCTGCGGATGTTGAGCGGCTCCCTGCATATTAATCAGTCGGTACTGACACCCGCTTCAGGGTTTGTTCGCCTACAGCAGGGGGATGAAATGGCGTTAGGGAGCCTGATTATCAAGAGCCATATCAGCCGTTCTGCCGCTGATATGCTTGATCCGCTGATGGTATCGCCGGAATCATTGGTATCAAGTTATAGCAACCCGATGGATGCCATGATGGCCGAGGGGGTCAAGGCGGCACCGCACAACCCTCAAGACAGCCGATTAGCGCCCACTGTCGCCAATAACTTCAGCCATGACCCATTGCGGGTACTGGAAACCGAAAGCCTAACCACACAAGGCCACGCCACCGCAGTATCCGATGCTGATCACTCGTTGCAGCAAGACCGATATCGTAACCCGCTTTTCGCTTCCCCACTTTCTGATAACACCAAGGACAGTGCCATGGATCAGGCATTTATCGATCTGCCACAAATCAGCACTTTTCTTAACGGCAAGCAAGATGAACCCGACGGAAAAATGGATCAACAACATGTCGCCATCACCCCACTGATGCGCGGTTTTGGTGCTCAACTCCCGATTCGAAATAGTCAGGAAGCTAATGATTTTCTGGAAGAGGCCGGAAAAACCCTCAAGGCGGCCATAGAAGGTCTGCTTGCGTTACAGCACAGCCAAAATGGGTTGCGCGATAAACACTTACGGCCAATTGAAGATAACCCATTGCGCCTGAATATGGATTACGACACCACCCTCAGCTTGATGTTTGCTGATCAAAAAAGCCCGGTACATCTTTCAGCTCCTGCTGCGGTGGCGGAAAGTCTGGATAACCTGCGTTTACATCATCAGGCCAATCAACAGGCGATCGCACAAGCACTTAACACCATGTTGGAAGCCTTTTCTCCTGAGCGCCTATTGACCCGCTTTGCGCATTATCTGCGCAGTAATGAACGCCAGGAAAGGGATTCCGCTTGGGCTTGGGAGATGTACAAAAACTACTACAACGAACTCGCATCCAGCCGTCAGCAAGGCTTTGAAAAGTTATTTGGTGAAGTGTACGAACAAGCCTATGACCGGGCATTGCGTCAAGGCATGAAGGATAGCGAGTAATGCGCAACGCCAGAGGTTGTCTCCTGACATGTTCATTGTGCGTGATGTTCCTGCTATCAGGGTGCGGTGGTGCTTGGGAAGCCACTAAAAAGGTCGGCAAAGTGGTGATGGACCCCGATATTCCGGTTGGGCAGGCATCCTCTCAACCCTCAACCGTCCGGCTGACACTGTTGGCTGAACCGGATATCAACCCTAATGAGAAAGGGGAAGCGACACCGACGGAGATTGTGGTGCTGTACCTCAGTGAGAACTCCAAGCTGCTGGCGGCTGATTATGATCAACTCAGTAGCGAAACCTTGGAGAAAACCTTAGGTAAGAACTACATCGACCACCAGGAATATACCTTATTGCCAACGCAATTTAAGCCGCTGGAGCCAATCAAGCTGGAAGAGAAAAACAGCTATTTGGGGGTTATTGCGCGCTACGCCGATGCCAATCGCAGTGAATGGAAGAAGATCATCAAGGTGAAAGGAATCGGTCATAACTATAACGTTTTGGTCCACGTCAGAGCGAACGATATCGAGCTAAGGAAAGAGGAAGAGTAACCATGCCAACCAAGAATCGGGTGATTTGGCGCGAAGGATTGTTTATCAAGCCACAGCACTTTCAACAGCAGCAGCGACATAACGATTACTTGCTACAACGGCGGGTAGTTGCCCTAGAGGGTTATAGCTACGGTTTCAGTTCGCTCATCCTCAATCAGGAATTATTAAAATTGGGGCGCATCGGGTTATCTGCCGCCAGCGGCGTTATGGCCGATGGCACCGTATTCGACATTCCTTATCAAGACCATTTACCCAAGCCATTGGATGTCCTGAATTGTAATGATGCGGCAAGTCGCGACATTTATCTGGCGCTGCCAATGCTCAATGATGCCATTAATGAGGTTGCAGGGCAGCAAGGGCAGATGCCAGGTGCGATTCGTTATCGTGAATACAGTGAAGATATTCGAGATTTGCATACCGAGGGTGGCGATGTCAGCCAGCTAATATTGGCGCAGTTAGCACCACGTTTGATGCAAGGCTCAGAAGATCTCAGTGCTTATTCCGTATTGCCTTTGTGCCGCGTCAAAGAGAAAAGACCCGACGGTTCGTTGATTCTGGATGAAGAGTTCATTCCTACCTGCACTACGCTCAGTGTGTCAAACCAGTTGAAAACCTTTATGGACGAAGTGGAAGGCACCTTGGTTGAACGTGCTCAACTGCTGGCCAAACGGATTGGATCACCGGGGCAGCAAGGTATTGCTGATGTCGCTGAATTTATGATGTTACAGGTCTTCAACCGTGCGCAGCCATTATTTACCCATTTAGCGCATCAGGCGGTGATGCATCCGCAAGACTTTTACCGTCAACTGGTACAAACCTGCGGCGAATTACGCACTTTTACCGATGAGTCGCGTTTGGCGGGGGTATTTCCAGTTTATAACCACGACAACTTGACCGACAGTTTCCAGCCGCTGTTTCTGGCGATGCGTCAGGCATTGAGTACCGTGCTGACACCGCGAGCCATCTCCATTCAGCTACATATGCAGGCGCATGGCATCCGCGTGGCGACCATTAATGATCGCGACTTGCTGCGCAGCGCTGATTTTGTATTGGCAGTACGTGCCCAAATACCTCAAGAGCAGTTACGTCGGCAGTTTGTTCAGCAAACAAAAATCACCTCACTCGAAAAAATACGCGATCTGGTCAGTGTACAACTGCCCGGAGTACCGTTGGTGGCACTGTCTGCCGCGCCACGGCAACTCCCTTACCATTCAGGATACACCTACTTCATGCTGGACTTGCAAAGTCCGGGATGGAAAGAAATCCAGCAAAGCAATGCCATTGCCTTCCACGTTTCGGGTGATTTCCCTGATCTGGATATGCAATTCTGGGCCATCAGGAGTAGCTAATGAAAATGGATGTTGCGAGCGACAGCACCGCATTCCCCGCACAGGAAACCGTTACCTCCTATCGGCAGTATCAGTTGCCACTGCGTGGCGAAAGCCTAAACACGATGATAGACGCCGCCACGCCATTGCTTGGCATGGTCTTGCGGCTCAAAGATATGGAAAACCAATCTTTACCAGACCAACTCTATCAGCAGGTGGTGACGGATATCCGTGCCATTGAACAATACCTGCAAACCAAAGGTTATGAACCGGGAGCCATCATCTCTTTCCGCTATGTGCTGTGTACATTCATCGATGAAACCGCATTAGGACATGGCTGGAACACACAGAACGGTTGGTTACAGCAATCGCTGCTGGTGCATTTTCATAATGAAACCTGGGGTGGCGAGAAAGTGTACGTCTTGCTGGAACGTTTGATGGGAGAACCCAAACGTTATCAGGATTTGTTGGAGTTTATCTATCTCTGTTTTTGTTTGGGCTACCGTGGCCGCTACAAAGTGACATCACAAAACAGTGATGATTTTGAGCGACTGTTTCGCCGACTGTATCACCAGTTGCATCAGTTACGTGGTGATGCGCCGCCGACGGTGCTGTTTCAGCAGGGGAGCCGCCTAAGTAGTCGTTATCACCTCAATAAGCGTTTGACCATTAAACATCTGCTATGGGGTGGCGTGGGGTTGCTGGTGGTGATTTATCTGTTTTATGCCGTCCATCTGCACAACCAGACTCAGGATATTTTGCAACAGCTAAACAATTTATTGAGCTAGGGACGCACTGATGATTCAAATTGACTTGCCCACACTGGTAAACCGCCTTAATCCTATCGCCCGCCACGCGCTGGAAGCGGCTGCTGCACATTGCGTCAATCAGCAAGAAGCTGAAGTTACCGTTTCTCAGGTCTTGTTCCAGATGATGGCTACACCGCTATGTGATGTCAGATTGATACTGAATCATGCCGGGGTTGAAGTGGATGAGCTGCGAGAACTGCTCGACCAACGCGTTTCAGGCTATCAATCTATCACTCAAACCTATCCGAGCTTTTCCCCATTATTGGTGGAGTGGCTACAGGATAGTTGGTTGCTGGCATCAACCGAGATGGAACATAGCCAGTTACGCAGTGGCGTGATGTTACTGACATTATTGCTCAGTCCACTGCGTTATCTCATACCCACGGCAAGTCGATTATTATCGCCGGTTAATCGTGAGTTATTGCGCCAGAACTTTAGCGACTGGACGGCAGATTCGGCAGAAGCACCACAGCGAGAAAAAGGTGCGGATGCGAGCAGCAGCGCGGCAATTAATGGTGAAAGCCTACTCGCACGCTACACCAGCAATATGACTGAACAGGCGCGTAATGGCTCGCTGGATCCGGTGTTGTGTCGCGATGAAGAGATCGATCTGATGATCGATATTCTGTGTCGCCGCCGTAAAAATAACCCGATTGTGGTGGGGGAGGCAGGTGTCGGCAAAAGTGCGTTAATCGAAGGTTTAGCCCTGCGCATCGTGGATAACCATGTACCGGAAAAGCTACGTAACAGTGAATTAATGACACTGGACTTAGGGGCGCTTCAGGCCGGTGCTGCGGTGAAAGGGGAGTTTGAAAAACGCTTCAAAGGCATTATGGCGGAAATAGCGCAATCTACTACACCGATTATTCTGTTTATAGATGAGGCACATACGCTGATCGGCGCGGGGAATCAGCAAGGCGGGTTAGACATATCAAATCTGCTCAAACCCGCGTTAGCGCGCGGTGAGTTAAAAACCATCGCCGCAACCACCTGGAGCGAATACAAAAAGTATTTTGAGAAAGATGCTGCGCTGTCGCGTCGTTTTCAGTTGGTTAAAGTCGCCGAACCCAGTGCGGAAGAGGCAACGATTATCATGCGCGGCCTGCGCACGGTATATGAACAAGCGCACGGCGTACTGATCGATGATGAAGCATTGCAGGCGGCAGCCATGCTCAGTGATCGTTATATTTCTGGCCGCCAACTGCCAGACAAAGCGATTGATGTGTTAGACACCGCCGCTGCGCGTGTCGCTATCAACCTCACTTCACCCCCGCGTCAGGTTTCGGCGCTGAAAAACCAGTTGCACCATCAGGCGATGGAAATAGAGATGCTGGAGCGCGAATTGCGCCTGGGCTTAAGCTGCCCGGATGAGCGTTTAACCGTACTAAAACAGCAGCGCATGGCTATTGAACAGCAGCTCACCGAACTGAATACGCGCTGGGAAAAACAACAAGACCTGGTGCAGCAGATCATCGCACAACGCGCGATTCTACTGGCACAAGATGCGCTGGCAACGGATGAGCAAGTGGTCAGTCTGGCCGCGCTGGGTGATGAGCTGGCACAGTTGCAGCAACATCAGACGCTAGTGTCGCCACATGTGGATAAAACTCAGATTGCGGCGGTGATTGCAGAATGGACCGGTGTGCCGTTAAATCGCCTTTCTCAGAGTGAGTTGGCGGTCGTTACCGAGTTGCCAGCTTATCTGGGTCAGCAAATCAAAGGGCAAGATTTGGCAATCCATTGCCTGCACCAACACATGCTGACGGCAAGGGCAGATTTACGTCGCCCCGGCCGGCCGATGGGCGCTTTCCTGCTAGTGGGGCCAAGTGGGGTGGGTAAAACAGAAACGGTATTACAGATTTCTGAATTGCTCTACGGTGGCCGCCAATATCTCACCACCATCAATATGTCTGAATTTCAGGAAAAACATACAGTTTCCCGTCTGATTGGTTCGCCACCGGGCTATGTCGGGTATGGCGAAGGGGGCGTTTTGACGGAAGCTATCCGTCAGAAGCCCTACTCGGTGGTACTACTTGATGAAGTAGAAAAGGCGCATCCAGATGTGCTGAACCTGTTCTATCAAGCCTTTGATAAAGGTGAACTGGCTGATGGCGAAGGCCGAATCATTGATTGTAAGAATATCGTGTTTTTCCTGACCTCCAATCTGGGCTACCAGACCATTGTTGATAATGCCGAAAACCCCGCATTGCTGAATGAGCAACTTTATCCTGAATTGGCTGAATTCTTTAAACCTGCCCTGCTCGCCCGGATGGAAGTTATCCCTTATTTACCGCTTGGCAAGGGAACGCTGCAAACCATTATCCACGGCAAACTGAATCGTTTGGATACGCTGTTGCGCCAACGTTTTAACGCTGACGTGGTGATTGAACCTGAGGTAATTGACGAGATATTACAGCGTGCCACCCGAGCGGAGAATGGCGCACGTATGCTTGAGTCAATTATTGATGGCGCACTGTTGCCGCCAGTTTCGCTGCTGTTATTGCAAAAAATGGCTGCCAGTGTCGCTATTAGCCATATTCGGATTGCGGTTGAGGGGAATGTGTTTACCGCACAAGTCGAGGAAGCGACATGAGACAACGGCTAAAGAGCGCACTCACTCTGCTGGACAATGACTCCGTTGAACAACTGATCCACTGTTTTCTTGAGGTTAACCATCGCCGGCAAAGGTTCAGTGCCTTGATGGTATCGATGTTTAACGCCAGTGAAGGGCGTCTTGATTGTTATCATTATCCCGATAAAAATCAATATATCTCATTGAAATTAGACGCAAATATTGAAGATGTTAACCATCCGTTAATTCAGGTTTTGCGCAATGGCTTACCCGAAACCTGGGACAGTCTGTATCAGGGGGTACGGATTGAAGATGATGATTTCCGTGGCTTTATTCAGGAATTACCCACCGGATGCGGCTTGTATGCCCTGCCACTGTTTGATTTTCAGGGGCGCGCATGTGGTGTGATTGCGGTTTTTGCCGAGAACATTGAGCGCTTCGCTGATACCCGTGGAATATTTGGTATTTATTGCCACATATTTCAGCATCGTCTGCATAAATTGCAGGAGATGGAATCACTGAGGTCACAATTAAGCCAGATTCGTAGTGTATTTAAGCAGCAGCGGCAACGTGAAAAACAGTTAGATGAGTTGCTGGTTTCGCTAAGTACTTCTGATAGCAACGCCTTGCCGGGTTTATCTCAAGATTACAGCAAGATAGATGATCTGACTGAAGCCGTAGAGGCATTGGAATGTGCCGTATTGACGCAGCGCCAGCGTTTATACGGTAAGGATAAAAACCGCATTGCTGCCAGTTTGGGGATAGCACCGCGCACCTTAGCCTATAAGTTGGCGAAATACAGGTGCCAGATATGAATACGTGGTTATTGATAAGTCTGTTGCTCTTCTCCAACCCGCATACGGGCGCTTTTTTGGACATGCGAGTAAGCCGCCCTGCGGAAGATACCAGCAAGCTGGCGATAGTGATGCGCTGTCGCAGTGAAACCTCGGCATTGGTGCGGCTGGATTGTTATGACAATGCGCTCTCCTCACCATCAGACGTCGGGCAACGTTCGCAGAACACCGGCCCTGCGTGGCAACGAGCCATGAATCAGGAAAAAGGGCGCACTGACCACTCCACCGCATTCCTGGTGACACAAGGTGAAGGTGTGAATCCGATGGTGCTTATTACCACCCCGGCGATTGGCGTTCCGCCACCGCGACCGGTGCTGATGTTGAGCTGTATTGACAATATCACTCGCCTACAAGTTGCCCTGGTGGGGCCACAGAAAGAGGGGGAAGTCACGTTGGCTGCTGATAATACCCGTTTCGACGTACATTGGTTTTTACGTGAAAACGGCTACTTGCTTGAGTCCAGCCGTGGTCTGGCGGGGATTGATGAGATTAAGCGCCTGATGTCGGCTGAGACACTGACTATCGAGAGCACTCATGGCAACTTCCCCCAGCTGACATTTAACATTTCCCAGTTAACGCAGGCATTGAAACCGCTGCGTAACGCCTGTCATTGGTGAGGTCTATGGATATTACATCACAGCACCCGTGGCATAAATTACTGCGGAT
Organism: Yersinia aldovae ATCC 35236; assembly: GCF_000173735.1. Classification (GTDB taxonomy): domain Bacteria; phylum Pseudomonadota; class Gammaproteobacteria; order Enterobacterales; family Enterobacteriaceae; genus Yersinia; species Yersinia aldovae. The sequence goes on along the minus strand of NZ_ACCB01000040.1, from coordinate 12,877 downwards.
GCCTTTGTCACCAGAACAGACCGCACAACCATTGGCTGATGATAACCCGCAGTGGGAATACATTGATGGCCAAATGGTTAAGTTAGGTTCGCTGGCCCATGCCACGCTGAATATTGATGATATTCAGCAACAGGCGATGGTACTGCTGTCTGAGGAAAGCAAAGATTTCCGCCTGATGGTACATCTCCTTCGCACCTTACAGCACGCAGGGCAGCCGGGTGAACTGATGCTGGCTATCTCATTACTGACCGAATACGTGCAACTTTTTTGGATTGAGGCATGGCCGCAAAACCCATCCCATAAACGGCGTTTTGCCCAACAAATTCTGAAACGTTTCGACAGTGCCAGCAGCAGTTTTAGCCAGCGGGCAAATGATGCACAACGCGAGAGTGTGCAAGGGTTGCTGGCTCATTTAGCGCAGGTTTGGCATAGCAGTGAACCGAGTCTGGCAAAAGAGGTGGATGGGTTACGTGCGCGTTATGCGCGAAAACCCGAACGGTTTGTTGAAGCAGTAACAACTGAGCAGCCACACCCATCCCATTCGGTCGTCGCGACAACAACTCCGATCACCGCGACTACGCCGACGATAAGCATTGATAACTCTAGTGACAAAGCCTGGCGGCAAACATTGCTCAAAATGGCTGATTTGTTGTGTGAGCTTCAGCCCGATGCGGCGATAGGATTTAGATTGCGCCGCCATGCGGTGTGGGGAACGTTAACGGCAGCGCCGATGGCGCAGAGTGACGGTCGTACTCCACTGGCTGCGGTTTCAGCCGACCGGATCGCTGATTATTTAGCGCAGTTGCCCAATGCCGATTTGTCATTGTGGCAGCAGGTGGAACAGAGCCTGACACTCGCACCCTATTGGCTCGACGGACATGTACTTTCGGCGCAAATTGCAAAACGGCTTGGTTATGAACCCGTTGCACAGGCTATCAATGACGAACTCAACACTTTTTTAACCCGAATTCCCACACTAAGAACCCTCTTTTTTACTGATATGACACCCTTTATTTCCGCTGAATCCACCGTCTGGTTACAGCAGGATACCGGGCATCAGAGCGGCAGTAGCACTCTTGAACAGGATGAAATTTGGCAATGCTATCAACAGCAAGGATTGGAAGCCGCATTACAGGTTATCGACAGGCAACCGCAGCAATCCGAACCACGGGACCGTTTTTACCATCAATTGCTCAGTGCACAGTTATTGGAAAAAGCGGGTTTAACCGCACTGGCGCAGCAGCAATACCACAGCTTATTGCAGGTCGGACAGCAATTGCAGTTAAGCGAATGGGAGCCGGCGTTGATGGCGTTGCTGACAGAAAAACAGCGACAGCTCAAACCGTGATGATCTTGCCCTGGAACAGGAGCTTTAGCGCATGAAACTGCCCTTTTTTATACGCATTGCCAAACCCGCAATCCCTCGGCTAAAAGCGTCAGTACCGGTGGTATTGATTTTATTGGCTTGCGCGGCATTAATTTGGGTGTGGATCTACGGCCCCGCGTGGCAGCTGGGGGAAGATCACCCGTTTGAGACACGGTTAAGCCGTTGGTTGGTGACTGCCGTTTTTGTCCTGGTGGCTGTTTGCTGGCTGAGTCTGAAAGTCATGAAGCGGTTACAACAATTGGAAAAACTCCAGTTGCAGGTAAAAACGCAAATTGATGATCCTATCAGTGCTGATATTGAACAACAAAACCACTACCTGAATGTCTGGAAGCAGCAACTTCAGCGTCACCTGAATACCCCGTCATACTTGTATCGCTTACCGTGGTATATGGTTATTGGCGCACGCAACAGTGGTAAAAGTACGCTGATCAAAGAGGGGTATAAGCTGACAGAAATCGCCCCCCCAGCGCGAATTAATGTGGAGAACACGGCGGATCTGCGCGTCAGATGCTGGTTAGGGGAGCAGGCGGTCATTATTGATCCCGCCGGTGAGTTGATAGAACAACCTGTCACCTCCATAGTAGGAAAAACGTCACTAAACAGCCGCTTATGGCAGAGTTTACTGTCCTGGCTGGTGGCGCAGCGTCAACGTCAACCGCTGAATGGCATTATTCTTACGGTTGATCTCCATCAGATGATGACCTCGAATAAAACCCAGCGTGAGACTTACGTTGCCGATATCCATCAGCGTTTGCAGGATATCCGGTTGGCATTGCACTGTCAGGTGCCACTGTATGTCGTTTTTACCAAAATGGATCTGTTGTATGGGTTCGAGGCGATGTATCAATCGCTGGATAAAGCCCAGCGTGAAGCGGTATTGGGGGTGACGTTTAGCCTAAATGCCGTGAATCCAGAAGAGTGGCGCACGGAGTTACAACAGTTTTGGCAGCAATGGGTCACCCAACTCAACAGCGCGATGCCAGATATGATGCTTAACAGTGTTGATGCAGGCCAACGCAGTCAGTTGTTCAGTTTTACCCGCCAGGTGCAAGGGCTGCATGAGTACGTGGTGCAATTGCTGGAGGGGATTTTGTACAGCGGGGATAATGCCCAGCCATTGCTTCGCGGCATTTATCTCACCTCCGCCCAGCAGCGTGGGCAAATGGACGATATCTTTACCCAATCGGCGGCTGTGCAGTATCACCTTGCGCCGCAGGCATTCCCGACCTGGCCGGTTGCCGATACCGCTCCTTATTTTACCAAGGCGCTGTTTAATCAAGTGCTGCTGGCCGAGCCTAACTTGGCGGGAGAAAATAGTATCTGGTTGCGTCATGCCAGAAAGCGCATGATCGTTTTTTCCTGTATTGGCGCGCTGACAGCCGCGATCCTGTGGGGCTATTGGCACTATTACTACCAGGCAAACTACCGCGCTGGGCAAGAGGTATTAGCGCAAGCAAAAACCTTCTTATCGATCCCGCCACCCAAAGGTGACGATCGCTTTGGCAATTTACAACTGCCCTTGCTGAACCCCATTCGTGATGCCACGTTGGCTTATGGCAATTACCATGAGCGAAACTCTCTCCTCGCTGATATGGGGCTGTATCAGGGCAATAATATCGGCCCATACGTTGAAAGCACCTACCTGCAACTGCTACAGCAGCGTTTTGTTCCGGCGCTGATGAGCGGCCTGTTGGAGCAGCTGAATGCCGCCCCAAAGGGCAGCGAGGAGAAGCTTGAGATCCTGCGTGTGATGCGGATGTTAGAAGACGGCAGTGGGCGAAATATACCGCTGGTTGAACAATATATGAGCCATCGCTGGAGTCAGCAATTCAATGGTCAGCGCGAGCTGCAACAGCAATTGCTGGGTCATTTGAACTATGCGTTACAACATACCGATTGGCACGCTGCGCGGGAAGATGGCGATCAATATGCGATTAAGAGTTTTGTACCTTATCTGAAGCCGATTCAGTTAGCGCAGCAAGAGTTAAGTAAACTCTCTATTTATCAACGTGTTTATCAGAATCTGCGCATCAAAGCGCAAGATGCATTGCCGCCAGCGCTCGACCTACGCGACCAGATTGGCGCAAGTTTTGATGATGTATTTGTCTCCAGTAACGATCGCTTGTTGGTTATTCCGCAGTTTCTGACACGTAACGGTTTGCAGAACTATTTTGTCAAACAGAATGATCAACTGGTCGAACTGACCGTGATGGATAGCTGGGTGCTCAATCTCAGCAAGAATGTTGAGTATAGCGAAGCTGATCGTAAAGAGATCCAGCGGCAGGTTACCGAACAGTACCTCGGCGACTATACCGCCACCTGGCGCGCTGCCATGAATAACCTGTCAGTCGGTGAGTTTGAGGATTTACCACAAGCGATCAGTGCGATTGAGCAGGTGATCAGCGGCGAGCAGCCTTTCCGCCGCGCATTACAGACGCTGAGTGATAACACGCGCTTACCCGCCATACCCGATTCAATTGTCGCTAAAGAGCGTCAGGATCTGATGCAGAAGTCAGATTACCTGCTGCTGGCACGTATCAATCGTGAGTTTGCGCCTGAGACGGCGATATTGGTTGAGAATGGCGACAAAGGCAGCGTGATCCAGAGCGTTTACCAGAAATTGACCGAATTACACCGTTATCTGTTGGCGATTCAGAACTCACCTGCGCCAGGGAAAGCGGCGTTGAAAGCGGTTCAATTGCGTTTGGATCAAAACAACAGTGATCCTATCTTCGAAGTGCAGCAGCAGGCAAAAAACTTACCGGAACCTCTGAATCGCTGGGTGGGTGATCTGGCTGAACAAGCCTGGCGGGTGGTGATGATGGAGGCTATCCAATCACTGGAAGTCGAGTGGAATGAGACGGTGATCAAACAGTATCAAACCTATCTGGCTGGCCGTTATCCGTTCGATCCTAACTCAAAACAGGATGTGCCATTGAGTGAGTTTGAACGCTTCTTTGGGCCAAAAGGCACCCTTGATGCGTTCTATCAACAAAACTTGAAGCCCTTTGTTGAGAACAACCTGACCAGCGGCAGTGATGGTCAATTGCTGATCCGGCCTGATGTTTTACAACAACTGGCGCAGGCGCAGAAGATCCGCGACACCTTCTTCTCGGCACAAAATGGCTTGGGCACGCAGTTTGCGATTGAACCGGTCATGTTGAGTGGTAATAAACGGCGCAGCGTGTTGAATCTGGACGGGCAACTGCTGGATTACGCACATGGCCGCAGCGGTGTGGTGAATCTGGTTTGGCCAAACTCCATGCGTGCGGGTGTCGAAAGCAAGTTGACCTTGGTGCCAGATGAAAGCGGCAAATCGCCGCGATCCCTGAGCTTTACTGGCCCGTGGGCACAATTACGGCTGATTAATGCCGGTGAGCTAACCAATGTTGGCAGCAGCTCCTTTGATGTCCGCTTTATGGTCGATGGGGGGGAAATGACGTATCGCATCTCCGTTGATGAGTCAGATAACCCATTCGCAGGTGGGCTATTTAGTCAATTCAGCCTGCCGGACACCCTGTATTAATCGTTGTCATCGAATCTCCCTGCAACGCGCAGGGAGATAGCTAAAGGATGAGTACGCATGAGCGAAACCTCGCAAGATATCATCATTCAAATCGGTACTGATCCGCGACACAGGCCAGAGTTCAGTGCTATTCGTGAAGAGATCAACAAGATCAATCATCCGGCGCGGCCAGAAGTAAGCTGGCGTCTCATCGAATCATTGGCGCTAACCCTGTTTCGCACCAATGGGGTGGATCTGCAAACGGCGGTGTATTACACCCTGGCGCGCACGCAGAGAAATGGATTGGCCGGGTTTACCGAAGGTTGTGAGTTGCTGGCGGGGATGGTTATCAGCCAGTGGGAGCAACTATGGCCGGAGCAACCGCAGGCTCGCACTGAAATATTGGAATGGTTTAATGCCAGAGTCGGTAGCCAACTGCGTCAGCACGATTTTAGCCGTGATGATTTGCGCCTGGTGTACCGCGCTGAGAGGGCATTGCAGTTGCTTTGTGACAAGCTGCAACAAGTCGAGCTAAAGCGTGTTCCGCGCTTGGAAAACCTGCTTTATCTGATGCAAAACACCGCAAAAAGGCTTGAAGCGGAGAACGAAGCGGCAAAACAGCCCGCGTCAGTTCCTCTCAAAATGCCCTCACTGGTGTACCTATCTGTTGCGGATTCAGAGCCGGTTCGCACCGCATTTTCTGCCGCAGAACGCCAATCGACACAAGAGTCGTCCACCAACATTGAAGTCCGTTTTGCCGCACCTGCCAAAAAACGTATGCCAGCCTTGTGGGGCTTTGCCACCGGTGTGTTGCTCAGCGTTCTGGCCGCTGGCGTGGTTTATTTCGTCCATATCAAGCCCATGCAGCAGCAACTTGCGGCATTGGCAGCGAAACCTGAAGGGGCGGCGTTGTTATGGCTCAGCCACCCGCAGGTGGCCACTTATGGCAACCAACTGAGCAGCCTGGAAAATATCTCTCCATTGGCCGGGTTACGCACAGCCGATATCTCGGTGGCACTGGCCCGCCAGCTTTGGCCAGCAGACCCGAATCAGGTGGCTGAAAGTGAACGTTGGGCGCAGTTGTTACAAGCTCGTATTGGCACGAGAGTCGCTGAGAGTAGTTATTTCCAAATACAGCAACGGCTGCAAGCGCTCTCTCAGAAATTGATCGAACAGGAGCAATCACGCGGCAGCCTGACTATCTCTTATTTGAAAACGGCGGTTTACCAAATGCAAACCGAACTGAACCGAGAAATACCACTGGAAGAGTTACTGCGACAACTGGCCGTGACCCGTGAGCAACACCAACCGGCGTCACCGGTGTTAATCAAACAGATAGATGAGCGCTGGAACGCATTACTCAGCCGTTATCACCAATTAACGCAGCAGACCAACTCTGCACGTTAACATCCTGGAAGGAGCAAATATGTTTGCTGATGATAAAAAAGCCAACGTGAAAGGCAGTGTAAAGCCAAATAATACGGTAACGCCAGATGCCGCCGCGACGCTCAGTGGTGAACAGGTTGTGGGGATGGCAGGTGGTTTGGGTGACGTGGTGGGCGGAACCGCAGGCAAACGCGTTAATCAGGCTGCGGACTTGGCAAAAATAGCGCTGGACGCCAAAGCCAAAGTGCTGGATGGGGGGATTGTACCCACGAATGCTATTGCCGGTAAGGCACCCACACTGAGCGGTGGAACAATGGCAGGCATGAGTTCTGGTGTGGGTGCTGCACTACCGGGGGCATCTGCGCTTGCTGCTGCGATAAAACAGCCCTCCGGCCTACAATTTACGCTGACCACCGCCGGTTTAGCGCCGCAGACATTTGTGGTGGTAGACTTTTCATTAAGTGAAATGCTCTCATCGCCGTTTGTACTCAATGTCGGGCTGGCAAGTGCTGATCCATCGGTGGATTTTGCGGCGGTGCTGGATGAAGATGCGACACTGTTTGTCTGGCGCGATGGCGTGCTGCAACGCAGTGTGACCGGCATGGTAGCCAGCTTTGAGCAAGGGGATACCGGGTTTCATCAGACCCGTTATAGCATGGTCATTCGCCCGGCGCTGTGGCGCACCAGCTTGCGGCGTAACTCACGTATTTTCCAGCAAGAATCGATTGAAAGCATTATCACCACGCTGCTAAAAGAAAATGGCATTAATGATTTTGCTTTTGGCTTTCGCAATCCACATCCCGCGCGCGAGTTTTGCGTGCAATACCAAGAATCTGATTTTGATTTTATCCAGCGCCTGACGGCGGAAGAAGGGATTTTTTACTACTTCGAATTCAGCGCTGGCAAGAACACGATAGTGTATGCCGATGACGTTGGCTCCCTGCCTAAGGGCGCATCACTGCCGTATAACCCCAATGTGGCGGCACAAGCGCAAGAGTTGTGTGTGACCACCTTTACCCGCAGTGCGCAGGTGCGCCCGGCAATGGTGCAGTTAAAAGATTACACCTTCAAAAATCCGAATTGGTCCGCCGCATTTAGCGAACAATCCGGTGAACTGCAAAACCAGCGCCCAGACTATGAACACTTTGATTTCCCAGGGCGCTTTAAAGACGAACAGCACGGTCAGGACTTTACCCGTTATCGCCTAGAAGCGCTGCGTAATGACGCCAACCTTGGACAAGGTGAAAGCAACGATTTTACTCTGCAACCGGGGCAATTATTCAGCTTAACCAACCACCCGCGTAGTGATTTGAACCATTCATGGCAACTGCTTGGTGTTCAACATACTGGCAAACAGATGCAGGCGCTGGAGCAAGAGTCCGGTGACCAAGGTACGGTGCTATTCAACCATTTCAGCTTTATCCCACCAACACAGACCTGGCGGCCAACGCCATTGCCAAAACCGGCGATGGATGGCCCGCAAATAGCGATGGTTGTCGGGCCGCCGGGGAAGAGATTTACTGTGATGAGTTTGGCCGTATCCGCCTGCAATTCCTGTGGGATCGCTATGGTCAAAGTAATGATAACAGTTCGTGCTGGATACGCGTGACACAACCGTGGGCCGGCCAGGGCTGGGGGATGCTGGCGATTCCGCGTATCGGTCAGGAAGTGGTGGTTGATTTCCTGCATGGCGATCCAGACCAACCTATCGTCACCGGGCGCACCTATCACGCTAACAACATTCCTCCCGGCTCACTGCCCGCCAGCAAAACCCAGATGGCGTTCCGTTCGAAAACCCATAAAGGCGAAGGCTTTAACGAGATGAGGTTTGAGGATGCCAAGGGAGGAGAAGGGCTGTTTCTTCATGCCCAGAAGGATATGACCACCACGGTAAAAAATGACCAAAACCTCACCGTTGAGTCAGGCAATCGAACATTAAATATTCTTGCGGGTAACGAAAGCAAAACGGTGAAGCAAGGGGGGCTGTCAGAAAACGTCTGCACCATGCGAAGCACTGACGCAAACCAGGTTCAGGTTAAAGCGAAAGCCGGTAAAAGTGGGGCGGGAACACAGCTTTATGAAGCATCGGATGATATTACGCTGAAAGTCGGAGCCGGTGAAATAAAAATGACTACCTCAAGTATTGTGCTCAAATTTGCTGGCTCAAGTATTCAGCTTGATGCCGGAGGGATATTCATTAATGGCCCGGTTATTAATTTGAATAAATAAATGCATTACTAACGGTGCCCGAATTGATTGGGCACCCAAGTCATATTATTAATCAGGGATCACCTATGTCTAATCCGAATGAACTTTCGCCTTTTCATTTTAACGAAGGCTCTATTGAGCTACCTGCTGCCTGGAAAGATCTCAGCGTATTGGTGCTGAGTGCGGCGGATAACGATAAGAGTGGTATTAGTTTCACTATATCCAGAGATGTTATTGCGTGGGGAATGTCATTTAATCAGTTTGGTGAAAGCGAAATTTCCAGCTTATCTAACCAACTGAAAGATTATCAGCAAATAAATAAAGAAGATCGAGAACTCAACGCCCGTAAAACCATTATTTCCGAGTTCAGTTGGTCATCACCACAAGGGCCAATCCATCAATTAATGATGCTGCTGGACCTTACCCCAAAAGTCTTAGTATTTACCGCCACCATCCCCGGAAATATGACTGATGAACAGCGACAGCAAATAGGTCTGCTGATGAATACATTCCAATTACGGGATACCGCCGCGGCAGGTACAGCCGAAGCACAGTAATAGGAGAGGATGATGAGTATTGGGCAAGGAGTATGGACAGGTGCCGGTGCTGCGGGTGGCCGGTCGGCTGTTCGTCAGGAAGTGATGGATCAACAACGTGGTGCATCGCCACCCAACACCAATGAAGGCGGTGCTGAGTCTTTTAATGAACAAGCCCTCAACTTTATGGAAAGTGAAGGGGTAAACAATACGGTTACCGCAGGCATGGGTGCTTATGCCATTGCTACTGGCGCGGGGGCACCCTTTGCAGTGGGGTTGGCCGCAGGTTATGTCGGGGCCAAGGCTGGGGGCTATGTCGGTGAAAAAGCAGGTGACGCCATTGCTGAGTCGCTGGGCTGGAAAAAGGTCGCAACAGATGGCGATGCTCCGGCTCGTATGGGCGATTTTATTGCGCACCAGAAAAAAGATCTCGGTTCTTGGGGGGCACTGGGCGGCATATTGCTGGGGGCTGTTGCCGCTGTCGCTGTCGGGGCACTGGTGGTCGCAACCGGTGGTGCCGCGCTGGTGGTGGTTGCCGCCGCTGCTGCCGCAGGTGGTTTTGTAGGAGCCGGTGTTGCCGCGGCCGGAGCGGTGATGGGGCAATACGGTGATAATAAAGGTACGATTCTTAGCGGTTCTCCTGACGTGTTTTTTGAGGGCAAACCCGTCGCGCGAGTGGGAGATCCCATTATTTGTAGTGACCATCCCGGAGCGCCGCCGGTTATCGCTGAAGGGGCAAAAACGGTTTATGCCAACGGCAAGCAGATTGCCCGTTTGGGGCACCGTACCACCTGTGATGCCAATATCAATAGCGGTGCTGCCACTATCGCTGAAACTAAAGAAACAGCACAAGTCTTTGCCGTAAAAGACAGTCGTAGTTCAGCCTTACGTTGGGTGACAATTGTTGCCAGTTACCTGCCACTGCCAAAAGGGAAAAAAGGCGAGAAACCTAAAAAATCCGTTGAAGCCGAAGGGTGTAGCAACAATAAATGTACCAAACCGGGTGAGCCGGTAGATGCGGCCACAGGCGACTTCCTGCAAGTGTGGCCGATGATTGATATCCCCGGATTACTGCCACTCAATTTGACCCGGCTCTACCGTTCCAGCGGGACATTATCGGGCAGTTTTGGTGCTAAATGGGCCGATAATTGGTCACAGCATCTTATTATTGAGCAGGATATTATTCGTTTTCGCAACCATGAAGGCGTGCTGCTGAGCTATGATGCGCCGCAAGATGACGATGATGTTCAAGCGGTAAACCTGCATGAAGGCCAGTACCTGTTATACGGCCAACGCAGCGGTGTGCTGCATATCTTCAACCGCCAAACCCAACAAATCCTGAGTTTTGCAGAAAGACAGGGTGATTCTCGCCGCTTATCGGCAATCAGCGACCGTTTTGGTAACCAAATTCGTTTTCGTTATTCTGTTGATCAGCAGCTTTCCCGCATTGAGCATAGTGTGGGTTATGCGCTTGAACTGAGCTATCAACAGCAGCAACTGACCCTGATTGAGCTGGTCACTGCGGCTCAACGCCAATGGCTGGTGAAATGTCGCTATGACGAAAATGGCCTGTTGGCTGAATGTGACACCTTCCAGTTCACCCACCTTTACCATACCTATAATGCCGCCGGTCATATGACTCGCTGGCATGATACTGACAAAACTGATGCCTATATTCATTATGACCAACTTGGCAGAGTGCTTTCTACCCGCACCGCCAGCGGACATTATCAGGATCGTTTTATTTATGATGATGTGGCCCGCTGTACTACCTATCAGGATGCTGAAGGGGGATTCACTCGCTTTTGGTATAACACTGATGGTCAGGTGATCCGCGAAGTTGACCCATTAGGGCGCGAGCACCTGACGGAGTGGGCATTCAGCAATAAACTTTCAGAAACGGACGCCTTAGGGCGCACTCTGGTGTTCCAGCGCAATCCGCACAGTGAATTGCAGCAGGTGGTTACCCCCGCAGGCGATACCTATCGCTATGACTACAACGGTTTTGGGCAAATCACGCAAAGCACCTTACCTGATGGTAAGTGCTGGCAATTTATCTACGGCGATAACGGTGAATTGTGCAACGTTGTTGACCCGCAGGGGCGGCGGCAAGAATACCGTTATGGTGAGCAGGGCGAGCTGGTGCGGCAAATCTTGCCTGACGGTATTGAATGGCGTTATCGCTATAACAATCAGTATCAAGTTAGTGAGATTATCGCACCTGATGGCGGCGTAACCTTGCTAAATCAGGACATTTTTGGCCGGATACTCGATACCCAAGACCCGTTAGGTCAGACGACCCGCTCTATCTACAGCCCACAACATGCCAGTCCCGCTGGCAGCGTGAATCACGTCTATCTCCCCGATGGCGTGGAGCAGGCGATAGCCTATGACAGTGAAAAACGAGTCGCGGCTCTGACCGATGGTGCAGGCAAAACCACGCGCTATGAGTACGGTGGTTTTGATTTACTGGTTGGCCTGACGCGCCCCGATGGGCAACGACTGCAATTTGGTTATGACAAGCTGACGCGATTTAATCAGGTAACCAATGCATTAGGGGAAACATATCGCTATAGCCATGATTTAGCCGGACAAATTGTAGCTGAAACGGATTTTACCGGGCGCACCCTTCACTATCAATACGATGCCGTTGGCCGACGCATTTGGGCGCGTTATCCCGATGGCCGTCTGATCCGCTGGCACTATTCAATCCGTGATCAGGTCGTGGAGCAACAGACCTGGCGCTGCGATGAACTCAGCTCCTCGCTGGTTGCCCGTGTCAGTTATGACTATGACGACAGCGGCCGTTTGCTTAAAGCGGAGAATGCGGCTGCGGTGGTTGAATTCGACTACGACGATACGGGCCAGCTAATCGCCGAACGGCTCAATGGCCGTGAAATACAGCATCAATGGGATGCGTTAACAGGCACACCGAGCGCCCGTCGGGTGGGTGAACGGGGGCTGGAATTTGTTTACGGCTCACTGGGGGAACTGACCCAGCTACAGCTTATCGGTCATCAGCCGCTGCGCTTGCAGCACGATAAGTTAGGGCGGGAAACCGTGCGCGAAAGTGCGGCCGGGTTTATTCAGGCGAGCAATTATACCCCGACCGGGCTGTTGGCTAATCAGGCGGCGGGGCGCAACTCTGCGCTATTCCAACAACAGTTGGCGGCACCGGAGGGCGCGGCAACTCCCGCGTTGTACGGCAGCGCGGTCAATCGCCGTTGGCAGTATGATCGTGCGTATAATGTGGTGGGGATTGATGATAGCCGCTGGGGGAAAACCCGCTATCAGTATGACCTTAACGACCAGATAGTGCGTGCTGACTTCGGTGGCTTCCTGCCGTTGCAGGAGCAATTTAGCTATGATGCAAACCACAACCTGACCTGGCAGGCGCGTTTACCGCGGGGTGCGACGGCGGTTTTAGAACAGGATGCGCAACATCAGTTAGCGGGGCGGGTTATTTCGCGCGGTAACAACCAATATCACTACGATAACGCCGGAAGGCTGAGTGAAAAGCGTGAGCTTAAGGACGGGTTCCGGCCACAAGTGTGGCGCTATCGCTGGGATGAACAGGATCAGTTATCCGAGTTGATGACCCCTTCCGGTGAGCGCTGGCGCTATGGTTATGATGCCTTTGGGCGGCGAATCCGGAAATTGCGGTTGGTCAGCAACACGCCAGCCGTTTCAACTCAAGGTGATGAACCGACGGCATCAGAGAAAAGCGGCCAGGTGGGTTATGAATACCTGTGGAGTGGTGATCAGCTGATAGAAGAAGTGCCGATCTATGCTGATGGCACGGTGGCTTACGATCAAAGTATTCACTGGCTATATGCGCCGGGGGCATTAACGCCC
>NZ_ACCB01000041.1 GCF_000173735.1 Yersinia aldovae ATCC 35236 | reverse complement strand
CCTTTAGTGAAAAAGACTGTATCATCCTTCTCTGCCACAACATCCCGGCCACGAAATTGCTCGCCGTCAGCAGTCAGGTTTTGGTGCGATGCTCAGTTTTGAGCTTGATGGTGATGAGCAGGTATTGCGTCGTTTCCTCTCTGCCCTTGAATTATTTACCCTGGCAGAGTCTTTGGGGGGCGTTGAAAGCCTGATTTCCCATGCTGCAACCATGACCCATGCCGGTATGGCGCCAGAAGCGCGCACTGCCGCCGGTATTACTGACAGTTTATTGCGAATTTCCGTGGGTATCGAAGACAGCGAAGATTTGATTGCCGATTTGGAAAATGCTTTCCAGTTGGCGAGACCGAGGTAAGTATGAATGCAACAGCGGTAGCAGCGGCGGTGACCGGCCGTCAACTGCATAAATTTGGTGGTAGTAGTCTTGCGGATGTGAAGTGTTACCTGCGGGTGGCCAATATTATGGCCAACTACAGTCATCCCGGCGACCTTATGGTGGTGTCTGCGGCGGGTAGCACCACTAACCAGCTAATTAGCTGGTTGAAACTCAGTCAAACTGATCGTCTTTCTGCCCATCAGGTGCAGCAAAACCTGCGTCGTTATCAACATGACCTGATTAGCGGTTTATTGTCGCCAGAAATGGCGGAACCGCTGATTAGTGAGTTTATCCATGACTTGGAACGCCTGGCTGGCCTGCTGGATAACAACGTCGACGAGGCAATTTATGCCGAAGTGGTCGGTCACGGTGAGATTTGGTCTGCCCGCTTGATGTCTGCGGTGTTGAATAAACTTGATATGAATGCCACCTGGCTTGATGCTCGCAGCTTCCTGCGCGCTGAGCGTGCGGCACAGCCACAAATCGACGAAGGCCGTTCTTATCCGTTGTTGCAGCAATTAATGGCACAACATCCACACCAACGTTTGGTAGTGACCGGGTTTATTTCGCGTAATAACACCGGCGAAACGGTGTTGTTGGGGCGCAATGGCAGTGACTACTCGGCCACCCAGGTCGGGGCGCTGGCGGGGGTCGAACGTGTCACTATCTGGAGTGATGTGGCGGGGGTATACAGTGCCGACCCGCGCAAAGTGAAAGATGCCTGCCTGCTACCGTTATTGCGTTTAGACGAAGCCAGTGAACTGGCTCGTTTGGCCGCTCCGGTGCTGCACACCCGCACATTGCAGCCGGTTTCAGGCAGCGATATCGATTTACAACTGCGCTGTAGTTATCAACCAGAACAGGGGTCAACCCGCATTGAGCGAGTGCTGGCTTCTGGCTTGGGCGCGAAAATCGTTACCAGCCACGATGATGTCTGCCTGATCGAATTACAGATTGCCAGCCACCATGACTTCTCGCTGGCACAGAAAGAGATCGATTTGCTGCTCAAACGTGCGCAAATCAAGCCGCTGGCCACCGGTATTCACCCTGACCGCAACCTATTGCAACTTTGCTATACCTCAGAAGTGGTCAATAGCGCATTAAGAGTGCTGGAGGATGCCACGCTGCCGGGGAAATTATCCCTGCGCGACGGGTTGGCTCTGGTCGCTTTGGTCGGGGCAGGGGTTTGCAAGAACCCATTGCATAGCCACCGTTTCTATCAACAACTGAAAGATCAGCCAGTTGAGTTTATTTGGCAGGCAGAGGATGGCATCAGCCTGGTGGCTGTTTTGCGCCTGGGGCCGACTGAACACCTGATTCAGGGCTTGCATCAGTCGCTATTCCGCGCAGAAAAACGCATTGGCCTGATGCTATTTGGCAAGGGCAATATCGGCGCACGCTGGTTGGAGCTATTTGCCCGCGAGCAGAAGAATATCTCAGCGCGCAGTGGTTTTGAGTTTGTACTGGCGGGGGTGGTGGATAGTCGCCGCAGTCTGTTGAGTTATGACGGGCTGGACGCTAGCCGGACGCTGGCATTTTACGATGATGAGGCCAAAGAGCAGGATGAAGAATCCTTGTTCTTATGGATGCGCGCGCACCCATTTGATGATTTGGTGGTGCTGGATGTGACCGCCAGCGAGTCACTTGCCGAACAGTATCTGGATTTTGCCAGCTATGGTTTTCACGTTATCAGTGCCAATAAATTAGCCGGAGCCTCCAGCAGCAATAATTACCGCCAAATCCGTGACGCTTTTGCCAAAACAGGCCGCCACTGGTTGTATAACGCCACCGTGGGCGCGGGTTTGCCAGTTAACCATACTGTGCGCGATTTGCGCGATAGCGGCGACAGTATTCTGGCGATCAGCGGTATTTTCTCTGGCACCTTGTCGTGGCTGTTCCTGCAATTTGATGGCACGGTGCCTTTTACTGAGCTGGTGGATCAAGCCTGGCAACAGGGCCTGACCGAACCCGATCCGCGCGTGGATCTCTCAGGGCAAGATGTGATGCGCAAGTTGGTGATTTTGGCCCGTGAAGCCGGTTACGACATCGAACCGAATCAGGTGCGGGTAGAATCGCTAGTACCTGCGGGTGCCGATGTCGGTTCCGTAGATCAATTTTTTGAGAATGGCGAAGCATTGAATCAGCAAATGATTCAGCGCTTAGAAGCCGCCAATGAAATGGGGTTGGTGCTCCGTTACGTCGCTCGCTTTGATGCTAATGGTAAGGCGCGAGTGGGGGTTGAAGCGGTACGTGCTGACCATCCATTGGCCTCTTTGCTGCCGTGCGATAACGTTTTTGCCATCGAAAGCCGTTGGTATCGCGATAACCCATTGGTTATTCGTGGCCCAGGGGCTGGGCGTGATGTGACTGCCGGTGCCATTCAGTCTGATTTAAACCGGCTAACCCAGCTATTGTGACGTCAACTGTTGTAATGTGATATTAATCTGAGATAAACAGATGCCTGAGGTGATTAATCGGGCATCTGCCGTACTTATTACTTGAACAATAACATATCTGCCAGATGGATTTTAGGGCATGTATCCGCATATTTGGCTGGGTCGGTTAATAATGACTTTACGTAATTATGGTGCTCTGGTTTTATATTCCCCGTCAGCCACGAGGTGAAGTATCTTTTGTTACTCTTATTCATTATACCTGTGTTATTATATTCTTTTTGGGTTTTAATTAATTTATCTATAAGTTTATATTTTTCTGTTTGTCGCTGCATTGGTCTATGTCATTATTTATTTTATTAATAATTCCAACTCCCATGATATCAACTTTTGCATTCTTGATAGAAGACTTAAGTGCGTTATCTTTAGTTGTTGCAGTGATCATTGTCATAAGAAAAGCATATTCATCAGCAATTCGATGGGCGTAAGTTATACCTGTCTGTTTTAAAATTGTTTTCCCGGATTTGTAGGGTCACTCCCATAAATATGGTTAACTAAACCCTGGGTTATATATTTAGGCGTAAGTACAACCTCTTTGCCATATATATAAAATACTGGTTTGAAAAGTTCTACTCTTTTATTTACGCTAATCCTATCATCAACATCAATAAAGTTAACTTGTTTACCATCATAAGCCATATTCCCCGGTTTTATATCTCTTAGATAAGTTCGTCTTTTATGCAGTTGCTTTAAGTCATTTACTGCATTTTTAAAAACGCTCTGCGGGAGAGGGGAGTTATGATTTAGATGGTCAATTAAACAGGTCCCTGCATTGTGTGAAATCATTAGGTCCGGGGCGACAACTAGTCCGGTTTTAATACTATTTAGACCTTTCAGGTCATGGAAATTATTTTCCGTGCTAAATTTATCTTTTTTAGTAGGTGCTAAAGCGACGAAATTATCATCTTTACTAACAACATACTTTGAGGCTCCCTGTTCATTTTTAGGATGAACATAGGGGATATTTGGTTTATAAACTGGGAGGGAGTTCTTGCTGATATAATAAGTTCTCCCTGTGGTATCCTCTTTATCTTCAAAATAAACTATTTCTGTAAATATGTTGTCTTTCAAGTTTATTGCTTTTTCTTTAAGTATTTTCTGTAATTCTTTTTCTACAGTTTCACTGTTATCTATTTCAATCGTTTTTAGTGGCGGCATTTTTTTATTAATAACTGATATTAATTTCTCCTGAATGCAGCCATTTGATTGTATGAATAGTTTCTCTCCATTTTTATGGTTATGTGTAAAGTCGTATAAGTCACTCAGTCTTTTTCCTTTATTCATACAGATATACTGTATTTTCTTTACAAACCCCATTTGGAGTGCTGTTTTCTTATCTGGAGAATTATTGATTTTGTCTATTCTGGTGTGAGATAAACGCAATGAAGTATTATTGAATTTAACAACTACTGTATTATTCAAAATAATTTCCTTTAATTTTAATAGTATGGTTATTTTTTCCAGAAAACAGTAATATATCAGATAAATAGACCTTATTTTTTAATTCGGCATGTTTATCAGGGGCGGATAATAATAAATCCACCTTGGATTTGTGCTCAGGTTTGACATGCTTGTTAACCCATGTTGTGAGTTCATCTCTATTTTCAGAATAGCTCATCCCCGCGCTGCTACTGCTATCAGTACTAATATCGGTATCGACAGAGTTTATAATATTATCTCTGAGTACATCTGATGTGGTTGTTGTGGCTATGATTGTTAGTAAGAATGCATATTCATCAGCAGACTTTAGATAGTTTACAATATTCTCGTTATTTGAAAGTCTAAAACCATTATTATAGATCTTATCTTTTAGATTATTAGTGATATATGCTGATGTGAATATTTTTGGCGCACCATGAAGTGTGAACTTTACTTTAGGGTCTTTCCCACGAGCATTGTCTGATACTCTGTCATCAACATCAATGAAATTAATGTTTTTACCATCATAAGCCGTATTTTCTGGTTTTATGTCTCTGAGGTAAGTATTTATTTTATGTAATATTTTTAAGTCATTTGCTGCATTTTCAAATGCACTAATAGGAATGGGGTCTTTCTTTTCATCCTGTATATAGTCAAATACACACATTCCCGCATTGCGAGCAATAATAAGCGTTGTGCTAACAGCCAGGCCAGGTTTGACGCGGTGTGCGCCCTTTATATCCTTGAAATTATTTGTTGTTGCGAATAGATCATCTTTTTCGGTTGGCTCTAGCGCGACAAAAAGGTCATCTTTTCTGGTGAGTTTTTTAAAACTACCTTTTTCAGTGCCATCGCATATCTTATTCGGCATATGTACGGATCTATGTTCTTTATGGTGATAAAATTGTATATTGTGAAAATCTACTTTATTGCCATGATATGTTGTCTTTATAAATCCTTTTTTATTCCTGAGGCCTTCAGAGTCCATATTTTCCAGTTTCTCTAAATGATCACGAAAGTAAGATTGGATTTTTTTTGCTGCTGTATTTATGTTTGTGTCTTCATTATTATTCCGCATAATAGGTTTAAAATTATATTTCCACAAATTTTAATTATCCCTTCAGATAAACGGAATCGAGCTTCTGGCCTTTTGTCTGGCACTTTTATTTTTTTGATCGATTACCGGTGACGATGTTGCAAGACTATTATAGAAATTAATACGCTCTCTAACGTTCATGATTACTCCCTTTAAATATATCCAATAATCCATAGTAGTATTCCAGCATTACATATGGTCAGTATTCGTGAATATAAGAAAACGAGTATAGAGCGAACAATTAGCCTCAATAAAGGAGATGCTCAAACACCGCAGTGAAATGACTATGGTTATAATGCATTGATAAATAAGGAATTGTTTTAAACGGAGCGATACATGATTTTTCCGCGTATTGCGTGTGAAGATTAATCATCGCCCCTAACCTATTTAAAAGTTGACTCTTTAGCTAACTTCGGTCATTTTCTATTTAGACGTCTAAACGTATAGACGCTCATGAGTGAGCGGTAACAGATAACATAAGTCGTTGTAACGACAATGGGGTAACAGGGTATGAGTTTTTTCCACGCAAACCAGCGAGAAGCGCTGAATCAAAGTCTGGCGGAGTTACAGGGTCAGATTAATGTTTCTTTTGAGTTTTTCCCGCCACGCACCAGCGAGATGGAAGAGACTCTGTGGAGTTCGATTGACCGCCTAAGCACCCTGAAACCAAAGTTTGTCTCAGTGACTTATGGTGCCAACTCCGGTGAGCGTGATCGTACCCACAGCATTATCAAAGGCATTAAAGAGCGCACCGGCCTTGAAGCCGCGCCGCATCTGACTTGCATTGATGCTTTTCCGACTCAGTTACGTGAGATTGCCACCGATTACTGGAACAGTGGCATCCGTCATATCGTGGCGTTGCGCGGTGATTTACCACCCGATAGCGGCAAGCCGGAAATGTATGCTTCTGATTTGGTGGGTTTATTAAAAGATGTCGGTGATTTTGATATCTCGGTGGCAGCTTACCCAGAAGTGCATCCAGAAGCCAAAAGCGCGCAAGCTGACCTGATTAACCTGAAACGCAAGATTGATGCCGGAGCTAACCGCGCTATCACGCAATTCTTCTTTGATGTGGAGAGTTACCTGCGTTTTCGCGACCGCTGTGTGGCCACCGGTATTGATGTTGAGATAGTGCCAGGTATTTTACCGGTATCTAACTTTAAGCAGCTCCAGCGCTTCGCTACCATGACCAATGTACGGGTGCCACACTGGATGACCAGTATATTTGAAGGGCTGGATAACGACCCTGAGACGCGCAAAATGGTTGGTGCATCAGTAGCGATGGATATGGTGAAAATCCTCAGCCGCGAAGGGGTAAAAGATTTCCATTTCTATACCCTCAATCGTGCAGAATTGAGTTATGCGATTTGTCATACGCTGGGGGTCAGGCCGTAATTAAGATTTATATAACAAACCCGCCAGTTGGCGGGTTTGTTATATAAATCTGAAATAGGTTTTACAGGCCCGTATCCTGTCGATTAGATGAAGTGGTAGCAGATAAGCTAAAACCAGATGTGTGATTTTCATAATTTTTCATTAGATCGGCTTTTATAGTATCACGTTCTTGTCTAGTTCTACCTATATCCTGCGGTTGACTATTATTTGATTGAATAACACCCTCTTTTTTAAGTAGATTATTCACTTGTGTCATCAATTTGCTAATTTTCTCAGACTTAGCCTCCAATTTTTTTGAACCCTGACTCTCAAGTGTGGTTTGCATTTTTGTGAGTTGTTCTTCTACCCATACTAACTTTTCTTGTGCTTTTGAAGTGGGAATCTGACCTAATGATTTGCTATCATTCTTTATATTCGTCAGTGCATTTTTCAGCTTTGATAAATCGACGAAATGAACGTGCTTTTCGCTGTTTCTAAATGCCTTTACCATACTGTCTTGGGTTGGTCTTGAGATATTCATATTGATTCCTAATAATTTTAATAAAATGGTTTTATAAGGAGTAATAATGAATCTGCAGGTCATAACAATCTTGCATAAACCGACTCTAAAGTTACAGATTATTAATTGAGCGAGTGTGACCCATTGATTTAGCAATAAAAAAACGGGCACTTGGCCCGTTTTGTCTTTGTATCCACGATGATGCTACTGGCGGCTAACCAGTATTACGCATTCCTGCGGCTACACCGGCAATAGTCACCATCAATGCTTGTTCAACGCGGGCATCGGGGTGTTCTTGCTGACGTGAACGGTGCAATAGCTCCGCTTGCAGCACGTTTAATGGATCGGTATAGACGTTACGCAGCGCAATCGACTCGGCAATCCACGGCAAATCAGCCATTAAGTGGTCGTCGTTGGCAATGGCCAGCACCACTTTAATATCGGCTGCCAGTTGGTCGCGTAATTGCTGGCCCAATGGCCATAATGATTTATCCACCAGACGCTGATCGTAATATTCAGCCAGCCACAAATCGGCTTTGGCAAATACCATTTCCAACATGCCGATGCGAGTTGAGAAGAATGGCCAGTCGCGGCACATGGTGGCTAATGCGTCTTTCTTACCGGCATCGATAGCTTTCTGCAAACCAGCACCGGCACCCAGCCAGGCGGGTAACATCAGGCGGTTTTGCGTCCAGGCGAAAATCCACGGAATAGCACGCAGGCTTTCCACCCCGCCATTCGGGCGGCGTTTGGCCGGGCGTGAACCCAATGGCAGCTTGCCCAATTCCAGTTCAGGGGTGGCGGCGCGGAAGTAAGGAACGAACTGTGGATTTTCACGCACATAGCCGCGATACATCTCACAAGAGGCATCAGACAGAATATCCATCACCTCAACCCACTCTTTCTTCGGCTCAGGCGGCGGCAATAGATTAGCTTCCAGAATCGCCCCGGCGTACAGCGCCAGGCTGCTGATGGTGACTTCCGGCAGACCAAACTTAAAGCGAATCATCTCGCCTTGTTCAGTGACACGTAAACCCCCTTTCAGGCTGCCCGGAGGCTGAGAAAGCAGCGCGGCATGGGCAGGCGCACCACCACGACCAATAGAACCGCCACGACCGTGGAACAGTGTTAGGGAGATACCGGCCTTCTCGCAGGTTTTGATTAATGCATCCTGCGCCCGATATTGCGCCCAAGAGGCTGCCATTACACCGGCATCTTTCGCCGAGTCAGAATAGCCAATCATTACCATCTGCTTGCCTTGGATCAGGCCGCGATACCAGTCAATATTTAACAACTGGGTCATCACGTCGTCCGCATTGTTCAGGTCATCGAGTGTTTCGAACAATGGCGCGACTGGCAGAGTGAATGGGCAGCCGGCTTCTTTCAGCAGTAAATGCACCGCCAGCACGTCTGAGGGCACTTTCGCCATAGAAATCACATAAGCGGCAATAGAACCTTGTGGCGCTTCGGCAATCACCCGGCAGGTTTCTAACACTTCTTGGGTGTCTGCACTGGGTTCCCATTTCAGTGGCACCAGTGGGCGTTTTGAATTCAGTTCGCGGATCAGGAAGGCTTGTTTATCCGCTTCAGACCAACTCTCATAATCGCCTAAGCCCAGATAGCGGGTCAGTTCAGCAATAGCATCGGTATGACGGGTGCTTTCCTGACGCACATCGATACGCACCAATGGCACACCAAAACAGCGCACGCGGCGCAGAGTATCGAGTAACTGGCCGTTGGCGATAATTTCCATGCCACAGGCTTTCAGGGATTGATAACAGGCATACAGAGGGTTCCACAGTTGGTCATTGCTCACTAACAAGTCCGTTGGTGGCAACACACGTTCACCTTTCAGGCGGCCCTCCAGATAGGTCTGGGTATTGGTCAACTGGGTACGCATCTGTTTCATCAGCTCGCGATAAGGCTCGACCACCTCATCGCCACCGGCCAGTTCACGCAGTTCTGGCGTACATTCCGACATCGAAAGTTCTGATACCAATACCTGAATATCACGCAAGAACAAATCGGTCGCTTTCCAGCGGCTGAGTAACAGCACATGGCGGGTAATTTCAGCGGTGACATTCGGGTTACCGTCACGGTCGCCGCCCATCCATGAAGTAAAGCGGATCGGCACCGCTTCTACCGGCAAGCGGTAATCGAGCGAGTTTTGTAACTGCTCGTTAAATTCACGCAGGAAAGCGGGCACCCCTTCCCATAGGCTATTTTCTACTACTGCAAAGCCCCATTTGGCTTCATCCACTGGGGACGGGCGAATTTTACGAATTTCGTCGGTATGCCACGATTGTGCGACTAATTGGCGCAAACGACGCATGATCTTGTTGCGTTCGTAATCGGCTAAATCATTGTGATCCAACTGGCTCAGGCAGGTATTCACTTCGACCAGTTTATGAATCAGGGTACGGCGGGTAATTTCGGTTGGGTGAGCGGTCAATACCAATTCAATGGATAGCTCATCAACCGCGCTGCGCATGTCTTGCTCACTCAGCTTTTTGTCTTTTAAGCGAGTGAACAGTTGGGCCAGAGCTTCCGGGTTACTGGCGGCTTCACCGTGCGGCGAAATGCTGTGGTATTGCTCTGCTGTATTCGTCAGATTGAGGAATTGGCTAAACGCACGGGCGACCGGCAGCAGCTCGTCATTGGATAAATTTTGCAGCGTGGTCAGCAGTTCCTGACGGCTTGCTTCATTACCAGCACGCGAAGATTTGGATAATTTACGGATGGTTTCTACTTTTTCAAGGATGTGTTCACCGAGCGCTTCTTTGATGGTGTCCCCGAGTAGCGTACCGAGCATACTGACGTTACTTCGCATTGCGGAATATTGTTCGTTCATATGATTTCTTTTAGTACCCTTCGTAACTTGATGAGTATGTAAATTAATTTCACCCAAGAAGCAGAGCTGGACAAATCCACTCGCTACGTTCAATTCCATACCCCAATTGACACTATTTTTAGCAAAAAAACATCAATTTTAGGGAGATTGCTGAAATTTAATTACCAGAGGCAGGTTATCAGTCTTCCTAATGGGCAAAATTGATCACCTACCCCCTAAGAGGTAACTATTGCTGGCAGAAATGATCCACTAACTGGCCAATCAACTCACGAGTTGGCTCAATAAAGGCCATATCGATAAATTCATCCGGCTGATGGGCCTGATTGATGGAACCTGGCCCCAGCACCAATGTCGGGCAAATTTGCTGGATAAACGGCGCTTCGGTGCAGTAGTTCACCACCGCCGTGCGCTCACCCAGTAATTTTTCGATAACTCCGACCATATGATGATCTGTCGGACATTCATAGCCTGGAATCGGCGGATGCAGTTGGTCAATGCTCAAGCGGCCCGGCCAGCGCGCGCTGACCGGTGCCAGCGCTTCGGTCATCAATTCATCCAGATCACTTAATGTCAGCCCCGGCAATGGACGGATATCCATATGCAATTCACAGCAAGCACAGATACGGTTTGCCGCATCACCCCCATTGATATGGCCGAAATTCATGGTGGGATAAGGAATAGCAAATGCCGGATTGTTATAACGCTCTTGCAGGGTGGTACGCAGCTTCATTAGCTCGGTAATCGATTCATGCATCAAATCAATGGCATTAACACCGCGCGCCGGATCACTGGAATGCCCCGACTGACCGGTAATACGAATCGCATTGGAAATATGCCCTTTATGCGCGCGTACTGGTTGCAGCGATGTTGGCTCACCAATAATGGCAAAGTCAGGGCGTAATTGGGTGGAAGCGGCAAAATAGCGCGCGCCTGCCATCGTCGTCTCTTCATCAGCAGTGGCCAAAATATAGAGCGGCTTGCTCAATGTACTGGCATCAATATCGCGCATCACATCAAGAATAAAGGCAAAGAAGCCTTTCATGTCGGCAGTACCCAGACCATACAATTTATTGTCATGCTCGGTCAGAGTGAAAGGGTCGCGAGTCCAGCGGCCTTCATCAAAAGGCACGGTATCGGTATGGCCTGCCAACAGTAAGCCACCGCGACCTTCTCCGATGCTGGCAAGTAGATTAAATTTGTGGCGTGTATCCGGTACTGGTTGGATTTCGACGCGAAAACCCAGATCAGCAAACCATCCGGCCAGCAAGTTGATTAGCGCCTCATTGCTTTGATCAAGGGCGCTATCGGTTGCACTGATCGATGGCGTGGCGATTAGCGCCTGATACAGCTCAATAAATGGAGGTAATTTCATCTTCACTGTTGACAGCCTTTGGTTAGGGTAGTATCAATATTCATGCATTTATTGTGAATAAAAATACATTAAGCTTGAGCGTAAGGGAACTGAAAAACACCCTTAAATTTACGAAAATGTCAATGCTCAATCATATTGGGGAACAGTAAAACCTTGCTGAGAACCCAACTACTGGTTTTGACTACTTATGTTGTTATACCCATATTCATAATGAGGTATATATCTCGGTAAGAATACTCAGAAGGTATAAACGGAACCCATGTTAAATACGCTAATTGTTGGTGCCAGCGGCTATGCCGGAGCGGAGCTTACGGCTTACCTAAATCGTCACCCACATATGAACATAACCGGTTTAACGGTTTCAGCGCAAAGTGCAGATGCAGGAAAATTACTTTCTGATCTTCATCCGCAACTAAAAGGCATTATTGATCTTCCGCTGCAACCCTTGGTGGATGTGGCTCAAGCGGCAAAAGGCGTTGATGTCGTCTTCCTCGCCACCGCTCATGAGGTCAGCCATGATTTAGCGCCACAATTCCTGGCAGCGGGTTGTGTGGTGTTTGATCTCTCCGGCGCATTCCGGGTGCAGGATGCGGCGTTTTACCGTCAATACTACGGTTTTGAGCATCAACATGCCGATTGGTTGGATAAAGCGGTCTATGGGTTAGCTGAATGGCAAGCCGAAGAAATCAAACTGGCTCAATTGGTAGCGGTGCCTGGTTGTTATCCGACCGCATCCCAACTGGCGCTTAAGCCGTTGGTTGATAATAAATTATTGAATGAAGCACAGTGGCCGGTGATCAACGCGGTCAGTGGTGTCAGTGGTGCGGGGCGTAAAGCCAGCATCGGTAACAGTTTCTGCGAAGTGAGTTTGCAGCCGTATGGTTTGTTTAATCATCGTCATCAGCCGGAAATTGTCGCCCATCTTGGTACGCCAGTGATTTTTACCCCGCACTTGGGGAATTTCGCCCGCGGTATTTTGGCGACCATTACCTGCCGTCTGAATGCGGGTGTGACAGCACAGGATATTGCTCAGGCATACCATAATGCCTATCAGGATAAGCCACTGGTACGGCTGTATAAACAAGGTGTTCCGGCACTGAAAGCGGTGGTCGGGTTACCTTTCTGTGATATCGGTTTCGCTGTGCAAGGTGAGCATTTAATTATTGTCGCAACCGAAGATAACCTGCTGAAAGGCGCGGCGGCCCAGGCCGTGCAGTGCATGAATATACGTTTTGGCTTTGCGGAAACCCAATCCCTGCTGTAAGCAATAAAACGCTAAGCAACAGGGCCGGAACTGACATTTTTATCCAATTATATTGAGGCGAAACATGATGAACCCGTTGGTCATTAAATTAGGTGGCGTGTTGCTAGACAGCGAAGAAGCGCTGGAGCGTCTGTTTACTGCATTGGTGACCTATCGTGAGAAGCATGAGCGCCCGCTGGTGATTATGCACGGTGGTGGCTGTCTGGTAGACGATTTGATGAAAAAACTCGCATTACCGGTGGTGAAGAAAAATGGCCTGCGTGTGACACCAGCAGATCAAATTGACATTATTACCGGCGCATTAGCAGGAACTGCCAACAAAACGTTGCTGGCTTGGGCGGTGAAGCATGATATCAATGCTGTTGGCTTATGTTTAGGCGATGGTAATACCGTGTCGGTCACCCCGCTGGATACTGAGCTGGGGCATGTGGGCAAAGCCGAAGCTGGCTCACCGGCTCTGGTACAAACCTTACTGGCCGCAAATTACATGCCAATCATCAGCTCTATTGGCATTACTAAAGAGGGTAGTCTGATGAATGTAAATGCTGATCAGGCGGCGACGGCTTTGGCGGCGACATTGGCAGCAGATTTAATTTTACTGTCGGATGTCAGCGGGATTTTAGATGGTAAAGGTCAGCGCATTGCTGAAATGACGGCGCAAAAAGCCGAGCAACTCATCGCACAAGGTATTATCACCGATGGCATGGTGGTTAAAGTGAATGCAGCACTGGATGCAGCGCGCACATTGGGCCGCCCGGTAGATATCGCCAGTTGGCGTCATGCAGACCAATTACCTGCATTGTTTAATGGTGAGCCGATCGGTACACGTATTTCGGCCTAATATTATTTACTATAAAGTTAAACCCAAAGTAGTTGGAGTTGCAGGTAGGCAGCAAGTGGACTCATCCCAATGAGCTTACTCAAGTAAGTGATTTGGGTGCGTGAGCGTAGCTAACACCGCTGCGGCTTCAAATACGAAGGGTATTTATTCAGACATTAGGGAAGAAAGATTATGGCATTGTGGGGCGGGCGGTTCAGTCAAGCGGCAGATCAGCGTTTCAAGCAATTTAACGATTCACTGCGGTTTGATTATCGGCTGGCGGAGCAGGATATTATCGGTTCTGTGGCCTGGTCGAAAGCACTGGTCACGGTCGGCGTTTTAACGGCGGCAGAACAGCAACAACTTGAGCAGGCGCTCTCTGTTTTATTAGAGGAAGTTCAGGCCGATCCACAGGCTATTTTGAACAGTGATGCCGAGGATATTCACAGTTGGGTTGAAACCAAACTGATTGATAAAATTGGTGATTTAGGCAAAAAACTGCATACCGGGCGCAGCCGTAACGACCAGGTGGCGACTGACCTAAAGTTGTGGTGTAAATTCCAGATAACCGAATTAAAAACCGCCGTGCAGCAATTACAGCAAGCGCTGGTTATCACTGCCGAAGCCAATCAGGATGCGGTGATGCCGGGTTATACCCATTTGCAGCGCGCCCAACCGGTGACTTTCGCGCACTGGTGTCTGGCTTATGCCGAAATGCTGGCGCGTGATGAAAGTCGCCTGCAAGATACATTGAAACGCTTGGATGTTAGCCCATTAGGTAGCGGCGCACTGGCCGGTACTGCTTATCCGATTGATCGCGAACAACTGGCGAGCTGGTTAGGTTTTGCTTCCGCCACCCGTAATAGTTTGGACAGCGTTTCAGACCGAGATCATGTATTGGAATTACTGTCTGATGCCAGTATCGGCATGGTGCATTTATCCCGTTTTGCTGAAGATCTGATTTTCTTCAACAGCGGTGAAGCGGCTTTCGTCGATTTATCTGATCGTGTTACGTCAGGCTCTTCTCTGATGCCACAGAAGAAAAATCCGGATGCACTGGAATTAATCCGTGGAAAATGTGGCCGCGTACAAGGTGCATTGACCGGGATGATGATGACGCTAAAAGGCTTGCCTCTGGCTTATAACAAAGACATGCAGGAAGACAAAGAAGGGCTGTTTGATGCGCTCGATACTTGGCTCGATTGCCTGCATATGGCAGCGCTGGTGTTAGATGGTATTCAGGTAAAACGCCCACGTTGTAAAGAGGCAGCGGAACAAGGTTATGCCAACGCCACCGAACTGGCGGACTATCTGGTCGCTAAGGGCATACCGTTTCGCGAAGCGCATCATATTGTCGGTGAAGCGGTGGTTGAAGCAATTCGTCTGGGTAAAGCGCTGGAAGCATTATCGCTGGCCGATTTACAAAAATTCAGTCCGGTGATTGGTGATGATGTCTATCCGATTCTGGCTCTGCAATCTTGTCTGGATAAACGGGCTGCTAAAGGTGGTGTTTCACCACAGCAGGTCGCTTTAGCCATTGCTGAAGCGAAAATACGGCTGTCTTAGTTCGTCGGGTATTAATATTGGGAACGGGCTACTTTTATAGTGGCCCGTTTTAACTATAAAGGTAGTTAAAATAATTTTTTTGTTACTTTTCTGACTCTTCTATTTTTAATCACGTTACAGTAATGATTATTTACTGATTTGTTTATTACTATTAAAACCAATATTTTCAGGATTATAAGGTTTTTATTTTAATATCACGTTGAGTTTGTACCCCTTAATGATTATGATAAGCATTATCAACTGCTGGCGTTGTAGTGAAACCTCTACTAAGATTAAAAATAAATTTGTCTCCCTATGGGAAATAGTCATAATTCTATTTTCCTCACACGTTACTTTATTCATTAATAAAGTGGCAGGGCGGCTATTGTATTTATAATTGCACTTGTTTTTACTAAAAAACGTAACTAATTACGTTAATAGAGATTTTCACATTCTACAATTAACCAACGCCTCGGATTGTTCAGGATTGATTTTATTACTGGCTGCTGCAAGGTATGCCATTCAAGTAATATTATACAGTTAACTGGTTAATTATATTCCTAAGGATGAAATCTCATAAATGGATAATACAGGTAGAGATAAAAGAAGAATAATAGTCTCAATGAATAAGGTTGCAATAGGTATATTATTAGCACTGGCAGCACAAGGGTATTCAGGGAGGGTGTTTGCGGAGATAACGGCAGCAGCAACATCAGTAGTACCTGCTGAGAGTGATGTGGTGTTAGATCCACTCAAAGTTGAGGGGAGCGGTAACTATCATGATGATGATTGGGTCTATGATGAACCGCGTTCGGTCAGTGAAATTACCCGAGAGCAGTTGGATAATCGCCCCGCCCGCCATGCGGCAGATATACTGGAACAGACCTCCGGCGTCTATTCCAGCGTCAGTCAGCAAGACCCTGCGCTTTCAGTGAATATCCGTGGCATACAAGATTATGGCCGCGTCAATATGAATATTGATGGTATGCGTCAGAATTTTATGAAAAGTGGTCATGGTCAGCGCCACGGTGTGATGTATATCGACCCGGAAATATTGAGTAATGTCGTGATTGAAAAAGGGGCCACCAGTGGTATTGGTGGTGCCGGTGTCATTGGTGGGGTCGCCACCTTTAATACCATTAATGCCAGCGACTTCCTTGAACCGGGAAAAGAACTCGGTGGACAATTACGTGCCATGACCGGCGATAACGGCACTAATTTTATTGGCAGTGCTGCATTGGCTCTGGGTAATGAATATGGCGATATATTCATCGCCGCTAGCGAGCGAAATTTAAGCGATTATTGGCCGGGTAATAAAGGGACGTTAGGTGATATTCGTTTTGGTAGCGGCGCAGATATATTTACTTACGATATTACGAATAATAAAGTGGCATTTACCAATTATAAAATGTTGTCGCAACTGGTCAAGCTGGGCTGGAATTTGCCTGCTGATCAACGATTGGAACTCAGCTATCTGCAAACTAAAATACACAGCCCTAATGCCGGTTTTTTGACTGATATAAAAGAGGGTCCACGAAAAGGCAGACGTGGTTGGGTAAGTAGCAGTGTTAGTGATGTGATGAATCGCAATATTGGGCTGGATTATAGCCTCAAGCCGGAGCATATTACCTGGCTGGATGCGACGGCAAAAATCTATTACGTTGATACCGACGATAAAACTGATACTCATAATGCCAGTGTAGTCTTCCGCAGAAAGTTTTGGACGCAAACCCGCTTAACCACCCGTGGTTTACAACTACAAAACACCAGTTTATTTACCCTCGCCGACCACCATCAATTACAAATTAAATATGGCTTTGAGTGGTTTAGTGACCGCTCCACTGGCAAATCAACCCATAAATCGATGTTTGACCACGAATCAAAACTTGGTATCACCCCACCCGGTAAACGCACCATTACCAGCACCTTTGCCCAACTTAACTACAATTATGACGACTGGCTGCGGTTGGAAGGTGGCCTGCGTTACGATCAATTCCATTTACAAGGCGATACCTGGATGTTGACGAGTGGGTTCCGCGCCGCTTATAACAGTGAAAATCCGTGCAACAAAAAGATACATGAGCAATCTGAAACGATACAAACGCGCTGTTCATCCAACGTTCATCAAAAAATGACCTGGCAGGTGGATCGCCGTGAACAGCAGCTTTCACCCACGCTGGCCATCGGCATCAAACCCGCGGTGCAATGGCTGGAGTTTTTTGCCAACTACGGTAAATCCTGGCGGCCACCGGCGATTACTGAGGTACTGGCTACTGGCAGCGCACATGGCCACGGCTGGATTCTGCCCAATCCTTTTTTGGCGGCAGAGCATTCCAAAGCCTGGGAAGCAGGTATTAATATCCAACAAAGCAATCTGTTTAGTGAAGAAGATCGCCTGGTCGCCAAACTGGCCTACTTTGATACCCGCGTCACTGATTATATCAATCTTGAGTTATCCAAAATAAAACCACGGCGAGGCGGAAGTTCTTTTGCTAATGCCACTTATATTAATAATTTATTAGCGACCCGATTTCGCGGTCTGGAATATCAATTAAGTTATGATATGGGGGTGTTTTATACCAATTTAAATTATACCAGAATGATTGGTATCAATACTATTTGTTCAAAAAAAGCTTGGTTAGGGGGGGTGCAGAAATCTGGATATAATAAACGGGGTGTGTATATTGTTGAGAATAATAAGATAAATGATCTGATTGATTGCCGTGCGACAAGTAGTTTATTTAGCTCTTCTGCTTATTTACCCGGTGATCGCGGTAGTT
This sequence comes from Yersinia aldovae ATCC 35236, assembly GCF_000173735.1. Classification (GTDB taxonomy): domain Bacteria; phylum Pseudomonadota; class Gammaproteobacteria; order Enterobacterales; family Enterobacteriaceae; genus Yersinia; species Yersinia aldovae. The sequence goes on along the minus strand of NZ_ACCB01000041.1, from coordinate 19,023 downwards.
TAACTTTGGGTGGAAGAATTTTTGATAAAAAGCTGGATTTCGGCACTGTTATTCGCTATAACAAAGGTCATCAAGATCGCTCAGTTATTAATAAATATGGCGGAGTCAATACCGCTTATGTTGCAGATTGGCCCAAGTACACTCTATTTGATCTCTATGCCAGTTATAAGCTGACGAATAATTTTATCTTGCGAAGCTCAATAGAAAATATAACTAATCGTGCATATTTGGTCAGTTACGGTGATTCACTTTCATTTGCACCTAATCGTGGTAGAACTATTCAGGGTGGTTTTGAATATAAATTTTAGTTATTAATATTAAAACAGCATGGGTAAATATGCTAAATATTAGTATTTAATTTTAATATTCAGGTTGAGTTATAACTTCACCTGTAGTCGCGGTGACTCAATGATGAGTCATATAATTGTTGTTAACAATAAGGAAATTTATGATGACAGTAAACTCAAATATGATGACAGTAAGTATTAAATATAATAGCCAATACGCTGATGATACTTTGACTTCTTATACCCAGCAATGGGCAGCCAGAAATGGTGATATAAGAGAGGCTCAAGATAAGGGATTCGTCAAGCAGTATGGGGATTTCTTTGGTGGACTGGGTTTTAATGGTACTCAATATGCCGTTATCAGTTCCCACCAGACAGGTACGGCAATGGTTGTAACTGGTGATTTACACTACTCATTTATGTTCGATCATACTTTCTACGGCAAGATAACAAGCTTGCAGTTGGGTGAATCCTTGAGCGATAATCCAGAGGGGGGCAAACAGCTTGACCAAGTGGAAGTAGAATTTGTCGGCTTAGATATTACTGGTGAATATAACTCTGCCCAGACTAAAGAGCAGAACCATCAGGGTGATATGCATAAAACAACTTATGGCTTGATGTGTGGTAATCCAACTCCATTCTTGGAAATACTTCAGGCTAAAGGTATTGAGGTAAATACCCCACTTAAAGATATGGCGATTGCCAGCCAGTTCGAGGTTATGGCATCAGATGCACCAATGATTGATATCGTTGGGATAGCTGAAAGCAGCTATATGCTGACGCCGATAGCTGCTTAAGTAAGATGACCGGAAAAGGATTTTCTGGTTAGCTCTGGCTGTTGTGTAATAAGTGTTAGTGTGTTTGTAATATTTAGTGTAAGTGCGCCACCGCTGTACTCTGGTCACATTATGATTACGGCGGTGGTTCATGACGGTTCATATCAAAATAATATATTCAAGCATTAATTAAATTGTCCAAGCGAGATTATTAAATTACTTTCAGATGGATATGGATTAACAATAACTCATATCGTTAATTAAAAGGATTTTAATATGATAGTCACTATTAAATATCAGGAGAAATTTAAAGATGAAACTATTTCTTCTTATGCCCAGCAGTGGACCACTGATTTTGGTGATATAGTTCAGCAATCATGTGAATGTCAATATGATATTTACTCGGCAGGCCCTAATTACCCTAATGCTGGCGTTAAGTTAGCTATTCAAAAAAATAGCCATTCTCAAACTCAAAGCAGTAAAACAGCCATCGTGATGGAATCTAAGGGAATTAAATCTGCCGAGATTATGAAATCGAAAGGAATTGACGTATTTGAAGATTCCCCCCTGATTCCAGGAAATGAAGGTTTAGAGTTTGGTGATAGTTTAATTGCTATTTCTGATGTCGGTATTGCAGATCCTGAGTCTCATCAGCTCCAGCTTCAGAATGTACAGCTTAAATTTAGTGGGATAGATATTTCAAATGATATTGATGTGTCGAATATCGAGATATTTTATGCAATGTTGATGGATGATAACCATCAAGGCAACCCTAATCTTAGTATTTACAATTTACTAAGAGGCAATGCTTTACCTCTACTCGAGGTCCTTAAATCTCAAGGTGTTGATGTAAATACACCGCTTAAGGATATGGCGATAGCCAGCCAGTTTGACGTTATTTCTGATGCACCAATCATTGATACTTTAGGTTCAACTGTGGGGAGCGAGATATTATTAGGCGTTTAATTAATTACTGACTTAAAGATAAGTCATCGTCAATTAAAGGGATGTTAATATGACAATAACTATTAAGTATCATGAAAAAATAGCTAATGAAACACTCACTTCTTATACCAGCCAGTGGGCCACTAATTTTGGTAACATTCTTTGGACGACCGAAGTTGATTACACATTTAATGCTTCTGGTTACTCTATTCCACCTGCGGATAGCATAAAATATGTCGCTGCAAGTACCCATCATAATCAGGCCGCGAGTAACGCTGCAATAGTGGTAGCACTTAAAAAAGTTGAAGAGAATGACCAACAACCCACTGCGGGTATCAGCGTCAGTTTGGAGTTCGGCGAAGCGTTGGTTCCTATTGTTAATGATGGCATGAGTAAACAACCACATCAGCTTCTATTGCAGCAAGTACAATTGGATATCAGTGGCTTAGATATTCGGGCTGATGTTGAAAGTTCTATGCCTACCCTGGATTATGCCTTATGGCAGGATATTTACTATCAGGGAGGTAATGAACTGGGAATATATAATTTGTTAAAAGGTAACGCGAACCCGCTACTCAATATTCTGAAAGCCCAAGGCATTAATGTGGATACACCACTAAAAAACATGGTAATTGCCAGCCAGTTGGAGATGACTACCGATACGCCAGTTATTGATACTGTCGGCATGGATAACAGTGATATGTTGTTAGTTGCCTAATTTATAATAGCATCAGTCTTTGAATTTTAAATATAAGCGTATTCAAGTGAAGATGAAAGTTCACTTGGTAGTTAATATGACTCAATGATGAGTCATAGTGTAATGGTCAATTAAAAGGATATTATTATGACAATAACTATCAAATATGATAAATCAATTAAAGATGAAACTATCTCTACCTATACTCATCAGTGGGCCACTGATTTTGGTGATCTGATTGAGGTTGCTCATACTACCAGATATTACGGTACTTTTTCTGGTAGTCTTGATTATAATAATAGAATCATCTCTGCTGAATTTGAAAGCCCCATTGAGGGTAGCAATACAGCCATAATTTTTAGCGGAACTTTATTTGGTAGCGATGGAGGCGCTATTTATAAAGAGAATTATATTCAATCTCTGGAATTTGGTGCGTCGGTGATACCAGCTAATGCGGGTAACACTAATGAGGCTAAACAGCTTGAGCAGGTACAACTGAAATTTGAAGGCTTAAATATTGAAGGCGACTTTGGTTATTCACTGTGTTCGATATCCCGTGCATTGAATTCTGACCCCGGTAAGCCCTATCAGGGCGGAATAGATCATGGCACATACAGCTTGATAAGAGGTAAAGCAGGTGCGATGTTGGAACACCTTAAGGCTCAAGGTATTGATGTGGATATACCGCTTAAAGATTTAGCGATTGCCAGCCAGTTCGCCAGCAGTGAGGTTATTACTGATGTGCCAATACCGGTGATTGATACGGTTGGTGTGGTTGATAACAGTGACATATCGTTAGTTGCTTAATTTTCTATATAATCAGTCTGTTAAATATAAAGATGTTCAAGTGAATCGAATAATTCACTTGGTAGTCAATACGACTCAATGATGAGTTATAGCGTAATCGTCAATTAAAAGGATATTATTATGACAGTGACTATCGAATTTCATGAAAATATAAAAGATGAAACTATTGCATCATATAGCCAAAAATGGCTGGATAGTTTTATTCAGCCGACTGAAACAGGCCGTCATTTTGTCAATACTTATTATAATGACGCTGTAAGGGGGCAGTACAAACAATACTCTAATGTTAATAGTGCAAGTACTGGGGATAATACAGGGATAATTCTTAGCGGTGAGATTAACTTTCTACTGTGTCACATGACTCACTATGGCAAGATAGAAAGTCTGGAGTTTGGTGCTGGCGGGGTTACTCAGCATGAAGGTAATGAAAATGTACTCACAAAACAACTGGTAGAGCCGCAATTAAAAATAAACGAATTAAACATTGTCGCTGAGTATGATTATTTAAAATCAACCACCGAAAATCAGCAGAACATCATACATCAGTTTATATCCAGTTTGAAAAATAAAAATGGGACTACTGATGAAATCTTGTTGGAGGCTCTTGCCGCCCAAGGTATTGATATAAATATACCACTCAAAGATATGGCGATTGCCAGCCAGTTTGATGCTATTGCTGATGTGCCTGTCATTGATACTGTAGGGGCAACTGACGGGAGTGACTCATTATTAGCTGCATAATAAAGGTGACCAGAAAATGATTTTCTGGTTGTATAAACAATACCACCGCTGCTCTATTACTTACCCACTACAGCGGTGGTTACGTGGTTATTTATCTGAAAATAAAATTGTCCTGAAAATTATTGTGTTCTGGTGAATAAAACAATTCTCACAAGTGAAAGTCAGCCACGATAGTTTTTATAATAATACTGCTTTCAGTATGGAAATGGATATCATGGAATCAAGTAAAAACGCCAGTTCTTCATTGGTATCACCAACACTTATTTCGGCTCTGGCTCATCATAAGAAAAGCCTTTGGGGCATCGGCTTATTTACTGCTGTCATCAATTTGCTGATGCTGGCACCGGCTATTTATATGCTGCAAGTTTATGACCGTGTTCTGGCTTCGGCAAATACTATGACGTTACTAATGCTAACTATTCTTGTGCTAGCCATATTTGCATTTATTGGTTTATTAGAATGGGTGCGCAGCGCCGTGGTTATCCGTTTGGGAACACGTATTGATATGAAATTGAATCAGCAGGTTTTTAATGCGGCATTTGCTTCTAACCTCAATGGACAAAAAGTGCAGGCTGCGCAAGCATTGAACGACCTGACCACTCTGCGGCAGTTTGCGACTGGCAATGCTCTGTTCGCTTTCTTTGATGCCCCGTGGTTCCCATTCTATTTGCTGGTCATCTTTATTCTTCACCCCTGGCTTGGTGTATTGGCGGGGCTGGGCGCGGTTCTACTGGTTTTCCTTGCCTGGATCAACCATGTGATATGCAAAAAACCATTGAAGGAAGCCTCAACCATCACCTCACAAGCGACGCAACAGGCGAATGCGAATCTGCGAAACGCGGATGCCATTCAAGCGATGGGGATGCTAAAAGCGTTGCGTGAGCGCTGGTTGAAGCAGCATTCACATTTTCTCTACCAGCAAAATATTGCCAGCGATAAAAGTAGCCGGGTGACGGCGTTATCTAAATCCAGCCGTCAGGCGTTGCAATCCATGATGCTAGGGCTGGGAGCGCTGCTGGTAATCGATGGGGCGATTACCGCTGGCGTGATGATTGCTGGTTCTATCTTGGTTGGCCGGGTGCTCGGGCCAATTGACCAGCTCATTGCGGTGTGGAAACAGTGGAGCCACACGCGGTTGGCTTACCAACGTCTCTCATCTCTGCTAGCGCAACACCCTCTGCCCGTGACCGGTATGATTCTGCCGCCGCCTCAGGGGAGATTGAGCGTGACACAACTTACCGTTTGCAAGCCGGGCACGCATACCCCGGTTCTGCAATCTATCAACTTTGAACTGCAACCGGGTGATGTTCTGGGGGTGTTGGGGCCGTCAGGCAGTGGTAAAACCACGCTGGCAAAACTGTTAGTCGCGAGCCAAACCGCGTTCAGTGGTTCGGTTCGTCTGGACAGCGCGGATCTTTCTCAGTGGGATAAAAGTCATTTAGGGGAATTTATTGGTTACCTGCCCCAAGATATCCAGCTATTTCGTGGCTCGATCGCTGAAAATATTGCGCGTTTTGGCCCGATTGATACTGCAAAAGTTATCGCGGCCGCACAACGGGCTGATGTGCATAATTTGATTCTACATCTGCCACAAGGCTATGACACCCCGTTAGGGGATGACGGCGAGGGACTATCTGGGGGGCAGCGGCAGCGAATTGCATTGGCGCGGGCCATGTATGGTATGCCACGGCTTATCGTGCTTGATGAACCCAATGCCAGTCTGGATAAAATTGGCGAAGACGCCTTATTAGCCAGTATCAGCCAATTAAAACAGCAAGGCAGTACCATTGTGATGGTAACCCATAAACCAGAACTGTTATCGGGTAGCGATTATTTGCTGTTTTTGAAAAATGGCCAAATGGAGTTATTCGGTAGCACTCAAACGATATTGCAAAGCTCTCAGACTAAAGCTAAGGCGGTAGCTCCTGCTGAGGCCACGCGTAAAACGTGGGGGAGCGGCATGTCATATGGTGTTGCCCCCATCCGCACTGCATCACAAAAATCATAATCATAAAAACCACGGACGGAGATAAATGATGTTACCTGATTCAGGTCATTCGACACCCCAGCAGCGAAGGGCACCTCGGCTTCAGACCAATAGTGCGGCTTACCTCAGTCTTGGCGGTGTCATGGTTTTGGCGGGTTTTGTGGGTTTTTTACTTTGGGCAGGTTTGGCACCGTTGGATAAAGGGATTGCCGTGATGGGAAAGGTGGTGGTCGCGGAAAACCGCAAAGTGATCCAGTCGCTGCAAGGGGGGCGAATCCAGCAGTTACATGTCGTGGAGGGGGATGAGGTTATTGCGGGTCAGTTACTGATTACACTGGATGATACGGTGATACGTAACCAGCGGGATAATCTACAGCATCAGTATCTGAGTGCGTTGGCACAGGAAACCCGTTTAGCCGCGGAGCAGAATGAACTGGCTGAAATTAGTTTCCCTCAGATATTGCTCGATCATCCTGAGCACTCTTTGGTTGAGCGTAACATTGTGTTGCAGCGGCAGCTTTTCCAGCATCGCCGTCAGGCTCAACTAAGCGAGATCGCCCGATTATCTGCACAAATTACTCGATACCAGGATCGGCTCAAGGGTTTGCAGGTGATGCGGAGTAATAATCAGCGCCAATCCGACTTATTCCAACGCCAACTACAAGGTATCCAATTGCTGGCGAAAAACGGTCATGTTGCCAAAAATCAGTTGCTGGATATGGAGCGTCAGGCCATTTCACTACATGCACAGATAGATCAGGACACCAGTGATATTGCGGAGACTCATAAGCTGATCGATGAAACTGAGCAACATATTTCACAGCGACATGAGCAATATCAAAGTGAAAACCGCGAGCAATTGGCTAAAGCGCAGCAAAGTACACAAGAGTTCGCCCAGCGTTTGAGCATTACGGAATATGAATTGGAGAATACTCGTCTCTATGCACCGGTCAGCGGGGTCGTCATCGCGCTTGCCCAGCATACCATTGGGGGCGTGGTCAGTACCGGGCAGACATTAATGGAGTTGGTTCCCAGTGGGCAGCCGTTATTAATTGAAGCCCAGTTACCCGTTGAGCTAATTGACAAGGTGGCGGTGGGCTTACCCGTCGATCTGAATTTTTCTGCTTTTAATCAGAGTAATACCCCTAAATTGCAGGGTTCTGTTTTACATGTTGGCGCTGACCGCATCCAGCATCCACAGACCTTGCAGCCCTACTATCCTCTCACCGTCGCGATTGATATCGCTCAAACTGCACTGGCAATTCGCCCTGGTATGTCTGTCGATGTTTTCATTCGTACCGGCGAGCGCTCGCTGCTCAATTATCTGTTTAAACCTCTAACTGATCGTTTGCATATGGCATTAGCTGAAGAGTAGGAATCCAGGTTAGCGTGTTTAATTTGATTGAAATATAAAGGAATTCAGTGATTTTATTGATGAACAGATTACTACGAAACAGTAGCAACATTAGGCTTTGGTGGGGGAGTGCATTCTGCACTGGGGGAGTTCATATCTATTTACTTTGGTTGCTGAGTGCACCCTTTGTACCCGTTATCCTAACAGAAGATCTCCCTGCTGCTGTGATGCTGATGTTGTCGAGCGACCCCGAGTTTACCCCTAATTCTCAGCAAACTCCTGCTGTGGGGCTATCTCAGGATTTTAGTGAGCCAGAGATTGAACAACAGGAAAGCCAGCCAGAAGAGGTGAACGACTCTCTCACTGCGCCAGAACAGCCTGATGCGCTATTGATTGTTGCTAAAAAAGAGCCGATAAAGGCTGACCGCCCTCAACAGGAAGCGGTGAAAGCGCGCAAACCGGTGGTTGAGAAAAAACAGCAGAATCCGAGTAAGCCATCTCCCCCCGCAGTGGCAAGCAGCGCTACGCTGTCAGGTGAAAGTCACCACGTTGCCGCTGCGGTAAACAGCGATTCAACGCACAATCGGCAGGCTAAAATAAACTGGAGAAACCGTCTACAAGGGCACCTACTAGACTTCAAACGTTATCCACCGGGTGCCAGAAAGCAGCGCAGGCAGGGGTCAGCGACTGTTCGTTTTGTGGTCAATAAAGATGGGCATGTTCTTTCGGTTCAACTGATTAATAGTAGCGGAACCGCGATTTTGGATCGCGAGGCACTGGCTACCGTTCAGCGCGCCCAACCTTTGCCTAAACCGCCCGCCGAGATGTTAACGCACGGGCAAGTGAAAATAACCTTACCGATTGATTTTAATATTAAAAATACACGCTGAGAGTGTTTTCTGGTTTTACTAAACAGAGGGCTTTCGCAACGACGCCATAAATACGTTCATGTAGGTTCGCGCCGCGCCATCCTTGGCGCGGGCGCTTTACTCCCCGCCTATCTTCACCTTGCAAGACTGATTCGCCGTGAGCGGGTATAAAACCCGGTCTGGTCAGTCAGAAATGCCAGTTCGCCGGATTATTCACCTGGGCAACGTAGGCAGCGTTCAGCTTCATCAGCACCTAATCGTAATTTGGACTGCAAATCGCGCAGCGCAGTACGTAAACCCTCCTCAATCACCGGATGGTAAAACGGCATATCCAACATTTGATCGACCGTCATTTGTTGCTGATGCGCCCATGCCAGTAGGTGCGCGATATGCTCAGCACCTGGCCCCATCATTTCAGCGCCAAGGAAACGGCCGGTACCTTGTTCACCGTAAACTCGCAAAATACCTTTATTTTTCAGCATGACACGCGAGCGGCCCTGATCTTCAAAAGAGACTTCACCAATCTCAAAGCACCCGCAGGCACTGAATTTTTGTGCCAATTCGCGGAAAGTGGAGCCTACCATTGCCATTTGCGGATCAGAAAACACCACGGAAATTGGGCTGCGGCGTAAACCGGGTACGACTTCGGGGAATCCACCGGCATTCACACCGGCAATACGAGCCTGATCGCTGGCTTCATGCAATAACGGCAATTGGTTGCTGGCATCACCGGCAATAAAGATATGTGGCACGCTGGTTTGCATCGTCAACCGGTCAGCTTGCGGCACACCGCGCTCATCAAGGGTCAGTGAGGTATTTTCCAGACCTAACTTATCCACATTTGGGCGGCGACCGGTGGCGGCCAGAACGTAATCCACCATAATCTCTTGTGATTTATCGGCTTTATCCCGATAACGGATAAAGACTTTGTCCCCTTCGCGCTGCATGATTTCAACGTTCACATCGGGATCAAGATAGAACTCTTCACCCAGCGTTTTTGCTGCGTAATTGCGTACAATGCTGTCGGTCAGAGGGCCAACACCACCACCAACACCGAACATTTTGACTTGAACGCCTAACCGATGCAGTGCCTGACCCAGTTCCAACCCGATAACGCCGGGGCCGAAAATAGCCACTGATTCTGGCAGCTCATCCCAGTTAAAGACATCATCGTTGACAATCAGACGGTCACCCAGCTCATTCCAGGCGGCGGGCCAGCTTGGGCGAGAACCGGTAGCAATCACAATGCGCTGTGCAATAATGCGTGTATTATCATCAATTTGTAGAGTGTTATCATCAATAAAACGGGCATACCCCTTAATTTTGTCAGTAGCAGGGATGTTATCGACACCTTCCAATACAAAACCGACAAAACGGTCACGCTCGCGTTTTACGCGATCCATTACTTCACCGCCATCAATCTTGGTACTGCCTTGTGGGTGAATACCGAACTCGTGGGCTTTTTCAATCTGATGCGCCGCTTCAGCCGCCGCAATCAGTAGTTTGGATGGCATACAACCGACACGGGCACAGGTAGTACCGTACTCGCCGCCTTCAATCATTACCACGCTAGGGGTTGATAGTTTGGCAGCGCGATAAGCGCCAAGCCCAGCGGTGCCGCCGCCAATCACGGCGACATCAACGTTTAAGGTTTTCATGTCTGCTCCATAACAGGAAAAAAAGGTAGGCCGAAGCCTACCAAGTTAAATCACTATATTTTCATTCTATTAATATTATTAAGCTGATAAGTAATTCTCTAAATCATCACTACCACCAATGTGGCGGCCACCGATAAACACTTGTGGTACGGTTCCACGGCCTGTCACTGCGCGCAGGCTGACGGTAGTTGCATCTTTACCCAGCACGATCTCTTCATACTGAATCCCACGTTCTTGCAACATCTGTTTTGCTTTGGTGCAGAATGGGCAGCCCGGTTTAGTAAAGACAGATACAGATTCCTGTACTTTAAAATCAGGGGCCAGATACTTCAGCATGGTATCGGCATCGGATACTTCAAACGGGTCGCCTGGCTTATTTGGCTCAACAAACATTTTCTCAACCACGCCGTTACGCACCAGCATGGAGTAGCGCCATGAGCGTGGCCCAAAGCCCAGATCAGCTTTTTCAACCAGCATGTTCATGCCTTTGGTGAATTCGCCATTACCGTCAGGAATAAAGGTGATATTTTCAGCATGTTGGTCAGACTTCCAGGCATTCATCACGAAAGTATCATTGACGGAGACACACAAAATGCTATCAACACCGTGCTGTTTAAATACACCGGCCAGCTCGTTATAACGCGGCAGATGGCTGGAGGAACAAGTTGGGGTAAAGGCACCCGGCAGTGAGAAAACAATCACTGTTTTGTTGCTAAATAGCTCGTCGGTGGTTACGTCAACCCACTGGTCGCCCTGACGGGTATGGAATGTCACCTGTGGGATTTTTTTACCTTCTTGGCGGGTAAACATCTGTAACTCCTTAATTGAAAAATGAAATATTCAGATTCTTCTGGGTATCGTTTCGTTGGGACACATTATTCATTTTATCACTTGATAGTTCTAATCACTGATTGCTATCTTATCTATCGTCAATGGCTATCATAAAGCGGAGCACCGATGAATATTCGTGATTTAGAATACCTGGTGGCGCTGGCTGAATTCAGGCATTTCCGGCGTGCCGCCGACTCTTGCCACGTCAGCCAACCCACATTAAGCGGCCAGATTCGCAAGTTGGAAGATGAACTGGGCGTGATGTTGTTAGAGCGAACCAGCCGTAAAGTACTGTTTACTCAAGCCGGGTTATTGCTGGTGGAGCAAGCCAGAACCGTCTTGCGCGAAGTGAAAGTGCTTAAAGAGATGGCCAGCTTGCAGGGCGAAAGTATGTCTGGCCCGTTGCATATTGGGCTTATTCCTACCGTCGGGCCTTATTTGTTACCGCAAATCATCCCTATGCTGCATCGGGCCTTCCCGAAATTGGAGATGTACCTGCATGAAGCACAAACGCAGAATCTTTTGGCTCAGTTAGACAGCGGTAAACTCGATTGCGCTATTCTGGCGCTGGTCAAAGAGACAGAAGCCTTTATCGAAGTCCCACTCTTTGATGAGCCGATGAGCCTGGCTATTTATGCCGATCATCCGTGGGCGGATCGTGAGCGGGTGCAAATGCACGAACTGGCGGGCGAGAAGCTATTGATGCTGGAAGACGGCCACTGCTTGCGCGATCAGGCGATGGGCTTTTGTTTTCAGGCCGGTGCTGATGAAGATACCCATTTCCGCGCCACAAGTCTGGAAACTCTGCGCAATATGGTCGCAGCCGGGAGCGGCATTACTCTGCTGCCATCGCTGGCGGTGCCGAATGAAAGAAAGCGTGACGGTGTATGTTATCTGGAGTGCTACAAACCTGTGCCTAAACGTACTATTGCATTGGTGTATCGCCCCGGTTCCCCACTGCGTGGCCGCTATGAGCAACTGGCCGAGGCGATACGTGAACACATGCAACCGCGCATGAGCCAGGCCGCTATAACTGAAACGTTAGAACAAGCGGTTTAAGCCATTGAGTGCTGCCACTCGGTAGGCTTCAGCCATCGTCGGGTAGTTGAAGGTAGTATTGACGAAATATTCGAGAGTATTACCTTCACCTTTTTGCTCCATGATGGCCTGACCGATGTGGATAATCTCTGCCGCACGTTCGCCAAAGCAATGAATACCCAGAATCTGCTTGGTTTCCCGATGGAACAGGATTTTTAAGCTGCCAGTATTCATCCCGACGATTTGTGCTCGCGCCAGATGCTTAAACTGCGCACGGCCCACTTCGTAAGGCACTTTCATCGCTGTCAGATCCTGCTCGGTTTTACCGACCGAACTGATTTCAGGAATGGTGTAAATACCGGTTGGAATATCTTCAATCAGGTGAGTATTCGCTTCACCTTTGATCATCGCTTGTGCCGCAATTCGCCCTTGGTCGTAAGCCGCAGAGGCCAGACTTGGGTAGCCAATCACATCCCCAACCGCATACACATGGGAAAGCGCTGTCTGATACATGCTGTTGACCTTCAACAGACCGCGGCTATCCGCTTCCAGCCCAATCTTTTCCAAGCCTAAGCCACTGGTATTACCGGTGCGTCCATTGGCATACAGCAAACAATCCGCTTTGACCTTTTTGCCTGATTTCAGATGGACAATAACTCCGTCAACCGTCCCTTCAATTTGCTCAAACTCTTCGTTATGGCGGATAACCACGCCGTTATTCCAGAAGTGATAAGAGAGGGCATCTGACATTTCCTGATCGAGGAACGCCAGCAGACGGTCGCGGGTATTGATTAAATCAACTTTGACACTCAAGCCACGGAAAATGGAAGCATATTCGCAGCCAATCACTCCGGCGCCATAGATAATGACATGCTGTGGTTCATGGCTGAGTTGCAAGATGGTATCACTGTCGTAAATACGTTCGTGGGTAAAATCAACGTTTGCTGGGCGATAGGGGCGTGAACCGGTGGCAATCACGATGTTGTCAGCGCGCAATGTATCGCTGGTGCCGTCGGCATAACGCACATTGATGGTATTGGCATCTATAAAACTGGCATCACCGGAGAACATCTGGCAGTGATTGCGATCGTAAAAGCCTTGACGCATACGGGTTTGCTGGTTAATAACGCGGTCCGCATGGTTTAAAATATCAGCGAAAGAAGAACTGATGGTTCGGGCATTGTCGCTGTAAAGTGGGTTTTGATTGAATTCAATAATTCGGCTAACGGCGTGGCGTAAAGCTTTGGATGGGATGGTGCCCCAATGGGTACATCCGCCGCCCACATTGTTGTACCGTTCGATCACGGCAACGCGGGCACCTTGCTTGACCAACCCCATAGCGGCACCTTCACCGCCAGGACCCGAGCCAATAACAATGGCATCAAAATGGGAGTGCTGTTGCATGTAGGAGAGACCTATTTTTATACAAAATTACAACGCGATATTAACATTGTCCCGACTATAACCCAACCAACAATAGGTAAATCATCGTGATGTGTACTGTAAAGCCACAATTCAGTGTTGTGAAAATGCGGTTGTATAACGGTTGTTACTATAAAGTTTGGTATATTGTTGACTATATGTCTTAGATTGAGAGTTTGGATATCCCTTGGGTACGATTATGGGCGTCAGAGCACAACAGAAAGAGCGGACTCGTCGTTCCCTTATCGAGGCGGCGTTTAGCCAATTGAGCGCGGAACGGAGTTTTGCCAGCCTGAGTCTGCGCGAAGTCTCTCGTGAGGCGGGTATTGCGCCGACTTCTTTTTACCGGCATTTTCGAGATGTTGACGAACTTGGCCTGACAATGGTCGATGAAAGCGGCCTGATGTTGCGCCAACTGATGCGTCAGGCTCGTCAACGGATTGCCAAGGGCGGCAGCGTTATTCGCACGTCAGTATCCACCTTTATGGAATTCATTGGCAATAATCCTAATGCATTTCGCTTGTTGCTCCGTGAGCGTTCCGGGACTTCAGCGGCTTTCCGTGCGGCGGTTGCGCGTGAAATTCAGCATTTTATCGCTGAACTGGCAGATTATCTCGAACTGGAGAATCACATGCCGCGCAGTTTCACCGAGGCGCAAGCAGAGGCGATGGTCACCATTGTCTTCAGTGCGGGTGCAGAAGCGCTGGACGTTGATGCCGAACAACGGCGGCAGTTAGAGGAACGGCTGGTGTTACAACTGCGGATGATCTCGAAGGGAGCGTATTATTGGTATCGTCGCGAGCAGGAGAAGCTCGCTGCATCCCGCGTTTAATAAGGTAAGGAAAATATGGAACAATCTTGCTCTAAAAAACAATCTTTCTCGGAAAAACAACCTCACCGCGAAATGGGCACGTTGCTACTGGCACTAATTACGGGGTTGGCAATAAACGGTTCATTTAACGTGTTATTCAGCGCCTTTGTGCCTTTTTCTATTTTTCCGCTGCTGACATTAATATTGGCAATCTATTGCCTGCATCAGCGCTACCTTAATTTTGCTATGCCGCAAGGGATACCGGTGCTGGCATCGGCGTGTTTTCTGCTCGGGATCTTGCTCTACAGCGCGATTGTTCGGGTTGAGCATCCAGCGATGGGTTCTAACTTTGTCCCTTCGATCCTCAGTGTCGTGTTGGTGTTCTGGATCATCTTCAAACTAAAAACCCGTAAATCGGCACAGACTGAGGTGGACACCGGGTGTTCGGATAATCCACCGTCGTAATGACTTAAAAACGGTCTGTTTCAGAAAGCGATATACCATCATCATGACAAAGGGCAACAGAGCGTTGCCCTTTGGTATTTTAGCTTCCCGTCAGTCGCGTTTTTCCAGCAATACCCCGCACTCCATATGATGGGTATAAGGGAACTGATCAAATAGCGCTAACCGGCTGATTTTATGTGTGTGCTGTAACTGTTCCAGATTGGCGCACAGCGTTTCTAGGTTACAGGAGATATAAAGAATACGCGGGTAACCTTGTACCATTTTGAGCGTTTCGTCATCCAGCCCACTGCGTGGTGGATCGACAAAAATGGTTTCGCAGTTATAACTGCTCAGATCAATACCTTTCAAGCGGTTAAACTCGCGTATCCCTTGCATCGCTTGGGTGAATTCTTCAGCCGACATACGGATAATCTGCACGTTATCGATATTATTAGCCGAAATATTATATTGTGCTGCTGCCACCGACGGTTTGGCAATTTCTGTTGCCAGTACCCGTTCAAAGTTACGCGCCAGCGCCAGTGAGAAATTGCCGTTACCGCAGTATAACTCTAGCAAATCACCGCTGGCGTTCTGGGTAACATCAATTGCCCATTCCAGCATATGGATATTCACCGCAGCATTAGGTTGGGTAAAGCTATTCTCTACCTGACGGTAGATCATATCGCGCCCGGCAACCGGCAGCACTTCATCTATATAGTCGTGATCCAACATGATCTTAGTTTTTGCTGCCCGCCCGATTAATTGCACGTCAAAGCCTTGCGCCCGTAGCTGATCGCGTAACACCAGCGCCTTCTGTTGCCACTCCTCATCTAATTGGCGGTGATACAGTAAAGAAGCTATCAGCTTGCCGCTCATCGTCGATAAATAATCAATCTGGAACAGTTTTCGTCGTAACAGAGGCTCCGCACGAATAGCGGTCATCAGTACGCTCATCAAACTATTGATCAGCAAATTCGCTACCGGAAACTGCTCAACCCGGATGCGTTGTTTGGTCTGCTGGTCAAACATGATGTGGTACAGATCGTCTTCATCATGCCAAACCCGAAACTCGGCTCTCATGCGGTAATGTTCTACCGGAGAACGGAATATTTCCGCAGCAGGAGCCTGGAACGGCGACATCATCGCCTGAAGACGGGCAGATTTTTCTGCCAGTTGTTGGTCGTAGCTGTCGGTCGGCAGGATGTCGGGCGTCATGTTTCTTCTCGTCTGGGCATTATAAGAAAGGGTTACTGTTGCGGATTGTAGGGAAAGTGGGAGTGATGTCCAGTTTTGTCGTATTTATTCAGCGTAACAATAATGGAAGTCTAGACATCTATTTTACTTGATCGTAGCATTGCGGTCCGGCCTCATGCTGTTACTTAAACACTTAAGAGTTAAAAGGGAATCCGGTGTAAATCCGGAGCTGACGCGCAGCGGTAAGGGGAAGTCACGGCGATAGGTTTCAACCAGACACTGTCCGTAAGGATGGGAAGTCATCGCCCGCTCTGTTTTATTCATAGTCAGATAACAGAGATCCCAAGCCCGAAAACCTGCCGGTATAACGTCGCAATATTCGTGGTCGTCGCGTACTACCGGCCACGGCACTGCGGCATCCGCTAATTAAGCTTGGATGCTTTTCTAATGACAATTAAAAAATATACGCTGTTCACAGCCCTTTCTGTGACAGCCTTTTCTGGATGGGCGCAGGACAGCACCGCAACAAGTAATAAAGATGAAATGGTGGTTACCGCCAGCCGATTCAAACAACCGGTTTCTACCGTGTTGGCACCCACCGATATTGTTACTCGCGACGATATTGACCGCTGGCAGGCAAAAAGCCTCAATGAAGTGATGCGCCGGTTGCCTGGCGTTGATATAGCGCAAACCGGGGGATTAGGCCAAGGTTCTTCTATGTATATCCGTGGCACTGAAGCCCGTCATGTGCTGGTATTAATTGACGGTATTCCCCTTGCGCGTACCGGTATTGTCAATACTGTTAACTTCAATCAAATCCCTATCTCTTTGGTGCAACGGGTTGAATATATCCGTGGGCCACGTTCTGCGGTATATGGTTCGGGTGCCATTGGTGGTGTCATTAACGTCATAACCCAGACAGATCAAGAGGGCGCACAGATTAATGCGGGCGTTGGTTCTAAAGGTTACCAGCAATATGACGGCAGCGTTCGCCAACGCTTTGGTGATACTTTAGCGACGATAGCGGGCGGCTATCAAACCACCAACGGTTTTAATATCAAACCCGACTCACCTAATCCAGTGGATAGCGATCGGGACGGTTTTCGTAATAAAAATTTTTGGGCCGGGCTAGAGCATCAGTTCAACCAAGATATATCCGGTTTCGTCAGAGGCTATGGTTACACCAACAATACTGATTACGATGTGGGCAGCATTTCCTCCCCTGCTGACAGTGGCGATGAGGAGCGGTTCTATAACCACACCTATGATGCTGGGCTACGTTATGCTGCGGGGGCTTTCTCCTCTCAATTAATCGGTAGCTATCAGAAATACAAAGATTATAACTATAGCAGCCAATATGGGCGTTATGGCGTGGCGACTACGCTGGACGATATGGACCAACGTAATGTGCAATGGGGTAACACTTACAGCTTTGAAAGTGGGACGCTGAGCGGGGGACTCGACTGGCAGCAACAGCGTTTGACCTCATCGAGCCAGACTATCTCTGATACTTATAAACGCGATAACACCGGTTTATATCTCAGCGGGCAGCAGAAATTTGATAACGTGACGCTAGAAGCCTCTGGCCGTGCAGACAAAGATGAGCAATTTGGCTGGCATGAAACATGGCAAACAGCGGCAGGCTGGGAGTTTGTTCCCGACTATCGCGCGACGGTGTCTTATGGCACGGGATTCCTGGCACCCTCCTTGGGTCAGCAGTATGGCTCGCAGCGCTTTGACATCATATCCAACAGTGACCTTAAGCCGGAAGAATCTCGCCAATGGGAAGCGGGCTTGGAAGGGCTGACTGGGCCACTTGATTGGCGTTTGTCTGCTTATCGCTACAAAATTGAAAACTTGATCGATTACTTCCCCGACCCAAATACTTACAAAAGGCAGTATTACAATGTTGATTCGGCAACAATAAAAGGGGTTGAATGGACGGGCAACTTCGATACCGGCATTTTCAATCATCAGGTCACATTACAATATATGGACCCACGTAATGATAAGAATAACGAAGTATTAGCCCGCCGTTCTAAACAGCAAGCCAAGTATCAGTTGGATTGGACGATGTTCAAACTGGATATGGATGTTTCGTATCAATATTACGGTAAACGCTATGACAATAGTACCTCTGCTTATAGCTCGACTCAGCGTGAATTGCCGAGTTATAGCACGGTAGATGTTTCAGCGGCTTATCCGGTTACTTCTCATCTAACAGTTCGTGGTAGAATTGCTAACCTGTTTGATAAAGATTACGAAACGGCTTATGGCTATAAAACCGCTGGACGAGAGTATTACCTCACAGGAAGTTACAACTTCTAAGGCCGATACTGCTCCTCGCCCGACAGCGCTGATTTTCGATTCAGGTGTTGGTGGGCTGTCTGTCTATCAGGAGATTCGGCAATTGCTGCCGGATCTCCACTATATATATGCTTTCGACAACGTCGCGTTTCCTTATGGGGAAAAGTCGGGCGAATTCATCATTGAGCGGGTAGTGGAAATTGTCACTGCCGTACAGCAGCGCCATCCGTTGGCAATTGTGGTCATCGCCTGTAACACCGCCAGCACCGTCTCCCTTCCTGCTTTACGTGAGCGTTTTGCTTTCCCTGTTGTCGGTGTGGTCCCTGCTATCAAACCGGCGGTGCGGCTAACCCGTAATGGCGTGGTCGGTTTACTGGCGACCCGTGGCACAGTTCATGCTTCTTATACTCGTGATTTGATCGAGCGCTTTGCGACTGATTGTAAGATTGAGTTACTGGGATCATCTGAGCTGGTGGAGCTGGCGGAAACCAAGTTGCATGGTGGTGTTGTTCCGCAGGAAGCATTAAAGAAAATCCTTCATCCGTGGCTTGCTATGCGTGAACCGCCAGATACCATCGTTTTAGGTTGCACCCATTTCCCTCTATTAACTGAAGAGTTAGCGCAAGTGTTGCCAGAAGGCACCCGAATGGTCGATTCTGGTGCAGCAATTGCCCGCCGTACCGCCTGGCTTATCTCTTCTCAAGAAAATGTCGTTTCTTCTCAGGATGAGAACATCGCTTATTGCATGGCATTGAACGCGGATACTGATGCTTTATTGCCCGTATTACAGGGGTATGGCTTTCCAACGCT
Organism: Yersinia aldovae ATCC 35236; assembly: GCF_000173735.1. Lineage (GTDB taxonomy): Bacteria > Pseudomonadota > Gammaproteobacteria > Enterobacterales > Enterobacteriaceae > Yersinia > Yersinia aldovae. Next base: position 45 of record NZ_ACCB01000041.1, on the reverse strand, counting down.
GGAAAAACTGCCAATTTAACGGCGTTTTGACTAAAGATTCAGCGG
>NZ_ACCB01000042.1 GCF_000173735.1 Yersinia aldovae ATCC 35236 | reverse complement strand
GGGGCAAAGAAAAGGCTCCCGTAGGAGCCTGAGGTTAATGACAAAGTGCCAGCAGTGGTGAAAACAGGCAGACCGTAAAGACGCCGTCAATACATCCTTGTAGGCTCAACCCCCGCCATCCCTGGCGCGGACGCTTTACTCCTCTGCCTGTCCTCACCTTTATATGACTAATGAAGCTGAACCAAGGGGAAACGTGCCGTTTGGGTCACTTTTCGTTTCAAATACAAGTAGGTAAGTCGCCAAAGTGCCCCTAGGTGCGGTTGCCCCTTGGCTCATAGATTGACTTGTGTACCATCAAAGTGATTCACCATTCTGCCGTAGTGTGAGCAATAACCCCTCACGGCGCGCCTGAGCCGCATCCTCAGGGCGATGCAGTTTATCGCAGGCATCAGCCAGCCATGCGTAATCATAACCGTCTGGGCGCTGTGCCAGTGCGGCTTTAAAGGCTTCGCTCGCCTTCTCCCACTCGCCATGTTTCAACATCAGTTGGCCCAAGGTGCTATTGAGTAGCGGGGTTGCTCCGTGCTGTTTGATATGTTGGCGTAATGATTTCTCCAACGGCTCTGGATTACCTGATTTCAGGCGCGGGATCAGCAGTATCAGACGCTCATCGTACTGGCGTTTCAGGCTGTCGAGAATGATTTGCTGGGCCACATCATGATCGTCACACTCAATCAGATGTTCTGCTAAAGCCACTTGCAATGGGATCTCATTACGCACTTTGCGACTTTGATCTTTCCACCAGCGCTTCAAGCCATCACTGCCTTCTTCTGCCATGCACTGATTCATCATGCCAATATAAGCTTGTTGCTCCAGTGCTGCGAGTTCCTCCGCGGTGTGGAGCTGTACCTTGCCCATTGCGGGTAATACTTCCAGCAGCGAGCTGTAAGCGCCGGAGCGAAGATAAGCAAGCTCAGCCAGCCGTAGCACTTCGGGGTGGCGCGGAGCTTGGTCCAACAGGCGATCAACTCCGTGACGTGCGGCATGGATATGCCCTTGCGCCAACTGAATGCGTACACGGGTGATATCGACGGGCAGTTGGTCGGTATCCGCCACTTCTGCGGCCCGTTCCAGATATTGGTTAGTGCGGAATTCATCACCACGTTGCTGCGCCGCTTCTGCCGCCAGCAGGTAGTTAACCATCGGTTGCTCGGCATGATCCGCGTTGCGGGTTAGCAGCTTTTCAACTTGCTTGAAGTCACCTTCAGCCAGTTTGATCAGCGCCGCTTTGGTCTGTTTACGCGCACGGCTACGTTTACGCCCCATAAACCAGCCACGAGTACGGGTTCCGGTGCGGAAAATACGGCGCAGTATCCATTCGATAATCAGGAATGTAACCAAAAATAGCACCAGCATAATGACCAGCCCGGTCACACTGGTCTCGACGTTATAGTTGTCAGTCTGGATAAGCATATAACCCTGATGCCCAGCCAGCATTGGGCCAAGTACGATCCCGGCGGTCAGAATGAGGAATAACAGTAAGACTCGTAGCATACTTATTCCCCTTGAGCGCTAACAGGCGCTTGTGCCAGTAAGTTGCGAACCCGCGTTTGCATCAATTTTTCCAGCATGGGCTGGCTTTTCAATTGATCAGGCATGTCCATCGATATTGACTGTTGGCTTAACTCTTCCAGCTCATCAAGGAAAGCTTTAGTGCTTGGGTCATCGATATCAAAATAGGCGCGAACCCAAGTGGAAACGATCTCAAGAGATTGTTTATAAACTTCATTCTGATGGCGAGGAACGGCTTGTGCGGCCACCAGCAGGCGGGAGCGGATATTCTCACGCAGATAAATATCCTGATTCGGTGCCAGCAGCGGTTCGGCAGTGCTATCACGGCGGCGAATAGTAATAAAGTCAGACATAAAGCTGTGCCAGCTCTTGCTCAGGTTTTGACGCCATTCAGAGAGGGAACTGGATAGCTCATCGCTGTCGGCGTCCATCGGTGAGTCATCGGTATTGTTATCCGCCAGACGCAGGTTATCTACTTGATTGGATAGCTGATTCAGCTTCAGGATGATCCCGTCAAAATCCACCTGACTGACGGCAGAAAGGGTACTGATATCTTCCGTCAATGCACGTCGCACATCAATAAGGCTCGGATCGTTCATATCCGCCAAACTGGCATCCGCACTTTTCAGTAATGTGGCGGCAGTGGTGACATCTTGATCGTTCCACAATTTGCGGCCAGCCATTTTTACCAGAAAATCAGCCTGTGCCAGCAGCCAGGTTTTGGCATCACTTCCTGAAATGGTGGCAACTTTTTCTTGCAACTCATTCAGTTGGCGCGCGAGTGATGTTTGCTGGCGGTCTGCCGCTTCCAGTGCTTTGCCTTGCTGTTGTAATAATGATTCAAGTTGCTGTTTTTCCTGCAACTGACTCTGTTTCAGCGCGGCTAATTGCTCTTGTAGTGCGATATTGGCTGCATTTTGTAACTGAGCCTGCTGGTGTCCGTGATAATAAAGCCCGGCACCCAGCGCGATGGCCAATGCAATAGCAATGGCTCCCAGAATAGGACCGGTGCGTTTCCCCGGTGGCCTTTAGGTTCTGGCTGTTGGTGCCTCTCAACCGCGGTGGTTGTCTCTTCCACTGGCGCGGATGGGGTATTTTGTTCCGTCATATTGGGCATCCCATAGTCAGGTTTCAGGTTTATTGAGAGTCTTGTAGCGCGCGGATCAGCGCGTCGTTATCGGCATTCTCTGCCACCCGGATATCACTCCAGCCCATTTGGGCTGCCAGAGTAGCAATACGATCACTGACAACTATCAGGCGGCAGCGCAGTAACCAAGAAGAACGATAGTAATCAGGAACTAAAGTATAGATCTGTTGTAACATTTCACCGCTGGTTATCACCAGCATATCGACGCCAGCACGTTGCCAGTGAGCACTTTGTTCGCTGCCATCATAATAGATGGGGCTGCGTTGGTAGCATTCACAGAAAGTTACTGACGCACCGCGCTCGGCAAGGCTTTCACCTAGCAACTCCCGCCCACCATTGCCGCGCAATAGCAGTGCCTTCTTACCTGTCAGTTGTTGCAGGTCGGGCAATGATAATAGCATCTCGCTGGTTTCTCCCGTTGGGGGGAAGGTGACATGCAAGCGGCTGGCAGTATGCAGCGTCAAGGCGGTGGTACGGCCAATAGCATAATAAGATAACTGTGCAGGCCATGACAGGTTATTTCTTTTTAACAGCGGGTTAGCGTAACGGATAGCATTTTGCGACAAGGCAAAAACCAGGTCACCCGCCTGCATATCGTGCAGTAAAGTTGGCAGTTTTGGCAGGTCATCGCCGGGAGAGAAATCGATCAACGGCGCATGATAGGCAACCCGCCCCAGCGCACGCAGGCGACTGACTAACTGTTCCCCAGCGGGGGACGGACGGGTGACCAGAATCGTCATAGCGGAGGGTTATCCTGATAAACGTCGGCTAATATTTCCCGAGCGCCCCGTGATAGCAGCTCATCGGCCAGTTCAATCCCCATTTGCTCGGCATTGGCCACCGGCCCTCGGCGTTCACCGCGAATAATTTCACTGCCATCCGGTGCGCCGACCAGCGCACGCAGCCATAAGGTATCGCCGTCTAATTCAGCATAACTGCCGATGGGTACCTGACAGCCGCCTTCAAGACGGGTGTTCATGGCGCGCTCGGCAAGCACCCGTAATTCTGTATCGCGATGATTGAGTGGGGCCAGCAGTTGGCGGGTAAAATCATCATCCAGACGGCATTCGATCCCGACCGCCCCTTGGCCGACCGCAGGCAAAGACTCCTCGGCTGGCATGGCATAACGGATACGTGTTTCCAGCCCGAGACGATTAAGCCCCGCGACGGCCAGAATAATGGCGTGATATTCGCCTTTATCCAATTTGGCAAGGCGGGTGCCCACGTTACCGCGCAAATCACGGATAACCAAGTCTGGGCGGCGTTCGCGCAACTGACACTGACGGCGCAGGCTGGAAGTGCCAACGATGCTGCCCGCCGGTAAGTCATCCAGATGGGCAAAGTGTGATGACACAAAAGCATCGCGCGGATCATCGCGTTCGCAAATGGTGACCAGCCCCAGCCCGTCAGGGAAAGCGATCGGCACATCTTTCATGGAGTGAACGGCGATATCCGCCCGCCCTTCCAGCAGTGCCAGTTCTAATTCTTTGACAAACAACCCCTTGCCACCGACTTTTGCCAGTGGCGTGTCCAAAATGATATCGCCACGAGTGACCATCGGGACCAACTCGACTTGCAGGCCAGGGTGATTGGCTTGCAGTAAATGTTGAACATAATGTGCTTGCCATAAGGCGAGCGGGCTTTGCCGTGTGGCAATTCGAATAATTTTGTCTAACATTGCTTGTTACCGTTTTTATGTTTTGCGAACCATCCTACCATCGACCGGTGAAGGCTGTCAGTGAGACAGCCACATGAACAGAACGGGCAACAGCATAATAAAGCCACTATTGTAACAAATGCACGCCAAGTAAGAAGGGTATACATAGACGTGACAATTGTAGGGATAGCTTTACGGTCAATCGGCAAGGTGTTAGATTGATCACGTTTCCAGCAATAATTCGTTAACTGTAATTCAAACAAAATGTCTTCAAACAAAATGTTTTTTGGTCAGTTCAACAAAAAGTACATTTTCGCTGAAAGTCAAAAAAAGCCATAAGCGAATCGGGAACACGGGTTTTTTTCTAAGCACCGGAACAATTCTAAGCACCGGAACAACCAGGCGAGACGTCTTGTACCTCTACATCGAGACACTAAAACAGCGACTGGATGCGATCAACCAATTACGAGTCGATCGCGCCTTGGCGGCCATGGGGCCAGCCTTCCAAAAGGTCTACAGTCTGCTGCCAACCCTATTACATTGTCATCATCCACTGATGCCGGGCTACCTTGATGGTAACGTTCCCCACGGTGTCTGCCTTTTCACGCCAAATGAAATCCAACAAGAGTATCTTGCCGAAGTCGAAGCCAAGTGGGGCGAGCCTTTGCAACCGAGTGTCGGTGGCGAACTGCCGATTACTGGCGTCTATTCGATGGGCAGTACCTCCTCTATTGGGCAGTGTCATACCTCGGATCTGGATATTTGGGTGTGCCATCAGGCGTGGTTGGACACTGAAGAGCGTAATCGCTTACAGCAGAAATGTAGCCTGTTAGAGAAATGGGGTGCATCAATGGGTGTTGAGGTCAGCTTCTTCCTGATTGATGAAAACCGCTTCCGCCATAATGCCAGCGGCAGTTTGGGCGGTGAAGATTGCGGTTCCACCCAACATATTTTGTTACTCGATGAGTTTTACCGTAGCGCGGTTCGTCTGGCTGGGAAGCGTATTCTGTGGAATATGGTGCCAGTTGACGAAGAAGCGAATTACGATGATTACGTGCTGTCGCTATATGCGCAGGGCGTATTGACGCCGAATGAATGGCTGGATCTGGGCGGCTTAAGTACTCTGTCAGCCGAAGAGTATTTTGGTGCCAGCTTGTGGCAGTTGTATAAAAGTATTGATTCGCCGTATAAAGCGGTGCTGAAAACCCTGCTGCTCGAAGCCTATTCCTGGGAATACCCGAATTCCCAACTATTGGCGATGGAAATCAAACAGCGCTTACATGTGGGTGAAATTGTGTCATTCGGCCTTGATGCTTACTGCATGATGCTCGATCGCGTTACCCGCTATCTGACTCAAATCAATGACACCACCCGTCTGAATCTGGTGCGCCGTTGTTTCTATCTAAAAGTGTGCGAAAAGCTGTCTCGCACGCCAGCAAGCCAAGGCTGGCGGCGTGAAATCCTCAGCCAACTGGTCAGTGAATGGGGTTGGAGCGATGAGAGTCTGGCGGTGCTGGATAATCGCGCCAACTGGAAGATTGAACGGGTGCGTGAGGCGCATAACGAGCTGTTGGATGCGATGATGCAAAGCTATCGTAACCTGATCCGCTTCGCTCGCCGTAACAACCTGAGTGTCAGTGCCAGCCCGCAGGATATCGGGGTGTTGACCCGCAAACTGTACGCCGCTTTTGAAGCGCTGCCGGGTAAAGTGACGCTGGTTAACCCGCAGATTTCACCAGATTTATCGGAAGAGCACCTGACCTTTATTCATGTTCCGGCAGGGCGTGCCAACCGCGCGGGCTGGTATTTGTATAATCAGGCACCGTCGATGGAGGCTATCGTCAGCCATCAGCCGCTGGAATATAACCGTTATCTCAATAAACTGGTGTCTTGGGCCTATTTCAATGGTTTATTGACCAGCAAGACGCGCTTGCATATCAAGAGCGCCAATCTGTGCGATACCACCAAACTGCAAGAGCTGGTGACCGACATTTCTCAGCATTTCCCACTGCGCCTGCCTGCTCCGACACCTAAAGCGCTGTACAGCCCGTGTGAGATTCGCCATTTGGCGATTATCGTCAATTTGGAAAACGACCCAACTGCGGCCTTCCGCAATCAGGTGGTGCACTTCGATTTCCGTAAGCTGGATGTGTTTAGTTTTGGCGAGCAGCAGCAATGTTTGGTGGGCAGTATCGATTTACTGTATCGCAACTCATGGAATGAAGTGCGCACGCTGCATTTCAGCGGTGAGCAGGCGGTGTTGGAGGCCCTGAAAACCATTTTAGGCAAAATGCATCAAGATGCGGCACCGCCAGAGTCTGTGGATGTGTTCTGCTATAGCCAGCATTTACGGGGTTTGATTCGTACCCGCATTCAGCAGTTGGTTTCTGAGTGTATTGAATTGCGTTTATCCAGCACCCGTCAGGAGCCGGGCCGCTTCAAAGCGGTACGTGTATCCGGACAGACGTGGGGCTTGTTCTTTGAACGCCTGAGTGTGTCGGTGCAGAAATTGGAAAATGCCGTCGAATTCTATGGCGCTATCTCGAATAACAAACTGCATGGGTTATCGATTCAAGTTGAAACTGATCAGATTCATCTGCCGCCGGTCGTGGATGGCTTTGCCAGCGAGGGGATTATTCAGTTCTTCTTCGAAGGCACCGCAGATGAAAAAGGCTTTAATATTTATATTCTGGATGAGTCAAACCGTGTTGAGGTTTATCACCATTGCGAGGGCAGTAAAGAGGAGTTGGTGCGCGATGTTAGCCGTTTCTACTCATCTTCCCATGACCGCTTTACTTACGGCTCCAGCTTTATCAACTTCAACTTGCCGCAGTTCTACCAAATTGTGCAGCTAGATGGCCGCACACAAGTCATTCCTTTTCGCAGCAATACGTTATCCCATCTATATATTGTCGACAAAGAGCCAAGCCAGCCTGTGCAGCAGTTGCAGTTACATTAATTTCCCCTGTGTCCTTGAAGCCGCAGGGGTGTTAGCTGCGCCCTCTTACCCGAATCACTGAACTTGAGTCAGCTCATCGGGATGCGTTTGCTGGCAGCCTACCTGTAACTCCAATGATTTTGGGGAATGACCTGTGTCCTTGAAGCCGCAGGGGTGTTAGCTGCGCCCTCTTACCCGAATCACTGACTTGAGTCAGCTCATCGGGATGCGTTTGCTGGCAGCCTACCTGCAACGCCAATGACTTTGGGGAATGACTTGTGTCCTTGAAGCCGCATGCGACTAGATAAAACTCACCTCTTCACCCGCCTGCGCGCTAGCCGCTTGCGATAATTTGGCGAAGAACTCTTCGCCGCTGCGTGAGCAATACCAGTGCCCTTCACGATAATTGAAATGGTAACCACCTGCTTTAGTCGCCAGCCATACCTGATGCAGTGGCTCTTGGCGGTTGATAACAATCTTACTGCCATTTTCGAATGTCAGGGTCATCACCCCGCCATTGGTTTCATAATCGATATCGCTATCGCCGCTAAAACCATCCAGTGTCTCTTCAATATAAAGCATCAATTGATCGGCTAACTGATGAAACTCGCTATCGTTCATATTCAATTCCTATTGCTTTTCATGATCCACCTGCGATTATAGAGACCTTGGGCGCATGAAACACAGGTATTAATAAATGAAAAAAGAATTATGTTGGCCGATGACTGCGATGATGGTACTTGCACTTACCGGTTGTGGCCTGAAAGGTCCATTATATTTCCCACCGGCGGACAAACCAAAAGTAGAAACCGCGCAACCGGATAGTGGTCAGGTAGAGAAAAACCAGCAGGATGTGTCAGGTAAGAACCAGACAAAATCTATCGCCGGGCCGCAGTAATTGCGCTTATCACAGCCAGATTAAATCAGTACCGACATTAGCCAACACCGAATTTGCCAGTACCGAATTTAGCCAGTAAATGAAAGTCAGCGGAGTTTGAAATGCAGTTCTCCAAAATGCACGGTCTTGGCAACGACTTTATGGTTGTCGATGCAGTTACCCAAAATGTTTACTTTTCGCCGGAGTTAATCCGTCGATTAGCAGACCGGCACACTGGCGTGGGCTTTGATCAGATGTTGGTGGTAGAACCGCCTTATGATCCTGAACTGGACTTTCACTACCGTATTTTTAATGCCGATGGCAGCGAAGTTTCCCAGTGTGGTAATGGCGCACGCTGCTTTGCCCGCTTCGTGCGGCTGAAAGGACTCACTAATAAACGTGAAATCAGTGTGAGCACCCAAACCGGTCGCATGATCTTGAGTGTCACAGAAGATGAACTGGTGTGCGTCAATATGGGTGAACCTAATTTTGATCCGCAAACAGTGCCTTTCAAAGCGATCAAAGCGGAGAGAACCTATATCTTTCGTGCGGCAGAACACACGGTATTGTGTGGTGTGGTTTCGATGGGCAATCCACATTGTGTCATGCAGGTTGATGATGTTTCGGTTGCCAACGTTGCATTGCTGGGGCCAGTATTGGAAAGCCATGAGCGTTTTCCTGAGCGCGCCAATATTGGCTTTATGCAGGTGGTTAGCCGCGAGCATATCCGTTTGCGGGTGTATGAACGCGGCGCGGGTGAAACTCAAGCCTGTGGCAGTGGTGCGTGCGCGGCAGTGGCGGTTGGGATTCAACAAGAGCTATTGAGCGAAGAGGTTCATGTTGAGTTGCCGGGCGGCAGTTTGCATATTAGTTGGAAAGGGCCGGGTCATCCGCTGTATATGACCGGGCCGGCAACCCATGTGTATGATGGCTTCATTCATCTATAGTATACCCGTCATACTTCAAGCTGCATGTGTGTTGGCCGCCTTCGTTCACCCCAGTCACTTACTTATGTAAGCTCCTGGGGACTCGCTCAGTTGCCGCCTTCATGCAACTCGAATTATTTAGGGTATAAATATTCATTATGACGGGTGTGACATGAAAAGTTCTGAGGAGCAGGCGCTAGCGGGTATCGAGTTAGACGACGATGCTGTGATGCAGTACTTATTGCAAAATCCCGACTTCTTTATCCGCAATGCTCGTTTGGTTGAACAGATGCATATTCCCCATCCGGTTAGAGGCACAGTCTCACTGGTGGAATGGCAACTGGGGCGTCAACGTAACCAGATAGGTCAGTTGGAAGAAGAGATAACCTTGCTGATGGAGCAGGCGGGCCTGAACGAAGTGCTGTTTAACCGTTTGTTGCAACTGCAAAACAATCTGGCGGCGGCCAGCAGTCTGCAAGACCTACTCAACCGTTTGCAGCGTTGGGCCAGAGATTTCGGTCTGTCTGGTGCTCATGTTCGCTTATTCAGCGACCGCTGGCATATCGGCGCGCCGTCTGATTTCACCCATCTGGCACTCTCCCGTCACGCTTTTGAACCGCTGCGCATTCAACGGTTGGGAAGTAACAACCACTATTTGGGGAGTTTGAACGGTTCGGAATTATTGCTGTTATTGCCTCAGGCGAAGCAGGTTGGCTCGGTAGCGCTGTCATTACTGGGCAACAATGGTGAACAGGGGGTTATTATCTTCAGTAGCCGCGATATGCAGCATTATCAGCAGGGCATGGGCACCGTGATGCTGGAGCAGTTATCGACGTTTTTGCCAAGCCTGCTGGAGCGTTGGGTTGAGCCGATATGACCGAATTTAGTGCCTCACTTGCCCCACAGGTTGAGGCTTTCCTGCGTTACCTCAAAGTTGAGCGCCAACTTAGCCCGCTGACTATCACCAGCTATCGGCGTCAGTTACAGGCGCTGATGGGGTTGGGTGAACAGATGGGGTTGGCGCACTGGCAAACACTAGACGCCGCTCAGGTGCGTTCGCTGGTTTCCCGCAGTAAACGCGCCGGTTTGCACGCCTCCAGCCTGGCTTTGCGGCTTTCGGCATTGCGCAGTTTTCTTGACTGGATGGTCAGCCAGGGCGTACTGCAAGCTAACCCTGCCAGGGGGGTCAGCACCCCACGTTCAGGCCGTCATTTACCAAAGAATATTGATGTTGATGAAGTCGATAAGCTGCTGGATATCGATTTGAACGACCCGCTGGCAGTGCGTGACCGTGCGATGCTGGAAGTGATGTACGGCGCGGGGTTGCGTTTATCTGAGTTGGTCGGTATGAACTGCAAACACGTAGATTTAGCCAGTGGTGAAGTTTGGGTTATGGGGAAGGGCAGTAAAGAGCGTAAACTGCCGATCGGCAGAACCGCAGTGAAGTGGTTAGCGCACTGGCTGGAGCTGCGTGAACTATTTGAGCCACAGGATGATGCCATCTTTTTAGCCAATACCGGCAAACGCATCTCGGCGCGAAATGTACAAAAACGTTTTGCCGAATGGGGCGTAAAGCAGGGTGTCAGCAGCCATATTCATCCGCATAAACTGCGCCACTCTTTTGCCACTCATATGTTGGAATCCAGCGGTGATTTGCGCGCGGTACAAGAACTATTAGGCCACGCTAATCTGACCACCACACAAATTTATACTCATCTCGATTTTCAACATCTGGCAACAGTGTATGATGCCGCTCATCCACGGGCCAAACGAGGCAAATCCTGATGCATTTTTATCGTCCACTTGAGCATATTTCCGCCATTAGCTTCGATTTGGATGACACCCTGTACGACAATCGCCCGGTGATCACCCGAACAGAGCAAGAGTCTGTGGCATTCTTGCAGCAATACCACCCTAATTTGGCGCAATTGCAGGCGGCAGATTTCCAGCATTTTCGCCGTGAATTACTGCAACAAGACCCGGATATTTACCACGATGTCACTCAGTGGCGTTGGTATGCCATCGAGCTAGGTTTGATTCGACATGGCTTGAGCAAGTCAGAAGCGCAATCTGGGGCCGATGCGGCAATGGAAAACTTTGCCCTATGGCGTAGCCGTATTTATGTGCCACCGGCGACACACGACACCTTGAGCGCACTGGCTGAGCACTATCCACTGGTGGCTATCACCAATGGCAATGCTGACCCTAAAGCCTGTGGCCTGGACCGCTATTTCCAGTTCGTGCTGCGTTCCGGCCCGCATGGTCGTGCCAAACCTTTCCGCGATATGTACCATAAAGCGGCGAATCATCTGGATATTCCGCTGAAAAATATCTTACATGTCGGTGATGACTTGACCACCGATGTGGCCGGCTCGCTACGTTGTGGGATGCAGGCCTGTTGGATTAACGATCGCCAACAAAGCCTGATGACCGCCAGTGACAGCCGTTTACTGCCACATATTGAGATTTCGCAGTTGGCTTCCCTGACAGCATTGCTATAATCCCCGTAATAAATCTGTATAAATTCACAGTGGAATGGTGGCAAAATACCCGGATAACCGGCTACTCGCCATTTTCCCTTACCCGATAAACGGTGCCTATGGACGTTTCTGATCTGCTCGACAGCCTGAATGAAAAACAACGCGAAGCCGTGGCCGCGCCACGCTGCAACCTGTTGGTACTGGCCGGTGCAGGCAGTGGCAAAACCCGCGTGCTGGTTCACCGTATTGCCTGGTTGTTGTCAGTAGAAAACGCCTCTCCTTACTCGATTATCGCGGTGACTTTTACCAATAAGGCGGCAGCAGAGATGCGCCACCGTATTGAACACCTGATTGGCACCAGTCAGGGCGGGATGTGGATTGGCACTTTCCACGGCCTGGCACACCGCTTGCTGCGCGCTCACCATATGGATGCCAATCTGCCGCAGGATTTCCAAATTCTGGACAGCGACGACCAACTGCGGCTATTAAAACGCTTGGTCAAGGCACTGAATCTGGATGAGAAGCAGTGGCCGCCGCGTCAGGCGATGTGGTACATCAACGGTAAGAAAGATGAAGGTTTGCGTCCTAAGCATATCGAGAGCTACGGTAACCCGATAGAAGCCACTTGGCTGCGTATCTATCAGGCTTATCAGGAAGCCTGTGACCGTGCCGGGTTGGTGGATTTCGCCGAGCTATTACTGCGCGCCCATGAGCTGTGGCTCAACAAACCGCACATTCTGAATCATTATCGCGAGCGCTTTACCAACATTCTGGTGGATGAGTTCCAGGATACCAATAACATCCAATATGCGTGGATTCGCCTGCTGGCAGGGGATCGCTCTAATGTGATGATCGTCGGCGACGATGACCAGTCAATTTATGGCTGGCGCGGGGCGCAGGTGGAGAATATCCAGCGCTTCCTGAAAGATTTTCCCGGCGCTGAAACCATCCGATTGGAACAAAATTATCGTTCGACCAGCAATATCCTGAAAGCCGCCAATACCTTGATTGCCAATAACGATGGGCGGATGGGTAAAAACCTGTGGACCGAGGGCGCTGAGGGCGAACCTATCTCACTCTATTGCGCATTTAACGAGTTAGATGAATCGCGTTTTGTGGTTAACCGCATCAAAGCCTGGCAGGACAACGGTGGCGCGCTAAATGATTGCGCCATTTTGTATCGCAGCAACGCCCAATCGCGGGTGTTGGAAGAGGCTCTGCTGCAAACCGCGATGCCGTATCGGATTTATGGCGGTCAGCGCTTCTTCGAACGGCAGGAAATCAAAGACTCACTGGCTTATCTACGACTGATTTCCAACCGCAATGATGATGCGGCTTTTGAGCGGGTGGTGAATACCCCAACCCGTGGTATCGGTGATCGCACGCTGGATGTGATTCGCCAAACCGCGCGTGATCGCCAATTAACCTTATGGCAGTCAACCCGCGCCATGTTGCAGGAAAAGGTGCTGGCAGGCCGTGCTGCCTCTGCGTTGCAACGTTTTGTCGAGCTGGTGGACTCCCTTGCCAATGAAACCGCCGATATGCCGCTGCACGTCCAAACTGACCGCGTGATTCGTGATTCGGGCTTATGGTCGATGTACGAACAGGAAAAAGGTGAGAAAGGTCAGGCGCGGGTCGAAAACCTTGAAGAGCTGGTTACGGCAACGCGCCAATACAGCTATCAGGATGAAGATCAGGATCTGATGCCGCTACAGGCGTTCCTCTCTCATGCCGCACTGGAGGCGGGTGAAGGGCAGGCTAATGCTTATCAGGATGCGGTGCAACTGATGACACTTCATTCTGCGAAAGGCTTGGAGTTCCCGCAGGTATTTATCGTGGGAATGGAAGAGGGCATGTTCCCAAGCCAGATGGCTCTGGATGAAAGCGGGCGTCTGGAAGAAGAACGGCGGCTGGCTTATGTCGGTGTCACCCGTGCGATGCAGAAACTGACACTCTGTTATGCCGAGAGTCGTCGTCTGTACGGTAAAGAAGTGAATCATCGGCCTTCGCGTTTTATTGGTGAGCTACCGCAGGAGTGTGTTGAAGAAGTGCGACTGCGTGCCACGGTTTCCCGGCCGGTGAATCATCGCAGAATGGGCACGCCGATGAACGAAAATGACAGCGGCTTTTCACTGGGGCAGCGGGTGCGCCATCCGAAATTTGGCGAAGGCACGGTAGTTAATCTCGAAGGCAGCGGCGAACATAGCCGATTGCAGATTGCTTTTCCCGGCGAGGGGATTAAGTGGTTAGTTGCGGCTTACGCACGGCTGGAGGCTGTCTAAATTTACCCTGCGGCCTTGACGCCGCAGCGGTGTTAGCGGCATTCACTTACCCGAATCACTGACTAATGTCAGCTCATCGGGATGTGTTCATTTGCTGCCTTGCTGCAACGCCAATGACTTTGGGTAAACCCCGTGGCTTGACGCCGCAGCGGTGTTAGCGGCATTCACTTACCCGAATTACTTACTTATGTAAGCTCATCGGGATGTGTTCATTTGCTGCCTTGCTGCAACGCCAATGACTTTGGGTAAACCCCGCGGCCTTGACGCCGCAGCGGTGTTGGCGGCATTCACTTACCCGAATTACTTACTTATGTAAGCTCATCGGGATGTGTTCATTTGCTGCCTTGCTGCAACGCCAATGACTTTGGGTAAACCCCGTGGCCTTGACGCCGCAGCGATGTTAGCGGCATTCACTTACCCGAATTACTGACTAATGCGGCTCTCATCTTGGGCCGCCTGTTTTGCATCGGTTTCAGCCTGCAACAGAATCGCTTTACCCATCCATTGCGTCACATCCTGAATACCGGCATCGTCCAAATGCCAGATATCTTTCAGTACCATAAACACTTCTGACCCATAAATTAACGAGAAAGCATGGATCACTCGTTGCAGCGCTTCTGGCGACAACTTTCCTTCCAGCGGTTCGACGGCCAGTTTCAACAACAGCTTACGATTGCCTCGCACCAACTTTTCTTCATTATTTGGATTACTACGGTTATCGGCCCATTGTTGTAACGATAAATGCAACGCGGCTCGCAGCACTCCTTCATGTTGCAACATCCGCGGATAAGCAAAAGACAATAATTCAGCAATCCGCTGACGGGCATCCGGCTGAGTGGGTTTCCACGCCAATATCGGGCCAAGGCTTTCATCGACCATCGCGGAAACCAACGCGCTTTGTGTTGCGAAATAGCGATAAGCCGTTGCACGGGAAAGCTGGGCCGCATTTGCCACTTCAGTTATTGATGGAAATGCGCCCTGTTCATACATCGACATGGCCGTGTCAATCAGTAACCGCCGGGTTCTGGCCCTGATAGTGGTTAATGATGGGGAGGCGCGTTCCTTTTTATCTGGATTATTCACAGTCATGGTTTATGAGTCATGTCGTATGTTGATTATATCTATTCTTACTATAACAAACCGTTTGCACAAATCGCCATGAATGCGTGTTATAGCAATATAAGTTATGAGACGGCAGTCTCATTTATAGCTAATACCCTTTGCAGAGATGATACTCTAGTCTCATTATGACTCTATCTTAACCCGTTCGCTTCATCGTCAAAGGGTAATGAACACAAGATAACCCATTAAAACAAACAATTGTTTTAATGGTTGATTAGAAATAAACGGTGAGCTGTTTAAATTTTTGGTGACATTCCGCATTCATAGAAGGATGTTCAGATGCCTCGTCATATTTTTATCGCGACTACCACAGATACCAAAGGTGAAGAGCTGGCTTATGTCAGTAAATTAATTAAAGCCACTGGCCTGACGACGGTCACGGTTGATTTATCAACCAAAGAAGGCAAGCGAGCCAGTCAGTCAGATATCAGCGCTGAAACCGTGGCAGGGCATCACCCTGACGGGCGTCAGGCGGTCTTCTGTGGTGATAGAGGGCGAGCGATAAATGCGATGGCGGTGGCTTTTGAGCATTTTCTTGCCAGCCGTGACGATGTAGCGGCCCTGCTAGGCTTGGGCGGCTCCGGTGGTACGGCGTTAATAACCCCCGCGATGCAAAACTTACCTATCGGTATTCCTAAGCTGATGGTTTCAACGATGGCTTCGGGTGATGTTTCCGGGTACATCGGTGCCAGTGATATCGCCATGATGTATTCGGTCACGGATATTGCCGGACTTAACCGTATTTCTCGCCGTGTACTCAGCAATGCCGCTTATCAGATCGCCGGTGCGGTTTATTTTACTCAAGAAGAATTTGTCAAAGAAGAGTGTGCCACGGATGACAAACCCGCGCTCGGTTTGACCATGTTTGGTGTTACCACGCCTTGCATCCAGGCGGTCAGTGAACAGCTTTCAAGTGAGTATGACTGCCTGGTGTTTCACGCGACGGGCAGCGGCGGTAAAGCAATGGAAAAGCTGGCTGAAAGCGGGTTATTGGCCGGAGCCATTGACCTGACCACCACTGAAGTCTGCGACCTGCTGTTTGACGGTGTATTAGCCTGCGGGCCAGAGCGGTTCGATGCCATCGCACATACCAACATTCCTTATGTTGGCTCCTGTGGTGCGCTGGATATGGTCAATTTCGGCAGTCCGGCAACCATTCCGGCTAAATATGCCGACCGCTTGTTCTATAAACATAACGCGCAGGTCACGCTGATGCGCACCACCGAGCAAGAGAATATTGAAATGGCGCGCTGGATTGGTGAAAAGCTCAATCGCTGCGAAGGTGAAGTGCGTTTCTTAATTCCAGAGGGCGGATTTTCAGCGCTGGATGCGCCGGGCCAACCCTTCTGGGATGAAAAAGCACTAAAAGCCTTTATCCATACACTGCAAGAAACTGTGATCCAAACCGAAAAACGCCGCCTGGTGCATTATCCGTTCAATATTAATGACCCACAGTTTGCTCAGGTCGCGGTCGAAAACTTTAAAGAAATAGCAAAAAGCCCATCAAATTACACCCTAAATAATTCAAGTTGCAGGAAGGCGGCAACTGAGTAAATCCCCAGGAGCTTACACGAGTAAGTGACTGGGGTGAGTGAAGGCAGCCAACGCACATGCAGTTTGAAGTATGACGGGTTTAGGGCCATAAACTATCTGGAGAAGTGACATGCCAAAATTTCAACGCCAGGCCATTTTGGCCAAATTTCGGGAAATGATTGCCCGCCGTGAGCCGATTATCGGTGGCGGTGCGGGTACAGGGCTGTCTGCTAAATGTGAAGAAGCAGGCGGTATTGATTTAATCGTTATCTACAACTCTGGCCGCTATCGTATGGCGGGCCGTGGTTCGCTGGCAGGCTTGCTGGCCTACGGCAACGCTAATGAGATTGTGGTTGATATGGCTAAAGAAGTGCTGCCAGTGGTCAAACACACGCCGGTACTGGCTGGGGTTAACGGCACCGATCCGTTTTGCCAGTTTGATCACTTCTTGGATCAACTGAAATCACTAGGCTTTTCTGGCGTGCAAAATTTCCCAACGGTTGGTTTAATCGACGGGAACTTCCGCGCCAACCTGGAAGAAACCGGCATGGGCTATGGTTTGGAAGTGGATATGATCCGCCTGGCTCACGAGAAGGACTTACTTACCACACCTTATGTTTTCAGCGCCGCTGATGCTGTCGCTATGACTCAAGCGGGTGCCGACATCATTGTGCCGCATATGGGGCTGACCACTGGCGGCAATATCGGTGCAGATACCGCGCTGAAGTTGACGGACTGCGTACCGCTGATTAACGAATGGGCTGCTGCTGCAAAAGCAGTGCGCGAAGATGTCATTGTGCTGTGTCACGGCGGGCCAATCTCCTCTCCAGAAGATGCTCAATACATCATGGATAATTGCCCGCAATGTGACGGTTTCTATGGCGCAAGTTCTATGGAACGATTGCCGACTGAAATTGCACTAACGGACACCACCAAACAGTTTAAAAATATAAAGCGTTGATATTTTGCCAATACTAAAGGGAAAGCCTGCTGTGTGAGTTTGGCCGATTTTTGGCTAAATGAAGATGCAGGATGAGCAAAACCGAAGTCGAAACTGGCTTTCGGTTTTTTTTTGTTTTTTACTGGCACATTAGCCTGAATAGTTCTCACCCATACTTGCAACGCCGTACCACGCCAGAATATTACTGACCTCCGCCTCACCTTCTGCGGGCGACCAACTCGCAAAATCTTCAGTGGCAACAGGCTGGTATGGGCCGTGTTTTACCTCAAAGATGACCGCACCGGCTTCCAGTGATAACACCCCATGCCAGACATTGGCGGGGATCTCTAAAATAGCGGTTTCCTGACCCAATATCGCACGGTGTATCACCTTTCCTGCCTCATCAAACAGCAGCACAATAAAGCTGCCATGCAGGGCGGTGAGCAGTTCCCAAGTGTGGGGGTGGCGGTGAGGGCGAACATAGGTCTGCGGTTCCATTGCAATCGCCAGGCGCTGTATTGTGTCGCCGAGCTGCGGATGAAAATTGAGATTGGCCCGCAGACGAGGTGATTGCTGGGCTTGCTGGCTCAGTTGAACAAGAGATTTTACGGTAATTTGCTTCATTCTGGCTGAATATCCTTAAGAGTGGCTAGCGTTAATTTAGCGTAAATAACACCAGGTTATAAGGGGAGCGGCGGTGGATTCTGCCCACTTTATGACAGCGCCTGACCTGAGAAAAAATCCAACACACCAGAATAGAGAATCGCGCTCACGAATTAACCCCTTTTAACCGGTTGACAGACTTTTTCTTCTCGGCGTAACATGCGCGCACTATTCTTAATGAGGACATTCGCCTTGGACACACCCAGTAGATACTGGCTCAATAACCTGTTAATAGGGTGCAACCACGAAGGCTATCCTCATATTTGCTGATAGCCTTCGTGGTTGTCAGCAGCCCCGCTAAACTGCTGCTGTGAGTCAGATCTCCTTATGGTCTGAAACATTCGGTATTTATCAATACTCACCTGTTTCTGTGCTTCAATGCGTATCCCCTATCCATCACCGCAAGGGAGTTTTGGCACATGCTGAGCGCATTTAAATTAAGCAACAATCGCTTATCCCGTTTGGAGCTGGATGAATCAGACGACCTGACCTCCTCACTTTGGGTCGATTTAGTCGAGCCAGAAGAAGGGGAGCGAGAACGCGTCCAGAATGAATTAGGGCAAAGTCTGGCAACACGGCCAGAGCTGGACGACATCGAGGCTTCCGCACGGTTCTTTGAAGATGAAGACGGCCTGCATATCCACTCCTTCTTCTATTACGAAGATGCAGATGATCACGCCGGCAACTCGACCGTGGCATTTACCATTCGCGATGGCCGCCTTTATACGCTGCGTGAGCGTGAGCTACCGGCATTTCGTTTATACCGTATGCGCGCCCGTAACCAGACGCTGGTTGATGGTAACGCCTATGAGCTGTTGTTGGACTTGTTCGAAACCAAAATTGAACAGTTGGCAGATGAAATAGAGAATATTTACAGTGATTTAGAAGCGCTGAGTCGTGTCATTATGGAAGGTCAGCAGGGCGATGAATACGATGCTGCGCTGTCCACGTTGGCGGAGCAGGAAGATATCGGCTGGAAAGTCCGGCTGTGTCTGATGGATACCCAGCGAGCGCTGAACTTCCTGGTGCGCAAAGCCCGCTTGCCGAGTGGTCAGTTGGAACAGGCTCGCGAAGTGTTGCGCGATATCGAATCTTTGCTACCGCACAATGAATCCCTGTTCCAGAAAGTTAACTTCCTGATGCAAGCGGCGATGGGCTTTATCAATATCGAGCAGAACCGGATCATCAAGATCTTCTCGGTGGTTTCGGTGGTGTTCCTGCCGCCGACGTTGGTGGCTTCAAGTTATGGGATGAACTTTGAGTTTATGCCGGAATTGCGCTGGTCATTTGGCTATCCGGGCGCGATCAGTTTGATGATTATTGCGGGTTTGGCACCGTATCTCTATTTCAAACGCAAGAATTGGCTCTAACCTTTATACCCGTCATACTTCAAGCTGCATGTGCGTTGGCTGCTTTCGTGCACCCCAGTCACTTACTTGAGTAAGCTCCTGGGGATTAATGAGCCTCATCCTTGAGGCTCACCCTGCGGGCTAGCATAAATGCTGTTCAAATCGGTTCCCGACCGATTTGTTACTCAATGGCCGCCTTCCTGCAACTCGAATTATTTAGGGTATGGATGAATAAAAAAGCCCGGTAACTCAATGTTATCGGGTTTTTTTAAGCATTTTAACTGTTAAGCGCGTAACTTGCGTTGGGTATAGAGCGCATCCAGTGTGAACAACAATAATGCCGCCCAAATAAAGGCGAAAGTCACCATTTTATCGTTGCCGATAGTCTCGCCGTAGAAGGTTACCGCCAAAATAAACATCAATGTTGGGCCAAGATATTGGAAGAAGCCCAGAGTCGACAGTTTTAAGCGTGTGGCGGCGGCAGTGAAGAACAACAACGGAATCGTGGTAATCACCCCTGCGGCTGCCAGCAGCACGTTTAGCGACCAGGCATTGGCACTCATGTGGCTGGTTGGGCTATCAGCAATAAAGAACAGATAGACCGCAGCAATGGGTAATAGCCACAGGGTTTCGACCAACATACCGGTTTGCGCATCAATCCCCAGTTTTTTGCGAATCAAGCCATATAACGCGAAGGTAATCGCCAGACCTAAACCAATCACCGGCAGCGAACCAAACTGCCACAGTTGGATCAACACCCCACCAAAGGCCAACGAGACTGCCACCCACTGCATACGACGAAAACGTTCTCCGAGAAACAGCATACCGAATAACACATTCACCAGCGGATTAATAAAATAGCCCAGACTGGCTTCGAGCATATGATTGTGGTTGACCGCCCAAATGAACAGCAGCCAGTTGCTGGCAATCAATACGGCGGTTACCGCCAGCAATAGCAGGCGCTTACGATTTTGAATGGCACTGCGCACCTGCGGCCAATTGCGGCTGACGGTGAGTAAAATCAGCATAAAGAAAAATGACCAGATAATGCGATGCGTCAGAATTTCATCCGCTGGCACCTGTTGGATGAGTTTGAAATAAGCAGGTGCAATGCCCCATATAAAATAGGCAGCCAGAGCAAAGAAAATGCCCTGACGGGTTCGTTGTTTATCCATAAGATGGTGTTGCTCGAAACCAGAAAGGTGATGCGGTGAGTGTACTTAAGTTTGCGCTATGAATCATCACCGCTGTTGGTCATATCAGCCAACCAAATAGGTCGCCGTCGCGCTGGCAATGTGCATTTGGCTTTCATTATGCAGCTCAACTCGGGCTACCGACACCTTGTTACCGCTGCGTAAGATACTGCTGCTGGCGATAAAATGCTCGCCACGGCCAGGGCGCAGGTAATCGACACGCAGGTCGATAGTGCCCATTTTAGCCAGCTTCATTTGCAGTTGCTCTTGGATCAGGGGTTCATGACGCACCAGGCTATTCCCTACGCACACCAGCCCGGCAGCCACATCCAGTACTGCGGCAATCACACCGCCATGCAGAATGCGCTGTGCAATATTGCCGACCAGTTTGTCATTATTATCGAAGGTTATTTCAGCGTAATCTTGCTCAAAACGGGTTAATCTCAGCCCTAACTCGCGATTAAACGGCATGTGATACACAAACACGTCGCCGATCATGCGGCGGGCATCCTCCAACGTTAACGTTGTCACTGACATTTTCCCTATTCTCTTTGCCGTTGCATGTATAGCCCGGCAACAAAAGTTAATGAATTGTTTATTTTATGCTTCTATTTTGTTGTTTTCCAGTCGTTAATTCATAAATATAAACAAGTCTAATCCCAGAGATCATTTGTGTGTAGAATGAGCTGTTTCATTACAAATAGAAATAATCCGTAAGATGATGGGGGGAATGATGGGCAAATTTTGGCGGGTTTTGATTGCATTATTACTCGCGCCAACGTTGGCGCAGGCAGAAGACGCGGCAGTTGAGAAGATTCATGATGCGCCTGCGGTGCGTGGCAGTATTATTGCGGCAATGTTGCAGGATCACGATAATCCATTCCTGCTGTATCCGTATGAAACGAACTATTTATTGTATACCTATACCAGTGACATTAACAAAGACGCTATCAGCTCGTATGATTGGGCGCAGAATGCCAAGAAGGATGAAGTTAAATTCCAACTGAGTTTAGGCTTCCCAATCTGGCGCGGTATTGCCGGTGACAACTCTTTATTGGGTGCCTCTTATACCCAGCGTTCATGGTGGCAAGCATCCAACAGCGATGAGTCTTCGCCATTTCGCGAAACTAACTACGAACCCCAAGTCTTCCTGGCATGGGCAACAGACTATGAATTGGCGGGCTGGACATTCCGTGAAGTGGAATTCGGTGTTAACCACCAGTCCAACGGTAAAGCAGACCCCACTTCACGCAGTTGGAACCGTGTATATACCCGTCTGATGGCTCAACGTGGTAATTTAGAAGTCGATCTGAAGCCTTGGTACCGTATGCCTGAAAGTGACAGCAAAGATGACAACCCCGATATCAATAAGTACATGGGTTATTATCGCCTGAAAGTGGGTTATGCGTTGGGCGATAGCGTGTTCAGTATTGATGGTCGTTATAACTGGAATACCGGTTATGGTGGCGCTGAAATGGGCTGGAGCTACCCAATTACCAAGCATGTTCGCTTCTATACTCAGGTGTTCAGTGGCTATGGTGAGTCAATGATTGACTATAACTTTAGGCAAACACGGGTGGGTATGGGTATCATGTTGAACGATGTCCTTTAACGTCATCCGGCGTTAGGCAAGTTTCAGACACAGGCCGGTTCACCGGCCTGTGCAGATCTCATAGTTGGGGAAAAGTGTGTCAACCGCTGCAGTGATAAACAGGGAATTACTGGCCGTTCAGGTATTGCGCGATACTTTCGGCTATCAGCAATTCCGGCCAGGGCAACAGGAAATCATCAACGCCACTCTCTCCGGGCAAGACTGTCTGGTGGTGATGCCAACCGGTGGCGGTAAATCCTTGTGTTATCAGATTCCTGCACTGGTGACGGACGGGCTGACGCTGGTGGTTTCTCCCTTAATTTCCTTAATGAAAGATCAGGTTGACCAGCTACTGGCTTATGGCGTTGGGGCCGGGTGTTTAAACTCGTCGCAAACGCGCGAACAGCAGTTGGCCGTGATGGACGGGTGCCGCAGCGGCCAGATTAAGCTGCTGTATATCGCGCCTGAACGGTTGGTGATGGAGAGCTTTCTTGATCAACTGCACCAGTGGCGTCCCGCGCTGTTGGCGGTGGATGAAGCGCACTGCATCTCCCAATGGGGGCATGATTTCCGCCCGGAATATCGCGCTCTCGGTCAGTTAAAGCAACGTTTCCCTGATTTACCGGTGATAGCACTCACCGCCACGGCTGACGAAGCGACGCGCGGTGATATTTTGCGTTTGCTCAATCTGTCACAGCCATTGGTTCAGGTTAGCAGCTTTGACCGCCCCAATATCCGCTACACCTTGGTGGAAAAGTTCAAACCGCTCGATCAACTGTGGCGTTTTGTCCAAGACCAACGTGGTAAAAGTGGCATTATTTACTGTAACAGTCGTGCCAAAGTGGAAGACACCACCGCCCGCTTACAAAGCCGTGGTTTAAGTGTAGCGGCCTACCATGCCGGTCTGGATAACGAACGCCGCGCGCAGGTGCAGGAGGCTTTCCAGCGTGACGACTTACAAGTGGTGGTCGCGACTGTGGCTTTCGGTATGGGCATCAACAAGCCCAACGTGCGTTTTGTGGTGCATTTTGACATTCCGCGTACTATCGAGTCTTACTATCAGGAAACCGGCCGTGCCGGGCGCGATGGTTTGCCCGCTGAAGCTGTGCTGCTGTATGACCCGGCCGATATGGCGTGGTTACGCCGCTGTTTGGAAGAGAAACCGGCAGGTGCGCAACAAGATATCGAGCGGCATAAACTTAATGCGATGGGGGCGTTTGCCGAAGCGCAAACTTGCCGCCGTCTGGTGCTGCTGAACTATTTTGGCGAAGGTAAACAGCAGCCGTGCGGCAACTGCGATATCTGTCTTGATCCACCGAAGCGTTACGATGGTTTGGCTGATGCGCAAAAAGCGTTATCGTGTGTTTATCGCGTCGGGCAACGGTTTGGCTTGGGGTATATCGTCGAGGTGCTGCGTGGGGCGAATAACCAGCGTATTCGCGAAATGGGCCATGACAAACTGTCGGTATACGGCATTGGCCGCGAGCAAACCCATGAGCATTGGGTCAGCGTATTGCGCCAACTGATCCACCTCGGATTGCTGAGCCAGAATATCGCGATGTTTTCAGCCTTGCAGTTGACCGAGGCCGCGCGGCCAGTATTACGCGCTGAATTGCCGTTGCAACTGGCGGTGCCACGTATCCAAAATCTGAAAGCACGCAGCAGTGCGAATCAGAAATCGTATGGTGGCAATTACGATCGCAAGTTGTTCGCTAAATTGCGCAAATTGCGCAAATCTATCGCCGACGAAAGCAATATTCCGCCTTACGTGGTGTTTAACGATACCACGTTGCTGGAGATGGCAGAGCAGATGCCAATTACGGCCAGCGAGCTGTTGAGTGTGAATGGGGTTGGGCAACGCAAGCTGGAGCGCTTTGGTGCGTCATTTATGGCGATGATCCGTGACCATGTGGATAACAACGACGACTAACCGGTCACCTTTCCTGTAATGAGAGCCTATTTATGCTAATGCTATTTCTGACTGTCGCGTTGGTTCATCTGGTGGCGTTGATGAGTCCGGGGCCAGATTTCTTTTTTGTCTCGCAAACTGCCGCCAGCCGCTCACGTCGTGAGGCGATGCTGGGAGTGGTGGGGATCTCGCTGGGGATTGTGGTCTGGGCCGGTGTGGCATTAATGGGGCTGAACCTGATCTTGCAGAAAATGGCCTGGTTACATCAGATCATTATGGTCGGTGGCGGGTTATATTTGTGCTGGATGGGGTGGCAGTTGCTGAAATCTGCCCGTGCTAAACGTAATCCAACCGACGGTGATGTTAACGTTGAGCTGCCTGCCCGTGGGAGGACTTTCCTGCGTGGTTTTCTGACGAATTTGTCTAACCCGAAAGCCGTTATCTATTTTGGCAGCGTGTTTTCACTGTTTGTCGGCGATGATGTCAGTGCTGGCGCACGCTGGGGCTTATTTGTGCTGATTGTCGGCGAAACCTTCGTCTGGTTCAGTATTGTGGCGTGCGTATTTGCGCTACCCGTGATGCGCCGTGGCTATCAGCGGCTATCCCGATGGATTGATGGACTGACTGGCGTGCTATTCGCCGGGTTTGGTATTCACCTGATATTATCTCGCTAACAAATTCCCCAACCGATTAGTGGCGTGGTTGGGGGGATGTCAGCGCGTTTTATACTTTTCTGGCGGTGGCCAGCAGTGTACCTATTAGCATAAATAACCCACCAAAGATCCGGTTCAGCAATTTCATTTGTTGTGGTGATTTAATCCAGCCAGCAATTCGCGTGGCAAGAGTCGCGTAACCTATCATCACGATGATATCAACAATCACACTGGTGCTACCAAGAATCAGATATTGCGCCACCTGTGGTTGATGTGGCAGCACAAATTGCGGGAATAATGCGGCCAGAAAAACAATACTTTTCGGGTTGGTCAAATTGACGAACACCGCGCGTTTAAACAGCTTACGCCGTGGCATACTGTTAGCTAACGCATGTAAGTCTAACGCTCCCGCCGCGCGCCATTGTTGAATACCCAGCCAGATTAAGTAAGCCGCACCCAGCCATTTTAAAATTTCAAAAGCCAGCAAAGATTGAGAAATCAGTGCGCCCAGGCCGACGCCAACTAATACGATATGGACTGACAAGCCTAACTGTAACCCGCAGATTGACGCGATGACACCCCGTGTACCGTGGCTGATGGTGGTGCTCATGGTGTTAATGGCACCCGAGCCGGGTGAGAGACTGAGGATCAGTGTTGTCAGCAAATAGGTTAACCACCAATCTAAGCTCATCGGCAAAACTCCCTGAACGCGTAAATTTATGCCACAATACGCTATTGCTAATCGTTGCGCTATGGCCCACATAATGACTGGGTTTACCCAAATTTCAGGTTTCATCGAACATTGAGCAACCTCGGCCAAAGGATGTAATCAATCAGGTTATGCCGTTAGATTATCATATGAATAGCTGGTTAACCCGCGAAGGGCAGTTTGCTGCTTTTGTTAACGGGCCGCTGTTGGATTTCTGGCAGCTAAGGGATGAAAATGAGTTTATCGGTGTTGATGGTATCCCGATCCGCTACGTTCGTTTCCGTGCGCCACAGCATAATCGCGTAGTTGTGGTTGTGCCTGGCCGTATAGAAAGTTACGTTAAATATCCTGAAGTGGCCTATGACCTGTTCCAACAAGGTTATGACGTCATTGTGCTGGATCATCGCGGGCAGGGGCGATCCGGGCGGATGCTGGACGATCATAACCGTGGGCATGTCATCAAGTTTGATGATTATATTGAGGATTTTGCGCAGTTGGTGCAGCGCGAAATCAGCGACAGCCATTATCAACAACGTTTCGCACTGGCGCATTCAATGGGCGGGGCTGTCCTGACACGATATCTGACCAGAGATCCCGATACATTCAATGCGGTGGCGCTATGCGCGCCGATGTTTGGTATCCATTTACCGATGCCGGGCTGGTTGGCGCATCGTATTGTGGACTGGGCCGAGAGGTCTCAGAAACTGCGGGATTACTATGCCATCGGAACCGGCCATTGGCGGCCAATGCCGTATGTGGTCAATATGCTGACCCACAGCCGCGAACGCTATCGTCGCTACTTACGCCAATATGCGGATTCGCCAGAAATCCGTGTTGGTGGGCCAACCTACCATTGGGTACGCGAAAGTCTGTTAGTGGGTGAGCAAATTATTGCCCAGGCAGACAAAATCACCACACCGGTTTTGTTGCTACAGGCCAGTGAGGATCGGGTGGTACATAACCCGGCCCATAATGCATTTTCTCAGGCAATGACTCTGGCGGGGCACCCTTGCGAAGGGAGACAGCCTAAAGTCATTCAAGGCGCACGCCATGAGATCCTGTTCGAGCGGGACCCGCTGCGTGCCGAGGCGCTAAGCGCCATATTGCGCTTTTTTGCGCAACATCAATCATCAGTCGGCCATCCAGACCCCGACACCACCAGAGGTTAGAACATACCGCTATGTATCATGTTGTTGCTTCCGATTTAGATGGCACGCTGCTATCGCCTGATCACCTTTTAACCCCTTATGCCAAAGAGACACTTAAGTTGCTGACGCAGCGTGATGTGCACTTTGTGTTTGCCACTGGACGTCATCATATCGATGTTGCGCAAATCCGCGATAGTCTTGAAATCACTGCTTTTATGATCACCTCCAACGGTGCGCGCGTGCATAACACTGCGGGAGAACTGATTTTTAGCCATAACCTTGATGCGGATATTGCCCGAGATCTCTATAACATCGAACATCACAATCCAGATATTCTGACCAACGTCTATCTGAATGACGAATGGTATATGAACCGTGAAAGCCCGGAGCAGAAAGCGTTTTTCCGTGAATCGGTGTTCAACTATCAGGTATTTGAGCCAGCACTGCTGCCAACTGACGGGGTGTGCAAGGTCTATTTCACCTGTGAAGATCATGACAAGTTATTGATTTTAGAAGAAGCGATAAATGCACGTTGGGGCGATCGGGTCAATGTCAGCTTCTCTTTCCCAACCTGCCTGGAAGTGATGGGCGGCGGTGTTTCGAAAGGTCATGCGCTTGAGCAAGTTGCTAAAATTATCGGTTATTCACTGAAGGAATGTATCGCGTTTGGCGATGGTATGAATGACCTGGAAATGCTGTCGATGTCCGGCAAAGGCTGCATTATGCGTGATGCGCATCAACGGCTGAAGGATATGTTACCGAATCTGGAAGTGATTGGTTCTAACGCTGATGATGCGGTGCCACACTATTTACGTAAGATGTTTTTAGGCACAGATAACTAACTGATTATGATGCTAAATAAAAATTAGCAGTAAAAATGGCGAACGGTAGATGAGTTCGCCATTTTCTTATTTTCAGTTATTTCAGATAACTCACTTACTGGTGCTGACTCTGTTTTTGCAGGAACTGCACGCCTTTATCCGGGAAGTCAGTAAACACCCCGTCAACTCCGGCCTGATTGTAGATAATATCAAACAGTTGATTCACGTTAGTGGCGTATTTCGGCAGCTTATCTGCGCGGATAGTGTACGGATGAACCATCATGTTATTGGCATGTGCATCTTTGACCATATTGGTCAGCTTGATGTTCTCTGGCGTCGAGGTTTCGACGACCAGCATATGGTAATCAGGCCCAATGCCGTCGGCATACTGCGCGACTTGCTTCATTGCACCTGGCTTGAACATCCAGTCATAGCTGTAGTTCACCCATTTACCGTCAGGTTTCTGCTCGTAGGTTTCATTCCAATCGGTATAAGCCACCAGTTGAACCAGCTTCAGGTTCATGCCCATCTTCGGTTCCAGCTCATTTTTAATGCGTTTTAACTCGTTGGCATCAAAGCATTGCAGATAAACCTTATCGCTCTTAGTGGTGTAACCGTACTGTTTCAGTACTTCCAACACTTTGGTTGAGATGTCTTTCCCTTCCTGCTTATGGAACCACGGCGCTTTGATTTCCGGGTAAATACCGACATTTTTACCGGTCGAGTGGTTCAGACCTTGAACAAATTCAATCTCTTCCTGGAACGTGTGTACACGGAAGTCAGATTTACCCATTGGGAAGCGGCCCGGATAGCTCTGCACTTTTTTACCGTCTTTATCAATATCAAAGCCTTCGGTAAACTTCAGTGACTTGATTTCCGGCAGTGTAAAGTCGATAGCGTAATAACGACCATCTTTACGGGCGCGATCAGGGAAGCGGTCGGCAACATCGGTGACGCGATCCAGGTAGTGGTCGTGCAGCACCACTAACTCATTATCTTTGGTCATAACCAAATCTTGCTCAAGATAATCAGCACCTTGCGCGTAAGCCATCGCTTTAGCAGGCAGACTGTGTTCCGGTAAATAACCACTGGCACCGCGGTGCGCGATAACCACTTTATCGGCTGATTTATCTTTAGCTAAGGGTTCTGTCGCGTGTGCCATGCCTGCGACTGAGGATGCCAGAATCATACTCGCCAACAGGGTTTTGATGTGGGTTTTCATTGTTTGCATTGATAGTGCTCCATTTATCAATTTCAGGATATGAAAAAGGCTGTGTCGCTATTAATCCATAGATAACGGCACAGCCTGTAAGCTACTTAATACGCTGGGTATATTTATAATGAAATTATAAACCCTGCTTTCTTGCCAGTTCTGCGTGATGCTTCTTCTCACTGAACATGACAACTATCAGTAACAGAACCGCAATAATGCTACCGCCGATCATCACCATAAAGCCGCCGTCCCAACCGAAGTAGTCAACGGTGTAACCGACGATGGCGCTGGCAGCAACCGAACCACCGAGATAACCGAACAGACCGGTGAAGCCTGCCGCAGTACCGGCTGCTTTTTTCGGTGCCAATTCAAGTGCATGTAAACCAATCAACATGACCGGACCATAGATCAGGAAGCCGATGGTGATCATACAGGCCATATCAATACCTGGGTTACCGACCGGGTTCAGCCAGTAAATAATGGTAGCGATAGTGACCAGTATCATAAAGAACACACCCGTTGCACCACGGTTACCTTTAAACACTTTGTCCGACATCCAACCGCACAGCAGCGTCCCTGGAATACCTGCGTATTCATACAGGAAATAAGCCCATGAGGATTTATCCAATGCGAAGTGTTTGACTTCTTTCAGGTAGGTCGGTGACCAGTCGAGGATGCCGTAACGCAGCAAATAAACAAAAACGTTAGCAATCGCGATATACCACAACAGCTTGTTGGGCAGAATATATTGCATGAAGATTTGTTTCGCGGTCAGTTCTTCTTCCGCTTCTTCACTGTAATCGTCTGGGTAGTCGTTTTTGTACTCTTCAATCGGTGGTAAGCCCACGGATTGCGGGGTATCACGCATCAGGCCGAAGACAATCAATGCCACCAGAATGGCACCAAAAGCAGGCATATAAAGCGCGGCTTTCCAGTCGTTAAACCATGCCATCCCTAACAGGAATAGCAGTGGTGGTAAGCCGCCACCCACGTTATGGGCACAGTTCCAGACTGACACAATACTGCCGCGTTCTTTCTTCGACCACCAGTGCACCATAGTTCGGCCACATGGCGGCCAACCCATTCCCTGGAACCAGCCGCACAGGAATAGCAGCACGAACATTACGGCGATACTGGAGGTTGCCCACGGCACGAAGCCCATAAACAGCATCACGGCCGCCGAGAGAATCAAACCGGCAGAAAGGAAGACCCGTGGGTTTGAACGGTCAGAAACCGAACCCATGATGAACTTTGAGAAACCATAGGCGATAGAAATACCGGATAG
This sequence comes from Yersinia aldovae ATCC 35236, assembly GCF_000173735.1. Classification (GTDB taxonomy): domain Bacteria; phylum Pseudomonadota; class Gammaproteobacteria; order Enterobacterales; family Enterobacteriaceae; genus Yersinia; species Yersinia aldovae. Next base: position 4,802 of record NZ_ACCB01000042.1, on the reverse strand, counting down.
AGCGAAACCCAGATCTCCGCGCGAAAACCCTTGTTCGATCAGATACGGCATGGCCAGAGTAAAGTTCTTCCGCACCAGATAGTAGGCAGCGTAACCGAAGAAAATACCCATAAAGATTTGCCAACGTAAGCGGCGGTAGGTTGGATCAACGCGATCTGCGGAAAGCCGTGCCTGATGTGGCGCGGGCTTAAAAATGCTCAACATGAGTGCCTCCGATGGCTTTTTTGTTCGTTTTTGAGTCTGATATAGCCTGGTGTCTATCTGTTAATAAAATGTAGCCGTTAGTTAAACGTAGACCGTGGTTAAACCGTTAACCCGCTGTCGTTTATGTTCTATAACGAACGCCATGCTAGATAAAATCTGAGGTTTTATCTGTGAGTGAAGGCGCATTTGTTACAGTTTTATGAAAGCAGCGGCGATTTTGAGCGATTGGTTAACATTTTGAAACCAATAATGACAAATCACTTGTGACCTTGATCACAATCATGGTTTTTAACCACCATATTGGTTTCGTTTTTGGTTCGTTTTTGTTCCTTATCAAACAATAACCTTAAATATTGTGGCTCAATAGACTCATAATTAGCCGCCAGCGGCTGTCTGATAATGTGGGGTCTGCATGACGAACACTTCTCCGTACACAGAAACTGATGTCATCATCATTGGTGGTGGTGCGACCGGTGCCGGGATCGCCCGAGACTGCGCCCGCCGTGGTCTGGCATGTACATTGCTGGAACGGCATGACATTGCCACCGGCGCGACGGGACGTAATCATGGCTTGCTACACAGTGGCGCACGCTATGCCGTGACAGACAGTGAATCAGCCCGTGAATGTATTGAAGAGAATCGCATTCTTAAACGCATTGCCCGCCACTGTATTGAGCAGACCGACGGCCTGTTTATCACGCTGCCGGAAGATTCGTTGGAGTATCAGCAGCAATTTATCGCTCAATGTCGTGATGCCGGAATTGAGGCTGAAGCTATTGATCCGAAACTGGCACTGCGTTTGGAACCGGCGGCTAATCCATCATTAATCGCCGCCGTTCGGGTTCCGGATGGCACAATCGATCCCTTTCGTTTAACCGCCGCTAATATGCTGGATGCCCGCGAACACGGTGCGAATGTCCTGACCTATCATGAAGTCATTGGTTTACTGCGCAGTGCTGATCGCGTGAGCGGCGTGCGTGTTTTCGACCATAAAAACCAGCGGAAATATGATATTCATGCGCAGATTGTCGTGAATGCTGCCGGGATCTGGGGGCAACACATTGCGGAATATGCCGATCTTCGTATTCGCATGTTCCCCGCTAAAGGTGCGTTGTTGATCCTGGGTCATCGGATCAACAACATGGTGATCAACCGCTGCCGCAAACCGGCCGATGCTGACATTCTGGTGCCAGGCGATACCATTTCATTGATCGGTACGACCTCAACCCATATTGAGTACGATCAGATAGATAACATGGTCGTCACGCCACAAGAGGTCGATACCTTAATTCGGGAAGGTTCGAAACTCTCACCACGGCTGGCGCAAACCCGCATTCTACGAGCTTACGCTGGCGTGAGGCCGCTGGTTGCCAGTGACGACGACCCGTCGGGGCGAAATGTGAGCCGTGGCATCGTGCTGCTTGATCATGCCAGTCGCGATGGGCTGGAGGGTTTTATCACCATTACCGGCGGCAAGCTGATGACCTATCGACTGATGGCGGAATGGGCGACGGACAAAGTGTGTGAGAAATTGGGTATTAGCGCCGCGTGCACTACCGCTCAAGAGCCGCTGCCCGGTTCGCAGCAATCAGCAGAACAAACGTTAAGCAAAGTGATCTCTCTGCCCGCCAGCATTCGTGGCTCGGCGGTTTATCGCCACGGTGACCGCGCAACACAATTGTTGGCCGGTAATCGGCTGGATAACAGTTTAGTGTGTGAGTGTGAAGCGGTAACCGCCGGTGAAGTGCGCTATGCGGTTGAATCGTTATCGGTCAATAACCTGCTCGATTTACGCCGCCGAACCCGCGTGGGAATGGGAACCTGTCAGGGGGAACTGTGCGCCTGCCGTGCCGCCGGTTTACTCAATCGTTTCAACGTGACCACGCCGCAACAATCCCGTGAGCAACTCACGCAATTCCTTAATGAGCGCTGGAAAGGTGTGCGCCCGATAGCCTGGGGCGATGCGCTGCGGGAAAGCGAGTTCACTCACTGGGTTTATCAGGGGCTGTGTGGCTTGGATGATAGCCCGCCTACAGCATCCGCTGAGGAGAAACACGATGAAATTTGATGTCATAATCATCGGCGGTGGTTTAGCCGGGCTAGCCTGTGGTATCAAGCTGGCCGAACAAGGCAAATATTGCGCGATTGTCAGCGCTGGTCAAAATGCGCTGCATTTTTCCTCAGGCTCACTGGATCTGCTGGCAAAATTACCTGATGGGCGAGCTGTTAGCAAACCGCTCTCGGCACTCAGTGCTTTGGCTGAAATCGCACCTGAACATCCTTACAGCAAAATGGGGCAAGTGGCGAAACTGGCGTTGGACGCGGAGTCTCTGTTACAGCGCTGCGGCTTGAAATTGGTGGGAAGTGCGGCTCAGAACCACCAGCGCCTTACCCCATTGGGTGGCTGTCGCCCAACATGGCTAAGTCCTGCCGATATTCCGGTTGCACCATTAGACGGCCCTCTGCCGTGGCAAAAAGTCGCGGTGATTGGAATTGAAGGTTTCCTCGATTTTCAACCGCAGATGGTCGCCAGTGCCTTGCAGGATCAAGGTGTTGAAGCCACAGCCGATTACCTGCATTTACCGGCACTGGATCGCTTGCGGGATAATCCCAGCGAATTTCGTGCGGTGAATATCGCCCGTTTGCTGGATCTGCCGGAAAACCTGCAACCGTTGGCTGATGAATTATCGCGCCTGTCCTCTGCGGCTGACATGATTTTACTGCCGGCCTGCATCGGGTTGGAAGCCACCGCCCCACTGGACGCACTGCGCGCGGCAGTAGGTAAGTCTATTCAACTGCTGCCAACACTGCCGCCTTCACTGCTCGGTATGCGCCTACACCAGGCTCTGCGCCAGCGCTTCCAGCAATTGGGCGGCATTATCATGCCGGGTGATGCGGTATTACGGGCTGAGTTGGTGGGTGACCGAATTACCGGACTGTATAGCCGCAATCACGGGGATATCCCCTTGCGTGCGGCACATATGGTTCTCGCCAGTGGCAGCTTCTTCAGCAACGGGCTGGTTGCCACTTTTGAGCAGGTTTATGAGCCGATACTGGATCTGGATATCTTATCGCTGCCGAACCGCGCCGACTGGAGCCACAGCAACATGTTTGCACCACAGCCTTATCTGCAATTTGGTGTTAAAACTGACAACCGCTTACGCGCCCTGCGTGGTGGTGTTGCATTGGATAACCTACATGCTATCGGTGCGGTACTGGGAGGATATGATCCGCTGCAACAAGGTTGTGGTGCGGGGGTTTCGCTGACCAGCGCGTTATTTGTCGCAGAACAGATTGTCGGCGCTATGGAGGTCACATTATGACGTGGTTGCCAAAGCACGGTGAGAGTAAAACCTTACCTCAGGAGCATCATCTGCCGCGCGATAACAGCTTTGAAAGTTGCATCAAATGTACGGTTTGCACCACCTATTGCCCGGTGGCGAAAGTTAACCCACTCTATCCGGGGCCGAAACAGGCCGGTCCAGACGGCGAGCGGCTGCGCCTAAAAGATCCGGCGCTGTACGATGAGGCACTGAAATATTGTACCAACTGCAAACGCTGCGAAGTGGCGTGCCCGTCTGATGTCAAAATTGGTGACATCATCCAGCGCGCTAAAGCCAGTTACAGTAGTAATAAACCTAAATTGCGCGATGCTATCCTCAGCCATACCGACATTATGGGCACACTTTCGACGCCGTTCGCGCCAGTCATCAATGCGGTCACGGGGTTAAAACCGGTGCGCGCCTTGTTGGATAAGGCGCTGAAGATTGATCATCGGCGTGAATTGCCGAAATACTCCTTCGGAACATTTCGCCGTTGGTATCGCAAACAGGCAGAAAAACAGCAGCAATATGCTGAACAGGTCGCATTTTTCCACGGTTGCTTCGTTAACTACAATCACCCGCAGTTGGGTAAAGATTTAGTCAGTGTTTTCAATGCAATGAACATTGGTGTGCAACTGCTGAAACGGGAAAAGTGCTGTGGCGTACCCTTGATTGCGAATGGCTTTATTGAACAGGCGAAAAAGCAGGCGCGAGTCAATCTGGAATCACTGACCGACGCAGTTATCGGGCGGGATATTCCGGTGGTGGCAACCTCTTCGAGCTGTACCTTCACCTTGCGCGATGAATATCCGCACTTGCTTGATGTTGATACCGCGCCGGTGCGCGATAAAGTGGAACTGGCGACACGTTACCTCTATCGCTTGCTGGATCAGGGTCGTGAGTTACCACTAAAACCGTTATTTTCTTCGCAAAACAAGCCGTTGCGCATTGCTTATCATACGCCTTGTCATATGGAAAAAATGGGTTGGACGGCTTATACCCTGGCCTTGCTACAGCGCATTCCTGGTATCGAGTTGGTGGTTCTGGACTCTCAGTGCTGCGGTATTGCCGGGACTTATGGTTTTAAATCAGAAAACTACGCCACAGCGCAGGGAATTGGTGCATCGTTATTCCAGCAAATTGAGGATAGCGGGGTGGATTTGGTGATTACCGACTGTGAAACCTGCAAATGGCAAATTGAGATGTCGACCAGCAAAAAGTGCGAGCATCCGATTACTCTATTGGCACAAGCACTAAATCCCCTTTGTCCTTGAA
>NZ_ACCB01000043.1 GCF_000173735.1 Yersinia aldovae ATCC 35236 | reverse complement strand
TCCAGTTAACTTATTTACACATATCCCCTTCCAACTTGAAGCAGCGATGCTGTCTGTCTACCGACAACGCCAATGACGTTGAGCAGGGTTCCTGACGGTTAATACTCTAACGTGATAATGAGTTAACGCCAATTGCCTTGGGTATATTTGTACACTTCATTTTCCGTGGCCTTTCGAGGGCGGTGCCAAAGACGACGAAAGGTGTTAATAAGCGGCAGTTGCGGCGATAACCATTGGAGAGCTAATAGCGCTGACTTAAGGAACGGTCATCAAACGGCGAGCAGCTTCAACCACGGAGGTACGCCGCTTGGCATTCTCATTAGAATCATCGGGATCGGTAAACATACGTGCGACTTGAGGCACGGCTGACCACCATCCTGCCAGAGCCAAAAACCAAAAAAGCCAAGTGACTTGCGTCAAACGCACGGGTGATTGTTCCTCTATGCTGGGCATCAGCAAAAGCCTGCACCTTGTAGCCATAGTATTGACGCCGTAAATCCTCATCTGGCACCTTACCATCGAACACCAAGCCTTCCCAGCTCATGAGTCTACTCAGTTCAGGGTGTTCGCAGTGATAGTCGTAAACACGACCAGCGTATTCTCCTATATCTTCGCCAACAAATAATTCTACAGGTACAGCTAACGCTGCTTTCGCTAACTCATTGCGTAACACAGCAGCGAACAACATCTGCTTGTTACCATAGTAATTGTAGATTCTCTCCTTATTTACAGCCGCTGATTTGGCAATACGTTCAACCGTGGTGCCATCAGGGCCAAGCCTGGCGAACTCAGTCACTGCCGTTTCAAGAATCCTTCGTTTGGTACCTTCGGTATCCCATGCCATGGTCTTTGCTTCTCGTTTTGTTGTATCGATCGCGGAATTGTACTAGGATAAACTCCAACTGTTTGGTTGGAAATAATGCGGCACCCGTACTTATCTGTAGTGACTACGCAGTTATTACTGGCGCAGGAGTCTGCTAATGAGTAGGCAGCAGAGAACGTCGTCGAAATACTAGCATATGACAACCGACGCAATGATGACTGCGATAACGCAGATTGGACCGCAGTTAACGATGCTGCGGCATGGGATCGCGCCTTTCTATACGTAACGCTCTTCTACCTCACAGCACCAATACGCGTAAAACCACACCTTTCTTTTTGAGAGTAGCTGGTTCTCTGTCTAAAGCACCATCACCAACAACAGGAAAAGCGGGAAACCGCCTGATAAAAGGTTCTTTGCCAACAGAGTTGTTCTTATTAACGAAGCATATAACGACTTTATTAATATTAAAATAAAAGGAATTTACATGAAAAGTATAGGTGTAGTTAAAGCCGCTCCCATCGAAGATCCTGAATCATTAATTGACCGCGATATTCCTCTACCATCACCCGGGCCAAACGACCTGCTTGTTCGGGTCCATGCGATAAGTGTTAATCCCGCTGACTATCGTATGCGACAGCGTAAGGAAGATGATGGACAGTTCGTCGTGCTAGGTTGGGATGTTGCCGGAGAGGTGGTCGCAAGCGGGAAGAATGTGACTGCTTTCGTCGCTGGCGATAAGGTGTATTACGCCGGTGACCTGACACGACCCGGAGCTAACAGTGAGTATCATGTCGTTGATGAGGCGATCGTCGGACATGCTCCAATCTCTGTCGATTTGATCTGTGCTGCGGCGTTACCGTTAACCACGTTAACGGCATGGGAAGCATTATTCGACCGAATGGGATTGTCACCAGAAAAGCCAGAAAATGGGAAAACACTGCTGATCGTGGGCGGCGCAGGTGGGGTTGGTTCAATGGCTATCCAACTCGCACGATTAGTCCCTGGTCTGCAGGTAATCGCAACTGCATCACGCCCCGAATCACGTGACTGGTGTGAAAAACTCGGAGCACATGCTGTTATCAATCATTTCGGTGATATGGCGGAGCAACTTGCGGTGCAAAACTTATCTGCACCTGACCTTATTCTGTTATTGAACGATCCTGACCGCCATTATCCCGCCCTAGCAGACATGCTTGCCCCACAGGGAAAACTCTGTTGCATCGTTCCATTCAAACAAGACCCTAATCTCAACCTATTGATGCGTAAAAGCGCCAGTTTTCTTTGGGAGTTCATGTTTACCCGCGCCATGTTCTCGACTGCGGACAAGTCAACACAAGGTGTAATACTGAATAGTGTTGCTGCCATGATTGATAATGGGAGACTTATCTCCACAGCAACACAAAATATTGGTGCAATTAATGCAGCCAACCTGCGAGCAGCACATCTACAATTAGAAAGTGGCCGAACGATCGGAAAATTGCTCCTCTCCGGATTTTAGTTCTTCCTAAACGAACCAGGGGAGGTACATAGTAAATTGCCCCTGGTTCCTGAAGACTTTATTTAGTCAGTTAAACTCGGGGCAAACTACTCTATAGGTTATGTGTTATTATTCCGCTAGTATGGAGAAATTAGCGGCATAGTAATAAAAGATAAACAAATTTGATGCTCGGCATCATGCAATTACCAAATAACCTAACAAGGTGTTACGCTCATAATGAATACAGCATAAAAATCTAAACCGTTAGAAGTACGGAACCTGTACTAAATCGTTTTAAGAATAACGTTTCAAAGTCTATCACTAATGAAATTTTTACCGATGGTCTCGACATTAAGTGTTTGCCCCATTCAAATACATTAGGAAAATCACGAATAGGATTATCCCCAGAAATACCTTCTATAATACTTTGTCGTGAGAAAATAGGTGCGAACGCCACATCGACCAAACCAAACTCATTGCCATTAAAGAAAGGTTTTTTGTTAAGGGCATCATTAATTCTGGATAAATTTCCAATATACTTATTACGATTACGGATTAGTTTCTCACTAGAATCACTACAAATATAGTGAAATTGAGAAATGATCAATTCATTGCTAAATTCAATCCAACCTTTATTAACAGCAGCCTGTACTAAATTCATCGGTTTTAATGAGCCTTCGCTAATTTCATCAATAAAATCCATAATGACATTTGACTCAAATAAAGTTTCCTCACCAACAATAAGGATAGGAACCTTTCCTAGTGGCGACCGTTGTAAGAACCAATCAGGCCTATTATCCAAGTCAATGTAAGTAATATTTAATTTAATATTTTTTTCTTCTGCAACAATTACAGTCTTTTGTACAAATGGGCACAACTTGAAACTAACAAGGTTAATATCCTGTAGATCAAACATAGTAAACACCTATAGATATGTATTAAAAAATAAAAACGCAAAGGTTAATCTACATCTTAAATAAGAATATTAGCTCTTCTGTTTATTTTAATCTCAAGCAATTTGGTGACATCAATTACATTATTGGCTTGCTCCAGTTCAAACTCAACCAGAGTCACATCAAACTTCTTGCTTAAGTACACAGCCAATTCAACTAATACTAATGAGTCAATACCTAACTCATTAAATAGGGTATCCCCAGAAAAAGGTGTGTCACCAATTGAATCTGAAAAGATCTTTTTTGTAATCAACAAAACTTCATTCAAAAACATACATACTCCATTTTAATTAGTGAGGGTCAATAACCGCAATATTTGGCCAGCTTAATGCAACTGCACCCCATGTCACCCCGCCACCAAATGCGGAAAGTATCATTTTATCTCCGGGTTTGAACAGAGCAGAGCCAGCGGCTAATGCCAAAGGAATAGATGCTGCCGATGTATTACCAACTTTATCAAGATGTATATACGCTTTATCGCTCGGGAAACCGACAATATCACACAGAGATTGTAGAATACGCTTATTTGCTTGATGGCTTATCAACCAATTAATATCGTCACTCTTCCAACCCACTTTCTCCATTATATCTTTAATTGAAGATGCCATAGCAGTAACCGCTGCAGAGAATACCTTTTTCCCTTCCATCGCGAAAAACTTATTAAGTGAATAGAAATCAGGCTCAGAACCGAATCTTAGTGGGTAGCGACTCCCCCCCCCTTTGACCTGAATAACCTCGGATAGATTTCCATCGGCGTACAACACTGAATCATACAATTCTCCAGGTGTCCCCTTGGGAATACGCCCAACAACTACAGCTCCTGCGCCATCACCAAACAGTACTGCGGTATTTTTGTCATTGGGATCAATCAGTGAACTAAATTTTTCTGCTGCGATAACAAGAACATTTTTAGCTTGATTTGATTTCACTATTGCCATAGCCAAATTCAATGCATAAATAAAGCCTGAACAAACTGCTGAAATATCCATTGCAGGAATGGTCCCCAGCCCTATTTTTGCACTCACATAGGGGGCAGTCGCGGGACAAATAAAATCTGGTGTAGTCGTAGCCAATAAAACCAACTGGATATCACGAGACCCAAAAGACTCTAAAGCCCGTTGACCTGCAATAATTGCCAAGTCACCTGTTGATTGTATTTCAGAAGCTATTCGCCTTTCTCGTATCCCTGTCCTGGATTGAATCCATTCATCTGTTGTCATTAGATTCTTCTCTAGCATCTCATTTGTTACAATCGTATTTGGAAGCGCAGCGCCCAGCCCCAAAATGCCAACAGAACTCATATTATTATACATCTATGCTACAGCTCCTATTTTGTGGGTTACACTGCAAGTTATTTTAGTATTTCCTAATACAGAGCAGATGTCAGCACAACGCCAAGTCTCATTATTATAAGTTAATTCCCTACATTTTTCCAAAGCAGTATAGACAGGTTGAGATATATTAAAGTCAGATAGAGATGAGTTGGCTTCAATAATGGTCTTCCTCATCCAAAGTGTATTGCTTTCAGAGCGAGGGATATTATCCAACTGATATAGTAGCACTTGACCTAACTGTAAGGATGCCACAAAAAAAATGAGTAAGAGACCACTTAGTGTCCGGAAAGAATTCCTTAGAGTTAGCTATCGCATACGCACTAAGATAATTATTAATAACTATAACATTATTTATTGAAAATGGTTTTTTATCTTTGCAGAACAAATCCCCTTTAGATATAAGGTCAGCATGGATTATTATTTTCATGTTTTCAATTTTTATATTAACTATAGATATATCTTCAAAGGAAATATCGGCATTAACATTTAGATTATCAAGATTAGTTTCTATTGGGTCACTACCAGCATAGATCTCAATTTTCTTGATAGACTCTGGAGAAAAATTTAATTTTAGGTATTCAGATGAATACATAAGTGAAGCGATAAAACATGCTATTTCAATAGCATCAATGCTACTTAAATGGGGGATAGCATTAGTGTTGTTTTTTCTTGACCAATTAATAGATGGTTTTACCGATGCAATTCCAATGAATTTTGTTATGCCATTATCTAATGACATAGCATAGCTCTCAATCTTTTGATGAGTATCAATATATCCCTTACCAAAATATCTCTCATCAGAGTGACCTAACACTTCATCAATAATAGAATAATAATTTATATCCATATGCAATTCCTTTCTATTTATTATAGTTAAAGAATTAATTCATTGTATATACGAGTTGCTTTTTCAACGGCTTCTCTTGCTGGAATAACGGGTTTTATATTTAATATCTCGGATATTTTATCTAATCGCTGTTCAATAGTGCCACCGACTATATAATAAGGTAGTGCTAGCTCTTCTAAAGTACCTTTTAGTAATTCATCAGATGATGTTCTAAAGTGTTCATTTACTGGCCGATGCCCATCTTTGGAAAGCGGTAATTCATTAGGTAAATGAATGAAGACATCAAATGATCTCTTTACATGTCTTTTATATATTTTCCCTAATTCACCCATAACATCTTTGAAGAAAATCAACTCAGGAGTTAAAGGAACATGCTCACTAGGATTTAGATGGATGGAGTCATTTGGATTTATGCCAAATAAAACTCTAACGCTTCCATAAATCCATTCTTGAAGTGAACAACCATCAGAAACAAAACTGGGTGAGAGTTTTTCTTCGTAGACGACTCTTTCAATATGTCTAGTGACAATTAAATTAATAATTTCCGCTGGTGTGCACTGCTCCAAATCTTTACCTGGCACAGCATCAGGAAGAATTTCCCGCATTGTTCTAGCCTGCGTTCTTGGTAGACCGAGATAATAACTAAGTGCGACTGAGGTTAGTGTTTTTCCTGAAGAGTATGTTCCCGTTATACCTATACGCATTGGATATCCTTTAAAATATTGATTAGGTATTTAATATAAATATTAAATACCATTAAATTAATTAGAAGTGTGAGATTAATGCTTTTGTTTCTTTTTCTGCTGTCAAATAGGTATTTTCAATATCATTATTCACAACGGTGGGCATAAATTTAACCTCATGGATATCTTCCACTCCAACAAAGTTCAACCAATCACGGAAGTAAGGAGAACTAAAATCTGAGCCAAAATTAGGTGCGATACCATCTCTATAAACACCACTCGCATGAACAACAAAGGCTTTTTTATTCGTCAATAAGCCAGTGTAGCCTTTTTCCATATCAAAACCAAAAGCCCAACCCGGCTGGGTAACTACATCAATAAATTGTTTTAAAATATATGGCATTCCATTGTTCCATAACGGAATGTTGAACACATAAACATCAGCCTCAGCAAAACGGTCGAAAACAGCTCTTGCATTATCCCAAACAGATTTCTGTTCTGCCGTTTGTTCGGTACCCGTGAATAATGCCATCTTAGCACCTGATGCAATCGCACCAAACTCTGGTAGCTCGTCATGAAATAAATCAAAGCGATCGATAATAATATCGTTTCTCTTCTTTCTAAATTCATCAATAAAAACATCTGCCAATCGCAATGATTGACTTTTATCATCACGAGCGGATGCATTAATATGTAATACTTTCATTTTATTCCTTATTTAAAATATAATAATTAATTGTTAATAAGAGAGTATAGGTACATGTACTCCACCATATAGTACTATTTCACCAGCCGCTATTTCTGTAACGTTCAAAAATCTCAATAATATAATCAGCAACCACTCTGATACGAGGTGATCTTCTTACATCTGTGTGCATGACTAAATAGACAGGTTTCGGTGGTGGATTATCTTCCAGTGAAATCTCAATCAAGTCACACTTATCTTTAACCATAAACTTTGGTAATATACCTACCCCTAGGCCACTAGAAATAGCATTAAACATTACACTTAAGTCATTAGTTTTAATTAAACATTCTTTTTCTTTAAGGTACTCGTTTAACCAATTTTTTGGGGGGTGTTAGGGTAGTTTCCACAGAAACCAATATACTTACGTTCTTTTTCTGGCACAGACATATACTTTTCATGTCCATAGAGTGCGTATTTTAAACTTCCTAATGGCCTGGCAATCAAATTTAACTCACTTATCTCACCTAATCGCAATGCAATATCAACATCTCCATTAATTAGGTTGGCATTTTTGTTATCACACGAAATATCAATGCTAACCAACGGAAAATTACGATTAAAGCGCTCTAAGTAAGGAATAATAAAATTTGTCGCGAGCAATGAAGTTGCAGAAATTTTAACTGCACCTGTCATATTAAAATTATCATCAATTGCACGCTGAAATTCATATATTTCACTTTCTATGTTTTTAGCTCGATTTAATAAAACATTTCCATCATCAGTTAAAATCCACCCCTTAGGCATTCTATGAAAAAGATTAATTTTGAAATGTTTTTCAAACTTACTCATTCGTCGAGAAACAGTCGAATGCTTTACCATAAGAATATTTCCAGCTTCAGATAAAGTACCACCACGGACTAAAGCTAAAAAATACCTTATATCATCCCAATTCATACCGGACTCATCGAAACTCATTATTACTTAACTTCCTGTTGTAAGTGAAGGATTAGTTTTGTGCTTTTATGCACATTATATGTGCAAATTTGTAATGGTTATAATAAATCTCATAACATAATATGATGTATACACACACATGCTTTTATTTTGTGAAAAAAAACCATCTATTGTTCAGTAATTAATATCTAATTGCGCTGTATAAGAATCAATATGCTATTACTTATATCTTCGATACCATTTATCAATCACTACCAACTTTAGTGCTATATTCACAGATAAATCTTGTCTTACAAGTATTTTCTTGCCACCTTAATGCCTACTCGCGGCCATATCTCATCAACCTCGCAAAACAGCTGAATTTGCAAGTTATCCAGTAGTAACGTAGTAACACTCCGTAGCGACAGTTTTTTAAAGTACATACGACCGAACTGATGCTGACATAAAATACTTGGCAGTATCACGAATACCGACATTGTTCATCGAAAAATCAAAGAGTTAATCTTTCATTTCAAGCGTACTGATTCCGTAGAAATAATCAGGCTACAAGGTATATTACCTCTAGCGTGATCATGTCACTTTGCTGAGTCTATTTGTAAAACAACCCCCTGATGCTAATTTTTCTCATTATACCTCCACATCGAAAGTGGTGATTTCACTCCATGATCAACATATTAGAGGTATAACCGTCTCTTGGGCATTGCTGTCATCTCTTATTGCCAACAATTTTAAGGGAAGATTCGTGTTTTTCTAGAATTTCCGCCGGTGTGGGGCTGACTTAATATTCAAGTGCTTTCACTCCTCCATTGTAGAAGTTGAAAGGATATTAACTTTCATTATTAAGGTGCGCTAATTAAGGAAATCCATTCAAAAAATATACATGAATATAATCTATTTAGACGGGGAAGCATCCCCAGTCCGTCAACAAGTCCAGCGTATTAAATAAGATATAAATTCCCGTAGATAACCGTACCCATTAACAGGGTGGTATAATACGATCTTTGGAATTTTTTTTACAAACTTTTCAAACACATAGCATCCAGAGAATGCAGTATAGAAACATTAGTTACATAATTCAAACGAGTTAAGTGTTACTAATTGTAAGTGTCACACAATTAGTAATAAATAGCACTGCATTGATATATAAGAATTTTCTCAACGAGAAAATAACAATACCTTGCTGAGGGTGGCATGAAAAAAACATCATTCTGATTAAACAAGAAGGAGTGGAAGTTATTGAAAGAATATTCCTACAAATATTCTTTCAATATATGTGATTTGAGTCGAAGGTCTTTTATGGTGTAACGAGGGTTAGGGCAGTAAAGAGTCTGTTTGGGATTTTATCTGACAGGCTCCTGTATATAATGGGTAACTGCCAGATCAGATCTACTGCATATTTAGAGCTTTATTGTTACTTTGGTGGTATCGCCATCAGGTGCCGTTGCTATGTGAAATATACGATGCTGCTGTTATCTCTGACACTTTACTAATATTACGTATACACAGAATCCATTGATTTGCTTTACCCTGGGGCGTGATAGTTATCATATCGTCGTTACGTATTGCTGTTAGCGTAAAAATAATATTACCCTGTAAATCGGTTAGATGACTTTCTGTTATTGACCCGTCCTGCAGCTCAAACAGCTCGAATTCAGGCTGTTTGCTGTAGTCATAATCCGGTTTCTGGTTATTACTGCCCAGTACCAGTAGGGTATTTGGACGTACATACAATGGCAGACTGTCGAAACCATATTTTGGCGGTGCCAGCGCGAGCCTTCGGTCATGCTATTATTCAGCAGATGTGTCCAGTGGCCTGGTGGCAGATAGAAATCACCGTTGCCTTGTTCACTTGAACACTGGGGCAACCAGCAGATCGTCACCGAGCATATATTGACGGTCAAGATAGTCACAGGCCGGGTCATCTGGAAACTCCAACATCATAGCCCGCATTACTGGCGTGCCTTGGTCGCTGGCCTGTACTGAAGCCGAGTATAAATAGGGCATCAAACGGCATTTCAGTTCAGTGAATTGACGCACGACATCGCAGGCTTCGTCGTCATAAACCCATGGGACACGATAGGATTTACTTCCATGCTGAACCACGGTTACCGGCGAGACCAGTTAGCAGACCTGGAGCGCATGTTGTATCTGCTGGACGGTAAAACGATCCCGGATAACAGGGAGGATGTAACAAGCCGAATAGTGGATACTTATCTTCATCGCAGACTGTATCTATCCTAATCTCAATCAATTTAGTCTAATCATAGCGAATGGCATACTAGAAAAAATCACAAACAAAAAACCCCAGTCTTTTTACAAAGACTGGGGTTTAAATTTGGCGGAAGGATAGAGATTCGAACTCTAGGACCTGTTACAGTCGACGGTTTTCAAGACCGTTGCCTTAAACCACTCGGCCATCCTTCCAATGAGCGGCATTATCATCTATAGCGTGATGATATGTCTAGTGTTTCATTCAGAAAAAATAGAAATTCGATTCGTTTGGTTAAACTTCATGCCAAAATTGGTCAAAAAAAAGCAGCAAGGTCAAAAATACAGCGCATTTTGACTGTATTGGCGTTGCTTTGTTTGTCCAGTGGAATACTCATTTACGTGCAGATATGCGGCTGTAACATTGCCAGGCAAACAATATCTTGATGACAGACACAAAAAAACGCGGCCAAATGACCGCATTTTTCTCAGTACCGACCCTAAAATCAGGATTAGAACTGGTAAACTAAACCAACCGCTACAATATCATCAGTGCTGATACCCGCGTTTTTGGTAAAGTTGTTTTCATCCAACAGGTTGATTTTGTAGTCAACATAGGTGGACATGTTTTTGTTGAAGAAGTAAGTCGCGCCGACATCAACATATTTCATCAGATCCTGATCACCATAGCCGTTACCAAGGTCTTTACCCTTAGATTGCAGGTAAGCCACTGATGGACGCAGGCCGAAATCAAACTGATACTGGGCCACTAACTCGATATTTTGGGCTTTGTTAGCATAACCGTAAGCGCTGCCCGCATTACTAGAATCACCGAAGCGAGTCATGTTGTAAGTCTGGGTATAGTTAGCCGCCAGATAAACATTGTTGGCATCGTATTTCAGGCCGCCAGTATAAGCATCAGCACGCTCACCATGACCAAATGCCAGATTGTTCTGTGCATCAGTACGTTTTGAACTAGCCATTGCCGCCGAAGCAGTTACACCCCAACCCAGATCATAGGACAAGGACATACCATACCCGTCACCATTTTCTGTCAATACGCTGCGGCCATTAGTTTCGCCATCACCGTCATTTTTGCCCTGATATTGCAGCGCAAAGTTCAGGCCATCTACCAGACCGAAGAAGTTGGTGTTACGGTAAGTCGCAATACCGTTACCCCGTTGTGACAGGAAGTTATCCGCACCATAAGTATCGCCACCAAACTCTGGCAATACGTCAGTCCATGAGGTTACGTCGTACAGCACACCGTAGTTACGGCCATAATCAAAAGAACCGTAATCAGCAAATTTCACACCAGCAAAGCCGACACGCGTAAAGTTATTGTTGTCCTGGCTTTCCGTTTTATTCAGATTTGCCTGATATTCCCACTGGCCATAACCGGTCAGTTGGTCATTGATTTGTGTCTCACCTTTCAGACCAAAACGGATGTAAGACTGGTCACCATCTTTGCTCTTATCATCAGAGAGATAATGCAGACCATCAATTTTTCCGTACAGATCCAGTTTATTACCGTCTTTGTTGTAAATTTCTGCCGCGCCTGCGCTACCTGCGACTAATAAAGCCGGAACAAGCAGGGAAAGAACTCGAAGTTTCATCGTTATTATCCTCTATTATTAGATCTAACTATGCCACTGCCCTTTCGAGCAAATAATCCCAATGGGGTTATTCTATTGTGGTAATAAGATTCGGATTAATCTATACAGAAAATGCTACCAAGTTAAGGATAATGTTTCATATTAACCAACAATCATTTCTAAATGTAAATAACAGCGAACTTTCACATTTTTTGAAAACTGTTAAAATATAGCACCCATAATCAAGAATAAATATAATACACATAAAATACAGTTAGTTATTAAAATTAACTCACAGCACAAATTGACAAGAACAACATCACACCAAAAAACTATAATAGATCCGCTATCATCATTATTTTTACTATTTACCTCATTGTGGCTTATGCGGCCAGATATCTCGTTAGTTTAACGGCCGGTCTTTGACCGGCTTTTTATTGCATGTGATATACAGAGTAAATTATATTTACAGAGATCGCATATTCACAAATTAGAATTACAGCCCGACAGTATAGTTTCATTATTTTATTTAAGCACAAATAGCCTAAACCTACAGAAAAACACGCAACTTAAACGTGATATATTCACTCTACGAGATATCAAATATTCTTCTCACTAATATGCGCTATTTCTCCTCGGTGAGTAAGCGGCCCAGAACCAGTAACATTCATTTCAGAAATCACACCCTCACGATGGCCATCCTGTAGATGGTTTTTTATTCAGCGATAGCCTTGCAACAGAATCCTCTGCATAAAATCGCTAACTATTGTGCTAATCCAGATAAATCCCTTCGACCCTGATTTCGCTTTGTGGTAGAAACGTTTGTCTATAATTCGCTTGCTCATCTCAATCACAGATTCTAATACCTCATGACCACCAAAACACACCAACAAGTATTACAGCCCGCAGTTGCACAACAAGTCTCGACTCGACTGGCCTTCTTTATTGCCGGATTAGGTATGGCTGCCTGGGCTCCTCTGGTACCTTTTGCCAAGGATCGTATCGGCCTTAATGATGCATCGCTAGGATTACTGCTATTGTGTATTGGTATCGGATCAATGTTAGCCATGCCGCTGACCGGATTGCTAACAGCAAAATGGGGCTGTCGTGCGGTTATTTTACTGGCAGGGGCGGTATTATGCCTCGACTTACCCCTGTTGGTATTAATGAATACACCGATTACGATGGCATTTGCCCTGTTAGTATTCGGTGCCGCTATGGGCATAATAGATGTAGCGATGAATATTCAAGCGGTGATTGTCGAGAAAGCCAGTGGCCGGGCAATGATGTCGGGCTTCCACGGTTTGTTCAGTGTCGGTGGGATTGCCGGCGCTGGTGGCGTCAGTGCACTACTGTGGTTGGGTTTAAGTCCCTTGACAGCCATTATTGCCACTGTTGCGCTAATGATAATCCTATTACTAACCGCCAATAAAAATCTGTTACAGGGTAGCGGAGCCCCCCACGATGGGCCACTGTTTGTATTACCCCGTGGCTGGGTGATGTTTATTGGTTTTCTCTGCTTTGTGATGTTCTTAGCGGAAGGTTCAATGCTTGATTGGAGCGCCGTCTTCCTGACGACGCTACGTGATATGAATCCATCTCAGGCAGGTATGGGCTACGCGGTATTTGCCATAGCCATGACACTCGGGCGTTTAAATGGTGATCGGATTGTCAACGGCTTGGGCCGTTACAAGGTATTATTAGGTGGGAGTCTGTGTGCTGCCGTCGGCATCATTTTTGCGATAAGTATCGATAGCTCAATCGCTGCGCTTATTGGCTTTATGTTAGTCGGGCTTGGTGCATCGAATGTCGTGCCTATCTTGTTTACTGCCGCCGGTAACCAAACCGTGATGCCAGCCAATCTGGCCGTTGCATCAATTACCACTATCGGTTACGCCGGTATTTTAGCAGGCCCAGCGGCAATTGGTTTTATCGCACAATTAAGTAACTTATCAGTGGCGTTTGGCTGCGTAGCCTTGTTACTACTGACAGTCACCGCCAGCGCCCGAGCCGTTACGCGTTAATCAAGGAAACTGCATTATCGCTATGCAAAACAATTCGTTATCTATCAACTCAGCGAATATCACCCGCTGTTTCTGGCTGTTTATCGTGCTGATACTCATTACGGTGGGCCTGTATGGCTATAACTACACCAATGCCTATCTGAGCGAAAAAAAATATTCATTAACTGCTATCGCTACCGGTTTGCAACAGCGGATTGATGATTACCGTTATCATACCTATCAGATATATGATTTAGCCAACAACCCGATAATGGCTAATGCCGTCACATCTGCAGCTCAAGAAACCCGTCTGCGCCCCGATATTTACTACATTGAGAAGCCACGGCGGAAAACGGATGCCGTTATTTTCGGCACTCACGATCCGGCGACGCTGACAATGACATTACAGATGTCTGACTACCTCGACAGTCACTGGGGCTCACAGAACGACACCTACTCGATGTACTACCTTAATGGTCAGGACAATAGCCTGATTCTGGTAACAACCCAGGCATTAAAAGAAGTCACCTCGCGCTTTAAAGAGAGTTACCTTACGGCTTCGGCTGAATCGCGTCGTGCAGAAATGCTACAACAAGCCAATACACTGGACGAGCGGGAAAGTTTCTCCCCTCTGCGTAAATTGCGTTTTCAGAATGCTTATTATTTCACGCTGAGAACCACATTTAACCATCCAGGGCATTTAGCCACTGTCATCGCCTTTGACCTGCCGATTAATGATTTAATCCCACCGAATATGGCGCGCTCCAACTTCTTGCTGCAACAGGATAAAACACCAGTAAATGAAGGAGTGGTAGCTGAAGACATTGCAGCGACCAGTGTAAGATTAAATGGCTCATGGGTAGAATTCTCAGCCCCGCTGACCAACGCAATACTGAAAATTGTTTATCGCGTTCCCCTCAGTGTGCTGGCAATCGATCTGCTGAGAAACAACTCGTGGCTCATCCTGAGCAATATTTTATTACTGGTACTGGCGGTTCTGGGTATCTACTTTATTCGCCGCCAATATGTGCTGCCAAGCACAGATATGGCCGAGCAACTTGAATCACAGAAATCGCTAAATCAAGAGATTATCGCCAGCTTGCCGCAAGGGTTATTGGTTTATAACTTCAGTAACGGCAGCGTGGTTGCCAGCAATAAGATAGCCGACAATCTGATTCCACATCTAAACCTGCAAAAAATCGTCCACATGGCGGAACAGCACCACGGCGTGATTCAGGGGACGGTAAATAACGAAGTTTACGAAATCCGCATGTTCCGTAGCCATATCTCAACGGAAACCTATCTTTTCCTGCTGCATGATCAGGATAAAGAAGTACTGGTGAACAAAAAACTGCAACAGGCGAGGCGTGAATACGATAAAAATCTACAAGCACGCAAACTGATGCTGCACAATCTGGGAATCGAGCTAAATCAGCCGATCAGTAAACTCAATCAGATGGCGCATGACCTGCAAATCACTACCGATCCGCAGTTGCAACAGGATCTGGCAGCCAGAATAGTTGAACAGTCTGACGCTATCATTGAGCTGATTGATAATATTACTTTGCTCACCCGACTGGAAACCCAGGAGTGGCAGGCAGAACAACAGGCTTTCTCTCTGGCGGCATTGATTGACTCGCTATTGCTTGAGGTACTGCCCGCGATTAACCAAAAGGGCTTGAGCCTTTTCAATCATTATCATGTCAATTTGGATCAAAATTACCTCGGCGATGAGAAAGTATTATACAAAATACTTTCATTACTATTACATTACTCTATCGTCACAACCGCTTACGGCAAGATAACGCTCAATGTTGGCCATGAGCCGAACCGACCGGAACAATTGATTATCCAAATAACAGATACGGGTGTGGGTATTTCAGATGAAGAGATAAGTAATCTTAATTATCCTTTTTTAAGTCAAGCGTTGGTCGATAGATACAATCATGGTTCGGGGCTAACCTTCTTTTTATGTAACCAATTATGTAAAAAATTAAGCGGAAAATTAGAAATTCGCAGCAAAGTAGATATAGGCACTCGTTATACTATTCATATAACTATGCCTATACAAAATGTAGAACAGGAAGAGCAAGAGAAGTTATTGGATGGTGTCACCGCACTATTAGACATAACCTCAGAAGAAGTACGCTCAATCATTACGACATTGCTTAATTCATTTGGCGCTAACTGCATCGTCGCCGATGACCGCCTGCCGGGGCGGGATTACGATGTAACCTTAACTGACAACCCACAACACTATGACAATTACACCCTATTGTTGGCCTCTGATGAATCAGGATTTCAACAGTTGCAAGACAACTATATTCGGGTAAATTATAATTTGGGCAGTGCAGTTATTGATTCAATATTATTATTAATCGAGCAGCGAATCCTATCAGATGAATCGCACAAAGAGCCAGAATCCATTGCAGAGGATGATATTAGTGTTTATGAGCAACAGCTAAAATCCAGTGACTATTATTCCTTATTTGTTGAGACAGTACCGGTAGATCTGAAGAAACTGTATACTGAGCTTCAGCAACGTGATTTCATATCGCTTTCGCAGACTGCACACCGGTTGAAAGGCGTATTTGCCATGCTGAATCTGGTTCTCGGCAAACAGCTATGTGAAACATTAGAACTGCATATTGCAGATGGCGATCGGTTAAAGATCGAGAATAGCATCAGTCAGATTGATTCTTTCATCACTCGGCTGTTGCAGCAAGGTAACCCATAACCATGAACAACCTTAATGTAATAATTGCTGATGATCATCCAATTGTTTTGTTTGGCATCCGTAAGTCACTTGAGCAAATTGAGTGGGTAAACGTTGTTGGAGAATTTGAAGACTCCACCTCGCTTATTAACAATTTGTCGAAGCTTGATGCTAACGTGCTAATTACCGACCTCTCTATGCCTGGGGATAAGTACGGTGATGGCATCACTCTGATTAAATATATAAAACGGCATTACCCTGATTTAGCTATCATTGTTTTAACTATGAATAATAATCCAGCTATTCTCAGCTCTGTTTTGGATCTGGATATTGATGGGATCGTATTAAAACAAGGCGCACCAGCCGATTTGCCTAAAGCATTGGCTGCATTACAAAAAGGGAAAAAATTCACCCCTGAAAGTGTCGCCAAGCTGTTAGAAAAAATCAGTGCTAATGGCTACGGTGACAAACGTTTGTCACCGAAAGAAAGTGAGGTTTTACGGTTATTTGCTGAAGGTTTCCTGGTAACGGAAATCGCCAGAAAATTGAATCGAAGTATTAAAACCATCAGTAGCCAGAAGAAGTCGGCCATGCTGAAACTGGGCGTTGATAACGATATCGCCCTGTTGAACTATCTTTCATCTGTCACTATTAGCCAGGTTGATAAAGATCAATAGTCTTTATTAACGCAGCTCCCAGGCCCGGTTTACTCTGCAACTTTTGCTAAGTAACACCGGGCTTATTTATTTCAGTACATCCACTACTGTTATAACAACCCTGCAACTTCAAAAGCCAAAGTAATTAGAGTCGCAGGTAGGCCGCAAACGAGCAAGTCCCGATGAGCTTACTCACGTAGTGATACGGGGAGCAGTGCAGCTAACCCCCTGTGACTTCAAGTACGCAGGCTTTAACGTGAGCGACGAACTTTGTCACTATAGTAAAGCAGCATCTGCCGCAATGTATCTAGCGTCACGGGCTTGGATAAGCAGTTATCCATCCCTGCTTCAATGCACCGCTGTTTGCCTTCCGCTAATGCATTAGCCGTTACACCAATGACAGGGAAATGATGATTTAACTGCCGCAAACGTTGCGTCAAACGGTAGCCATCCATATTCGGCATATTCACATCAGTGAGCACAATATCTACGGTATTCGCGTTAAGAACCGCCAATGCATCCAATCCATCATTTGCTGTAATCACTTGATAGCCCAAGGCGGTAAGCTGATCAGCCAGCAAGCGGCGATTTATCGGGTGATCATCCACCACCAAAATATGCAGATCGGCATTATCGGCCTGATCCGTTTTTGACGCTGGCAGCTGTAATGGCGTGGTTTCAGTCGGATGTTGGCCCAACAAGATTCTATCCAGCAGCGGAATAATTTCCAGTAACGTAGACGTGCTCAGTAACCAATAACCTGGTCGCGTCTCTTGTGGTAAACCAATATGTTCGATAGATAGCTGAATCCATGCTGATAGCGACGTATTTATTTGCGGTAAGTAATCACAAATAAGCACCTCCTCGCGCTGTGTCGCCTCATCACCACAACGCCGTATTGTGGCGCCAAAGTGGCTCAGTAAATCCAGCAAATAGCTCTCCAGAGACGCATTACGGATATCCAACCATAAGGTTTTCCCTTGCCAACGGTCACTCGCAGGGAGAACAACATTTTGGGCTTGATATTGATTATCAGCCAAAAAGAGTGGAATACGAATGGCAAAAATACTGCCCATGCCCAGTTCGGAGATAACTTCAACATCGCCGTCCATTAAGTTTATCAACTTCTCACAGATAGCCAGCCCCAAACCGGTTCCCTGGAAATGCCGCTGTACCCCAGTCCCCACCTGGAAGAAGGGATCAAACAACTGATTAATTTCGCGTGAATTAATCCCGACCCCGGTATCGCGCACCCGGAACTCAAGATAGTGGCCACGGACCCGTAGCTGCAAAATAATGCAACCCGTATCAGTAAATTTTATGGCGTTATTCAATAGGTTAGAAATCACTTGTTGCAGTCGAACCGGATCGCCATACATCAAGCGCGGCACCGCCGGTTCGATAAAGCAGTACAGCCCCAAACGCTTTTTGACAACCAATGGCAGATAGTTAGCGGTGATATGTGTAATCACTTCTACGGTAGAGAACTCACTCGGCTCAATTTTCAACTGCTCGGACTCAATTTTGGAGAAATCGAGTATGTCGCTGATAATCTTGAGCAGCAGCCCAGAAGAGTTATTCATCGCCGTAACCAGACGATCAACGCCATGCGGCAACTCTTTGGTTTGCAATAAATCAAGGTTACCGATGATGCCATACAAAGGGGTACGTAACTCATGGCTGACGGTCGCCAAAAACATCGATTTTGACTGGCTGGCCTGCTCCGCTGCTGCCGCCATCTCTTGCAGCGACTCTTCCATTTTCACGCGTGAACTGACATCCACTAGCACACAAATCGCCACATCCTCATTACGATAGCGGGAATGGACGAAGCTGATTTGCAGATTATTATTATTACTGGTCATCACATCGACAAAGTTAGCCTGCTGCTCGCAGATAATGCGCGTGATACGTTCACGATCCTCATTCGTCAGCAAATTAATATAGTTATGTGCTAACTCATTACTGAGGATATTTGTCCCATCACTGATTCGCAGAATAGAAATGCCCACCGGAGCCGAGGCCACAATTTTGCGGTTAAATTGCTCATGTTCCTCCAACCTCAGTGCATTGTCCTCTGCCGGATGGAACATTTTTCGTTCAAACAGCCAGGCCAACGTAAAGATCACCACCGCAGATAGGGCATTCAATAACAACGCATTAAAAATTAATAATTTAAAGGTTTCTATTATTGTTCTAACGGGCAATGAATAGACAATACTGAGCGGTGATGGCAGCAGATTCTTCTTCAGAACCAGCGAGTTATAATCATCGACATAACCAAAATAAGAGGGGGAGTCGGGATAGACATTCAGCATTGAGGCATTACGCTCCCCTGTAGCCAACTGCAATACCGGATCGTTATCCTGATTAAGCAAAGTCACCCCAATGGGCAACGGGCCGGAAGAGATAAAGTCCTCCAAACGAACGGTTTGCTCCGTACCGATCAACGCTTCTAACTTATTCCCCACATAAACAGGGGTTAGCACATATAACGTGCCAATCTCAGGTCGGGCACCCGCGACCACCCAATACAACGTGCTGTCTTTATCCTGATGATTTGCATCACGATATTTTAAGATATGCTCATTGAGTGACTTAATCAGATTACCCTGTTCCAGCGGCGTATTGCGGATATCAAAATCCACCATGCACTGGGTATCGCTACCAATCAAAAAGATCCGGTTGAGATCATAAGCCGCCGCAAAATTCTCTTTCCAGTACAAGATTAGGTTGCTAAGAGAATCCAATGAAGAGTAGTGAGATGAATTAAGGGTGGCACAATTAGATTCGCTATTCAGTGGATAGTACTGCGGCACGACTCTTTTACTGGTCAACTCACCTGCGGTCACATCAATAACATCCGTTTTAGGGTTGAGTCTGTTCTCCGCCATATACTTGATATCGCGGATAATATCAGCCGAGTGACGGATGTAGTTCTGTGCCTGTTCAGCATTAGTATTATATTCCTGACGGATATCTGATTTTTTCTCATTGAGGATATTCAGGATATAAAAAGTGGTTAGCAGTGCACCAAGCGACCATAACATAACCGCCAGAACCCGAAACAAGTAGCGGGATATTTTCAGTGTCGTGCGAAATGAAGAGAGATATTTCAATCTGATACCATGATGAAAGCATCGCCGGACAGGCTGCGTGGCCTACAGAATACACTACCCATGACTCATTAAAAAGTCAGCATAAAAAAGCCAGCTCGTAAGCTGGCTTCTGTTTTCATCTACGCATTATGCGTTGTCATCGTCTTGTGCTTCGTCAGCAGCATCTTCATCTTCTGGTGCGTTCAGTGCAGCATTCTCTTCGCTACCCTCTTCACCTTCCAATGCTTCACCCTCAAGGATTTCATCATCCTCTTCTGGCTCCGCCACACGTTGCAGACCAACAACATGCTCGTCTTCAGCGGTACGGATAAGTGTCACACCCTGGGTATTACGCCCCACAACACTCACCTCTGATACGCGGGTACGCACCAGTGTACCTGCATCGGTGATCATCATGATTTGGTCAGTCGGTGCGACTTGAACCGCGCCAACAACCTTACCATTACGCTCACTGACTTTAATGGAGATAACCCCCTGAGTCGCACGGGACTTAGTTGGGTACTCCTCCACTGCGGTACGTTTACCGTAACCGTTTTCAGTTACGGTCAGGATTTCGCCATCACCCCGAGGGATGATAAGAGAAATAACCCGATCGTCGCCATTGAGGTTGATACCGCGTACACCGGTCGCGGTACGGCCCATAGAACGGACCTGCGACTCAGGGAAGCGAACCACTTTACCCAATGCAGAGAACAGCATGACTTCGTTAGTGCCATCGGTCAGATCAACACCAATCAGTTCATCGCCTTCATTCAGATTGACGGCAATAATACCGGCACTGCGTGGACGGCTAAACTCAGTCAGTGCGGTTTTCTTCACGGTGCCGCTGGCGGTCGCCATAAAGACGTGACGACCTTCTTCGTATTCCCGCACTGGCAGAATGGCGGTGATACGCTCATTTGGCTCCAGCGGTAACAAGTTGACGATCGGACGACCACGCGCCCCACGACTGGCTTCCGGCAACTGATAGACCTTCATCCAATAGAGACGACCACGGCTGGAGAAGCACAAAATAGTATCGTGGGTGTTGGCGACCAGCAGGCGGTCAATAAAGTCTTCTTCTTTGATGCGCGCAGCCGATTTACCTTTACCACCACGACGCTGAGCTTCGTAATCCGTCAGAGGCTGATATTTGACATAACCCTGATGGGACAATGTCACGACCACATCTTCTTGATTAATCAGATCTTCAATATTGATGTCAGAGGTATTCGCCGTGATTTCGGTACGACGCGCATCGTTATATTGCTCTTTAATCGCAACTAACTCTTCGCGGATAACTTCCATCAAGCGCTCTGGGTTTTCCAGAATAAAGATCAGCTCAGCAATTAAGGTCAGCAGCTCTTTATACTCATCCAGCAGTTTTTCATGCTCCAGGCCGGTCAGTTTCTGCAAGCGCAGATCCAAAATCGCCTGAGCTTGCTGCTCGGTGAGATAATATTTGCCGTCACGGATACCGAACTCAGCTTCCAGCCATTCTGGGCGGGCAGCATCATCACCGGCACGTTCCAACATAGCGGCAACGTTACCTAATTCCCATGGGCTGGCAATCAAGCCAGCTTTCGCTTCAGCAGGTGTTGCTGCACGGCGGATCAATTCAATAATCGGATCGATGTTAGCCAGTGCAATAGCCAGTGCTTCCAGGATGTGGGCACGGTCACGCGCTTTACGCAGCTCAAAAATGGTACGGCGAGTCACCACTTCACGGCGGTGACGCACGAAAGCAACCAGAATCTCTTTTAAGTTCAATAGCTTAGGCTGCCCTTGCGACAGAGCCACCATATTGATACCGAAAGTCACCTGAAGCTGAGTCAGTGAGTAGAGGTTATTGAGAACCACTTCCCCGACGGCATCACGTTTAATCTCAATCACAATACGCATACCGTCTTTATCAGACTCATCACGTAATGCGCTGATGCCTTCTACACGTTTTTCTTTTACCAGCTCGGCGATTTTTTCAATCAACCGTGCCTTGTTCACTTGATACGGGATCTCGTGGACGATAATGGTTTCACGGCCGGTTTTAGCGTCAGCTTCAACTTCAGCACGGGCGCGAACATAGATCTTGCCACGACCGGTACGATAAGCCTCATCAATACCACGACGGCCATTAATAATGGCTGCTGTTGGGAAGTCTGGGCCTGGAATGAACTCCATCAACCCATCAATGGTGATGTTTTCATCTTCGATCAGGGCCAGACAGCCATCAATAACCTCAGAAAGGTTATGCGGCGGGATATTGGTCGCCATCCCAACGGCAATACCAGATGAACCGTTAACCAGCAGGTTAGGGATTCGGGTTGGCATTACGGCAGGAATTTGCTCCGTACCGTCATAGTTCGGCACGAAGTCAACGGTATCTTTTTCTAAGTCCGCTAACAATTCGTGAGCAATTTTAGACATACGGATTTCGGTATAACGCATCGCCGCAGCGGAGTCGCCATCAACGGAACCGAAGTTACCCTGCCCATCCACCAGCATATAGCGCAGTGAGAACGGCTGGGCCATACGCACTATCGTGTCGTAGACCGCGCTGTCACCATGCGGGTGATATTTACCGATAACGTCCCCGACTACACGGGCCGATTTTTTGTATGGCTTATTCCAGTCATTACCCAGTACATTCATCGCAAACAGTACGCGACGGTGAACCGGTTTCAGTCCATCCCGGACATCTGGCAAAGCACGTCCGACAATAACGGACATCGCATAATCCAGATAGGAGCTTTTCAGCTCTTCCTCGATGTTGACCGGTGTTATTTCTCTGGCAAGGTCGCTCATTGAGCCGCTATCCCTCTACTAATTACCGGATTTAAAGGTACGAAACTATATCACAAATCGTAGATTTTGGCGAAACTGCATGATGTTTGTCGAAACGAGTTATGTGCATACCCTAAATGATTCAAGTTGCAGGAAGGCGGCAAGTAAATGAGTCCCGATGAGCTTACTCAAGTAAGTGATTCGGGTGATTGAATGTAGCCAACGCATATGCAGCTTGAAGTATGACGGGTATAATCCGCGCAAAGAAATAAAACAGTGAGAACTCTATCATGTGCGCAGATGTCACTCCCCTTAATCAGAACGTCGATGAACAAGAAATCGCCAAATTTGAGGCAGTTGCCTCCCGCTGGTGGGATTTAGAAGGTGAATTCAAACCCCTCCATCGCATTAATCCACTGCGCCTTGATTACATTTTGCAGCGCGCTGGCGGTATTTTCGCTAAGAAAGTGCTGGATGTCGGTTGCGGTGGCGGTATTTTAGCTGAAAGCATGGCGCGAGAAGGTGCGCAAGTGACCGGGCTGGATATGGGCTACGAACCGTTGCAAGTCGCTCGTCTGCACGCATTGGAAACCGGCGCGAAACTGGACTACGTGCAAGAAACTGTCGAAAGCCACGCGCAAAAGCACCCGCAACACTACGACGTCGTCACCTGCATGGAGATGCTGGAACATGTCCCCGACCCCGCATCGGTGGTGCACGCCTGCGCCGCATTGGTCAAGCCCGGCGGCCACGTATTCTTCTCAACCATCAACCGCAACACCAAATCCTGGCTGATGGCGGTAGTTGGCGCAGAATATATTTTGAAAATGGTGCCCAAAGGCACTCATGATGCGAAAAAGTTTATTCGCCCGTCAGAACTTATCGGCTGGGTTGACCAAACACCACTACTCGAACGCCACATTATCGGTTTGCATTACAATCCGATAACAGACCACTTTAAGCTGGGCCACAACGTTGATGTAAATTATATGGTGCATACTCAACGGGATAGCGAATAAGGCCACCACTATTAGCTAAAGAAGAAACGACAACTGACAAACCTCGATGACCCGATCTCAGGTAGGGGAGGATAGGCGGAAGAGTAAAGCGTCCGCGCCAGGGAGGGCGCGGCTCGCGCCTACATGGATGTATTGACGGCAGCTTTACGATCCGCCTGTTCTCACCGCTGCGGGCACTTTGCCATTAACCTAAATTATGCCATTTTTGCTAATGTTTAATAAACCGGCAAACGATCATAATTTTAAGATTTTCAGTAAAATCTTATCCCCCAGATTAGCAGTAGGTAATCCCCAGCAATGACGCAGCCTGAGAGCCTTTGGTAACAATTCACCCCCACGTTATCCACATAATTGTGCAATGTTGTCCACTTGCCAAAAGACTCAATAATCACTATCTTGTTATCTATCTACTACCCACCCCCTACATATAGTGTTTACATACTGAACAATACACTACGACCTCAGTGATTATCTTAATCATAGAGAGCGTAAATTTGTGCTGTACAGACACTGAGTAAGGGGAACAAAGGTCACGAACACATGAACCAAAGCCTACTTGTTACTAAACGCGATGGCAGTAAAGAACGCATCAATCTGGATAAAATCCACCGGGTCATCGACTGGGCCGCGGAAGGTTTACATAACGTCTCGGTATCTCAAGTAGAATTACGTTCACACATTCAGTTCTATGATGGCATTAAGACCGCCGATATCCATGAAACCATCATCAAAGCGGCGGCTGATCTTATCTCGCGTGATGCCCCAGATTACCAATATCTGGCCGCACGTCTGGCTATCTTCCACCTGCGCAAAAAAGCCTACGGCCAGTTTGAACCACCAAAATTATTCGCCCATGTGACGAAAATGGTGGAAATGGGTAAATACGACAAACATCTGCTGGAAGATTACAGCGCAGAAGAATTCGAACAGATGGACACTTTCATCGACCATTGGCGCGATATGAACTTCTCTTATGCTGCGGTTAAGCAGTTAGAAGGTAAATATCTGGTGCAGAACCGCGTCAGCGGTGAGATCTATGAAAGTGCCCAATTCCTGTATATGCTGGTTTCCGCCTGCCTGTTCTCGAACTATCCGCGTGAAACCCGTCTGGATTATGTGAAACGCTTCTATGATGCGGTCTCCACCTTTAAGATCTCACTGCCCACACCGATTATGTCCGGTGTCCGTACCCCGACGCGCCAGTTCAGTTCTTGCGTGTTGATCGAGTGTGGCGACAGCCTGGATTCTATCAACGCGACCTCCAGTGCCATTGTGAAATACGTGTCACAACGTGCAGGTATCGGTATCAATGCCGGTCGCATCCGTGCGCTGGGTAGCCCAATTCGCGGTGGTGAAGCTTTCCACACCGGTTGTATCCCGTTCTACAAACACTTCCAGACTGCGGTGAAATCCTGCTCACAAGGCGGGGTGCGTGGTGGTGCTGCCACCCTGTTCTATCCAATGTGGCATTTGGAAGTTGAAAGCCTGCTGGTATTGAAAAACAACCGTGGTGTTGAAGGCAACCGCGTGCGTCATATGGATTACGGCGTTCAAATCAACAAACTGATGTATCAACGTCTGCTAAAAGGTGAAGATATCACCCTGTTCAGTCCGTCAGATGTTCCTGGCTTGTATGAGGCGTTCTTCGCCGATCAGGATGAATTTGAACGCCTTTACACCCAATATGAGCAAGATGACAACATCCGTAAGCAACGGGTTAAAGCGGTTGAGTTATTCTCACTGATGATGCAAGAACGTGCTTCTACAGGCCGTATCTATATTCAGAACGTTGATCACTGCAACACCCATAGCCCGTTTGATCCGAAAATTGCGCCCGTGCGCCAGTCAAACCTGTGCCTGGAAATCGCGTTGCCAACCAAGCCACTCAATGACATCAACGATGAGAATGGCGAAATTGCGCTCTGTACGCTGTCTGCGTTTAACCTCGGTGCCATTGAGAGCCTTGATGATTTAGAAGAGCTGGCAGAGCTGGCGGTGCGCGCACTGGATGCCCTGTTGGATTATCAGGACTACCCGATTGCCGCAGCACAACGTGGTGCAATGGGTCGCCGTACCTTGGGTATCGGCGTGATTAACTTTGCTTATTATCTGGCGAAGAACGGTGTGCGTTACTCAGATGGTAGTGCTAACAACCTGACTCACCGTACTTTTGAAGCGATTCAGTACTACTTGCTGAAAGCCTCAAATGTGCTGGCCCGTGAACAAGGCGCTTGCCAGTGGTTCAATGAAACCACCTATTCGCAGGGCATTCTGCCGATCGATACCTATAAGAAAGATTTGGATGCCATCAGCAACGAGCCACTGCACTACGATTGGGAAACGCTGCGTAACGATATTAAGACTCACGGCCTGCGTAACTCCACGCTGTCAGCGCTGATGCCTTCCGAGACATCCTCGCAGATCTCCAATGCCACCAACGGCATTGAACCACCACGCGGCTATGTCAGCATCAAAGCCTCGAAAGATGGTATTCTACGTCAGGTTGTCCCTGAGTATGAGCGCTTGAAAGATGCTTACGAACTGCTGTGGGATATGCCCAATAATGATGGTTACCTGCAACTGGTCGGTTTGATGCAAAAATTCGTCGATCAGGCGATTTCAGCTAACACCAATTATGACCCAACCCGCTTCCCATCTGGCAAAGTGCCGATGAAGCAGTTGCTGAAAGATTTGCTGACCACCTACAAATTTGGTGTGAAAACCCTTTACTATCAAAACACCCGCGACGGTGCTGATGATGTGCAGGAAGATATTCAAAGTCAGCCGGGTGATGATGACTGTGAAGGCGGTGCATGTAAGATCTGATTTTTAGTTTAGGCTCTCCGCGATGAAGCCAAATGCGCTTATCGCGGAGCTTCTTCATTCGCCCTTTGCACTATTTATCCTTTGTACGTCCCTGAGGAAATCATGGCCTATACCACTTTTTCGCAAAATAAAAATAACCAGTTGCTCGAGCCAATGTTCTTTGGTCAATCCGTCAACGTGGCCCGTTTCGACCAGCAAAAGCACGCTATTTTCGAAAAACTGATTGAGAAACAGCTATCATTCTTCTGGCGTCCAGAAGAGATCGACGTCTCCCGTGATCGTATCGATTACAACGCTCTGCCAGATCACGAAAAACATATTTTTATCAGCAACCTGAAATACCAAACGTTGTTGGACTCCATTCAGGGGCGCAGCCCTAACGTGGCATTATTGCCACTTATTTCTATCCCTGAATTGGAAACCTGGGTCGAAACCTGGTCATTTTCAGAAACCATCCACTCACGCTCGTACACCCATATCATCCGTAATATCGTGAACGACCCTTCGATTGTTTTTGATGATATCGTGACCAACGAAGAGATCCTCAAGCGCGCAAAAGATATCTCAGCCTATTATGACGATTTGATTGAGATGACCAGCTACTACCATCTGCTGGGGGAAGGTACTCATCAGGTCAATGGCAAAACTGTTGTTGTTAATCTGCACGAGTTGAAAAAGCAGCTTTATCTGTGTCTGATGAGCGTCAACGCACTGGAAGCCATCCGTTTCTATGTCAGCTTTGCCTGCTCCTTTGCCTTTGCCGAGCGCGAATTGATGGAAGGTAACGCTAAAATCATCAAAATGATTGCGCGCGATGAAGCCCTGCACCTGACCGGTACTCAACATATTCTGAATCTGATGCGCGCCGGTGAAGATGACCCGGAAATGGCTGAAATTGCTATAGAATGCCAGCAACAGTGTTATGACCTGTTTGTACTGGCCGCTGAGCAAGAAAAAGAGTGGGCAGAATATCTGTTCCGCGACGGCTCTATGATTGGCCTGAATAAAGAGATCTTGTGCCAGTATGTGGAATATATTACCAATATTCGTATGCAAGCCGTGGGCCTCGGTATACCCTTTGCGACCCGCACCAACCCCATTCCGTGGATCAACTCTTGGTTAGTGTCTGATAACGTACAGGTTGCACCACAAGAAGTTGAAGTCAGCTCATATCTGGTCGGTCAGATTGATTCCGAAATCAGTGCTGATGATCTGAGTGATTTCGAGCTGTAATCCATGAAGTCCACCCCCAATAACTTTCGAGTTGCACTTGTTGCGTTAATCCAGCAGCGGCAACAGAATGAACCCAAGGAGTTGAGATAACTCAATGACTTGGGTAAGTGATAGCAGCCAACACCCCTGCACCTTGAAAGATGACGGGGATATCGTGACGTTGAGCACCACCGGTGCTCGACTTAACCGCCCCGTTAACAGCCGTAGTTTGTTAGAAACGCTTGAATATCATCAGGTACCCATCGAATACCAATGCCGCTCTGGCTATTGTGGCTCCTGCCGCCTGCGCTTGCTGAAAGGCGAGGTCTGCTATCAACAGCAGCCGCTGGCGTTTATTCAATCTGGTGAGATCCTGCCCTGCTGTTGTCAGCCGAAGGGCGATATTGAAATCGAGCTTTAAGCAGATAGATAAATCAGCTAATCGGATTTCACCTATAATCAGCCTGTTGAATAGATGATATTTTTGCATCTGGAATTAAAATCATAGGGACAAAAGATGAAAAGACTGTCAATCGCCATAACCAGCCTGTTAATGGCCGCCTCTGCCAGCACTATTGCCGCTACCGAGCCGCCACTGAATCAACAACAGCCGTTAGAGAAGATTGCGCCTTACCCACAAGCTGAAAAAGGCATGAGCCGCCAGGTCATTTTCCTCGAGCCACAAGAAGACGAAAGCCGCTTCAAAGTTGAGTTGCTGATCGGTAAAACCATTGAAGTTGACTGCAACCGCCATATGCTCGGTGGCAATCTGGAAACCAAAACCTTATCTGGCTGGGGCTTTGACTATCTGGTGATGGATAAAATATCCGAACCCGCCTCAACCATGATGGCTTGCCCGGATAACACCCGCCGCCCGCAATTTATCGCCGCCAATCTGGGTGATGCTGCCATGCAGCGCTACAACAGCCGCTTACCAATTGTGGTTTATGTGCCACAAGGCGTTGATGTGAAATACCGGATTTGGGAAGCAGGCAAAGACATGAGAAGTGCACAGGTGAAGTAATTTACCTCTCAATATTCAGCATAGCCTTGTCAAAATACCCATTCATCTGAGTGGGTATTGAAAAGCAGTGGATTTTAACCCTCATGAATTAGTGCCTAATAGCGGTTTACAATCATCCCGTGAGAAGTAAAGGGTGATACTTGATGAGGGAGGTGGATAGTTTCAGATCCACGTTCAGGGTTATCAAAATAAGACGTTGCATCAATCAACGGGGCAATATCGTCATAAACAAAGGCAGTATCCGCCAGCATCGGCTCTGTGCCAGCAAAAATAAAATCCTGAGCATCAAGTTGATCAATATCCAACCCATCCAGATACATTAAGTTGATACCTTTACCTTCCGGGCCAGTGATCGCTGATTTCACCTCCACGCCCTGAATAAGAGCCAATCCATTAATAACCATTGCACTTCTTTTGGTGACTGATAGCTCACTGAAATTCCTAATACCAATCGCACTTAAATCAATTTTATCAATGCCATGCCTAAATCCACGCACGGTATTGTGATAATCAGATTGCCCCTCCTGATGAACCACAACGAAAGTACTGGGTTCAGCATTATCCCGCTGATAGACAGAACCCAACAATGAAGCCACCATTTTACCTTGGGCATTGGTGCGTAAAGTGACACCACCACCGCCGCCATTGAGCAAAATATCTGTTGGCTGACGTACGGGCTTATCCACCAATTTACTGCTATCAACATAGTGGGCAGGTGCGGTAAAGGTATCCTGAAAGTTAAAATGATGGGCCTGCAATACGCTAACCTGTTGGTCTCCGATAATTATTATTTGACCATCAGCCAGTTTGATCTGAACATCGCTCCGCCATTGTTTTAACCGTAATTCGCTGAATTTTTTTTTCCGCAAAGCCAACCAAGTGAATGACCTCACCGTTGTCTGCCTCAAAGTTAATAATACGGTCATGCCCCTGTGGGCGTTTACGTACCACGAATATCTCTTTGCCTGCGCCTCCCACCAGCGTATTTCTACCTCGCCCACCGTCAAGTAAACTGTTATTCCGGCCCGCGGTTAAAACATCGTTACCATCACCACTCACTATATTATGAATAGTTTGCGGGGATCTAATTGTCAGCGTTGTCCCGCCAAGGTTTGCCTCTCCCGTTATTAAATTGGCCTTAACATCGCCTGACATCGCAGCAGTATTCAATGTGTTACGACCACCGGGCACACCATTAACCGCATCAGTTAAAATGGCTCGTGTGGGTTGTTCTGCCACCTGAGCAGCAAACTCATCAGTATAAAAATAGACATCATCAGCGCCAGCTTTGTGACCAAAGAGTCGTAGTGACCAGCTATTGAGTTTCACGGGTAAACCATTTTTGGCATCTTTAACGGCCAATTCCCACTGGCCTGTAGAGGCTTCACCACGATGATGTGTCGACATAAAGGTATAGTTAAATTCACCGGATAGCGCGCTGCCCATATCATCATCGTTGACCGCTGGTTTTTTCCCGGCCCGATCTAACAGAATACTTTCGCTGCCACTCGGCGAAATGAGTTTCACCGTCAAATCGCCCAACCGCCCTACATTAGCACTGAAATCAACCTCTACCTGTTCAATATTCAAGCCACTGGTCATCGTGATCGATGAGGTATCAACTCCCCCGGCATACAGCCGTTTCCACGCATCGTAATGATGACTTTTTTCCAGGCTTTGTTGGTTAGCATCAGTCTTTTTACTGCTCCAGCTTTCTGCCAAACGCACCGCCGCCCGCGCATCAACCCTACCAAAACCATAATCATGACTTACCTGCATCCCGCCGCCATTCCAACCTTTTGCACCATTAATGTGCCACTGGCTCGCAGGATCTTTAACTCGACGAGCCGACAAGGCCAGAATCTGTTGAACATCGCGATATCCCAGATTGGGATTAGCCTGAAGCATCAATGCAGCAATGCCTGAGACAATCGGTGCAGCAAAGCTGGTGCCTTGTTCAGTACTATATTCAGCACCAAAGACGGCCCCACGTTCTGCTTTAATTTGGTGGCTGCTGGAAAGTACCCGGTTGCCAGGCGCTGATACCAGTAAACTGGCACCGGGATTGGAGAAAGGTTGTGAGCGAGTCTGGAGTATTGAAAGATCAGCCGGAGAGATTATCGCCCCGACCTGGATACCAAAACGGGAATGACTCATCAGCGATCCTTGGGTACTGCCTCCCTGCTCGCGCTGATTCCCGCCCACCGTCACAATTATAGTGCCTAATCCCCCACGACCATTTGCTGCGGCATAGCGCAAAACGGTACTGAGAGTATTAGGCAAATTAAGCGCCCCACCCGAGGTATGACTCAGCGCAAAGTCAGGTTTGGAACTCCAGCTATGGTTAACCACATCATAGCTGGACATCTTGCCGAGCGTGGTTAAGTCGTTACCATCATTGCTTAAATAATACCCACCCAATGTCGCGTCATAAGCCACTCCCACTCCACCGATATTGTTTTTTGCCGCTACCATCACACCGGCCACCATGGTGGCATGGTGTGATACCTCAGCGGGCAACTCGCCCATTCTCTTTTGCGTTGCCAGCCAGACTGTATCGACATTCGCCGCCAAATCGGGGTGTTCAATCGCGAAGATTTCTGGGCCAGTGGCGAACTCGCCGCCGGGTTCAAACTGCCCAATCCGAATACCCTTGCCGCTATAATCTTGCCACACCGGTATCACATTGACCTCACTCAAGTAGCGCTGCTTTGATAGTTGAGGATCTGTGGGGATATTCGGGGGTAATAGGCTCACTGTCGCCCGCTTTGTTACCTCTTCACCGCGAGTCAGATCCATCACCGAAATGGCCGGATCCCCGTCGGCATTCATCAGGCTATATTTAAAACTCATCACGCCAGTGAATTTTTTATCGGGGTAAAACACGATATTACCGCTACGGCTTAGGTAAACATCGCCACCAATTGCATCACTCACGGCGGTGATGTGTAACGAGGATTTATCATTAAAAGACAAGTCATTGACTAATAAATCAGCACCCCGTATCAGGTGGAATCTATCACGAGAAAATGGCCGGTCAGATTTACTTCTCGTCAATACATCATCAATTGGAATAATAGTATTCGTATGCAAATCAACGGCTGAAATATCTGAGAAATTCAGTTTTTGAATATTTTTCAGGGCAAGCGTGCCATCCCGACCGGCGACTTTATCCCTAATCAGATAGCCGCTGTCAGTCCGGGTGATAATGTAATCCGCATGAGTACCATGCAATGACACCACATTTACACCACCACCGCCGTCAATCAGTGCATTGCCCTGACCCGCTTCAATAATATCATTCCCCTTATTGCCATAAATCCTGTCCGCACCGCCACCGGCGTAAATAATGCAACCCTGCTCCGAGGCATAAATACTGTCACCCTGAGATCCGGCGTAAATAACCGCTTTACTACTGCCGCCAATAATCTTATTTTTTCCACCGCCACCTGCTAATACATCATTGCCACCACCACCGACCAGCGTCGAATTCCCGTTACCGCCTTTGATGAAAACGCTACTATTGCCGCCGCTAACAATAATGTCATCACCATCGCCGCCCTGCGCAATAGTGATACCACTGCGCGCCATATTCAGCGCCACCCCTTTATCGCCGACAATCAGTACCGTATCTCGCCCGCCATTGCCTTTAATAGTGCTTGGATCATCACTGTCACTGATAACAAACACATCGTTTCCACTATTACCTATATAGGTATTACTGCCACCCCGTCCGACCAGCCAACTGCCCTTCACACTGGCTACCAGGG
This sequence comes from Yersinia aldovae ATCC 35236, assembly GCF_000173735.1. Classification (GTDB taxonomy): domain Bacteria; phylum Pseudomonadota; class Gammaproteobacteria; order Enterobacterales; family Enterobacteriaceae; genus Yersinia; species Yersinia aldovae. Next base: position 1,764 of record NZ_ACCB01000043.1, on the reverse strand, counting down.
TGTCGTCCATATTACCGCCATAAACATGGTGCACCGCCAGCGTATCGGCAGACAAAGTTGCGTTTTTATTACCGAGTTGGGCATAGGCGGTGGTTGTCACGTCCCCCATGATTGAGCGAATGAATGCACCGTCAGCATCACGCTTGATAATATGGTTACTGACCGGCGAGCTGGCAAAATTCACCGCCAATACCTCATGCCGCCGCCCTCGGATAGAGAAAATACCGCGCGCCATGACCCTATTACCCCGTCGGTTATCCTCTTCGACCACGTTAGCTTTGACTTTGATTTGCGTAATCTGCCATTCATTCAGTGTTGTTAGTTCGCCGGGGTCAACCTTGCCGTTATGCGAGCTATCTTGCCAAATTCGCAATTGGCTCCAGATAGGATCACCCGGGTCAATCGCACCATTGCCATCGGCATCTTCACTGGCCAGCGCAGCAAAACCATCTTGATAGCGTTTCTCTCCCGGCTGGCCGTTAACCCCCGCCGCACCGCCGTAATATTCCGAATACATCTGGCTAATATTGTCGATTCTCCCACTGCCCTTATCAAGCACCAATATGCCGGTATTCGGCCCGGCCCAGCCGGTGCGTTTAAGGGTGCCGCTGTTATCGGTATCAAACAGTACGCCATCTTCAATGCCGGTCATGGAGACCCCCTTGCCACTTAAATCCAGCAGCAGCGGGTCAACATAAGTGTTTACCGTGGTTTGTGCTGATAAACCATTGAGGGTGGCGGCATCAAACAGCCCGGTTTCCGGCAGCATATAACGGGGTCGTTCCAGATAGTAATCAGATAAATAGCGGCTGGGCTGGATATTGGGATCAAGCTGAACTTCACCCGGGCGAACCCCGCCCGATGCCATAGCGCCCATCTGCACCGAGGCAAAATCGGTTTTATCCAGGCTGCCGTCAGTAAAGGAGAAACTGTGAGTGGGCTTATTCACCAGATAGCCGTTGGTGACATCACGCCGCGCCTGATCTTCATCGGCAATGCGCTGAACCGCTTGTGGGGTTGGGGTGATATTGATGTCGATAGGGCACATCTCGGTTGAGACTGGTGCGACTTCTTCGTCGGAGCTAAAGAGTTGGTTGCCTATAGCACCGGCTGCGGCACCAAGATTGTCGACATCCATAACTATATTCAGCCAGTTATGGATCATCGGTTGGTCTGAAGCTGATGAGGTTGATAATGCGTCAACCATAATTTTACTGTATTAAAAGAGAGCAATATTTCATCGGCTGAATTGCCCGCCGAATTTAAAGTACTCTGCCAGTGTCCTCCGTGCTGGTTTTTCGGCAACACTTTATAAACCGGATATAACGTCCAGGCCTCTGGCGGTAATCCATGCATCTCAAAAACACTATTGTGAAACTGTGCAGCTTGCTCATGGCCGATATCACCATAGATAATTCCTGTTGGACTTTTGTCCAGCCTGTCTTGCTGGGTATCAAAATAGCCAAGCGCCATATCATAACGAATATGCTTAATATCCGTTTCAGTGAGGTGTTTATTATGGCTGACACCAACATCTCTCATATAGTTAATAGCTATTCGCCCGGCGATAGAATTCTCTTTGACCACACCATTAGCCAAGATGGCATAGCGATCGCCTTTGCTGGCTAAAAAGTCATACATCGGGCCGGGGTCTTTATTCTCCTTATGGGTTTCTAATAATTGCCTGGCACAGGCCAGATCGGCGGCATTCAGTTGTAATTTTCCTGCATTACTATTTTGCTGTAGCATAATGTTATTCCTTAA
>NZ_ACCB01000044.1 GCF_000173735.1 Yersinia aldovae ATCC 35236 | reverse complement strand
CCCTGAAGATAGCTGATTGAATGAGACTATGGATATGTATTATTCAAAGCTGCTAGTCCAGTTTATCGCTATTGATAGATAGTAAGATAAAATTTTGATTTTACCTTACGTTATGGGTATTATCCTACATGTCTGATGTCGTATTGCATTATTGCTTATCGTTATGTTATTGCATGTAGAGCAGTGGTAAGTAGGAAATTAAGCAATCTGTAGTAAGTATAGATTCAGATAAGCTTGTGAGGGATATCTTTATACTTCAATACAATAGCTTACGGGTTCAAGTCCCGTCCTCGGTACCAAATCAGACAGATAACTTGCTTTTTTATCGTTATCGACGTAATATTTGCCACGTTTTCGGACGCGGGGTGGAGCAGCCTGGTAGCTCGTCGGGCTCATAACCCGAAGGTCGTCGGTTCAAATCCGGCCCCCGCAACCACTTTCCTAAAGTGTTGTTTTTCAAATGTTGTATTCGGTAGACCTCAGATACTTTCGATTTCAATTTGAAAAAAATACTTGTCAGAAAGTTGTACCGAAGCCGCTTTGCGGCAAACAGGGTCCAGTTGCATAAAGCCCCGAATTTCGGGGTTTTTTGTTATTTGACAGCAGAATCACTGGGCTATTAGGCCCTTTTTTTATGTCTTGGGGGTGGGCTTGTCCACATTAGAACAAAAGTTAACAGAGATAATTTCAGCACCGGTTGAGGCCTTAGGCTACGAATTAGTCGGCATCGAGTTCATCCGGGGGCGCCAATCGACGCTACGAATCTATATTGATAGTGACGATGGGATCACTGTTGATGCTTGTGCTGATGTCAGCCACCAGGTCAGCGCTGTATTGGACGTTGAAGATCCCATTACGGTCGCTTACAACTTAGAAGTTTCCTCTCCAGGCCTTGATCGCCCAATGTTCACCGCTGAACACTATACTCGTTACCTCGGTGAAAATGTCACTCTGGTTTTGCGTATGGCAATGCAGAACCGCCGTAAATGGCAGGGTATTATTAAAGCCGTTGATGGTGAAATGATCACGGTTACTGTGGATGGAAAAGATGAAGTGTTCGCGCTGAGCAACATCCAGAAAGCGAACCTGGTACCCCACTTTTAAAGTTTGGATGAGGCAACTAGGATGAACAAAGAGATTCTGGCTGTTGTAGAAGCAGTTTCCAATGAGAAATCCCTTCCGCGCGAGAAAATTTTTGAAGCGTTGGAAACTGCTCTAGCGACAGCGACTAAGAAAAAATACGAACAAGAAATTGAAGTTCGCGTCAGCATCGACCGTAAAACCGGTGATTTTGATACGTTCCGCCGTTGGGTTGCTGTTGATGAAGTCACCATGCCAACGCGTGAAATTACGTTGGATGCGGCTCAATATGAAGATCCCACGCTTCAGTTGGGTGATTATGTCGAAGACCAGATTGAATCTGTCACTTTTGACCGTATCACCACCCAAACGGCTAAACAGGTTATCGTACAGAAAGTACGTGAAGCCGAACGTGCTATGGTGGTTGAGCAGTTCCGTCAGTATCTGGGCGAAATTGTTACCGGTATAGTTAAAAAAGTTAACCGTGACAGTATTGCGCTGGATCTGGGTAATAATGCTGAAGCTGTTATTGGTCGTGAAGACATGCTGCCGCGTGAAAACTTCCGCCCAGGCGACCGTATCCGTGGCGTTCTGTATGATGTGCGTCCAGAAGCGCGCGGTGCGCAGTTATTTGTTAGCCGTTCACGCCCTGAGATGCTGATCGAACTGTTCCGCATTGAAGTGCCAGAAATTGGCGAAGAATTGATCGAAATTAAAGCCGCTGCCCGTGATCCTGGCTCGCGTGCTAAAATTGCGGTCAAAACCAATGACAAACGTATCGATCCGGTCGGTGCTTGCGTTGGGATGCGTGGTGCCCGTGTTCAGGCTGTTTCCAGCGAGCTTGGCGGCGAGCGCATTGATATTGTATTGTGGGATGATAATCCGGCCCAGTTTGTTATTAACGCTATGGCGCCAGCTGATGTTGCGTCTATTGTGGTTGATGAAGACAGACACACGATGGATGTTGCCGTTGAAGCCAGTAACCTGGCACAGGCAATTGGCCGTAACGGCCAAAACGTACGTTTAGCTGCACAGCTGAGTGGCTGGGAGCTGAACGTAATGACGGCGGACGATCTTCAGGCGAAACATCAGGCCGAGGCTCATGCCGCTATTGATACCTTCACCAAATATCTTGCTATCGATGAGGACTTTGCCACCACGTTGGTAGAGGAAGGTTTCTCTTCTCTGGAAGAATTGGCTTACGTGCCAATGAAAGAACTTCTGGAAATCGATGGTCTTGACGAAGATACGGTTGAAGCGCTGCGTGACCGCGCCAAAGCTGCATTGACCACGCTGGCCCTGGCACAAGAAGAAAGTCTTGGCGACCAAAAACCCGCTGATGATCTGCTGAATCTGGCCGGTCTGGAACGTAGCATGGCATTTAAATTGGCTGCGCGCGGTGTGTGTACGCTGGAAGATCTTGCCGAGCAGGGTATCGACGATCTGGCAGATATTGAAGAGCTTAGCGATGAGCAAGCCGGCGAGCTGATTATGGCTGCACGTAATATCTGTTGGTTTGGCGATAACGCGTAATAAACTGTAGCAGGAAGGAACAGCATGACAGATGTAACCGTAAAATCGCTGGCAGCTGAGATTCAGACCCCAGTTGATCGCCTGGTACAGCAATTTGCTGATGCAGGGATCAAGAAGTCTGAAGTAGACTCAGTTACCCAGCAAGAAAAAGAAACATTGTTAGCACACTTGAACCGTGAACACGGTAGTGTGCCTAATAAACTCACGTTGCAACGCAAAACGCGTAGCACCTTGAATATTCCGAGCACCGGCGGAAAAAGTAAATCGGTGCAAATCGAGGTCCGCAAGAAACGCACTTTTGTAAATACGCCGGAAGCTGAACAAGCGAAAGCGGAAGAGCAGGCACAGCGTGAAGCGGAAGAGCAGGCACAACGTGAAGCGGAAGCAGCAGCGCAGAAAATCGCTGAAGAAAAAGCTAAACGTGCGGCCGAAGAACAAGCCAAACGTGAGGCCGCTGAAAAAGCTAAACGCCAAGCAGCGGAAAAAGAAAAAGTGACGAATCAACAAACCGACGAAAAAAACAAACCAGCCCAGACCGATAAAGCACGCCGTGAAGCTGAAGCTGCCGAGCTGAAACGCTCAGTAGAAGAAGAAACACGCCGTAAGGTCGAGGAAGACGCTAAACGCGTTGCTGAGGAAGCCCGTAAAATGGCAGCCGACAATGAAGGTAAATGGCCAGCACCTGTGGCTGAACAGACTGAATCTGCCGATTACCATGTAACTACCTCACAACATGCGCGCGCCGCGGAAGATGAAAACGACGCCAAAGTTGAAGGCGATCGCCGCAGCCGTACTCGTGGTGGCAAAGCGACTAAACAGAAGAAAGGCAATAAACTCTCTGAGTCTAAAGCTGATCGTGAAGAAGCGCGTGCTGTTGGCCGTAAAGGCAAACGTAAACCAAGCACATTGCAGCAGAGCTTCAACAAACCTGTCGTCGCGGTTAACCGTGATGTCGTGATCGGTGAAACTGTGACAGTTGCTGAACTGGCCAACAAAATGGCAGTTAAAGGCTCTCAGGTCATCAAAGCGATGATGAAACTGGGTGCAATGGCCACTATCAACCAGGTTATCGATCAAGAAACCGCTCAGATGGTTGCTGAAGAGATGGGCCACAAAGTCATCCTGCGTCGTGAAAACGAACTGGAAGAAGCACTGATGAGCGACCGTGATACTGGCGCTGAAGCCGCTGCTGAGCATCGCGCTCCGGTTGTGACCATCATGGGCCACGTTGACCACGGTAAAACCTCTCTGCTGGATTACATCCGCTCCACGAAAGTGGCGTCAGGTGAAGCTGGTGGTATTACACAGCACATCGGTGCTTATCACGTTGAAACCGAAAACGGCATGATCACCTTCCTGGATACCCCAGGACACGCCGCGTTTACTTCAATGCGTGCCCGTGGTGCTCAGGCAACGGATATCGTGGTGCTGGTTGTTGCAGCCGACGATGGCGTGATGCCACAAACTATCGAAGCTATTCAACATGCTAAAGCGGCTAAAGTACCGGTTGTGGTTGCAGTGAATAAAATCGATAAGCCAGAAGCTGATCCAGACCGCGTTAAAACCGAGCTGTCTCAGTACGGCGTTCAGCCAGAAGAGTGGGGCGGCGAGTCTCAGTTCATCAGCGTGTCTGCGAAAGCGGGCATCGGTATTGATGAATTGCTGAACGCAATCTTGCTGCAAGCTGAAGTTCTGGAGCTGAAAGCGGTTCGTACTGGCATGGCAAACGGTGTGGTTATCGAATCCTTCCTGGACAAAGGCCGTGGCCCTGTTGCTACCGTGTTGGTTCAACAAGGTACGCTGAACAAAGGCGATATCGTGCTGTGTGGCTTCGAGTATGGCCGTGTACGTGCGATGCGTGACGAACTGGGCCGTGATATCACGTCTGCGGGTCCGTCTATTCCGGTTGAGATTCTGGGCTTGTCCAGCGTTCCTGCGGCCGGTGATGAAGTGACCGTTGTTCGTGACGAGAAGAAAGCCCGTGAAGTTGCACTGTATCGTCAGGGCAAATTCCGTGAAGTTAAGCTGGCTCGTCAGCAGAAATCGAAGCTGGAAAACATGTTTGCTAACATGACCGAAGGTGAAGTTTCTGAACTGAACATCGTTATTAAATCTGACGTACAGGGTTCTTGTGAAGCTATCTGTGATTCACTGGAAAAACTGTCTACTGATGAAGTGAAAGTGCGCATTGTTGGCTCAGGCGTTGGTGGTATCACCGAAACTGACGCAACACTGGCGGCGGCATCTGGCGCAATCATCCTTGGCTTTAACGTCCGTGCTGATGCTTCAGCCCGTCGTGTCGTCGAAAGTGAAGGCCTGGATCTGCGTTACTACTCAGTTATTTATAGCCTGATTGACGAAGTTAAACAGGCGATGAGTGGGATGTTGGCACCGGAGTACAAACAGCAAATCATCGGTCTGGCTGAAGTTCGTGATGTATTTAAATCACCGAAATTTGGTGCGATTGCAGGTTGTATGGTTACTGAAGGTGTGATTAAGCGTAATAATCCAATCCGTGTGCTGCGTGACAACGTGGTTATCTATGAAGGCGAGCTGGAATCCCTGCGCCGCTTCAAAGATGACGTTAACGAAGTTCGTAATGGCATGGAATGTGGTATTGGCGTTAAGAACTACAATGACGTCCGTACTGGTGATGTGATCGAAGTCTTCGAAATTATCGAAATCAAACGTACTATCGATTAATCGCCTCAGATCTGCTTATATCCATTTGGGGGGCCTTGGCCCCCCAATTTGTCTGGAGAATCCAAATGGCAAAAGAATTCAGCCGTTCTCAACGTGTTTCGCAGGAAATGCAAAAAGAGATCGCACTCATCTTACAGCGTGAAATCAAAGACCCTCGTGTTGGCATGGCTACCGTTTCGGGTATCGAACTCTCCCGTGACCTGGCTTATGCTAAAGTCTTTGTGACCTTCCTGAACGTATTAACTGACAATGCCTCACCGGATACGGTTAAAAACGGCATTAAAGCATTGCAAGATGCCTCTGGTTATATCCGTACTTTGCTCGGCAAAGCGATGCGCCTGCGTATCGTGCCAGAACTGACCTTCGCCTACGATAACTCCCTGATTGAAGGGATGCGGATGTCTAACCTGGTGACTAACGTCATCAAAAGTGATGTAGAACGTCAGGTTAATTCGGGTAACGACGAGGAGAAGTAATGGGTCGTCCACGTCGTCGCGGCCGTGACATTAACGGCGTTCTGTTATTGGATAAGCCGCTGGGCCTCTCCTCTAATGATGTTTTGCAGAAAGTAAAACGTCTCTTTAGCGCTAACCGCGCAGGTCATACCGGTGCGCTCGATCCATTGGCAACCGGTATGTTACCTATCTGTTTGGGCGAAGCGACCAAGTTTTCCCAATTCTTGCTGGATTCCGATAAACGTTATCGCGTGGTTGCTCGCTTAGGTCAACGTACCGATACTTCAGATGCTGAAGGTGCGTTAATCAGTGAGCGTGAGGTTAACGTCACTCAAACCCAGATGGATGCCGCGTTAGACCGTTTCCGTGGTCATAGCCAGCAAGTGCCGTCCATGTATTCTGCACTGAAGCACCAAGGCAAGCCGCTGTATGAATATGCCCGTCAGGGGATTGAAGTCGAGCGTGAAGCCCGCAGTATTACGGTGTACGAACTGCTGTTTATCCGCTGGGAAGGCAATGACCTTGAGCTGGAAATCCACTGTTCCAAAGGCACCTATATCCGTACCATTGTTGATGATTTGGGTGAATTGTTGGGTTGCGGCGCACATGTGAGTTATCTGCGCCGGTTGCAAGTGGCGACTTATCCAAGTGAGCGTATGGTGACGTTGGAGCAGTTAACGGCGATGGTGGAAGCGGCACAGGCAGAAGAGCGCTCGCCCAATCCAGAGCTGGATCTGCTGTTACTTCCGATGGACAGTGCTGTGCTTAACTTCCCTGAAGTCAATCTGTTACCTGCGGTTGCCGCTTACGTGAAACAGGGCCAGCCGGTGCATGTTTCGGGTGCGCCTGGTGAAGGTATGGTTCGTATCACTGAAGGCGAAGAGCATAAATTCATTGGTATTGGTACTATCGCTGAAGATGGTCGTGTGGCGCCTAAACGCCTGGTTGTGGAAAGTGCGGATGTAGAAAGTTCGGTCATCGCGTAAGGCCAAACCGCTTATCTTGCGATCCAGCAGTTCAAAGAGTAGAATAGTGCGGCTTACATATTGGGTTGCTGAATTAGAGATCGGCGCCTGTTTTAATTTATCTATATATTTGGAGTTGTATCATGTCTCTAAGTGTTGAAGCGAAAGCTAAAATTGTTGCTGACTTCGGTCGCGGTGAAAATGACACCGGTTCAAGCGAAGTTCAGGTTGCTCTGTTGACTGCTCAAATTAACCATTTGCAAGGTCACTTCTCCGAGCACAAAAAAGATCACCATAGCCGTCGTGGTCTGCTGCGTATGGTATCCACGCGTCGTAAGCTGCTGGATTACCTGAAGCGTGAAGATGTAGCGCGTTATGCTACCCTGATCGAGCGTCTGGGTCTGCGTCGCTAAGTCTGCGAGTTTCAGGAAAAAGGGGCCAATTGGCCCCTTTTTTCTAAGCAGCAATGATAAAATACGTTAGTATATTGTTGCTGTTCTATAGGATTTGTCCACCCAATAGATTTCGAGATGTAGGAAGGCGGCAAGCGAAAGACAAATTGGTTGTAAACCACTTTGAACAGCGCTTGCGCTGGCCCGCAGGGTGAGCCTCTGATGAGGCTCATAATCCCGATGAGCTTACATACATAAGTAAGTGATTCGGGTGATTGAACGCAGCCAACACAGCTACATATCGAAAGATGACGGGTATAAATAGGATCTTCCGGTGCAGAGGTTCGCGCGGCTAATGAGAGACTTTAGCTCATGAGGGTTAAGGATTGTCATTAGTCGCGAGGATGCAGTGTGAAGGTAATAGTAACAGGTGGATGGAGAGTCAATACGATCCGGCACCGCATAGTATAAGGATACTATTTTGCTGACTCCGATTATTCGTAAATTCCAGTACGGTCAACATACCGTTACCATTGAAACCGGCATGATGGCTCGTCAGGCAACCGCCGCTGTAATGGTAAGCATGGACGACACCGCAGTTTTTGTGACTGTTGTTGGCCAAAAGAAAGCCAAACCAGGCCAGAGCTTCTTCCCTCTGACGGTTAACTATCAGGAGCGTACTTACGCTGCTGGTCGTATCCCAGGCAGCTTCTTCCGCCGTGAAGGCCGCCCAAGTGAAGGCGAAACACTGACTTCACGTCTGATTGACCGCCCGATTCGCCCACTGTTCCCAGACAGCTTCCTGAATGAAGTTCAGGTTATTGCAACTGTGGTTTCGGTTAACCCACAAATTAACCCGGACATCGTGGCATTGATTGGCGCATCTGCTGCACTGAGCCTGTCAGGCATTCCATTCAATGGCCCAATCGGTGCTGCTCGCGTTGGTTTCATCAACGATCAGTATGTACTGAACCCAACCACCGACGAGCTGAAAGAAAGCCGTCTGGACTTGGTTGTTGCCGGTACTGCTGCCGCAGTATTGATGGTTGAGTCAGAAGCACAGATTCTGTCTGAAGATCAGATGTTAGGCGCGGTGGTCTTCGGCCACGAACAACAGCAAATTGTGATTGAAAATATCAACGCTCTGGTTGCACAAGCGGGCAAACCGAAGTGGGATTGGCATGCTGAACCTGTTAACGAAGCGCTTCATGCGCGCGTGGCTGAGCTGGCAGAAGCTCGTCTGGGTGATGCGTATCGTATTACTGAGAAGCAAGAACGTTACACTCAGGTTGATGCGATTAAAGCTGACGTAACCGCAGTGCTACTGGCACAAGATGAAACGTTAAATGCTGGTGAGATCCATGACATTCTGGGCGATGTTGAGAAAAACGTCGTGCGTAGCCGTGTATTGCGTGGCGAGCCGCGTATCGATGGCCGCGAAAAAGACATGATCCGTGGTCTGGACGTGCGCACTGGCGTCTTGCCACGTACCCACGGTTCTGCGCTGTTCACCCGTGGCGAAACTCAGGCGCTGGTTACCGCCACACTGGGTACGGCTCGTGATGCGCAAAATATTGATGAACTGATGGGTGAGCGTACTGACTCATTCCTGCTACACTATAATTTCCCTCCATATTGTGTTGGTGAAACCGGTATGGTTGGTTCACCTAAGCGTCGTGAGATCGGTCATGGCCGTCTGGCGAAACGCGGTGTGTTGGCAGTAATGCCAAGCCCGAGCGAGTTCCCTTATACCATTCGTGTGGTTTCTGAAATCACCGAGTCTAACGGTTCTTCCTCAATGGCCTCTGTTTGTGGTGCTTCTTTGGCCCTGATGGATGCGGGTGTACCAATTAAAGCCGCTGTTGCCGGTATCGCAATGGGTCTGGTTAAAAAAGATGACAACTTTGTTGTTCTGTCCGATATTCTGGGTGACGAAGATCACTTAGGCGACATGGACTTTAAAGTAGCTGGTAGCCGTGATGGTATCACCGCACTGCAAATGGACATTAAAATTGAAGGTATCACCCGCGAAATCATGCAGGTGGCTCTGAACCAGGCTAAGGGTGCGCGTCTGCACATTCTGGGTGTTATGGAACAGGCTATCAGTACACCGCGTGGCGATATCTCCGAGTTTGCTCCCCGTATCTACACCATGAAAATCAATCCTGAGAAAATCAAGGATGTGATCGGTAAAGGTGGTTCTGTGATTCGTGCGCTGACTGATGAAACTGGCACTACCATTGAAATTGAAGATGATGGCACCATTAAGATTGCAGCAACCGACGGCGACAAAGCGAAACACGCTATCCGCCGCATCGAAGAAATTACTGCTGAAATCGAAGTGAACCGTATCTATGATGGTAAAGTGACCCGTATCGTTGATTTCGGTGCATTCGTTGCTATCGGTGGCGGTAAAGAAGGTTTGGTACATATTTCTCAAATCGCTGACAAGCGCGTAGAGAAAGTGACAGACTATCTGCAAATGGGCCAGGAAGTGAAAGTTAAAGTAATGGAAGTTGATCGCCAAGGCCGTATCCGCCTGAGCATCAAAGAAGCCACTACTCCTGACGCAGAAGCACCGGCACCAGAAGCAGCAGAGTAATAAGTATTCCATTGCCCCTTACGCATTAGTGAGGGGCCGTGTTATCTCGAGGGCAGGATGCCCTTGTGTTAAACAAATGGATGAAAGGATGTTTGTCCAATGTTTGTCTTCGGGAGTAGGAAATGAAGCCTTTCTTGCGCTGGTGTTACGTTGTGACAGCACTCATGCTGGCAGGATGCAGCAACCATGATTGGCGTAAAGACGAGGTGTTGGCAATCCCGTTGCAACCTACGTTGCAGCAGGAAGTGATTCTGGCCCGCATGGAACAAATCCTTGCAAGCCGGGCACTTACGGATGATGAGCGCGCACAGCTTTTATATGAGCGCGGAGTGCTGTATGATAGCCTCGGGCTACGGGCACTAGCGCGAAATGATTTTTCGCAAGCGTTAGCTATTCGTCCTGATATGCCAGAAGTTTTTAACTATCTGGGCATTTATTTAACGCAGGCAGGCAATTTTGATGCTGCCTATGAAGCGTTTGATTCTGTACTAGAGCTTGATCCAACTTACAATTACGCGCGTTTAAACCGGGGTATCGCTCTCTATTATGGCGGTCGACTCCCGTTGGCGCAGGATGATCTGCAGGCGTTTTATCAAGACGATCCAAATGATCCCTTCCGTTCGTTGTGGCTGTATCTGGTGGAAAGAGAAATCGATCCCAAGACAGCGGCAGTAGCGTTACAACAGCGCTATGAAAAATCGGACAGAGGGCAATGGGGATGGAATATTGTCGAATTCTACCTGGGCACGATCAGCGAAAAAACGCTGATGGAAAGGCTCAAGGCAGATGCAACGGATAACACTTCGCTCGCTGAGCATCTCAGTGAAACTGACTTCTATTTAGGTAAACATTACCTAAGTCTGGGGGACAAGGACACCGCTTCGGCGCTGTTCAAACTGACGGTAGCTAACAACGTTCATAATTTTGTTGAGCACCGCTATGCATTGTTGGAATTGGCGCTTTTGGGCCAAGAACAAGACGACCTATCGGAATCGGACCAGCAATAGCTGACGAACAACTATTAGCCTGATATACCTTGGTTTTTTCCAAAGTTAATCACCCTAACAGGTGATGGCCTTTTTGTTCGTTTTATAATCTAATTTGAGCCGGTTCACACTTTTCAATGAAAATGACTGAAAATTTTCTCGACGAGTTATGTAGACTGGCTGCCATTATTAATGAGGCACGTGTACATGACTACTGAGCTTGAAACCTCTTTTGCTGATCTGGGGCTATCCGCTCCTATTCTTTCCGCTCTGACTGATCTTGGTTATGAAAAACCATCTCCTATCCAGTTGGAATGCATCCCACACCTGTTAAACGGCCGTGATGTTCTCGGTATGGCACAGACAGGCAGTGGTAAAACAGCCGCGTTTGGTCTGCCGCTGTTGCACAATATTGACCCAACATTAAAAGCGCCACAGGTGCTGGTGTTGGCACCGACCCGTGAGTTGGCTATTCAGGTTGCACAGGCACTGACCGACTTCTCAAAACACATGAGCGGCGTTAACGTGGTGGCCCTGTACGGTGGCCAACGTTATGACGTTCAATTACGCGCTTTGCGCCAGGGGCCACAAGTTGTTGTTGGTACCCCAGGTCGTCTGTTAGACCACCTGAAACGCGGTACTCTGAATCTGTCCAACCTGAGCGGTTTGGTATTGGATGAAGCAGATGAAATGCTGCGCATGGGCTTTATCGAAGACGTCGAAAATATTCTGGCACAGATCCCGGCTGAACATCAGACCGCGCTGTTCTCTGCTACCATGCCGGAAGCGATTCGTCGTATCACCCGTCGCTTTATGAAAGAGCCACAGGAAGTCCGCATTCAGTCTAGCGTGACGACCCGCCCTGACATCAGCCAGAGTTTCTGGCGCGTGGGTGGCGGCTATAACAAGAAAGAAGCATTGGTTCGTTTCCTGGAATCTGAAGATTTCGATGCGGCTATTATCTTCGTGCGTACTAAAAATGCCACGCTGGAAGTTGCAGAGGCCCTGGAACGTAGCGGCTACAACAGTGCTGCATTGAACGGCGATATGAATCAGGCACTGCGTGAGCAGACACTGGATCGTCTGAAAGATGGCCGTCTGGACATTCTGATTGCAACTGATGTTGCTGCGCGTGGGTTGGACGTTGAACGTATCAGCCTGGTAGTGAACTATGATATCCCTATGGATTCAGAGTCTTATGTTCACCGTATTGGCCGTACCGGTCGTGCGGGTCGCGCTGGCCGTGCGTTACTGTTCGTCGAGAACCGTGAACGTCGTCTGTTGCAAAACGTTGAACGCACCATGAAGCTGACGATTCCAGAAGTTCAGTTGCCAAACGCAGAATTGCTGGGCGAACGCCGTTTAGCTAAATTTGCGGCAAAAGTGGGCCAACAGCTAGAAAGCAGTGATTTGGATATGTACCGTGCATTGCTGGCTAAGCTGCAACCAGAAGACGGGTTTGATCTCGAAACACTGGCTGCTGCACTGCTGAAAATGGCACAGGGCGAACGTCCTCTGATCTTGCCACCTGAAGCACCGCGCCGCCCACAGCGTGAATTCAATTCTCGTGATGACCGTGGTAGCGATCGTGGTCGTGACCGTGACCGTGGTGACAGCCGTCGTGAGCCTCGCGCTGATAGCCGTGATGGTGGCGAGCGCCCAGCACGCCGCGAACGTCGTGATGTTGGTGAGATGGAACTGTACCGCATTGAAGTGGGCCGTGATGATGGTGTTGAAGTTCGTCATATCGTTGGCGCTATCGCTAACGAAGGTGATATCAGCAGCCGTTATATTGGTAACATCAAGCTGTTTGCTTCGCATTCAACTATTGAGCTGCCAAAAGGTATGCCGGGCGAAATGTTATCTCACTTCACCCGTACCCGTATCCTGAACAAGCCGCTGAACATGCAGCTGTTGGGTGATGCACAGCCACATGAACGCCGTGAGCGTCCAGCTGGCGGTGCCGGTGGTGAGCGCCGTGGTGGCCCTCGTACCGCAGGTGGTGAACGTCGTGATGGCGCAGGTGCTCCTCCTCGTCGTTCATTCGGCGGCGACCGTGCTCCTGCCGGTGGTGGCGAACGTCGTGGCAACCGTGATGGTCAGCGCGCTGCTGCACCACGTCGTGATGATGCCGCTGCGCCAGCGCCAGCTGCTGCTGCACCAACTCGCCGTCGTTTCGGTGATGCATAACGCTTAGTCATCTTTGATGATTAAATGTAAAAACCAGCCTTCGGGCTGGTTTTTTTATGTCTGCGCTTTCATTGGTGAGCAGTTTACAGGTGCTCAACCGGTTTCAAGTCTTGTTGCAAGCTAGCAACTATCTCAAATGAGTATAAGCGCGCCTGATGATCAAAGATCTGGCCATTGATCATCAATTCATCGGCTTGTGTTTCGCGTAATAATGCCTGAAGCCCGTGCCGTACTTTGCTCTTATCTCCAATAATAGACAGGCGCAGAGCTTGATCAACACCCAATTGCTCGGCGGGTGAGCAGATATTATTCATATCTTCTACCGGAGGCGGTAACTGACCCGGTGTGCCACGGCGCAGATTGACAAACTGCTGCTGCATTGAGGTAAACAGGAGGCGGGCATCACGATCGCTGTCTGCGGCGACGATATTCACGCACACAATTGCATACGGTTTTGCACATTGAGCGGAGGGCTTAAAGTTCTCGCGATAGAGTTTTAGTGCCTGAAGCAGCATATCTGGCGCGAAATGGGATGCAAAAGCAAAAGGCAGGCCCATTGCGGCGGCGAGTTGAGCGCTATACAGGCTGGAACCCAATAACCACAGTGGAACATGCAAGCCCTGACCCGGAACCGCTTGTACCGCCTGACCGGGTTGTGCCTCGGCAAAGTAGTTTTGCAGTTCGCGCACATCAGACGGGAAGTTATCCACTTCACCGGACAGATGGCGGCGAAGTGCCATCATGGTGCGTTGGTCACTGCCAGGCGCGCGGCCAAGGCCCAGATCGATACGGTCAGGATAGAGCGAAGCGAGGGTGCCAAACTGCTCTGCTATCACTAATGGCGAATGGTTTGGCAGCATGACACCACCAGAGCCGACGCGGATTGTGCTAGTACCTCCAGCAATGTAGCCAATTAACACGGAGGTCGCCGCACTGGCAATACCGGTCATATTATGGTGTTCAGCCAGCCAATAGCGCTGGTATCCCCATTTTTCAGCCTGTTGAGCCAAGTCCAGCGAAGCGTGGAAAGCCTCTCGCGGTGTTTTACCTTGCGCTATCGGTGATAAATCGAGTACTGATAGCGGTACAGTTTTTTTGTCAGTCATAGAATCGTCCATCTTAACCTTATGTCGAGTCGCTTGAAGGGCGAAAACATTAATTTTTTAACCCATAGGGTGTATAGCCACATTAATGCGCACGTAAGGCGTATATACCATGTGCGGCTATCATGCATAAAAGCATAATCTAAATCCCGGTTTGGGAAGGGGTAATAAGTGCGGCTTTATCAATATAACTTCGAACCTAAGTTACCAAAACTATAGTGAGTTGCTATCTCGGGCCTTTTATATATAAAACACAACCTTATTTTTAGTTATAATTAATGTAATTTCGTTAGGGTTTCTTATTTTAATTATTTCTTAATTGTTTTTTATATCCCCAATGCTATTTTCAGATGTCCATGCTGGGTGTGTCATTCAGAGGGGTATTAACTTATTAAAGGGAGGTGGTTATGAGGGGTTATGAAATTAAACTTAATGGCGACTATGAGAGTAAAATAGATGAAGTCACTCCGAATAAGTACAAAATCACGAGGGATATGTTTGTTCAACCTATTCTCATGATGAACATGAATAGGTTTTATATAGATCCAAACCGGATGGACTTAATTTATCCAGAACCAATATCAGCTAATTTAACTAAATTCGAAAAAGATATGATCATTAATAGATCAGCGATGCTAGAAGCACGGGGAGATGAAGGATATATAAAAAATTATAACATCTATAAGAAAAATATAGCTAAGGGAGATATGACAAACGATGAGAAGGTCGTAGCTGAAAAGGAGTTATATGTTAATTTACAAGAAGTTACGTATAATCGTTCACTCGCTAATCTTAAAGAGGAATTAGCGAAATTTAGCCGTTGGCTAGATAATGATACTTCTATAAATCAATATGACAGAGATAAACCTCTTATAAATAAATATATGATCGCTAAGTGGGTAAATGGTTATCAATCAGATTTTGGGAGTGGAACAAACAGTGAATTTTTAGCTGGTTGTAATAAAGTAGAAAAAAATATCGCGCCATTATTAAAAGAAATAAAACATTTCCAAAGTATTTATATCGCATCAAGAGCTAACTTTACTTTGATTTCTAACGCTGAAGATTTTTTAGAGTGGAATTATACTGATAGGTTATCTGAATATGATGCGGTTACAGATAATGTGAGGCGTAATACAATAAATGACACTTTTAGTTTAAAAGATATGAGAGAGATATATGTAGCCACTACGGATGCTATTATAGTAGATGCGGATTTCTTATCCAATGTTGAAATAGAAAACTTGGGGAATATTATGGCATTTATAGTGGAAATTGAAAGTGCTAGTGATTTCTGTCTAAACACCATCTTTTCAGATGGAATAGCAAAACAGCTTATCCCGTCTATGAGTCTGAATGGAATCTAAAAACGGGGACACCCATTTATGAGCAAATAAGCGCCCGATGTTATCTATCGAACAATATTACCGCATAAATGATGCTAGGGGCGGTGACCCCCTGCATCATTTATGACACCAATTCCAGTCCAGCCAAACGCCGCCAGTAGCCGTTGCAATCGGTTTTATCGGTTAAGGTGAGTGGGTTTAACCCTTGTTCATTGGAACGAAATTGATCAATAACCGCCAGTGTTTCACTGCTTTGGGGAGAAAGGCGCACGATATCCACCAAACTTTGCATCGAAATCAAATCGTTACCGAGGTTATAGCAGTAACCACTTTGAGTTTGTATACCATTGAGGATAAACACCTGCTGGTCTTCCTGCGACAGCACCGGTCTTCCTTGTGGGTATTTGATACAACAGGTTTCACATTCGTCTTTGGCTCGATCTTCTGAGCGTGCAGTAAAGCAGCGGGCGGAATAAGCCAGCGGCAGGTGGCCGTAGCTCAATACTTCGACTTCAAACTGATTGCGAAACCCCAGCTCTTCACACTGTTGCAGCACATTCGCCAGCCAATCGCGAGACAATTCAACCGGCATACACCAACGCATCATGCCCTGACGATGCAAGATCCGCAGAGTATAAGCGTTATAGCAATTGAGTGCATGGCCAGCGACAAACGGCAGGCCACGTTCGGCGGCCATGTTCACCGCACCCAGATCGTTGGCTTCCAGCAGGAACTCACCGTTTTCCACATAACGCTTTAATTCATTTAATTCTGACGGCGCTTGTAGCAGAGCCAGTGTGGAGATTACTACCTGCTTACCGCTGGCGGCGACTTCTTTGGCAAGCGCTAACCAATCACCCACCTTCATTTCACGGCGTTTGGTACACACATTTTCACCGAGATAAATAATATCCGCGCTGCTGTGGGCGGCAGCGTGATAAAAAGCTTCAATATCGGTTTTTGGCCAGTAATAGAGCACTGCGCCTAAGGCGTATTTCATATTTCCTCCGGCTACTGCCACTTACGATGATAAGCGCCCAGGGTGGTTTGGGTGCCTTCGGACATTGCGCCCAGTTGTTCCATCCATTCCGCTTTGGCGCTAAATTGCGCAGGATTAGCCAGATAGCGGTCAATCGCTTGTCGCCAGACTTTAGCCACCTGGCTGACATACGCCGGGCTGCGTTGGCGGCCTTCAATTTTCACCGAGGCAATATTGGCGGCAAACAGTTCCGGTAGAAGCTCCAGAGTATTCAGGCTGGTTGGCTCCTCCAGTGCGTGATAACGCTGGCCGTCCACCAGATAGCGCCCTTTGCATAAGGTGGGATAACCGGCATTTTCGTTATCATCATAGCGGTCGATCAGCACTTCATTGAGGCGAGATTCCATCCCTTGCTTTGTTTGCTGCCAGCGAACAAAGCGCGCTGGAGAGCAGGCTCCGACAGTATTGGGGGATTCACCGGTCAAATAGGAGGAAAGATAGCAACGGCCTTCAGCCATAATACATAAGCTACCAAAAGCAAAGACTTCCAGCGGAACCGGGCTGGTGCGTGATAACTGTTTTACCTGATGCATTGACAGCACGCGTGGCAATACCACTCGAGCTACATCAAAGTGGCGTTGATAAAAGCGGATGGCTTCATCGTTGGTTGCAGACGCTTGCACCGACACATGGCGCTCAACTTCCGGGTAGCGTTCTGCGGCATATTCTAACATAGCTAAATCGGCCAAAATCAGTGCATCCGCCCCCAGTTGGGCCGCCATATCTACTGCGCGCTGCCAGCGGGAGTAGCCGTCAGGGTGGGCAAAGGTATTAATGGCAATATGCAGTTTACGTTTGCGGCTATGAACGTAATTGACCGCTTCCTGCAACTTTTTATCAGTGAAATTAAGGCCGGCAAAATGGCGGGCGTTAGTATCATCTTTCAGGCCGATATAGACCGCATCGGCACCATTATCGATGGCGGCCTTTAATGCGGGTAAGTTGCCGGCAGGACAAAGCAGCTCCATAGAATTTTCCTGAATGAGTCAACGGTTCGCCTTGCTGACGTTACCGCTGGCAATGATTGTTCCCCATCCGAAGATGATATTGGTAGCGATGAAAATCTTATCGAATGGCGATTCTAGTTAACCTGCTCCGCCGTGACCTTGATTTAAGGCAGTTTCTTGGGCATTGGTGTCATTCTTCTGATATTTAGCAATACAGATCAGAGACAACTTGGTGCAAAATTTATTGATATAACACACTTCAACATTCTACCTATGTGGCAAAATAGTCATATTGAGCATTTCCCTTCTTATATCTGAATCAAGAGGAGCGCAGCCTGTGTTGGGAGAACTACGAGCATGTCTAGTGCGCCAAGGGCCAGCACTGTTGCGAGGCCCGTTAAAATTGGCCCCCTTTGCTTTAAAGCGTCAGGTCATAGAGCAAGTTCTGGGATGGCAACTTCGTCAGGCTTTGCAGGACGGAGAACTGGCGTTTTTGGAGTCACGTTGGTTAAAAATTGAAGTTCGCGACCTCGCTTTGCAATGGTTTATGAGCGTAGAAAACGGTAGGCTGGTTGTGAGCCAACAGGCTGAAGCGGATGTGAGCTTTAGCGGTGATGCCAACGATCTGATTTTGATCGCTGCCCGTAAAGAAGATCCGGATACGCTGTTTTTCCAGCGCCGGTTACGAATTGAAGGGGATACCGAATTGGGCCTGTATGTGAAAAATCTAATGGATGCCATCGAGTTGGAATCCATGCCGACGCTACTGCGTGTAGGTCTGCAACAACTGGCTGATTTTATCGAGGCTGGTCAGCAAGAGGGTGCGGCGAGTGCTTCCCGTACATTAGCATCATGTTGATCAGGGTTGAAATCCCGGTGGATGCACCGGGGATCGACGCCTTATTACGCCAGGCTTTCAAACGAGATGATGAAGCCGAACTGGTGCAGCAATTACGCGAAGACGGCTTGCTGACACTGGGTATCGTGGCAACTGACGATGAAGGTGGTGTTGTCGGCTATGCGGCCTTTAGCCCGGTTGATGTTGGTGGTGAAGACCGTCAATGGGTTGCTCTGGCACCGTTGGCCGTGGATGAAACGCTGCGTCGGCAAGGCCTGGCTGAGAAGCTGGTCTATGAAGGGCTGGATTCTCTGAATGAATTTGGCTATGCCGCCGTGGTGGTGCTAGGCGAGCCTGGTTATTATCAACGTTTTGGCTTTGTACCCGCCGCCCGCCATCAATTGACCTGCCGTTGGCCCGGCACTGAAGCGGCTTTTCAGGTTTATGCGTTGGCGGAGGATGCACTGACTGGCGCGGATGGCGAAGTGGTGTTTTCTGCCCCGTTTAGCCGGGTTTAACCTCTGGCTGTGCTATCAACGAAGAGGGCTGGTTAGCGACCAGCTTTTCTTTTTGCAGCTTACTGAGCTGTTTCACTCGATACTCCAGCTTCAATGCCGTTGAGCGGTCACCCGCCTCACACTGAAATACCAGCGTTAATTCTCCTTTGCCCCGTAGCGCTTTTGCGCCTTTCCCTGCCTGATGTTGAGCCAATCGCCGTGTGACATCGGTGGTAATGCCGGTATAGAGCATACCGCTGGCGGTGCGCAGCAGATAGAGATGCCAAAGGTTGTCCGACATGATTTTATTCCAGTCCGGGGGTAGCGGTTCGGAACATTATTACCGGAATTGCGTGTGGCATCCTGATTTTTTTATCTACTGGCACCTAATGGGGGAAATGCGCGGGGGAAGAGGCCTCCCGCCCGCAGAGTAGCCGTTTTTTATTTTGGTTTTTGCTGCAAATTCAAAACGTGGTGAAACCAGGCCGTACAGTGTCCAGCCGAGGAAGGTCACAATCGCACCCCAGGTCATGGCTTCTTGCCCTGAGCTGTACAGCGCATAGAAGCTATACATCGCACCGATAAAAGCAATGATGTTAGCTCTACGGGCTTTAGCTGGTGGCACATTGGCAGTTTTCTGGATAATCACCAGCGCCGCCATCGACAGAATGTAAGGGATAATATTGGTCACCACCGCCAGATTCACCAGCACGTTGAACTGTTTGTTCAGTGACGGGCTAATGGTCATCAGGGACAGCACACTTTGGATGACCACAATGGTCAGCATCCCCTTGATAGGGGCATTGGCTTTACTGACTTTTGAGAAGATTTTCGGGAAAAAGCCCTCATCTGCGGAGGATTTGAATACCTGAGCGATGGTGAACTGCCAACCCAATAGTGAACCCACGCAGGACATGATCATCAATGCCATGATGATTTTACCGACTGCTGGTGTGAACATATAAGCGAACGCCAGGCCAAACGGCGCGGTTGAATTAGCCAAATCCATGTTCGGTACAATACCGGCAATAACGTTAGTTGAGATGATATAGATAACCGCTGCACCTAAAGTCCCACCCAGCACAGCGATCGGAACGTTACGTTCAGGGTTTTCGACGGCATCAGTGTTGGCACAGGCAGATTCCAAACCGAGGAAGGCCCATAATGTCATTGAGATGGAAGAACCAATGGCTTCAAAGGTGGGTACTGCATGTGGGTTCCACGCTGCCATATAAGCTGAACCACTAAACCAAAACCAACCAATGATTGAGATGCCGACCACCGGAATGATGACACCCCAAATGGTGACACTACTGATTTGGCCGGTAATGCGTGCGCCGCCAAAGTTGGCGACAGTTGCCAGCCACAACACGCCGATGGTTGCAATACAAATGCCCAGCGGTGATAGGGTGGCACCCATCAATTCAGTGCCGTAACCCACCGCAGAAATAGCAATGGCGATGTTGGCAATCAATAACGATGCACCATAGGTATAGTTAGCCATGAAATTACCGGATTTGCCGAAAGCATATTCTGCATAACCACCCATACCACCGGATTTACGGCTGAACATACCACATTGGGCGAAGGCATAGGCTAGCGCCATTGAGCCGACAGCAGTGACTAACCATGAAACAATAGAAATTGTCCCAACTTCGGCGAGTTTGGTTGGCAGCATAATTATGCCTGAACCCATCATGTTGACGGCGGTCAGAATAGTTAGCTGTACTACTCCCATCTTATTATTTGATTTACTCATTTTTATTATCTCTTTTTATATTTCAGAGACTGCGGGAATAATGAATCCCCGCAGGTTTGAGCGAATATTGGTGTTGTATAAATTTCCGAATTATTTGACTTTGAACGCCAATTAATTTGGATGTAAATTTATTATTATTTATTGCTTCATCATGTAACCGTATGCACGGTTCCAGCCATCTTCATCGACTTGTAAATAAACACCTTGTAATTCAGGTGCGAAGCCTGGCAATAAGTTAATACTTTCTTCAAGTGCCAGGAAATAACGTTGAGCCGCACCACCCCAAACTTCACCAGGGACAACACACAATACTCCCGGTGGGTAAGGAAGTGCGCCTTCTGCGGCAATCCGGCCTTCTGCTTTACACAATGGCACTAATTCAGCATGACCACGAACGAATTCAATATTGGCATCCTGAGGATTCATCATGACTTTAGGGAAATGCTGTTTACGGAACATCTCTTTTTGCAGTTGTTTAACATCATAGCTGACATAAAGATCATGCATTTCCTGACATAATTTACCGATGGTATAGTCTTTATAACGAGTTTCGTTATTGCTATAGACTGTCGGTAATACAACACTTAACAATTCATCTTCTTCAATGAAACGTTCAAATCGAGCAATTTGCGCGACTAAATGTTGCATTTTTGCCAAGTCTTCTGCTGGTGTTAATAAGAACAGAATAGAGTTAAGGTCACATTTTTCTGGCACAATACCATTTTCGCGCAGGAAATTAGCCAGAATGGTGGCCGGAATACCTGATTCGGTATATTCACCGGTATTAGTATCAATACCAGGGGTAGTTAATAACAATTTGCACGGGTCAACAAAGTATTGTGATTCTTCGTAACCTTCAAATGCATGCCATTTTTCGCCGGGGATAAAGTTAAAGAAGCGCAAGTCTTGTGCCATAGCCTCGGTGTCATATTCTTGCCAAGGTTTGCCATCCACTTCTACCGGAACAAAAGGCTTAATCATATTACAGGTACTTAAGATCATTTTACGTGCTTCAATACCGGTCTTAACACAATCTAACCACATACGTTGACCACTTTTGCCTTCATGCATTTTAGCGTTAACATCTAATGCGGCAAATAATGGATAGAATGGGCTGGTGGACGCGTGCATCATAAAGGCATTATTAAAACGTTTATGGTTGCAGTAGCGATCCTGGCCTTTAATATGTTTATCTTTTTTATGAATCTGTGATGTTTGCGAGAAGCCAGCTTGTTGTTTATGGACTGATTGAGTAACGATAATACCAGGATCGTTTTCATTCAATTCAAGTAACAATGGTGAACAATCTTTCATCATTGGAATAAATTGTTCGTAGCCTACCCAAGCAGAGTCAAACAAAATGTAGTCACACAAGTGGCCAATTTTATCCACAACCTGACGGGCGTTATAAATGGTGCCGTCATAAGTCCCTAATTGGATAATTGCCAGGCGGAATGGACGCGCTTCGTTAGCACGCTCAGGCGCTACACTACGTATTTGTTCACGCAGGTATTTTTCTTCAAAACAGTGGGCGTCAATACCCCCAATAAAGCCAAACGGGTTACGGGCCGTTTCCAGATATACCGGAGTAGCACCGGCTTGAACCAGTGCGCCGTGATGGTTGGATTTATGGTTATTACGGTCAAACAGTACCAGATCACCACGGGCTAACAATGCATTAGTCGCCACTTTATTGGAAGCGGAAGTCCCGTTCAGTACGAAATAGGTTTTATCCGCGTTAAATACTTTTGCTGCATGTTTTTGTGCGTCACAAGGTGCGCCTTCATGAATAAGCAAGTCACCTAATTTAACGTCAGCATTACACATATCAGAGCGGAAAATGGCTTCGCCATAGAAGTCAAAGAATTGACGGCCCGCTGGGTGTTTACGGAAGAATTGGCCACCTTGATGCCCTGGGCAGGCAAAGGTGGAATTCCCCATTTCGACATATTTTTTTAAGGTATTAAAGAAGGGGGGCAGCAGCTCTGATTCATATTTTTTTGCTGCGGTTTCCAGCGTTTTACCATAAAAATTAGTATTATTTCCGCATAATTCAAATACACCATTTAAAGACGGTAACACATCTGAATTTAGTTCTTCTTCGCAGCAAACAGCGGCATAAATTGGATATTTAACCCTAATTCATGAATGCTATTAATCATGCCATGATTAATGTCCTGAACAGAAAGTACCACGGCGGCAACATCAGTAAAGTCGGTGTGCAAAACATCGATTACTTCACGCTGTGAATCAAAACAAGGCATGGCAGATATACTTGCCGCAATCTTTAATTCTTTCATTTTTTCTCTCTTATTTTATTTAGGGTATATTAGCCCGTCCAACATTTTTGCAAGTTGGATTTAGTCGTTTAATAAATTCTGTGTATAGCAGTCCGTACCAATGAATTAACATCCATTAATAATTAATGACTGCTTTTCTGCACAACACCTTGCCTTATGTATGAAATAACTAAATTTCAGGCGCAGTGATTCTTGTGTCATTTAGCATTAATGACCAAGGTGACATTTAACTTTTACGGGATAGCTATTTTTCTGCTGAAGGCTGAATCACACTGGGTTTTTATCGGCTGAGTAATAACATTACTCGCACTGATAGTAGTAAAAATGAAACCAAGTGTTATCATCTTCGGAGAAAGCAGACAATAGGTAACATAACGTAAAGGGAGTAAACACTTTTCGCATCTGTTAAACATTGTGCATAGACAATGACTATCCAATAAACGTGGATGTCATCGCAGGAGGGATATTATCTATAATGGTAATAAGAAAAATTAAAATAACTACGATGCGCTGGCATCATTAAATGTGTTGTCCGCCTTATATGCGCCATTTTCTTGTTGTTATTTTCCATTTGCATAAGTCTCTGTTTTTTTTAAAACACATTTTTAGTTTTAAACAAGGTATCTGTTTTAAACAAAGTTTTAGAAAAATGAACTGATGGCGGTTATTCTAGTCATAATGCTCTTTCATTCTGTGATGCATGTCATGTTTTTATCCGATTTTAAAATGCCTTTTGACTATCTTATGAATAAAATACCGTATTTATTCATTTTAAACGGTAAGTATTCAGAACTGTACTGTATGTTATGCAAAACAGTAGGATTATATTTAACACGGCATACACATCAGCAGGCTTATTATTAGCAATGAGTGCCGGTTATTAAACAGTTTTGTATTTTATTTGTTAATCCAAAATGATTTGTTACATCCTGTTTTATACGTAAATTTTGCATATAAATTCATATCTGTCTTATGTGGTAAATGTTAGCTAAATCACGTTATCAGGCTCTTTATCGCCAAAATCGTAATTGTCAGGGAGGATATGCTTGAGATCTTTTCCTCATCAGAGCTAAATATCGAAACATAAGTGTAAGTGCCGCCAGATTATAAAGAACATTAACTGAATAACGTCAGACCACTGCTGGCGGCTAAGTTAATGTACACTTAACGCTGTTTTTAAGCCGGAGGATGCCGTAGATAATGAGTGATGTGAATAACCCTGATGACCTGATCTCCATTACCCGCTTCCTGCGCCAGCAACATGTTCTGACGCTGTGCGCCGGCAGCGGTATGGATATGTGGTGCGCCAACTGTTTTTATGTCTTTGATGAAGCGAAAATGGCGCTTTATCTGATGACAGAAAAGCACACCCGTCACGGCGAGCTGATGCAGATAAACCCGCAGGTGGTCGGTACAATTGCTATCCAGCCACGCACCGTAGCATTGATAAAAGGCATTCAATATCGCGGTGAAATAACCGAACTAAAGGATGACGCCGAACACATCGCCCGCCAGCACTATTGCCGCCGTTTCCCGGTAGCTAAAGTTGTATCCGCCCCCCTCTGGCAGCTCAATTTGCTGGAAATCAAGATGACCAATAATACCCTTGGTTTTGGCAAGAAATTGCATTGGCATGCCCTTCTTCCTTGAAATTACAGGGGTGTTAGCTACTCTCATTTACTCGAATCACTTACTGGTTGTTGATCTTAACGTCAGTAAGCTCATCGGGATTAATGAGCCTCGTTCCTGAGGCTCTCCCTTTGGGCAGCATAAATGCTGTTCAAATCGGTTCCCGACCGATTTGTTGTTCGTTTGCCGCCTACCTGTAATTCCAATGACTTTGGGCATAGTTTCTTCGCTATGTTCTGGTGTTTCTGGTATGTATTATTCATATCAATTGATTTGATGATTATCTCCATGTTGGGGTGGCGCGAGCATTTTTATCCGGAGGTCAGATGGCGAAGGTATTATTATTGGGGGCAAGTGGCCTGGTGGGGGGCGAGTTACTGCGCTTGCTGCGTTTGGATGCCCGCGTAACCTCTATTATTGCGCCAACCCGCAAGCCGCTGCCAGTCATGAATAAACTGATTAATCCGCAAGGTGAGAATATCGGCGAGTTACTAAAAACTCTGGATGAGCCGGTGGATTTGGTGTTTTGTTGTCTGGGTACCACTCGCCAGCAAGCGGGCAGTCAGGCGGCATTTCGTCAGGTGGATTATCGGCTGGTGTTGGCTGCGGGTGAAACCGGTTTGCGGCTTGGCGCGCGGCATTTCCTGCTAGTGAGCGCGATGGGCGCTAACCCGAACTCGTGGCTGTTCTATAACCGTACCAAAGGTGAGGCAGAGCGGGATTTACAAACTCAGGGTTGGCCGCAACTCACTTTCGCCCGGCCTTCAATGCTGGCCGGTCAACGCACTAAACCGCGTTTGATGGAAAGCCTTAGCGCGCCGTTGTTTGCCTTATTACCTGATAAATGGCGCTTAATTAAAGCCAAAGATGTGGCACAAGCGCTGCTTGATCAGGCTTTCGCTCCGCCGAAAGAGGGAGTGACAGTATTATCATCAGCCCAAATGCAGCAACATTAATCATTATAAGCTAATTACCTGATTATCCTGCGCGATGGTGACGCCGTCGGGCAGTGTGTTGTCGAGCGCCCAGGTATCTAATTGGTGGCTGATATGGGTCAGCAAGGTGGCTGCCGGTTTTAGTAACTCACTGATAGCGAGGGCCATTGTCACATCATTATGATTACGTGGCGGCGAACGGTGTGGGGCAAGATGATGTGGCGGATGGCTGCAATCTTGTATTAATAAATCAATATTCTTACTGGCTAAAAATAGCGCGCTATCAGCGGGTAACCCAATGGTGTCGGTGAGATAGGCGATAGTTCGGTTAGGGCTTTGCAGCAGGTAACCGAAGGTGATTTTTGAGTGATTGAGGGGCACAGGCGTAACCCGTAAATCGCCAAATTGAATCGGGTGAAATGCGCTGAGTGGCGGCTGAAAAGCCAATATGCCCGGATGCTTATACAGATCGTCGCAGCCATCAGGATCTGGCGGCCCGTACACCGGGATCGCATTTCCACACCCCCAACGTAACGGAAATAACCCCTGAACGTGATCCATGTGGTAATGTGTAAGCAAAAAACGCTGAATTTCCCCTCCAGCAAACAGTTGATCCAGTGCTGGCAACCCGGCATCAATCAAGGTCGTTTCCCCCTGATAACGCAACATTGCACTGCAAGGTTGACGGCGCAGCGCGGGTTGTAATCTGGCTTTGGCGCAAACTACACACTGACAACCAAACACCGGCACCTGTTGGGCGCATCCGGTTCCTAACAATGTTAGTTCCATTCTTGATTCCCCTCCTGCTGTGTTGTGGCGGGCGTTGCCAGCAATTGCTGTAATTGCCCCAGCGTGTGGTGCAGTTCGCCATCATTACAAAGTCGCTGGCAGTTAACCGGCAGTTGCTGTTGATAATGTTGCGCCCGCTGTAAACGCGCCTGGATTTGCTCACTGTTCTCACGCCCACGTTGCAGTAAACGTTGGGCCAAAATTGCCGGTGAAACGGTCAGGCACAGTGGCAGTAATTGGTGGTGATAGCGCAGCTGGGCTTCGGGTAAGTAGGCTCGGGATCCATTGACCACCACATCCAACCCGTGTTGTAGCCAGATATCAATCTCAATTCCTACTCCATAATGATGCTGATGTGCCTGCCAAAACAGCGCAAACAGCCCCTGTTCGGCGCGCAATAAAAACTCCTGTTCACTCAATGCGATATGATTTTCAGCCCCCGCATGGGCTTCGCGGGTAATATAACGATGCGCTACCATAACGTTGGTGGGTATGGCCGCTCGTAGCGCGGATAGCAGGCAATCCTTACCTGCACCGGAAGCGCCCATCAGATAGATTAAGCGCGCCATCAGAACACCTGTATTCCCTGCCGCCAGACGTTTTGCACATACACATGCTGATGGTGTGAACCCTTATGGGTGCGCGCCAATATCAAATCAGCTCGCTTACCTTCGGCAATCACGCCGCGATCCGCTAACCCTAAAGCTCTGGCCGGGTTATGTGTCACCAGATTGACCGCTTGCGCTAAGGTGAAGCTGTTGCTCTCGTCATGCGCGATACGGAATGCGGCATCCAGCAGGCTGGCGGGGTAATAATCGGATGATAAGATATCCAATACGCTCAGTGATGCCAGTTGGTGTGCGGCGACATTGCCTGAATGGGAGCCACCGCGCACAATATTGGGCGCGCCCATCAATACCTGTAACCCATGCTGATGTGAGGCTCTGGCCGCCACTTCGGTGGTGGGGAATTCAGCAATGACACTGCCCAATGCCTGTGATTCCGCCACATGTTCAGCGGTGGCATCGTCATGGCTGGCCAAAGTTATTCCCCGCTGACGACAATGAGCGGCAATGGCCTGTCGATTCTGCCCCGACCAGCGGGCGGATAGGCTGATTTGCTCTTCTTCAAACTCTGCCATTTGCTGATCGTTAAGGTGATACTTACCCTGGTAATATTCACGATACTTGGCGCGTGAAGCGAACTGGCGCTGGCCCGGTGAGTGATCCATCAGAGATACCAATGAAAGTTCTGGCTGCATCATCAGTTCTTCAAACAGTGGCAAGGTGCTGTCATGGGGTAATTCACAGCGCAAATGAATTCGATGTTCGGCTCGATTCAATCCTGACCGCTGGCTCTCTACCACGGCGTTAATCATTTTTTGCAGATTATCCAGCCGATGGCCGCCATCCCGCACATCGCCAACCGCCACGGCATCCAACACGGTGGTGATGCCGCAGGCAACCATTAGCGCATCGTGGCTGCTCATGGCCGAATGTGCTGGCCAATCCACATTGGGGCGGGGGGTAAAAAACTTGTCGAGATTATCGGTATGCAGCTCGATCAACCCCGGCAACAACCAGCTATTTTGTCCATCAATTGCCGCTGAAAGTTGTGTCGGACGATCACTATAACTGCGGATCACCCCTTGGTGGATTTCCAGTGATCCGCTGACCACCTGATCCTCAAGAATAAGATTGACGTTGTTGAAGATCATGATGGGATCTCTGCGCTGACGTGAGAGGGGGGCGGTGTCATGGTAAGTAAGCGGTCACTGACATGATTGCGTACTTTTTCATCATGGAAAATACCGACAATTGCGGCTCCGCGCTGTTTAGCTTCATCAATCAGGCTGACCACAGCGGCGCTGTTGGTGCTATCGAGCGAAGCCGTCGGCTCATCCAGCAGCAAAATGGGATAATCGACAATAAACCCTCGCGCGATATTAACCCGCTGTTGCTCGCCGCCGGAGAAGGTAGAAGGGGCCAGATCCCACAACCGCGGTGGCACATTAAGTCGCGTCAACAGATCCTGCGCCCGCTGTTGGCAGATTTGCCGATCAACCCCTAATTCCAGCAGGGGTTGCATCACCAGATTTAATGCACTGATTCGTGGGATCACCCGTAAGAATTGGCTGACCCAACCCACCGTATGACGGCGCACCGCCATAATTTGCCGGGCTTGCGCGCTCACCATATCCAGCCATTCTCCCTGATGTTTCACCCAGATATGGCCGCTGTCGGGTAAGTAATTGGCATATAAAGAGCGCAGCAGAGTGGATTTTCCGCTGCCGGAATGGCCGTGCAGCACCACACACTCACCACTGCCAACTTCCAATGAAGTTTGATGCAGCACCGGCAGGCGAATACCGTGCTGGTGGTGTAACACAAAGGTTTTACTGAGATTTTCAACTTTCATTTGTAGCATAGGCAGCTGTAGGGCGCTCATAGTCAGTTCTCACTCAGTTTTGTAATACCGATGAAACCAGTAGCTGGGTATAAGGATGGTGCGGGTCATCCAGCACTCGGTCAGTCAGGCCGCTTTCGATCACCTGGCCTTCCTTCATCACCAGCAACCGGTTAGCCAATAAGCGGGCAACCCCCAAGTCATGGGTGACAATCACCACCGCCAATTGCATTTCCACCACCAGATTGCGCAGTAAATCCAGTAAGCGCGCTTGCACTGACACATCAAGACCGCCAGTCGGTTCATCCATAAATACCAGCTTCGGATGTGTCACCAGATTGCGGGCAATTTGCAGTCGCTGCTGCATGCCGCCGGAGAAGGTGGTGGGCAGGTCATCAAGACGGGATAAGGGGATCTCGACATCTTCCAGCCAGCGGCCTGCTTGTTGGCGTATCTCGCCATAATGGCGTTGGCCAATAGCCATCAGTCGTTCGCCGATATTACCGCCCGCCGAGACTTGTGGCCGCAGCCCATCGAGTGGGTGCTGATGCACTACGCCCCATTCGGTGCGCAGTAAACGGCGGCGTTGGCTTTCGGCCATCTGATACAAATCAACCGCTGATTGGGCATCAGGGCGATAAAAAATTTGCCCATTCTGCGGTGCCTGGCGGGCTGAAATGGATTTCAGCAAGGTGGTCTTACCCGAACCCGATTCACCCACAATCCCTAACACTTCACCGGGATACAGTTGGAAAGAAACATCACTAAACCCCTTACCTGGCGCATACAAATGGGTAAGATTCTCCACCGACAACAGCGGGTGAACAGCAGCGGATGGTGAAATAACTTGTTCAACGATCATTGAATATTTACCTCTTGTGCCGCTACTTGCGCCAGTTGCTGCTGGCAAAAATCAGTATCCGAACAAACAAACATCCGGCTGCCCTGATCGTCCATCACCACCTCATCGAGATAACTGTGGCGCGAGCCGCACAAAGCACAGGGTTCATCCCATTGCTGCACGCTAAAGGGGTGATCGTCGAAGTCCAGACTTTCCACTTTGGTAAAAGGTGGCAGGGCATAAAGGCGTTTTTCACGACCGGCCCCAAACAGTTGCAGCGCGGGCATCATGTGCATTTTGGGATTATCAAATTTCGGAATTGGCGACGGATCCATCACATAGCGATCATTCACTTTCACCGGATAAGCATAGGTGGTCGCGATATGGCCGTAGCGAGCGATATCTTCATACAATTTCACCTGCATCACGCCGTATTCCTCCAGCGCATGCATTTTGCGTGTCTCGGTTTCGCGCGGTTCAATAAAGCGTAACGGCTCTGGGATCGGCACTTGATAGATAAGGATCTGATCCTCGGTCAGCGGCGTTTCTGGAATGCGGTGCCGGGTCTGGATCAAGGTAGCATCAGTGGTTTTTTCGGTAGTCGCCACCCCGCTGACCCGCTGGAAGAAGCGGCGGATCGACACCGCATTCGTGGTGTCATCAGCTCCCTGGTCGATCACTTTCAGCACATCGTAACGGCCAATCAGGCAGGCGGTTAACTGAATGCCACCGGTGCCCCAGCCATAAGGCATCGGCATCTCACGGCCGCCGAATGGCACCTGATAACCGGGGATGGCCACGGCTTTCAGTAACGCGCGGCGTAATGTTCTTTTGGTTTGCTCGTCCAGATAGCCCAGATTGTAACCGGTGAGAACCTCAGTCATGGCGCGGCTCCTGTTGTTCTGCGGCTGCGGATGAATGCTCACGGCGCAGGCGCTTGAGTAACTCCAGCTCCGCTTGAAAATCAACGTAATGGGGCAGTTTGAGATGAGAAACAAAACCGGCGGCTTCGACATTGTCGGCGTGGGATAACACAAACTCTTCATCTTGCGCCGGGCTGGCGACATTTTCGTCGTATTCCCGGCTTTGCAAGGCGCGATCCATCAAGGCTATCGACATGGCTTTGCGCTCACCACGACCCAATACCAAACCGTAACCGCGCGTGAAATGCGGGGGTTCTGCTGCCGGGCTGACAAAACCATTCACCATTTCGCATTCGGTGAGTAAGATCTCACCGATATCAATGGCAAATCCCAGTTCTTCCGGCTCAATTGAAATGGTCAGCTCGCCGGTGCGGATCTCGGCGGCGAATGGATGAGTTCGGCCATAACCGCGCTGGGTGGAATAGCTCAGCGCCAGCAGGAAACCTTCATCACCGCGCACCAGCTGTTGCAGCCGGGCTGAGCGATTACACGGATAAACCGGCGGGTTGCGGGTGATATCTTCCGGCGGGGTGCCGTCATCCTGCTCAACTTTTGCTAATTGCTCTTGCGCTAATAAATCAAACACATGAGCGCAATTATTTTGCGATACCGCTTCTGGCGATATTTCCCGGCGATTGAGCGCGTGCGGGGCATCTCCTGCGGCCAGCAGGGTGAAATCCAGTAGTCGATGGGTGTAATCATAGGTGGGGCCGAGCACTTGCCCGCCGGGCAAATCTTTGTAAATGGCGGAGATGCGCCGCTCCAGCCGCATATTGTCAGTTGCCAACGGTTGGCTGACCGCCAGACGCGGTAAGGTGGTGCGATAGGCGCGCAGCAGGAAAATCGCTTCGACCAGATCACCGCTGGCTTGCTTGATGGCCAATGCAGCCAGTTCGCGATCATAGATACCGCCCTCAGTCATCACCCGATCAACCGCCAGACCGAGCTGTTGCTCAATCTGTTCGCAATCGATAGCCGGGATCTGTGTATCACCACGGCGCTGGTGTTCGAGTAATTGATGGGCTGCCGCAATGGCTTTTTCGCCCCCTTTGACGGCAACGTACATCAGCACACCTCCACATGGGTGGTTCGTGGGATAGCCATTAGGTTCTCGCCGCAGGTCAACAGAAAATCGAGGCCGGCAGGGAATGCGATCGGGCGGTTAAGCAGGTAATTCAGCACGGTAGAGGGCAATTGCGGAGCCACTGTGCGGTGGTGCTCAATGCCCGGCCCGCGTAGGCGCAGAGGTACACCCAGGTGCAGACTGGTGGCCTGAAGAATGATGGTGGTGGCGTGCTCTGGCGAAAGTTCATTACCCACCGGGCAGCTAATCAAGAGTTCTTCTTTTATCTCATTGTCAAATAAAGAAAAAAGTGAATTTTTGATGCTGGTTGTCAGCATTGCTCCGCAATGAAAACGTATATTCTGTTGCACGACATCATGGTTGAGCGGTTCATCCAGGTAGAGCGGCGTTTCCTGATCAACCAGGGTCAGCAGGATGCTGGTGGTGGCGGGATTTAATGGCTGCCAGCCGCTGCCATGGGGCAGTGAAACGACAACTCCCGGTTCGCTTAATGCCTTGAGAATACGGCGAAAAGCGTGCTGAGCATCATCAACCGGCTGGTCGAAATGGTTTAATAGGCTCATTAGTCTTCTCCTCGCACCAGGGTGAAGAAATCCACTTTACTGGTGGCGATAGCGCGAGCGCGCAATTCCCGCCGCTCCTGCTGTATGGCCGCCAGAGGATGAATGACGGTTTTCAGCAGCAATTCACTCAGACCGGCTGGTTGTCCATTAAGGGTGGAAAGCTGCAATAACGCATCTAATAGCGCGCAGAGTTCTGCATGAGGTTTATTGCGCCCGGCTATGTAGCTGTAACCATAGATATCGGTGTTGTGGTTGAGTTTGATTACCGCGCGGGTGAGGGTCATATCGCCCAGAATAAACCGGCGGCCAGTGCCGCCCATTCGCGCCTGTAATTGGCTCAAACCAATCTCTGGCGCACGGATCACCTGATATTGCGGTGCCAGATTCAAGGATTGCCAATGTGCAAGCAATTGCGCCGGTTGGCTGTGGGCCAACACCGACATCCAGCCCTGCCGGGTGTTCGAGATACTTTCCATTTAGTGCTCCATGGTCAGTTCAATCATGTCGGCGCGCGTCAGGCTGACGGAGTACTCCGCCACCTGCTGGCTATCAACACGGATATTCAAGGTGCGCACACAGAGCAGCGGCGCATGGGTGGCAATCTCAAGTAAACGGCTCTCTTTGGCCTGAGCACGGCGTGCGCTAATACGAGTCTGGCTACGGCTTAAAGGCTGTTGCAGATGTTGGCTGATGAATTGATGTAGTGAACCGGCGTTAAACTGCTGCAACGCGGGCCACCAACTCAAATCCGGCAGGTAGTGATCGATAACGCAGACCGGTACACCATTGACTCGCCGCAAGGTGCGTAAATGAATCACTGTCGTCCCTTCATCCAATGACAGCGCTTTGGCAACATGCTCAATGCACGGGCGTAAGACGGCGAGTAAGCGCTCACTGGTGGGGTCACTACCCTGATCTAATACGTTTTGGCTAAAGCG
Organism: Yersinia aldovae ATCC 35236; assembly: GCF_000173735.1. Classification (GTDB taxonomy): domain Bacteria; phylum Pseudomonadota; class Gammaproteobacteria; order Enterobacterales; family Enterobacteriaceae; genus Yersinia; species Yersinia aldovae. The sequence goes on along the minus strand of NZ_ACCB01000044.1, from coordinate 1,104 downwards.
CGCATTGGCACGCAGCGGGTAGTCATAAGGGCGCATTAACACCAAAATGCCGATACCTTGCCGACGTTGCAGCCAGCCGCGTTCGACCAATTCATCGACCGCCCGACGCAGGGTATGGCGATTGACCTGATAACGTTCGGCTAACTGCTGTTCAGACGGCAGATAATCCCCGCAGCGATAAGCACCGCGCAGCTCCTGTTCTAATTGGGCCGCAATTTGTTGATAGCGGGTGGGATAACTGGTCGGTGGTCTAGATAAGTGCATGGCAAATAACCCCTCTGTGCGCATCATCACGTCTGACGGCCATCCACAATGAAACACAAGGAGCAATACTGATGAGCAGGTGGCGGATTGTCATGGTGATAACCAGTAAGTTTTCTCACCCGCTATGCTGGCGGTTTTTAATGACAGTAGGGTTAAGCTGAGATGGCGGAACGATGAAATCTTGCGGCGTGATAAGCCGTTTTTCAGAGGTGAGGAATTTAAGGGGCAGTAGCCGCCATTCTGCACGCGGGAGAGTGTACAGAATGGCTAAAATAAATTACCGCAGGTGATGGATAACCTGGTTATCGCTACCGCGCCAAATAAGCGATGGGTCTTTTAGGTCTTGCACAAATTTGCCATCGACCAGCACATTGATTAAATCAACCACTTGCTGTTGGTCGGCGGTCAGTTCAGCCATTGTATAGCCAGTCCAGACCCAAATATCTTTACCGTCGCACTCCTGGCGTACGCGTTTGACCAGTTGCAGAATGGCGGACAGATTTTGTGGATGCAGCGGGTCACCGCCGGAGAGGGATAACCCTTGCCGGTGGATACGAGGATCGTTCAGATCCGCTATGATTTTATCTTCCATTTCTTGGGTAAATGGCTTACCCGAATTCAGCCGCCAGGTGCTTTTGTTATAACAACCCACACATTCGTGTACGCAGCCAGAGACAAACAGCGTACAGCGAGTGCCAGGGCCGTTGATAACGTCGACGCTATAATATTGATGATAATTCATAATCAGTGCCTCCCTCGTACTTGAAGCCGCAGGGGTGTTCGCGACGTTCACTTACCCGAATCACTTACTGGTCTTGACCTTAAAAAAATAAGTAAGCT